>NZ_JBEOVB010000018.1:0-7031 GCF_040295245.1 Streptomyces sp. NPDC002884 | reverse complement strand
CGTCGGCCGGGATCGTCAGTGCCGGTCCGCGTCCGCCTCCAGGAGGCGGACCAGCACCGCGGTGTGGCTCCGCTCCGGCGACTTCGCGGACGTCAGCAGCGTCACAGGGCCCTCGCGGACCGACGCACGCAGCCGGTCGAGGAGTCCGGCCGCCTCCGGGGCCGTCAGCTCGGCCTCGTAGCGCCGCGCGAACTCCTCGTACGGCTCCTCGCCCGCGTGGTACCAGCGGCGCAGTTCGGTGGACGGGGTGAGGCCCTTGGGCCACTCGTCCACGCGGGCCGCGTCCTTGGACACACCGCGCGGCCACAGCCGGTCGACCAGGACCCGCACCCCGTCGTCGGGCTCGGGCGGTTCGTAGACGCGACGCACGCGGACACTCATGGGCAGGCCGTCCGTCCGTTGTCGGGTGGGCAGGGTCCTGCCGAGCGTAGGCCCCGGACGCCCGCCGACACCGCTCGGCTTGACCTGAACGAGGGGGAAGAGAGGGGCGCCCAGTCCCTAGTCTGGGGACGTTTGATCACACGCCACCCCCCAGGAGCGCACGTGACACAGCCCCGCAGACGCGCCACCACCCTCCTGCGCCGCGAAACCGTCGCCGCCACCGTCCCCGTCGCCCTGGCGGCGCTGCTCACGGCGGCCGGACCCGCCACCGCGGCCGGACCGACGGGCACCGCAGGCGTCGGCGACCCCTACTTCCCGCTCGCCGGCAACGGCGGCTACCACGTGACCCACTACGACCTGACCCTCCGCTACGACCCGGACAGCCGGCACCTCGACGGCAAGGCGGTCCTGAGCGCCCGCGCCGACCGACGGCTGACCCGCTTCGACCTCGACTTCCAAGGCTTGAAGGTGACCGGCCTGACCGTCGACCACGTCAAGGCCGCACACCGACGCGAAGGCCAGGAACTCGTCGTCACCCCGCGGCGCGCCCTGCGCAAGGGCGAGCGGTTCCAGATCACCGTCACCTACCGAGGCACCCCCGGCCCGGTCACCGACCCCGACGGCTCCCTCGACGGCTGGATCCCCACCGACGACGGGGCCTTCGTCGCCGGCGAACCGCAGGGCGCCATGACCTGGTTCCCGGCCAACAACCATCCCCTCGACAAGTCCTCCTACGACTTCACGATCACCGTGCCGAAGGACCGCGCCGCCGTCGCCAACGGCGTCCTCCTCGGCCGGCGCACCACCGACGGCACGACCACCTTCCGCTGGCGCCAGAGCGAACCCATGGCCGCCTACCTCGCCACCGCCACCGTGGGGAGATTCCAGGTCGAGCAGTACACGACCCGCACCGGCCTCAAGGTCTACGACGCCGTCGACCCACGCGAGGCCGCGGCCGCCGCACCCGTCCTCAAGCAGCTGCCCGCCGTGCTGGAGTGGGAGAGCGGACTGTTCGGGCCCTACCCGTTCCGCGCCGCCGGCTCCATCGTCGACCATGCCCCGAACGTCGGCTACGCCCTCGAGACCCAGTCCCGGCCGGTGTACGACAGCGCCCCCGACCTGAGCACCCTCGTCCACGAGAGCGCCCACCAGTGGTTCGGCGACTCCGTCTCGCTCACCTCCTGGAAGGACATCTGGCTCAACGAGGGCTTCGCCGCCTACACCGAGTGGCTCTACGCCGAGCAGCACGGCGGCAAGACCGCCCAGCAGACCTTCGACGCCCTGTACGCCCGCCCCGCCACCGACGGCCTGTGGGAGTTCCCGCCCGGCGACCCCGGCAGCGGCGCGAACATCTTCGGCACCCCCGTCTACGCCCGCGGCGCCATGACCCTGCACGCCCTGCGCACCGCCGTCGGAGACCGTGCCTTCTTCCGCGTCCTGCGCGCCTGGGCCGCCGCGCACCGCTACGGCCACGGCACCACCGCCCAGTTCGAACGGCTCGCGGAACGGGAGTCCGGGCAGAACCTCGACGCGCTGTTCCGGAGCTGGCTGTACGGCCGGGGCAAGCCCGGCAAGCCGTAGCGGCCGAACAGGCCCCGGAACCTGACGAGTTCCACACACCTGTCGGCGACAGTCGAACGGTGATCATCCATCCCCGCCGGGCCGTGCTGCTCGCCGCATCCCTCCTGCTCACCGGATGCGGCGGCGGCGCCGCGGCCACGCCGGAGCACCGGCCCGACGCCACCACATCCGGCCCGCCGGCGGAGCCCGGCACACCCGCGCCCGCGATCTCCGTCGAGGCGGCGCCGCGGGAGATACCCGGCCTGGGGACGAGGACCCGGGCGGCCGTGCCGGACGACACGGCTCAGGTGGTCGTGGTGACCGGCCGGGACCGCGACTCCCCGCTCTCCACGGTGGTCCTGTACCGGCGTACCGAGGCCGGCTGGCAGCCGGGGGAGCCGTGGCCCGCGCACAACGCGCTGCGCGGCTGGAGCGACCACCACATGGGCGGCGACCTGCGCTCGCCCATCGGCGTCTACGGCCTCACCGACGCCGGCGGCCTGCTGCGCGACCCCGGCACCCGGCTCTCCTACGACCGCGGCACCGGCTTCACCCCGCGCGGCACCGGATTCGAGGGCGAGTCGCTGCGGGGCTCCTTCGACTACGTGATCGCGATCGACTACAACCGCGAGCCCGGCGCCTCGCCCCTCGACTGGACCCGCCCCCTCGGCGCGGAACGCGGCGGCGGCATCTGGCTGCACGTCGACCACGGCGGCCCCACCCACGGCTGTGTGAGCATCGCCGAGCAGCACATGAAGGAACTGCTCCTCGCCCTGGACCCCGCCCTGCATCCCGTGGTCGTCATGGGCGACCATGCCTCTCTGGCCCGCTGAACAAACGGAGTTGTCGCGTGTGCGCTCATGTACTGGTCGCCGAGGACGACGCGATGCAGGCCGAACTGATCCGTCGCTCGCTGCTCGCCGAGGGGCACACCGCCACCGTCGTGCACGACGGCGCGGCCGCGCTGGACGCGGTGCGGCGCAGCCGGCCCGACCTCGTCGTCCTCGACCTCATGCTGCCCGTCATCGACGGTTTCGGGGTGTGCCGGGTGCTGCGCCGGGACGACGACATCCCCGTGCTGATGCTGACCGCCCGGGCCGGTGAGGACGATGTGCTGCTGGGCCTGGAACTGGGCGCCGACGACTACATGACCAAGCCCTACAGCCCGCGTGAGCTGATGGCCCGCATCCGTACCGTCCTGCGGCGCAGCGGGCGGGCCGGCGCAGACCGGCGGGACGACCCCGTCGTCCGGGCCGCGGGGCTCGCCGTCGATCCTGAGCGGCACGAGGTGCGCTGCGCCGGCGAGCCGGTGGAGTGCACACCGGCCGAGTTCCAGATCCTGCTGGCCATGGCCGCCGAACCCGAACGGGTCTTCTCCCGGCGGCAGTTGCTCCAGTGCACCCGCGGGGTCGACCGGGCCTCGACGGAACGGGCGATCGACGTGCACATCATGAACCTGCGCCGGAAGATCGAGGACGACCCGCGCAGACCCGTGCGGCTGCTGACGGTGTTCGGCGTCGGCTACAAGCTCAGCGGCGGCCACGCGTGAACCCCGCCCGCACTCGCACCCGCACCCGCACCCGTATACCGCTGCGCAAGCGCCTGCTGGTCCGTCTGCTGATCGCGTCCGTCCTGATCGCCGTGTGCTCGGTGGCCGCCACCGCCTGGCTCGCCGTCACCACCACCACCCGCGCGCTGCGGGAGGAACAGGGCCAGGCGCTCGCCGACGACATGGACATCCTCGCGCGGCTCAGCGGCTACGCCGCCGCCCACCCCGACTGGACGGGCGTCGAGGCGACGGTCCGTGACCTGTCCGCGCGGACCGGCCGGCGCATCGCCCTGACCACCGCCGACCGCACACCCCTGGCCGACTCCGCGCCGCGCGGCACCTCCCTGCCGCCGAGCGCCGCCGCCACCGTCGACCCGCTGCGCACCGACACCTACAGCGAACCGGGCGCGCAGCTGAGCGGTACCGACCCGCGTGTGGTGGGCCCCTACCGGCTCAGCGCGCTCGAACGCACGAAGCTCGACGCGGTGGCCCGCGCGCGGCAACGCTGCCTCTCCCGCTACGGCATCGACGCGACCGTCACCCACACCCCGAGCGGGCGCCCGGTGGTCACCGCCGCGGACTCCACCGCCGTCTCGGGATACGCGTTCGACGAGTGCGGGGACGGGCAGCTCGACACACCCGCGCCCACGGAGGAGAAGGCGCTGACCGCGCTCCAGGGCCGCGCCGGCGGCTGCCTGACCCGGGCGGGCCTGGATCCCGACATCCCCCTGCTGTTCGGCACCGGCCTGCCCGGCGCGTCCGGCCGGGCCCCGACCCTGGCACCCGTGTTCGCCAAGGTGGCGGCCGACGGCACCGACCGCGCGGCCGCCGGCAAGGCCGCGCTGCGCGCGGCCCAGTCCTGCTTCGAGACCGCACGGCACGCCCAGCTCGACCCGTACGTCGCCCCGGTCGCCGAGCTGTTCCTCGGCGTCGGGGACGACGGCGCGGCTCCCCGCTGGGTCATGTCCCCGGCCAACAAGGCGAAGGTCGTCGGCGCGGCCGGGCTGGTGCTGGCCGTCACCGTCGCCGTCACCGCCGTCGTCGCCACCCGCCTGGTACGGCCCCTGCGCGCCCTGACCGAGGCCGCGGGGCAGCCGCCGGACCGGCATGCCCGCGTACCCGTCACGACGCGCGACGAGACCGGGATCCTGGCGGAGGCCTTCAACGACCTGGCCGAGCGCCGGGAACGGCTGGAGGCCCAGCGCAAGGCGCTCGTCAGCGACGTGGCCCACGAACTGCGCAGCCCGCTCACCAACATCCGTGGGTGGCTGGAGGTCGCCCGTGACGGCCTCGTGGAACCCGACACCGAACTGCTCGGCGCCCTGCACGAGGAGGCCCTGCTCCTCCAGCGCGTCATCGACGACCTGCGCGACCTCGCGGCGGCCGACGCCGGAACCCTGCGCCTGCACCGCGAACCGGTGCCCGCCGACGACCTGATGGCCCAGGTCACCGCCGCCCACCGGGTGGCCGCCGACACGGCCGGCGTGCGCCTGCGCACCGAGACCGAGGGCGACCCCTGGCTGGACGCCGACCCGGTGCGGCTGCGGCAGGCGCTCGGCAACCTCGTCACCAACGCCGTACGCCACACCCCGCCCGACGGCACGGTCACCCTGACCGCCCGGGAGGACGGCGAGCGGGTCGTCCTGGAGGTCGCCGACACCGGCACGGGCATCGCCGCCGAGGATCTGCCGCATGTCTTCGAGCGGTTCTGGCGGGCGGAGAAGTCACGCAGCCGTCGCACCGGCGGCAGCGGTCTGGGGCTGCCGATCGTCCGTCAGCTGACGGACGCCCACGGCGGCACGGCGCGGGCGGCGAGCACCCCGGGCGCGGGCAGCGTGTTCACCCTGCGGCTGCCCGCGGCGACGCCGCCCCAAGACGGCTAGCCGGCCGCTGCTGCCCGGCCGGTCGGCCCGGCCGGGCAGCAGCGTGCACCGCGCGTTCCGGCAGGGGCGCCGCCGTTCCGGCGAGGCCCACCGCGCCGAACCGGCCCCCGGCTCACGAGCTGCGTCGGGCCCTCGTGCGCCGCTTGAGGGCGCGTCGTTCGTTCTCGCTCGTGCCGCCCCAGACACCGAGGGTCTGATCGGTCTCCATCGCCCACCCCAGGCAGGCCTCCTGCACCGGGCAGCGTCGGCAGACCGTCTTCGCCTGCTCCGTCTGGAGCAGTGCCGGACCGGAGGTACCGATCGGGAAGAAGAGGTCGGGGTCCTCGTTGCGGCACTCGGCGTGCTCTCGCCAGTTGTCCATCGAAGTCACCTGCGATCTCGTCGTATGCGCTTTTCCGGATGAGTTGCTCCCGATCGGGTCACCGGAGGGGCGCCGGTGAAACCGGGGGGCCCGGAAAAACGTTCACTGCTCCCGTTGCCCCCACGGGGAGCCGTACGCCGTGAGCAGGTCGAGGAACGGGCGGGGCGGGAACGCCTCGGGACCCAGGACACCCGCGCCGGACCACGCGCCCGTGGCGAGGAGTTCGAGGGCGACCACCGGGTTGACGGCGGTCTGCCACACCACGGCCTGGCTGCCGTACTCGGCCATGGACCACTGGTTGTCGACCACGTGGTAGAGGTACACCTCGCGCGGCGCGCCGTCCTTCACGCCCCGCACCCAGGTGCCCGCGCAGGTCTTGCCGTGCATCAGCTCGCCCAGGGTCGCCGGGTCGGGCAGACAGGCGGCCACCACGTCCCGCGGCGAAACCCGCACCGGTCCTTGCCCGCCGGGCACGGTGACGGGCGTGGTGCGGTCCAGTCCCAGGAGGTGCAGCGTCTTCAGGGTCTCGATGAACTCGTTGCCCAGGCCGTACTTGAAGGTGACCCGGCGCGCCTTCACCCAGCGCGGTACGAGCAGCACCTCCTCGTGCTCGACGTTCACGCACTCCACCGGCCCGATGCCCTCGGGGAAGTCGAACACCTCGGGTTCGCTGAAGGGCGCGGTGGTGAACCAGCCCCGGTCGGCCTCGTAGACCACCGGCGGGTTCAGACACTCCTCGATGGTGGTCCAGATGTTGAAGGACGGCGCGAAGTCGTGGCCGTCGACGGTGAGGTTCGCGCCGTCACGGATGCCGATCTCCTCGATCTCGTCGAAGAGTTCGTCGGCGGCGTACCGGGCGAAGACGTCCGACAGACCCGGCTCGACCCCCATGCCGACCAGGGCCAGGGCGCCCGCCTCGGCCCAGTCGTCGGCCTCGGCGAACTGCGCGTCGCCGAGCCGGACCCCGCACTCCTCGTACGGCCGGTCGGGGTGCGGCCGCGACAACGACATCGCCATGTCGACATAGGTGGCCCCGGCGGCACGCGCCGCGCGGAACAGCGGCATCACGAACCGCGGGTCGGTGGCGTTGAGCAGGACGTCGCAGCGGTGGCGGGCGAGGAGGCCGGCCACGGCCGCCTCGTCGCCGGCGTCGACGCGCTCGGCGTGGAAGCGGTCGTCGCCCGCGGGCGCGGGGCCGGGGGGGGGGGGACGGGGGGGGGGGTATTGGGGGCACCCCAGCGCCACGGATTAACGGAGGCGGGCGGGGGTTGGGGTGATTGCGGTGGCCACACCGCCG
>NZ_JBEOVB010000017.1:0-167337 GCF_040295245.1 Streptomyces sp. NPDC002884 | reverse complement strand
TTTGTACTCACCCGAGAGACTCTCTCAGGCTTTCCTCCGGGCGCTTCCCTTCGGTCTTGCGTTTCCGACTCTATCAGATCTTTTCTCGACCCGATCTCCTCGGTGCTTTCCAGGTTCTCGCTTTCGCGTTTCCCTTTCCGGCGGTTCCGACTCTATCAGATCCTTTCGGCGCTGATTCCCAGTCAGAGGGGGTTTGTCTTCCCGGCTGTTGGGCCGTTCCGACGAGTGAGACTTTAGCGGATTCCCGTCCCCCGAAGCCAATCGGGGTCCTGCGTCCTTTCGAACACGGATTCCTCATTCGTGAATACACACGCCAACGACACGACGGCAGACGAATCGACTGTACGTCGAGAAGTGGTTGGTACTTACGGAATGGCTGTCCGGGGACCGACCGGGGTCGGCGCTCACGTCGAACAACTCGGAGAACACTACGTAGCCGGTCGGGGTGTGTCAACTCATGTCCCTCGGACACCCCGCAGGCGTACTCTCACGGACATGACTACGCGTACGTGCACCCAGCTGTGGTGGGCCGCCTGACGGCGGCCGTGCTCACGTATGCACTCAACGGCCGCCGCTTCGGCGGCCGTTGTCGTTTCTCCCTCCAGGGTTCCAGGGGGTCGGCCGGCCGGAGCGGCGGTCTCGACCAGGAGGTGGAGAGATGAAGCGGGTCTTCAGCGGGGTCAAGCCGACCGGGCATCTGACGCTGGGGAACTACCTGGGGGCGCTGCGGCAGTGGGCCGAGGTCGACCAGCACCGGGCGGACTCACTGTTCTGTGTCGTCGATCTGCACGCGCTGACCGTGGACCACGATCCGGCACGGGTGCGCCGGCTCAGTCGGCAGGCGGCGACGCTGCTGCTGGCGGCGGGACTGGATCCACAGCTGTGCACCGTGTTCGTGCAGAGTCATGTGGACGAGCACGCGCGGTTGTCGTATCTGCTGGAGTGCGTGGCCACGGACGGCGAGATGCGGCGGATGATCCAGTACAAGGAGAAGTCCGGGCGGGAGCGGGCGCGCGGGGGCAGTGTGCGGCTGTCGTTGCTCACCTATCCCGTGCTGATGGCGGCGGACATCCTCGCCTACGGGGCCGACGAGGTTCCGGTGGGCGACGACCAGGCCCAGCACGTCGAGCTGACCCGTGATCTGGCGGTGCGGTTCAACCAGCGGTACGGGCACACGTTCGTCGTGCCGAAGGCCACGCATCCGGCGGTGGCGGCGCGGGTGATGAACCTGCAGGAGCCGACGTCGAAGATGGGCAAGAGCGACGACTTCGGGCCGGGGATCGTCTATCTGCTCGACGAGCCCGATGTGGTGCGCAAGAAGGTCATGCGGGCCGTCACCGACAGTGGGCGGGAGGTCGTGTACGACCGGGAGGAGCGGCCGGGGCTCGCCAATCTGCTGGAGATCCTCGCCGCGTGTACGGGCGGGGAGCCGGAGGCGCTGGCCGGTGCCTATGCCTCGTACGGCGCGTTGAAGAAGGACACGGCCGACGCGGTGGTCGAGGTGCTGCGGCCGGTGCAGGCCAGGCACAGCGAGCTGTGCGCGGATCCCGTCCATGTGGAGGGGGTGCTGCGGGACGGGGCGGCGAAGGCTCGGGCCATGGCCCGGCCCGTCGTGGACAGCGCCTATCGCGCGATCGGGTTGCTGCCGCCCGCGCCGGAGCCGGCCACGGATCGGGTGCTGAACGCGGTGCGGTAGGCGCGTGGGCTGGTGGCGAGGCGCGATGCGAAGTGCTGGCGCATCGTGACCTCGCTGCCGAAGCCGGAGCGCCGGGCCACCTCGGGCATGGGGAGGTCGGTGCGTTCGAGGAGTTTCTGGGCCGCCGCGATGCGCTGGTCGAGGAGCCAGCGCAGGGGGGTGGCGCCGGTCTCGGCCGTGAAGTGGCGGGCGAAGCTGCGGGGGGACATTCCCGCCCGCGCCGCCAGGCCGGCGACGGTGAGTGGTTCGTGCAGGTGGCGCAGGGCGTGGTCGCGTACGGCGGCGAGGGTGTCGGCGTCCCGGTCCGCGCGCGGGGTGGGGTGTTCGATGAACTGGGCCTGGGTGCCGGTGCGGATGGGCGCGGTGACCATCGAGCGGGCGATGGTGGCGGCCGCTTCGGCGCCGTGGGAGCGGCGGACCAGGTGGAGGCAGAGGTCGATGCCGGCTGCCGTGCCGGCGGCGGTCCAGATGTTGTCGTCCTCGATGAAGAGGGCGTCGGGGACGACGTTCACCAGGGGGTGGTGTGTGCGGAGGAGGTCGATCAGGCCCCAGTGGGTGATCGCTCGGCGGCCGTCGAGGAGGCCCGCCTGGGCGAGGGTGAAGGCTCCGCCGCAGAGGGCCGCGAGGGTGGTGCCGCGGGCGTGGGCGCGGCGGAGGGCGTCCAGCACGGGGGCGGGTGCGGGGGTGACGTGGTCGTCCAGGCCGGGGACCAGGATCAGGTCGGCTCGGGAGAGCCAGCCGAGGGTGCGGTCGGGGGCGAGGGCCAGGCCGCCGCGCATCGGGACGGAGGCGCTGTCGACGGCGACGCGGCGCAGGTCGAAGGCGGGGGCGCCGCGGTCGGTGCGGTCGGTGCCCCAGACCTCGGTGATGACGGAGACGTCGAAGGCGCGGATGCCGGGAAAGGCCATGAGGGCGACGCGGTACGCAGGGTCCACGCTTGGCAGTAAACCATCGATCGCTGTCTTCTGACCCGCTGGGGCGCGGGCGGTCCCGGCGGCAGGATCGAGGGCATGGATATCGCGGAGAACGCAGCGCTGGTGGTCGTCGATGTACAGAAGGGCTTCGAGGAGCTGGACTTCTGGGGGGCGCGGAACAATCCCGGGGCGGATGACAACATCGCCGCGCTCATCGACGTATGGCAGGGGACGGGGCGGCCGGTCGTGTTCGTGCGGCACGACTCGGTGAAGCCGGGGTCGCCGTTGCGGCTGGGATACGAGGGGAACGAGTTCAAGGAGTACGTGGAGGAGAGGCGGGGGAAGGGCGCCGGGGCCGAGCTGTTCCTCACGAAGACGGTGAACTCGGCGTTTCTCGGGACGCCGGATCTGGGGGCCTGGCTGACCGCGGAAGGGGTCTCGCAGATCGTGGTGGCCGGGATCCAGACCAACATGTGCGCGGAGACGACGGCGCGGATGGGCGGCAATCTCGGGTACGACGTGCTGTTCGCGTACGACGCGACGTACACGTTCGACCTGGAGGGGCCGTTCGGCTGGCGGCGGAGTGCGGACGAGATCGCGCAGGCGTCGGCGGTGTCCCTGCACGGGGGCGGGTTCGCGCGGGTGGTGACGACCGAGGAGCTCGTGGGGGCGGCCGGTGCCTGACCGCCCCGGCGACGTCAGTCCTTCTTGCCGGAGGCCAGTTCGCGGCTGCGGTCGCGGGCGGCCTCGAGGGCGGCGATGAGGGCGGCCCGTACGCCGTGGTTCTCGAGTTCGCGGATGGCGTTGATGGTGGTGCCCGCGGGGGAGGTGACGTTCTCGCGGAGCTTGACCGGGTGTTCGCCGCTGTCGCGGAGCATCGTCGCGGCGCCGATCGCGGACTGGACGATGAGGTCGTGGGCCTTGTCGCGGGGCAGGCCGAGCAGGATGCCGGCGTCCGTCATGGCCTCGACCAAATAGAAGAAGTACGCCGGGCCGGAGCCGGAGAGCGCGGTGCAGGCGTCCTGCTGGGACTCGGGGACCCGGAGGGTCTTGCCGACGGCGCCGAAGATCTCCTCGGTGTGGGCGAGGTGGGCGGCGGTGGCGTGGGTGCCGGCGGAGATGACGGACATGGCCTCGTCGACGAGGGCGGGGGTGTTCGTCATGACGCGGACGACCGGGGTGCCGGTGGCGAGGCGCTCCTCGATGGAGGCGGTGGTGATGCCCGCGGCTCCGCTGATGACCAGGCGGTCGGCCGGGACGTGCGGGGCGAGCTCGTCGAGGAGGGCGCCCATGTCCTGCGGTTTGACCGTGAGGATCAGGGTGTCCGCGTGCTTGGCGGCCTCGGCGTTGGTGACCGGCGTGACTCCGTGGCGGGTGCGGAGTTCTTCGGCCCGTTCCGGGCGGCGGGCGGTGACGAGGAGGTCGGCGGGGGCCCAGCCGCCTCGGATCATGCCGCTGAGAAGGGCTTCGCCGATCTTGCCGGTGCCGAGGACTGCGACTTTCTGGGTCATGGCTGGGGGGTCCTCCGGAGGTGTGCGTCGTCCGTCGTCCGGGATCATCCTCGCACCGGGGTGGGGGGACGGGGGTGGGTGTCCGGTGGGCGGACGGCGGTTTCCTCGCCCCCGCCGCTCCTTCCCGTTCCCGTTCCCGTCTCCGTTCCCGTCCCTGTCCCTGTCCCCGGGAGCCGTGCCCCCAGATCTCCTTTCGGCCTGAACGGCCTCGTCCTCGAACGCCCGACGGGCTGGAGGGGCTGGAGGGGCTGGACGGTCACGCTGTGCGGCGTCGGAGGGTCGCCGCGCCCAGGCAGAGGACCAGAAGGGCGC
The DNA here is from genome assembly GCF_040295245.1 of Streptomyces sp. NPDC002884. Lineage (NCBI taxonomy): Bacteria > Bacillati > Actinomycetota > Actinomycetes > Kitasatosporales > Streptomycetaceae > Streptomyces > Streptomyces sp. NPDC002884. The sequence continues at coordinate 162,904 of NZ_JBEOVB010000017.1, read as the reverse complement.
AGCCGCCGACGATGAGGACGTCCCGTACGAAGGTGGCCGTCATGTCGGTGTGGGTGAGGACCTCGTTCATGCCGTCGACCGCGTAGGACATGGGGAGGACGTCGGAGACGGCTTCCAGCGCGGGGTGCATGGTGTCGCGCGGGGCGAAGAGGCCACAGAGGAGCAGTTGCGGGAAGATCACCGCCGGCATGAACTGGACCGCCTGGAACTCCGAGGCCGCGAAGGCCGAGACGAAGAGGCCGAGGGCGGTGCCGAGGAGGGCGTCGAGGAGGGCGACCAGGAGGAGGAGCCAGGGGCTGCCCGTGACGTCCAGGTCGAGGAACCAGACCGCCAGGCCGGTGGCCAGGGCCGACTGGATGATCGCGAGGATGCCGAAGGCGAGGGCGTAGCCGGCGATCAGGTCGCCTTTGCCGAGGGGCATGGCGAGGAGGCGTTCGAGGGTGCCCGAGGTCCGTTCGCGCAGGGTGGCGATGGAGGTCACCAGGAACATCGTGATCAGCGGGAAGATGCCCAGGAGGGACGCGCCGATGTTGTCGAAGGTGCGCGGGCTGCCGTCGAAGACGTAGCGGAGCAGGAACAGCATCACGCAGGGAATGAGGACCAGCAGCGCGATGGTGCGCGGGTCGTGGCGCAGTTGGCGCAGGACCCTGGCCGCGGTGGCGGTGGTGCGGGAGAGGCTCAGGGCGCTGGTGGTGGGTGCGGGGGCCGGAGCGGCGGTGGTGGCGGTGGTGGTGGGTGATGCCGTGGTCATCGGGTTGTCTCCTTCGTGCGGGTCTCCGCCGTGCGGGTCTCCTTCGTGCGGGCTGCCTCTGTCGCCGCGTCCACCAGGTGCAGGAAGGCCGACTCGACCGTGTCGGCGCCGGTGCGGGTGCGCAGGGCCTCGGGGGTGGCGTCGGCGAGGATCTCGCCCTCGCGCATCAGGAGCAGGCGGTGGCAGCGCTCGGCCTCGTCCATGACGTGCGAGGAGATGAGGAGGGTCGCGCCCCGGGTGGCGGCGATGTCGTGGAAGAGGTTCCACAGGTCGCGGCGCAGGACCGGGTCCAGGCCGACGGTCGGTTCGTCGAGGACCAGGAGCTCCGGGGTGCCCAGCAGCGCCACGGCCAGGGAGACACGGTTGCGCTGGCCGCCTGAGAGGTTGCCGGCGAGGGCGTCGGCGTGGGTGGTGAGGTCCACGTCGGCGATGGCCCGGGTGACGTTCTCGTGGCGGCGGTCCGCTGCCGCTCGGCCCGGGTCGAGGATCGCGGCGAAGTAGTCGAGATTCTGGCGGATCGTCAGGTCGTCGTAGACGGAGGGGGCCTGGGTGACGTAGCCGATGCGGGTGCGGAGCGTGGGGTGGCCCGCGGGGCGGCCGAGGACGTCGAGGGTGCCGGTGACCTTGTCCTGCGTGCCGACGATCGAGCGCATGAGGGTCGACTTGCCGCAGCCGGAGGGGCCCAGCAGGCCGGTGATCTGGCCGCGGGGGACGGTGAAGTCGAGGGTGCGCAGGACCGTGCGGGGGCCTCGCACGACGGTCAGGTTCTCGGCCCGTACGGCGGGCGCGGCGGGCACTGCGGGCACGACAGCGGGTGGGGCCAGGGTTGTGTCCTCGCCCGGTGGGCGGGAGTCCGGGTTAAAATTCATCATGCGATGAATAATGCTCCGGGGTGCGCGGAGGCGTCAAGTGGCGCCAAGTGGCGCCGACGGGTGGGGGCATCGGCGTGCGTGTGGAGTGGCGGTGCGGGGGTGTGGGGTGGCGGTGCAGGGGTGTGGGGTGGCGCGGGCGTGTGGGGATGACTCAGGCGCAGGGGTGGTGGCTCGGGCGCAGGGGGTGGTGCGGGTACGTGGGGGTGGCCTCGGCGCAGGGGGGTGGTGCGGGTACACGGGGGTGGCGCGGGCGCAGGGGGGTGGTGTTGGAAGCGGATGTTCCGGTTCCTTCGCTTTCGTGTTCACCAGGCCGCCACAGGAACCTCCCGTCCGGCCGGGCGTTTCAACTGACAATGGAATTCATGCGCTGCTGGAGCGTCGCCATCGCTCTCGCTCCGGTCCGCGCAGCTTCGTCGCCGTGCCCTCCCCCGGTGCGGCGCGCCCACGCATCTCCCGTTTCCTCCTGGAGGTGCCGCTGTGTCGCTCCGTGGTGTCCGCAAGGCTGATCTGTTCGCTTCCTTCCTCGTGTTTCTCGTCGCGCTCCCCCTCTGTATGGGCATCGCCGTGGCCTCCGGTGTGCCCGCCGAGCTGGGGCTGATCACCGGCATCGTCGGCGGGCTGGTCGTCGGGGCGCTGCCCGGCGGCAGCCTTCAGGTGAGCGGGCCGGCGGCCGGGCTGACCGTGCTCGTCCACGAGGCCGTGCAGCGGTACGGCCCGGCGGCGCTCGGCGTGCTCGTGTTCGCCGCCGGACTGGTGCAGCTCGGGCTCGGCGCGCTCCGGCTGGGGCGGTGGTTCCGGGCCGTGTCGGCGGCCGTCGTGCACGGGATGCTCGCCGGGATCGGGCTGGTGCTGGTCACCGGGCAGCTGTACGCCCTCGGGGACGCGGCCGCTCCGGCGGGCGGGCTCGACCGGCTCACCGGGTTGGTGTCGCTGCCCGGGCGGGTGGATCCAGTGGCGTTGTCAGTGGGCGGTGCCACCATGGTCGTGTTGCTGCTGTGGGGGCGGTGGCGGCGCGGTGCGCGGCTGGTTCCGGCGCCGTTGGTCGCGGTGGCGTCGGCGGCGTGCGTGACATGGGTGTTCGACCTGGATGTGCGGCGGGTCCAGGTGCAGGGGCTGTGGAATGCCGTACGGGTGCCGGAGGCGGCGGATCTCGGACGGCTGACGGAAGTGGGGGTGATCGGGACCGTAGTGGCGTTCGCGCTGATCGCGTCGGCGGAGTCGCTGTTCGGCGCCGCGGCGGTGGACCGGCTGCCCGACGGACGGGGGACGGACTACGACCGGGAGTTGATGACACAGGGCGCGGGCAACGCCGTCTGCGGGGTGCTGGGCGCGCTGCCGATGACGACCTTCATCGTGCGGAGCGCGTCCGCGGGAGCCGGGGGTGCCGTCTCCGAGAGGGCGCGGACGGGGGCGCGGACCAAGGCCTCGCGGGTGCTGCACGGGGTGTGGCTGCTGCTGTTCGCGGCCGCGCTGCCCGGCGTGCTGGGAACCGTTCCGGTCGCGGCGCCGGCCGGGCTGCTCGTGTACGTCGGCTGCAGGCTGGTGCCCTGGCGGGAGGCACGGAAGCTGTGGCACGGGCAGCGCGCGGAGGCTGTCGTGCTCGGGGTCACGGCGGTGGCGATCGTGGCGGGGAACCTGTTCCAGGGGGTGTTGGTCGGGCTGGCGCTGGCCGTGGCGAAGACGGCGTGGGAGATCAGCCATGTGCACATCGAGACGGAGGACCGGGAAGACGCCGGGCTCGTCGTACGGGTGCTGGGACACGCGACGTTCCTGCGGCTGCCGAAGCTGCTGGACGCGTTGGACGCGCTGCCGCACGACCGCGCGGTACGGCTGGAGTTGGGCGGGCTGCGGCACGTGGATCACGCGTGTGCGGCGGCCCTGGACGGGTGGGCCGCCGCGCGCGGTCAGGCTCTGGTCGCGAACAGCAGGATGACGTCGTAGACCTCTTCGACGAGTCCGTCAGGGAAGGCCCGCATCAGGTGGTCGCGTTCCTCCGCGAGGAAGGCGGTGCTCGCCTCCTCGCCGTGGACGAGGAACAGCGAGTGGCTGCCGAGGTTGGCCAGGTGCGTGTCGACAGGGACGCGGCGGCTCCAGCGGACCTCACGACGGATCAGTCCGAGGCGGCCGGTGGGGTCGACGACCCGGGCGTTCACGTTCCTGGTGTTCGCGGGGGTGCTCTCCCCGAAGTACCGGTCGACGCGCCGGGCCGCCTCCGCGAGCCAGGGCACGTCGAGGGCGTCGGTGTTCCACCACAGCGCCAGCGCGCCGCCCGGGCGCAGGACGCGCAGGGCCTCCGGGACCGAGCGGGCCGGGTCGGTCCAGTGCCAGGACTGGGCGTAGGTGAGGAAGTCGAGGGAGGCGGTGGCCAGCGGGAGGTGGTTGCCGTCGCCCCGGACGATCGGCACGCCGGGCAGGGTCCGGCGGAACTGTGCGGCCATGCCGTCCCCGGGCTCCACGGCGATGACGTCGGCGCCTCGGGTGTGCAGCAGGGCGGTCGCTATGCCGGTGCCGGCCCCGATGTCCGCGACCCGTGCGCCGGTGAGGGGGCGGCCGGCGAGGTCCTCGATGGTGTCGAGGAGCGCGGTCGGGTAGGAGGGCCGGTTGGCGGCGTACTGGGCCGCGGCGGAGTTGAAGGAGTGGGCTCGGGTGGTGTGCGAGGGGGTGTGGGAGGGGGTGTGGGAGGAGGCCGTCATGGGGCCATGGTGAACGGAGGAGGGTGAGAAGGGGAACGGGGCCGGGTCTGTGGGCGGGGTCGGCCGCGCCGACAGGTCGGTCCTTGCGCCGACAGGTCGGTCCTCCCACCCGCCTCGTGCCTTGCCCGGCGACACCAGGTCCCGGTGACGGGGTCAGCCGCGGCGGCGCTTCTTCGACGGGTTGCCGGTGCGGCGGGTGGAGCGGCGTTCGTACTGGTCGCGAGCCGTCTCGTACTCCTCGCGGTGGAGCTTCTCGCCGGGCGCCTCGGTGAGGGTGCGGAAGAAGTACGCGAGCAGCGAGCCGACGAAGCCGACGGCCAGCAGACCGCGCAGGGAAGCCTGACGGTCGGGGTCGGGACGCTTGGCGAAGCCTTCCCAGGTCTGGCGGAAGGCGAGCGCGGTGCAGACCGCGAACATCACGACGACCAGGACCGTCACGAAGCCGCCCAGGTCGGCGATCGCGATGCCCTCGTAGGCGAAGCGGAGGACGAGGCAGGAGACGGCGACGGCGGCCAGCGAGCCGACGGCGGCGGCGGTGCGGCGGGCCGCGTAGCCCCGGTGACCGGGGTCGTGGTCCACCCAGGTGGTGCCGAAGAAGCGGAGGGGCTCCGGGCGGGGACCGGCGCCGGCGGGGCTTCCCGACCGGCCGGCGGGGGTGCCGGTGGGGATGCCCGTCGCGCCGGCCGAGGTGTCCCGGGAGCCGGCCGAGGTGTCCGGGGTGCCGTTTTCGTCGCTCACGGGACGATTATGGCTCCGGGCGGCGGCGGGCTCCCGGGTGGGTCGTTCCCAGGCCGGTCGAAGGCCGTTCCGAAACGCATGCCGCAGGCCGCCGGTCCAGAGCCGGTCCACAGCCGGTCCGAGGTCGCGGCCTCATACCGGCGATCGAGTCCGGCTCCGGATCGGTGTCGGGATCCACGCCCCGGTCCGGCTCCGGATCGGTGTCCGGATCAGCGCCCGGTCCGGATCAGCGCCGGGTCCGGGTCGGTGTCCGGGTCAGCGCCCGGTCCGGATCAGCGCCGGGTCCGGGTCGGTGTCCGGGTCAGCGCCCAGCTCCGGGTCGGTGTCAGGCACAGTGCCCGGGTCCGGGTCGGTGTCAGGCACAGTGTCCGGGTCCGGATCGGTGTCAGGCGCAGTGGGCGGCGACGTAGCCGTCGCTGCCGGTCCGGACGTACGCGTCCGAGACGAACTGGCCGTCGGCGATGTTGTCCCAGATGTTCGTCGTGCCGTACGGGCCGGTCACCGAGGTGCCCGGGGTCTGGCAGAAGATCGGGACCTTCGCGCCCTCGGCCAGGACCTTGACGACCGGGTAGCTCGTACCGGGGCCGCTGCGGACGTTCAGCCGGACGCCCGGGGCGACCGGGTAGTAGGTGAGGGACGCCGCCGCGGCCGTCGTGACCGCCTCCGCCGTCTCGCCGCTCGCGACCTCTTCCACACGGTCAACAGACATGAAAAACCTCCCCCGTCGAACCCCATGACTGCCATGGGGTCACGTTGATTCCCCTAAAACACGCAATGAAACACATGTACAGGATTCGCACACGGAGGCTAGCAAGCCGCCTCGGTGCCGTACGAGTCATCGACTAGGCTCCGTGCGTCGCGCGCGCCGGTTGAACAGCACGGGGGTGGTCCATGACGCCACAGCGCAACACCGGGGCAGGCGCGGAAGCGGAACTTCCGGAGTACGCCGGTCACTACCGCCTGGAGGAGCGCCTGGGCTCCGGTGGCATGGGTGTGGTGCACCTGGCCCGGAGCACCTCCGGGATGAAGGTCGCGGTGAAGGTCGTCCATGCCCAGTTCGCCCGGGATCCCGAGTTCAGAGGCCGTTTCCACCAGGAGGTTGCCGCCGCTCGACGGGTGAGCGGGGCTTTCACCGCGCCCGTCGTCGACGCCGATCCGGAGGCCGAACGGCCTTGGATGGCCACCCTGTTCATTCCCGGTCCGACGCTCGCCGAGCAGGTGAAGCGGAACGGGCCCATGCGCTCGGGCGAGTTGCGGCGGCTGATGGCCGGGCTCGCGGAGGCGCTGCGGGACATCCATCGGGTCGGGGTCGTGCACCGCGATCTGAAGCCGAGCAACGTCCTGCTGGCCGAGGACGGGCCGAAGGTCATCGACTTCGGTATCTCCCGGCCGAAGGACAGCGAACTGCGCACGGAGACCGGCAAGTTGATCGGTACGCCACCGTTCATGGCGCCGGAGCAGTTCCGGCGGCCGCGGGAGGTGGGGCCGGCCGCCGACATCTTCGCGCTCGGGTCGGTGATGGTGCACGCGGCGACGGGACGCGGGCCGTTCGACTCCGACAGCCCGTACGTCGTCGCCTACCAGGTCGTGCACGACGAGCCTGATCTGACCGGCGTTCCGGGGAACCTCGCGCCGCTGGTGGTGCGTTGCCTGGCCAAGGAGCCCGAGGACCGGCCCACGCCGGACGAGTTGATGCGGGAACTGCGGTCGGTGGCGGCCTCGTACGACACGCAGGCGTTCATACCGTCACAGCGGGCGCTGGAGGAGACGGCCGGGGACGGGCCGAAGGGGTCGGAGGAGCCCGAGCGTGCGTCGGCCCGGGCGGAGGTGCGGCCGCGCAGCCGGCGTGGGCGGGTGGCCCTGGCCGTCGGCGCGCTCGTCGTCGTCCTCTCGGGCGGTGCGGTCCTCGCCACGCAGATGCCCGGCGCGGAAGACCCGGGCCGCGACGCACGGGGCGACGCGGGCGGCTCGCGGTCCGCGTCGCCGGCCTTCACGCCCTGGAGCACGCGGCCGGCGAAGAGCAGCACCGGTGCGGGTACCGGCGCGGGCACGGGCGGCATGCCCCAGTGCGCGTACGACACCCGGCGGCTGATCTGTGTCCAGTCGGGGCTGGTGTCGGCGCTGGACGCGTCCGACGGGCGGGTGTTGTGGCGGCACGTCCTCACCGACGACGACGGGCCGAGCCAGGCGCCGGTGCTCGCGGGCGGGCTGGCTCAGGTGATCACCCACTCGGGCAAGCGGATGGAGGCGCTCGACCCGGCGTCGGGCGCCACCCGCTGGCAGCGCGACCTGTCGGACTTCCCGGGTGTCCGGACCGTCGGCGGCACCGTGCTGCTGACCGCGGCCGACGACACGGTGACCGGGGTCGACGCCGCGACGGGGAAGTCGGTGTGGAGCCGGCGCGTTCCCGGGCTGAGCGAGCCGTACTTCACGGCGTTCCCGAAGGATCCGCTGGCGTACGCGTCGAGCACGTCGGACGACGGGCGCACCCGGATCACGGCCGTGGATCCCGCGACCGGGCAGGTGCGCTGGGACGAGCGGCTCGACGGCGCGCTGCGTCTGGTGGGCACCGCCGACGGCAGCCTCGTCCTGCTGTCCCAGGGCGACGACTACGGCACGGTCGACGCCGTGGTCCGCTACTCCCCGCGGGACAAGGAGTCGCTGCGGGTGAAGCTGCGCGTCGCGCTCCAGGAGGCGCAGGCCACCGTGCAGGGCGACCGGGTCTACCTGCTGGCCTTCGACGGATCGCTCGTCGCCGTCGACACGGGCCTCGACAAGCAGGTGTGGTCGCTCCAGACGGCGGTGAGCCGGGGTTCGGTGCCCGCCGCCGACGGTGAGCACGTCTACTTCAGCGCGGCCGACGGACGGCTCCTCGCCGTGGACGCCGAGAAGGGCAAGCTCGTGGGGCAGACGGCACTGCGGCTCGGCGCCAACTCCGACGAGGTGGTGGCCACGCTGCCCGCGCCCGAGGCGGTCGACGGCCATGTCTACGCCGGGGCCCCCGACGGAACGGTCTTCGCGGCGGACGGACGGGACCCGGCGAACTGGTGAGACGCGCCGAGGGCCGCCTCCGTACTACGGAGACGGCCCTCGCGTCAGCGCTCCGGCTGCCCGGCGGTGACTGCCCGGGCGTCCGGTGGTGTCAGCCCAGCTTCGACACGTCCCGCACCGCGCCCTTGTCGGCGCTCGTCGCCATAGCGGCGTAGGCCCGCAAGGCGGCGGACACCTTGCGCTCGCGGTTCTTCGGGGCGTAGACGCCGCCGAGGGCCGCCTCGCGCCGGGCCAGCTCGGCGTCGTCGACGAGGAGCTCGATCGTGCGGTTCGGGATGTCGATGCGGATGCGGTCGCCGTCCTCGACGAGGGCGATGGTGCCGCCGGAGGCCGCCTCGGGCGAGGCGTGGCCGATCGACAGGCCCGAGGTGCCGCCGGAGAAGCGGCCGTCGGTGATCAGGGCGCAGGTCTTGCCGAGCCCGCGGCCCTTGAGGAAGGACGTCGGGTAGAGCATCTCCTGCATGCCCGGGCCGCCCTTGGGACCCTCGTAGCGGATGACGACGACGTCGCCGTGCGTCACCTGCTTGTTGAGGATCTTCTCGACGGCCTCCTCCTGCGACTCGCAGACGACGGCCGGGCCCTCGAAGGTCCAGATCGACTCGTCGACGCCTGCCGTCTTGACCACGCAGCCGTCGACGGCGATGTTGCCGCGCAGGACCGCGAGACCGCCGTCCTTGCTGTAGGCGTGCTCGGCGGAGCGGATGCAGCCGCCCTCGGCGTCCACGTCCAGCGCCTCCCAGCGCTCGGACTGGGAGAACGCCTCGGCGGAGCGGACGCAGCCGGGAGCCGCGTGCCACAGTTCGAGCGCCACGGGCGAGGGGGATCCGCCGCGGACGTCCCAGGTCTTCAGCCAGTCCGCCAGGGACGGGCTGTGTACCGAGAACACGTCCTCGTTGAGCAGGCCCGCGCGGTGCAGCTCGCCGAGCAGGGCGGGGATGCCGCCGGCGCGGTGCACGTCCTCCATGTAGTACGTGCGGTCCTTCGCCACGTTCGGCGCGACCTTCGCCAGGCAGGGCACGCGGCGCGAGACCTCGTTGATCTCCTCCAGGCCGAACGGGACGCCCGCTTCCTGGGCGGCGGCGAGGAGGTGGAGGATCGTGTTGGTCGAGCCGCCCATCGCGATGTCGAGGGCCATCGCGTTCTCGAAGGCCGCGATGGTGGCGATGTTGCGGGGCAGGACCGTCTCGTCGTCCTGCTCGTAGTAGCGGCGGGTGATGTCCATCACCGTGCGCCCGGCGTCCTCGTACAGCGCCTTACGGGCCGTGTGGGTGGCCAGGACCGAGCCGTTGCCGGGGAGGGAGAGGCCGATGGCCTCGGTCAGGCAGTTCATCGAGTTGGCGGTGAACATGCCGGAACAGCTGCCGCAGGTCGGACAGGCGTTCTCCTCGATACGGAGGATGTCCTCGTCCGAGATCTTGTCGTTCACGGCGTCGGAGATCGCGTCGACCAGGTCGAGCGTGCGGACGGTGCCGTCGACGAGGGTGGCGCGGCCGGACTCCATCGGGCCGCCGGAGACGAAGACCGTGGGGATGTTCAGGCGCAGGGCCGCGTTCAGCATGCCCGGGGTGATCTTGTCGCAGTTGGAGATGCAGATCAGGGCGTCGGCGCAGTGCGCCTCGACCATGTACTCCACGCTGTCCGCGATCAGGTCGCGGGAGGGCAGGCTGTAGAGCATGCCGCCGTGGCCCATCGCGATGCCGTCGTCGACGGCGATCGTGTTGAACTCGCGCGGGATGCCGCCGGCCGCGGTGATCGCCTCGCTGACGATCCGGCCGACCGGCTGGAGGTGGGTGTGTCCGGGCACGAACTCGGTGAAGCTGTTCGCCACCGCGATGATCGGCTTCCGGCCGATGTCCGCACCGGGTACACCGGAGGCGCGCATAAGGGCGCGGGCGCCCGCCATGTTGCGGCCGTGGGTGACTGTGCGGGACCTCAGCTCGGGCATCGTCGCTCGCTCCTTCAGAGACTGCGATCAGAGACTTCTGACTGCTAACGAGCGTACGCCGGTCATCCAGGGGTCGGACACGGTGTCCGTATACCGGGACGAACGTCTCACCCTCCTGGGACGACCGGGGCGGCGTCCCACCCTCCCGCGCCGCGTCTCACGGCCCGGTCAGATGCCCCTGTACGACCGGCGCCACGCGCGCGATGATCAGCTCCAGGTCCGCCGAGGCCAGCGGCTCCACCTTGATCACGTACCGCAGCATCGCGCAGCCCACCAGCTGCGCGGCCGCCAGTTCGGCGCGCAGCTCGGCGTCCGGCAGGTCGAGCCGGCCGGCGATCCGGCGCAGCACCAGGGAGGCGACCAGGCGGCGGAAGACGGCGGCCGCGGTGTCGTTGTTCACGGCCGAGCGCACGATCGCCAGCAGGGGCTTACGGGTCGTGGGGTTCTCCCAGACGCCGAAGACGAAGCGGGCGAGCCGCTCGCCGACCTGGTCCAGCGGGCCGTCGGCGACCGCTTCCGGGGCTCCCAGCGCGGGCGCGAAGGCGACCTCGATGGCCGCCTCGAAGATCTGCTCCTTGGTGCCGAAGTAGTGGTGCACCAGCGCAGGGTCCACACCGGCGGCCTTCGCGATACCGCGTACGGACGTCTTGTCGTAGCCCCGCTCGGAGAACTCCTCGCGGGCGGCCGTCAGGATGCGGTCACGGGTGTCCGCCGACTCCGTACGAGGGGGGCGGCCGCGTTTACGGGCGGTGACGCCGGTCATCGGCGGGGCACCTTCGCCGCGGGGGACGGGGGAGACTGCGCCGTCGAGGACGCGGAGGCCAGGTGCAGGCGCGTGAAGGCCAGCGCCTCCGCCAGGTCGGCCTCACGTTCGGCGCTCGACATCGCGCGCCGCGTGTTGACCTCGATGACGACATGCCCGTCGAAGCCGGTCAGCGCGAGCCGTTCCAGCAGCTCGGCGCAGGGCTGGGCGCCGCGGCCCGGGACCAGGTGCTCGTCCTTGGCCGAACCGTTTCCGTCGGCCAGGTGGACGTGGCCCAGGCGGTCGCCCATGCGGTCGATCATCTGCATCGCGTCCGCGCGGGCCGTGGAGGCGTGGCTGAGATCGATCGTGAAGTGCCGGTAGTCGTCCTTCGTGACGTCCCAGTCGGGCGCGTACGCGAGCATCTCGCGGTCGCGGTAGCGCCACGGGTACATGTTCTCGACGGCGAACCGTACGTCCGTCTCGTCCGCCATCCGCCAGATGCCCGTGACGAAGTCCCGCGCGTACTGGCGCTGCCAGCGGAACGGCGGGTGGACGACGACCGCGCTCGCGCCGAGCTTCTCCGCCGCCGAGCGGGCCCGCTGGAGCTTGGTCCACGGGTCGGTCGACCAGACCCGCTGCGTGATGAGCAGGCAGGGGGCGTGGACGGCGAGGATCGGGATGCGGTGGTAGTCGCTGAGTCTGCGCAGCGCGTCTATGTCCTGGCTGACGGGGTCGTTCCAGACCATGACCTCGACGCCGTCGTATCCGAGGCGCGCGGCGATCTCGAAGGCCGTCGCCGTCGACTCCGGGTAGACCGAGGCCGTCGACAGGGCGACCTTCGCATCCGGGATCCGCACGACTGGCTCTGCCATGGGGGACAGGTTACGGGGTGCGGTCACCCGGGTGCCGGGCCCCCGGCCGCCGTTGTGGTGTTCGCCACGGGCGGGTGCGCGCACGGCCCGGTGGCTCACACCCGCGCGGCGGAGGCGGCCAGGTCACGGCCGCACGGCGGAGGCGGCCAGGTCACGGCCGCACGGCGGAGGCGGCCAGGTCACGGCCGTGCGCGCCGCAGGCCCGTCACTCCGACGCCAGGTGATCGAGTTTGCGCAGGATGACGCCCTCCCTGAGCGCCCAGGGGCAGATCTCCAGGTCCTCCACGCCGAAGAGGTCCATCGCCCCCTCCGCGACCAGCGCGCCCGCGAGGAGCTGGTTGGCGCGGCCCTCGGAGACGCCCGGGAGCTCCGCCCGCTGGGCGGTCGTCATGCCCGCCAGGCGGGGCACCCAGGCTTCGAGCGACTCGCGCTTGAGCTGCCGCTGGGCGTACGGGCCGTCGACGGAGCGGGCGGCGCCTGCGATGCGGGCGAGCTGCTTGAACGTCTTCGACGTGGCGACGACGTGATCGGGGGTGCCGAAGCGCTTGAACTCCCCGACCGTGCGGGCGATCTGCGCGCGGGCGTGGCGGCGCAGCGCTCGTATGTCCTCGGGGTCGGGCGGGTCGCCGGGCAGCCAGCCCGCGGTGAGCCGGCCGGCGCCGAGCGGCAGCGAGACGGCCGCGTCGGGCTCCTCGTCGATGCCGTAGGCGATCTCCAGTGAGCCGCCGCCGATGTCCAGGACCAGCAGCTTTCCGGCCGACCAGCCGAACCAGCGGCGGGCGGCCAGGAAGGTGAGCCGGGCCTCCTCGGCGCCGGTGAGGACCTGGAGCTCGACGCCGGTCTCGGCCTGCACGCGCGCGAGGACGTCGTCGGCGTTGCTGGCCTCGCGCACGGCGGAGGTCGCGAACGGCAGCAGGTCCTCCACGCCCTTGTCCTCGGCGGCCTGGAGCGCCTCCTGGACCACGGCGATCAGTTTGTCGACGCCCTCCGGGCCGATCGCCCCGTCCTCGTCGAGGAGTTGGGCAAGGCGCAGTTCCACCTTGTGCGAGTGCGCGGGCAGGGGGCACGCGCCCGGGTGTGCGTCCACCACCAGCAGATGCACCGTGTTCGATCCCACGTCGAGGACACCGAGTCTCATGTAGGGAACGCTACTGCCCACAGCACCCCCGGCCGTCCCCGAAGCGGCTCCCGGCGACTTACCCTGGACGAGTGCCAAAGACGAACAAGGCGAAGACCGACAAATCGACCGACGGTTCTTCGCGGGCGAAGCCGGTGAAGCCACCGAAGAAGTCGAACAAGGCCCAGGCAGCGGCGGCGGAGGCGCTTGCCGCGGACGAGAAGGGTCTGGACTTCGCGCGCGCGTGGGTGGAGTTCCCCGACCCGGCGGACGACGAACAGGTCTTCCGGTGCGACCTCACCTGGCTGACCTCTCGCTGGAACTGCATCTTCGGCAGCGGCTGCCAGGGCATCCAGCCGGGCCGCGCGGCCGACGGCTGCTGCACCCTGGGCGCCCACTTCTCCGACGAGGACGACGAGAAGCGCGTCGCCGGACATGTGGCGCGGCTCACGCCGGACATCTGGCAGCACCACGACGAGGGCGTCCGGGACGGCTGGGTCTCGGAGGACGACGAGGGCTCCCGCCAGACCCGCCCGTTCAACGGCTCGTGCATCTTCCAGAACCGCCCCGGTTTCGCGGGCGGCGCCGGCTGCTCGCTGCACATCCTGGCCCTCAAGGAGGGCCGCGAGCCGCTGGAGACCAAGCCGGACGTCTGCTGGCAGCTCCCGGTGCGCCGGACGTACGACTGGATCGACCGGCCGGACGACACGCGCGTGCTCCAGGTGTCGATCGGTGAGTACGACCGCCGCGGCTGGGGTCCGGGCGGCCACGACCTGCACTGGTGGTGCACGTCCGCGACCTCGGCACACGGTGCGGGCGACCCGGTGTACGTCTCCTACCGCCCGGAGCTGACCGAGCTGATGGGCAAGGCCGGCTACGACCGCCTGGTCGAGCTGTGCGAACAGCGCCTCGCCTCGCAGCTCCCGCTGCTGGCGCCGCACCCGGCGGACCCGGCACGCCCGACCGGCTGACGGGCCGCCGGGCTGGCGGGCCGCACGAGCCGCCGGCCCGGGCTCCTCGGCCCCGGTGGACCTCCGGGGCCCGACCCGTGCGGCCCGTGCGGCCCGTGACGCCCACGGCGGACCCCTACGACGACTCCGGGATCGAGGAGTCGCTGTCGTCGGACGGCGAAGTCGAGTCCTCCGAGTCGCTCGGGGACGGGTCGCCCTCCGTGGGCTCCGGGTCGGCGGAGGGCGGCGGATCGCTCGGGGTGGGGTCCGGGGAGGACGGCGCCGTGGGCGTCGGTTCCGGGTCGGACGACGGAGGCTGACCGCCGGGGCCGCCCGGGCCGGGGCCGTTGCCGGGATCCGAGGGGCCGGGTGCGGTGCCGTAGCCCTCGATGGAGACGACGGCGCCCGCCGGAGCGACGGCCACGCGCGCGTGCCACCGCCCGGAGGGCTCGCGCAGATGATCGACGTACACCTTGACCGTCACCGACTCGCCGGGCTTCAGCGTGTCCGTGGAACGGCTCAGATAGAGCCAGGAGGCCGCCGTGGTGGCCGACCAGCGGACCGGCCCGTCGCCGTCGGCCGCCGCGGTGAGGGTGATGAGGGTGGTGTCGCCGCTGTTGGCGGCCGTCACCGAGAGCTTCCCGGCGGCGCTCCGGCCGAGTCCGGTGACGCTCACGACCTCCACGGAGACATCCGGTCCGTCGCCCTTGGGGAGACCGGTGCCGGGGCGGGTGCTGGCGTTTCCCGCGTTCTCGTAGCCGCCGACCGTCTCGCCGTCGAGGCTGTCGGGACCCTGCGCCTCACTGGCGCTGGCCGAGCGGCCCTCGACCCCCTCCCCCGTCGGTGTGCCCCGGTAGGCCGCCCACAGGGCGAGCACCGGAGCGGCGACGACCGTGGCGACGACGGTCGTGGTGACGGCACGCGCGCGGAGCCGCTCCCGGCGGGCGGCCCGGTCCTTGGGGTCCATCGGGAAGCCCCGCCGGTCGTAGCGGGGTACGGCGGCGCCCCGCGCGCGCGGGAGGTGGGTCATGGCCATGTGCAGCTCCGCGCGGGGCGCCGCCAGGACGGGCAGCTCGGCGGGGGTGACACCGGCGCCGGGCCAGCGGCCGGGGACGGCGCGTTCGGCGGCCCTGCGGCAGCGCGGGCAGTCGTCGACGTGCCGGACGAGTTCGCGGCGCAGGGCGGCGCTGAGCACCAGCTGGTTCTCGCCGGTGAGACGGGCCACACCGGGACAGCCGCCGGTCTCGACGACGGCGAGCGCCGCGCGCGTGCGCTCGACCTCGCAGGCGGCGGAGGCGAGCAGTTCGCGGGCGGCGGCCAGGTCCTTGCCGAGGACGGCGGCGACCTCGTGGGGGGCGAGGTGGTGGCGTACGGCGAGTTCGAGCGCCTCGCGCTGTTCCGGGGTGGTGCCGGCGGCCTCGGGCCAGGCGAGCTGGGTCAGCTCACGTCGCCGCTGCTCCGTGGCCTCGTCGGAAGCGGGCAGGCCCGCCGACGACATGGCGCTCGGGGTGCTCGGGGCGGTCGTGGCGCCCGCGGCCGTCGCCTGCTTCGCGGCCGGCTGCCCGCGAGCGCCGTTACGGGCCGCGGCGTGCGTGCCCTGACGTTTCTGCACGCCCTGACGCCTCTGTGTGCCCTGACGTCTCTGCTTGGCCTCGGTGAGCCTGCGCAGGCACGCCCAGCGGGCCAGCGCGTACAGCCAGGCCCGGCGGTCGCCCGCCGCGTCGGGACCACGCTGGCCACGCCGTTCCGCGAAGGCGAGGACGTCACCGAGGGCGGCGGTGGCCGACTCGTGGTCGCACAGGACGGACAGGCAGTAGGTGAACAGGCCGTCCAGGTAGGGCTCGTAGCGCGCGGGGGGCCGCTGCGCGAGCGTGCGCGCCGGAGCGCCGTCGCGCACCTCCCGGTGCGCCCGGTGTGCGCCGGTCGTGCGGGTCGAGGTTTCCGGGCTGCTGCTCATCACCCGTGCGACCGTAGGCGGCGCGGAACTAGGTCTACTTGTCCCTTGAGTCCTTTTAATCCGTACGGGTGAAACGATCCCTCATAAGGGGACAGGGAAGGGGGGTCCCATGGCTCGTTCGTGACGGGGCGTGGCCGAATCACAAGGGGTGCCTGCCCTCTTCCGGGGGGCGCGGGCCCACGCGGGGCGCCGCCGAGACTCCGCCGGAGCGCTGCCGAGGCACCTCCGGAGCCCTGCCGAGGCACTTCCGGAGCACCGCCGAAGCCCTGCCGAAGCCCTGCCGAAGCCCCTCCGGAGCACCGCCGGAGCGCTCTGGACCGGTGTCCGGCGAGGACGGTCGTCCACAGGCGGGTCGGGCTGTCGGTGGCGGCGGTTACGGTTTCCCCATGGCTGCCCGTACGAAGACCACCAAGGACCGTCCGTCCTACCGCTGCACGGAGTGCGGCTGGCAGACGGCCAAGTGGCTCGGCCGCTGCCCCGAGTGCCAGGCCTGGGGGACGGTCGAGGAGTACGGCACGCCCGCGGTCCGTACGACGACGCCGGGGCGCGTCACCACGTCCGCCCTGCCCATCGGCCAGGTCGACGTGCGCCAGGCCACCGCCCGCCCCACCGGCGTGCCCGAGCTGGACCGGGTCCTCGGCGGCGGACTCGTACCGGGCGCGGTCGTCCTGCTGGCCGGCGAGCCGGGCGTCGGCAAGTCGACCCTCCTGCTGGACGTGGCGGCCAAGTCGGCGAGCGACGAACACCGCACGCTGTATGTGACCGGTGAGGAATCGGCCTCCCAGGTCCGGCTGCGCGCCGACCGCATCGGCGCCATCGACGACCACCTGTATCTGGCCGCCGAGACCGATCTGGCGGCCGTCCTGGGTCACTTGGACGCGGTGAAGCCGTCACTGCTGATCATGGACTCGGTGCAGACGGTGGCCTCTCCGGAGATCGACGGAGCGCCCGGCGGCATGGCGCAGGTCCGCGAGGTCGCCGGCGCCCTGATCCGCGTCTCCAAGGAACGCGGCATGTCCACGCTTCTGGTGGGCCATGTCACGAAGGACGGCGCGATCGCCGGTCCCCGTCTCCTCGAACACCTCGTGGACGTCGTGCTGAGCTTCGAGGGGGACCGCCACGCGCGTCTGCGCCTGGTGCGGGGCGTGAAGAACCGCTACGGCGCCACCGACGAGGTCGGCTGCTTCGAACTGCACGACGAGGGCATTACGGGCCTTGCGGACCCGAGCGGACTTTTCCTGACCCGACGTGACGAACCGGTCCCGGGCACCTGTCTGACGGTCACCCTGGAGGGCCGCCGCCCCCTGGTCGCCGAAGTGCAGGCCCTCACCGTCGACTCCCAGATCCCCTCGCCCCGTCGCACGACGTCCGGCCTGGAGACCTCCCGGGTCTCGATGATGCTGGCCGTCCTGGAGCAGCGCGGGCGGATCAGCGCCCTGGGCAAGCGGGACATCTACTCGGCGACGGTCGGCGGCGTGAAGCTCTCGGAGCCCGCCGCGGACCTGGCGATCGCCCTCGCCCTGGCCTCCGCCGCGAGTGACACCCCACTGCCCAAGAACCTGGTCGCGATCGGCGAAGTCGGGCTTGCGGGCGAGGTCAGACGGGTCACCGGCGTCCAGCGCAGGCTCTCGGAAGCGCACCGTCTGGGCTTCACGCACGCGCTCGTGCCGGGCGATCCCGGCAAGATCCCCGCGGGCATGAAGGTCCTGGAGGTCGCGGACATAGGGGACGCCCTGCGGGTCCTGCCGCGCTCCCCTCGACGAGACGCCCCACGGGAGGCGGAGCAGCGCCGGTAGACTTTGCCCTGGTCTCGCCCGTCCGTACGAAACGAGTGCGCGAAACGAGTGCGCGAAACGGGGGCGTCCCAGACCTGTGACCGGAGGAGTGCAGTGGCAGCCAACGACCGGGCGGCAGCTCCCGGAAAGTCCGGCGGGAGTTCCGGTGCCGACGGCCTGATGCGCGCCGCGCTGAGCGCGGTGGCTCCCGGCACCGCCCTTCGCGACGGCTTGGAGCGGATCCTTCGCGGCAACACCGGCGGACTCATCGTGCTGGGCTCCGACAAGACGGTCGAGTCGATGTGCACGGGCGGGTTCGTCCTGGACGTGGAGTTCGCGGCCACGCGCCTGCGTGAGCTGTGCAAGCTCGACGGCGGCATCGTGGTCTCCTCCGACCTGTCGAAGATCCTTCGGGCCGGAGTCCAGCTGGTGCCGGACCCCACGATCCCCACGGAGGAGACGGGCACCCGGCACCGTACGGCGGACCGGGTCAGCAAGCAGGTCGGCTTCCCGATCGTCTCGGTGTCCCAGTCCATGCGTCTGATCGCCCTGTACGTCGACGGACAGCGCCGCGTCCTGGAGGACTCCGCGGCGATCCTGTCCCGCGCGAACCAGGCGCTGGCGACCCTGGAGCGCTACAAGCTCCGCCTGGACGAGGTCGCGGGAACGTTGTCAGCGCTGGAGATCGAGGACCTGGTGACGGTCCGGGACGTCTCCGCGGTGGCCCAGCGGCTGGAGATGGTGCGCCGCATCGCCACCGAAATCGCCGAATACGTGGTCGAACTGGGCACGGACGGACGACTGCTCTCCCTCCAGCTCGACGAGTTGATCGCGGGCGTGGAGCCGGAGCGCGAGCTGGTGGTCCGGGACTACGTGCCCGAGCCCACCGCCAAGCGCTCCCGCACGGTCGACGAGGCGCTGTACGAGCTGAACGCCCTGAGCCACGCCGAACTCCTCGAACTGTCCACGGTGGCGCGCGCGTTGGGCTACACCGGCTCCCCCGAGGCACTCGACTCGGCGGTCTCCCCTCGCGGCTTCCGTCTGCTGGCCAAGGTGCCGCGGCTGCCCGGCGCCATCATCGACCGCCTCGTCGAGCACTTCGGCGGCCTCCAGAAGCTCCTCGCCGCGAGCGTCGACGACCTCCAGACGGTCGACGGCGTGGGCGAGGCGCGGGCCCGCAGCGTCCGCGAGGGCCTGTCACGGCTGGCGGAGTCGTCGATCCTGGAGCGGTACGTCTAGGGCCTGTCCGGCCGACTCCGCCGGGTCGGTCTAGTCGTCCTTCAGCACGAACGACGTCTGCGCCTTGGCGAACCCGGGGGCCTTCGCCTCCACCAGATACGTACCGGCTTTCGCCGCCCCCGCCGGAGGCGTCGCGCACTCGGGGGCGCTCGGCTTGCGGTCCCACTTCACGGTGTACGTGAAGCTGTCCCCGGCCGGCACCCGGTACAGCAGGCTCCCGGCCGTCCTGGGGCAGTCGGCGGAAGACCAGTACGCGTCGTCGCCGCCCGTCTGAGTGATCGTCAACACCGCGGCCTTCGGGCCGAGATCGACCTTGCAGTCGCTCCCCGAGGCGTTCTTCGCGATCAGTTGGAACGTGGGCGCCTGGTCGGGCGAGTAGGAGTTCTGGACGCTCCGCAAGGTCAACGTGACCACGCCCGCGGTGCAGTTGGGCAGGGTCGTCCCGGCCGGCAGCGTCGTCCCCGTGCCGCCGGCGCCGGCACTGCCACCGCTGCCACTGCCGCTGTCACTGCCGTTGGCACCGTCGTCGGTACTGCCGGCACCCGCCGAGTCGCCGTCAGAGCCGCCCGAGCCGGCGCCGTCGCCCGAGCCTGATCCCGAACCGGACCCGCTGGAGGTGCCGTCGCCCGACTCGTCGCGGCCCCCCGGATTCTGGCTGATCGCGGGCCCCGATCCGGACGGCCCCGGCGTGATCGAGGAGGCGGGATTCTTGCCTCCGCCGCCGTCGGCGCCGTTCTTGCCGCCGCCCCCGCCCGAGGTCACCACCCACAGGGTCACCAGTGCCAACAGGGCGCACACGGACAGCAGTACGACCCTCCGACGCCAGTAGATGGAGGAGGGAAGCGGCCCGACCGGATTGCGCAGAGATCCCACGGCGCAAACTGTACGAGAGATCGACGGGTTAACCGGCCCCACCCGCCGCTCGGAGCGCAACTTTTCCGGATCATCATCCCGGAAACCGTCTCCCCGTACCCGACTTCGGTCCGCGCGGCCACCCTCCTCGCCGATCACACCCGTTGCACCTCTGGCCACGACCCCGGGCACGCGCGCGTGACGCGCCCGCGGGGCCCCGCCCGGGCGAGTGGCGGTACGCGCGCGTGCCCCGTTCCGCATGGCAGGATCGGAAGAGCCATGACTGCGCCCACGAAGCCCCCGCACCGATCCCCCGCCCGCGCCGACGTCGACGCCACCGCGGCGGACCTCCACTCCCCGGTGATCGACTGGTTCGACGAGAACGCCCGTGACCTGCCCTGGCGACGCCCCGAGGCCGGCGCGTGGGGCGTGATGGTCAGCGAGTTCATGCTCCAGCAGACACCGGTCAGCCGTGTCCTGCCGGTCTACGAGCAGTGGCTCGCCCGCTGGCCGCGCCCCGAGGACCTGGCCGCCGAGGCCCCGGGCGAGGCCGTACGCGCGTGGGGGCGGCTCGGCTATCCGCGCCGCGCCCTGCGGCTGCACGGCGCGGCGGTGGCGATAACGGAACGGCACGGCGGCGACGTGCCCTCGGGCCACGCGCAGCTGCTCGCACTGCCCGGCATCGGCGAGTACACGGCCGCGGCGGTCGCCTCCTTCGCCTACGGGCAGCGGCACGCCGTCCTGGACACCAACGTCCGCCGCGTCTTCGCGCGCGCCGTCACGGGCGTGCGGTACCCGCCGAACGCCACCACGGCCGCCGAGCGCAAGCTGGCCCGCGCCCTGCTGCCCGACGACGAGCCGACCGCCGCACGCTGGGCGGCCGCGTCCATGGAGCTCGGCGCACTCGTCTGCACGGCGAAGAACGAGACGTGCGTGCGCTGCCCGATCGCGGCGCAGTGCGCCTGGCGGCTCGCGGGCAAGCCGGAGCACGACGGCCCGCCGCGCCGGGGCCAGACGTACGCGGGCACCGACCGGCAGGTCCGGGGCAAGCTGCTGGCCGTCCTGCGGGACGCGCACACCCCCGTGCCGCAGGCCGCCCTGGACCAGGTGTGGCACGAGCCGGTGCAGCGCGCGCGTGCGCTGGACGGCCTCGTCGCGGACGGACTCGTGGAGCCGCTCCCGGGCGGGCTGTACCGCCTGCCGCTGACCTGACGCACGGTCATTTCACAGGTGTGCGGCTTCATCACGGCCGTCACCGGCCCTTTGTCACGCCCAACAGCCGGACAAATCACCGCACAGTCGAGCCATTCGGCCTGTTCCTTTACCCCAAACCTATTTCCGTTACACAACCGACGGACAGCTGAGCGCTGGCCGCAGGCTGCCTCGGACAACGCCGTGACAACACCTCCGTAGCTTCATTTGCGTACCCGGCAGGACCACGGGGGCGACAGACCACAGGCAGTGAACCGGCGGCGGCAGTCCGCCGGTACGGGGAATCGGAGGCGGTTGACCATGGCACAGGGCGAGGTGCTCGAGTTCGAGGAATACGTCCGTACGCGGCAGGACGCGCTGCTGCGCAGCGCCCGGCGTCTGGTCCCGGACCCGGTCGACGCGCAGGACCTCCTCCAGACCGCGCTGGCCCGGACGTACGGCCGCTGGGACGGCATCGCGGACAAGCGGCTCGCGGACGCCTACCTGCGCCGGGTCATGATCAACACGCGCACCGAGTGGTGGCGGGCCCGCAAGCTCGAGGAGGTCCCCACCGAGCAGCTCCCGGACGCCTGTGTGGACGACTCCACCGAGCAGCACGCCGACCGCGCCCTGCTGATGGACGCGATGAAGGTGCTCGCTCCGAAGCAGCGCAGTGTCGTGGTGCTGCGACACTGGGAGCAGATGTCCACGGAGGAGACGGCCGCCGCCCTCGGCATGTCGGCCGGAACGGTCAAGAGCACGCTGCACCGGGCGCTCGCCCGGCTCCGCGAGGAGCTGGAAGCCCGCGATCTGGACGCACGCGCGCTGGAG
Source organism: Streptomyces sp. NPDC002884 (assembly GCF_040295245.1). NCBI lineage: Bacteria > Bacillati > Actinomycetota > Actinomycetes > Kitasatosporales > Streptomycetaceae > Streptomyces > Streptomyces sp. NPDC002884. The sequence goes on along the minus strand of NZ_JBEOVB010000017.1, from coordinate 141,325 downwards.
CGTGAGGAGCGGGAGCGTTGCGCGGCGGCCTGACCGAGGCCGGGCCCACACCGGCCCGAAGCACCATCCAGGCGGCGATCACGGCGATGTCCGTGCTCGCCGCCCTCGCCCTTTTCGCCTCCGCCTGCGCCACCGGCGGCACCGGCGCCCGTGACGAGGGCCCGGCTCACTCCGACGCGGTGGCGGGCGCCGGCATCTCCCCGTCGGCCGCCTCCACCGGCCCCCCCGACCCGACGGAGGCGGTCCGGCTGATCAAGGACGACCCCGAGGTCTCGGCGGAGGTCAAGCGCGAGCTGCAGCCCTGCGTCGGCGACGAGTACCCGGTCGACGTGTCGTACGGCGACCTCACCGGCGGCTCCGGCGACGACATCATCGTCAACGTGCTCACCTGCGGTGACGTCGTCGGCATGGGCTCGTACGTGTACCGGAAGGACGGCGGCGGCGGCTACCGGAACGTGTTCCAGGCCGAGGAGCCTCCCGTCTACGCGGAGATGGACCGGGGCGACCTGGTGGTGACCAAGCAGGTGTACGAGAAGGGCGACCCGGTCTCCGACCCGTCCGGCGAGAACGTGATCACGTACCGCTGGACCTCGGGCCGCTTCGTGAAGGAGTACAGCTGGCACAACGACTACAGCAGCGTCGTCGGTGACGAGCCCACGGTGGCGCCGGAACCGAGCTGACCTGCCCGGACGCGGCCGGCCGAAAAATTCTCCGGCAGCGTGAACCGATCGGGCCGCTCGTTCCGATCAATGGATGGACGGGCGAGGACGGGCAGTGACGAGCGGGGGCGCGCGAGGACGGACCGCACGGAGAAGGACAGGGATCGTGCGCGAAGTGAACGCTCGCCGCGCTCCACGCGTCCAAGCAAGGGACACACACGACAGTTCACCGACAGGTGAGCGACTGGGCGCGGGCGGAAGCCCGTCAGACTGACGACCCGCACGCACACGAGACCGCATACGAGAACTGAGAGCACCGGGATGGCAGACCAGACCCACGTCCTGTTCGTCGAGGACGACGACGTCATCCGCGAGGCCACCCAGCTCGCCCTCGAGCGGGACGGCTTCGTGGTCACCGCGATGCCCGACGGCCTGTCGGGCCTGGAGGCGTTCCGTGCCGACCGCCCCGATATCGCGCTGCTGGACGTCATGGTGCCCGGCCTGGACGGGGTGAGCCTGTGCCGGCGCATCCGGGACGAATCCACCGTGCCGGTGATCATGCTGTCGGCGCGCGCCGACTCCATCGACGTCGTCCTCGGTCTGGAGGCCGGCGCCGACGACTACGTGACCAAGCCCTTCGACGGCGCCGTGCTGGTCGCCCGGATCCGCGCCGTGCTGCGGCGCTTCGGACACGCGGGCGGCGGCGACCGTACCGAGCCCGAGGTCTCCGCGGCCGGCGGTGTGCTGTCGTTCGGCGATCTGGAGATCGACACGGAGGGCATGGAGGTGCGCCGGGCCGGGCAGCCGGTGGCGCTGACCCCGACCGAGATGCGCCTGCTGCTGGAGTTCTCCTCCGCTCCGGGCACGGTCCTCTCGCGCGACAAACTGCTGGAGCGGGTGTGGGACTACGGCTGGGGCGGCGACACCCGGGTCGTGGACGTCCATGTGCAGCGGCTGCGGACGAAGATCGGCCAGGACCGTATCGAGACGGTCCGCGGTTTCGGCTACAAGTTGAAAGCCTGAGCGGGGCAGGGGCGGAAGGATGCGGGGGATGATCCGGCAGCTGGTTCCGGCTCGCAGAGAGCGGGTGGGCATCCGTACGGGGCTGCGGTGGAAGCTGAGCGCGGCGATCGCGCTGGTCGGTGCGCTGGTGGCGATCGCGCTCAGCCTGGTCGTGCACAACGCCGCACGCGTGTCCATGCTGGACAACGCGCGCGATCTCGCCGACGAGCGCATTCAGATCGCCCAGCGCAACTACGAGCAGTCGGGGCGGCCGAACTTCCCCAACGTCAAGATCGACGACTCCAGCCTGCCGCAGTCCTTGCGGGAGAAGGTCCACGAGGGCCGTCGGGCCACGTTCGTCTCCGACCGCACGCGCGGGGTGCCGGACATCTGGGCGGCCGTGCCGGTCAAGGACGGGCACGTGCTGTCCCTGCACACCGGCTTCACCGACCGCAGCACGGACATCCTCAAGGACCTCGACCAGGCCCTGGTGATCGGTTCCATCGCGGTCGTGCTCGGCGGCAGCGCGCTCGGCGTGCTCATCGGCGGGCAGCTCTCGCGCCGGCTGCGCAAGGCGGCGGCCGCGGCGAACCAGGTCGCGAGCGGCGAGTCGAACGTGCGGGTGCGGGACGCCATCGGCGGGGTCGTACGGGACGAGACCGACGACCTGGCGAGCGCGGTGGACGCCATGGCGGACGCGCTGCAGGAGCGGCTGGAGGCCGAGCGCCGGGTCACCGCCGACATCGCGCACGAACTGCGCACCCCGGTGACGGGGCTGCTGACGGCCGCCGAGCTGCTGCCGCCCGGCCGGCCGACCGAGCTGGTCCTGGACCGGGCGAAGGCGATGCGCACCCTGGTCGAGGACGTGCTGGAGGTGGCCCGTCTCGACGGTGCCTCGGAGCGCGCGGAACTGCAGGACATCGTGCTGGGCGAGTTCGTGGCTCGCCGGGTCGCGGCCAAGGACCCGGACGTCGAGGTGCGGGTGGTGCACGAGTCGATGGTCACGACCGACCCCCGGCGCCTGGAGCGCGTGCTGTTCAACCTGCTGGCCAACGCCGCCCGGCACGGCAAGCCGCCGATCCAGGTCACCGTCGAGGGCCGGGTCATCCGGGTCCGCGACCACGGCCCCGGTTTCCCCGAGAACCTGCTCGCGGAGGGGCCCAGCCGCTTCCGCACCGGCAGCGCCGACCGGGCCGGGCACGGACACGGGCTCGGGCTCACCATCGCGGCGGGCCAGGCGCGGGTGCTCGGCGCCCGGCTGACCTTCCGCAACGTACGGCCCGCGGGGGCCCCTGAGCACATACCCGCCGAGGGTGCCGTCGCCGTCCTGTGGCTGCCCGAGCACGCGCCGACGAACACGGGAAGCTACCCGACGATGCCGTGACGGCGGCCACCGTCCGGGCGCGTGGCACGACGGGATCAGGGAGGCGGCGCGCACGACACGGGCGGTCCGGTGCCGGGTACCGGCGGTCGCCAGCCCCTCTCACCGCCGGGAGAGCGGCGCCGCCGGCTCACGACAGGCAGAGCCGCGCCGGGTCGGGCGCACAGCACAGACCGCAGGCCCCCCGGGGCGGACACCGCCGGGGGGCCTGCGTGTACAGCAGCGCGGTCAGACGGCCTCGACCAGGGGCGGCTGCGTCGCGGCAGCGCCGTCGGCCGGCTCGTCGCCGTCCTTCTGCGGCCCAGCTCCCTTGAGCGGGACCTCCTTGACGAACACCGCCGCCACCAGCGCGACCACCGCCACCACGGCTCCCAGCAGGAACGCCGAGTGGGTGCCGGACGACACCGCGTGCTGGTAGGCCTCCCGGGCCGCGGCGGGCAGCTTGGCCAGGCTGGCCGCGTCCAGTTGCGCGGACTGCTCGGTGACCTTCGAACCCAACGCGCCGGCCCGCTCGGACATGACGTCCTGGACGCGGTTGTTGAACAGCGCACCCATGATCGCGACACCGAAGGAGGAGCCGAGCGTACGGAAGAGGGTGGTGGACGAGGAAGCGACGCCCATGTCCTTCATCTCGACGCTGTTCTGCGCGACCAGCATCGTGATCTGCATGAGGCAGCCCATGCCGAGACCGACGACGGCCATGAACACACCGGAGGTGAGGCGGCTGGTCCCGGTGTCCATGGTGGACAGCAGGTACAGGCCGATGACCATCGCGACACTGCCGACCAACGGGAAGATCTTGTACTTGCCGCTGTTGGTGGTCACCCGGCCCGCCACCATCGAGGTGACCAGCATGGCGCCGAGCATCGGCAGGAGCAGCAGACCGGAGTTGGTCGCGGAGGCGCCCTGCACCGACTGCTGGTACAGCGGCAGGAAGAGGGTGGCGCCGAACATCACGAAGCCGGTGACGAAGCCGATGATCGACATCAGGGTGAAGTTGCGGCTGCGGAAGATGTGCAGCGGCACGATCGGCTCGGCGGCCCTGGTCTGCCAGAACACGAACCCGATGAGGGAGGCGACGCCGATCCCGATGAGCTCCATGATCCGCGCGGACGACCAGGCGTACTCCGAGCCGCCCCAGGTGGTGACCAGGACGATGGAGGTGATGCCGACGGTCAGCAGCGTGGCGCCCAGGTAGTCGATCCGCGACTGCGAGCGCTTCCTCGGCAGGTGCAGAACGGCGCTGATGAGGGCCAGCGACACCACGCCGAGCGGCAGGTTGATGTAGAAGGACCAGCGCCAGCCCCAGTTGTCGGTGATGGTGCCGCCGACCAGCGGGCCGCCGATCATCGCGAGCGCCATGACGCCAGCCATCATGCCCTGGTACTTGCCGCGCTCCCGCGGCGGGATGAGGTCACCGATGATCGCCATGACGCCGACCATCAGACCACCGGCGCCGAGGCCCTGGATCGCGCGGAAGCCGATCAGTTCGCCCATGTTCTGGGCCATGCCGCTCAGCGCGGAGCCGATCAGGAAGATCACGATGGACGTCATGAAGGCGCCCTTGCGCCCGTACATGTCGCCGATCTTGCCCCAGATCGGGGTGGAGGCCGCGGTCGCGAGGGTGTACGCGGTCACGACCCACGACAGGTGTTCGAGCCCGCCGAGTTCGCCGACGATCGTCGGCATCGCCGTGCCCACGATCATGTTGTCGAGCATCGCGAGCATCATCGTGATCATCAGCGCGAGCAGGACGACCCGCACGCTCCTCGGCTGTTTCTCCGCCTCGGTCTCGACTGTCTTTGTGTCCGCCATGGTTGCCACTCCCCTGGGCTTCCCCCCGGCCGGCTACTTACTTGCCGCCCGGCTAGTTCACTACACTGGGAAGGTAGACCTGCAACTAGCCGGGCGTCAAGTAAGTTTCCGCATCTAACTAGCCGGACGGCAAGTAAGTTTCGCGGGAGCGCGAGGACCACGAGAATGGACGTCAGCATGGACGGCACGAAGCAGCAGCGGCGCGGCAACACCCGCCAGCGCATCCAGGACGTCGCACTCGAACTCTTCGCGGAGCAGGGCTACGAGAAGACCTCTCTCCGCGAGATCGCGGAGCGACTGGAGGTCACCAAGGCGGCCCTGTACTACCACTTCAAGACCAAGGAAGAGATCATCGTCGGCATCTTCACGGATCTGACGAAGCCGATCGAGGACCTGATCGAGTGGGGCGGGAACCAGCCGCACACCCTGGACACCAAGCAGGAACTCATACGGCGCTACAGCCGGGCCCTCTCCGAGGCGACCCCGCTCTTCCGCTTCATGCAGGAGAACCAGGCGACGGTGCGGGAGCTCCAGATCGGCGACTCGTTCAAGGACCGCCTGCGGGGCCTGCGCGACATCATCATCGACCCGGACGCCCCCCTCGCCGACCAGGTCCGCTGCGTGAGCGCCATCTTCACGCTGCACGCCGGCATGTTCTTCCTCCAGGACCTCGAAGGCGACCCCGAGGACAAGCGCGCAGCCGTCCTCGAGGTCGCCATCGATCTGGTGACGCAGGCGCATCAGGGCACCTGATCACATCGGCGTCAGACCTTCACGCCCTTGCCGTGCAGGAAGGTGACCGGGTTGATCGCCGAGCCGTAGTTCGCGGTCGTACGGATCTCGAAGTGCAGGTGGGGACCGCTGGAGTTGCCGGTGCTGCCGGACAGCCCGATCTTCTGGCCCGTCTTGACGACCTGGCCGACCTTCACGTGGATGCTCGAGAGGTGGGCGTACTGCGAGTAGACGCCGTTGGAGTGCTTGATCACGATGGCGTTGCCGTAGGCGGGGCCGTCACCGGCGCCGTTGCCGCCGGCCTTGACCACGGTGCCGCCGTGCGCGGCCATGACCTTGGTACCGGTCGGCACGGCGAAGTCCTGACCGCTGTGGGTGGACTGCCACATCGCGCCGGCCTGGGCGTAGCCGGCGGACAGCGTGTACTTCTTCACCGGGTCGATCCAGGAAGCGGCCGAGGCGGCCGTCTTCGCGGCGGCGGGTGCGGCAGCAGGCGCCGCGGCGGACGCCACTCCGCTCCCCAGCACGACCGAGGCGCCCAGGGCGGCGGCGCCGACGACCACGCGAGTGCGGAGCTGGGACGTACGGGAAGAACGGAACGTGACGCGCTGGAACATCGAAGACCTCATGGGGACGGGGACAGAAGAAACCACCCGGCGTGAACCTCCGCCGAAGTGGCCATCCCTTGGTAACCCCGGGGCCCACAGACCCCCAAACGTGTGATCTACGACGGAACCTAGTACTTCACCCCAAAACTTCCCACTTCTTGACAGAACCCCCTTTCCGGACACATTCGACACTCGCCCACACCGGAGGCCCGAGTGGGGATCGAGACCTCTGGGGTATACGTCCGTTTTAGTCCGATTCAGGTTACGACTAACCGGCCTAGTAGGGTCCGAATCGCCTGTGCGCCATGTCACCGGCCGTCCCCTGCAAGGGACTTCGGAATGTGACGGCGACTACTCCCGTACCCCGCAGGGCACTTGTGACCCCGCTCACGTTCGCATGCACGGGTCTGTGACCGGGCTCTCATCGGCCTCTACCGTCCAGTAACCCGCTGGTTCCCCCCAGGCCACCCCCAGCGATCAGCATGCTCACGACACCGGTAGCGCAAGGACGCGAGAGGACCCCACACATGACCAGAGGCAGCTGGACGCGCCGCATCGCCATGACCGCCGTGGCGACGGCGGCCGTCACGGCGATGGCCGTACCGGTCGGCGCCCAGGCCGCGACGGCCACCGGCACCTCCACCGTCTCCACCGCAGCCGCAGCCGCAGCCGCAGCCGCAGCCGAGGACGTCGACTACGCCACCTGGCAGCAGGACTGCCAGGCCGTGATGAACCAGGCCCTGCCGACGCTGAAGCAGCGCATCGCCGCGACCAAGCCGGGCGAGAAGCAGGCGATCGTCTTCGACATCGACAACACCACCCTGGAGACCGACTTCGGCTTCAGCTACCCCCAGCCGGCCAACAAGCCGGTCCTCGACGTGGCCAAGTACGCCCAGGAGCACGGCGTCTCGCTGTTCTTCGTCACCGCCCGCCCGGGCATCATCTCCGGGGTGACCGACTACAACCTCAAGTACGTCGGCTACAAGGTCTCCGGTCTCTACGTACGCGGCTTCCTGGACCTCTTCAAGGACGTCGCCACCTACAAGACCGCCCAGCGCGTCGACATCGAGTCCAAGGGCTACACGATCATCGCGAACATCGGCAACAGCGCCACCGACCTCTCGGGCGGCCACGCCGAGACGACGTACAAGCTGCCGGACTACGACGGCCAGCTGTCGTAGTACTCGCACGGCCGTGCGGGGCCTGCGGAACGCATGCGAAAGGGGCCGGTGCTGTGAAGCACCGGCCCCTCTCCGCGCTCTGTCCCCGGAGGGTCAGGCGTCCTTGCTCAGGTTCGGTCCGGCGCCGCCGGCCGCCTGCTCGATCGGCGGGACGTCGGGCAGGGCCGACTTCTCCTCGCCACGGAAGGTGAAGGTCTTGGTCTCACCCTCGCCCTCGGTGTCCACGACCACGATGTGACCGGGGCGCAGCTCGCCGAAGAGGATCTTCTCCGAGAGCGTGTCCTCGATCTCGCGCTGGATGGTGCGACGCAGCGGACGCGCACCCAGCACCGGGTCGTAACCCTTCTTCGACAGCAGCTCCTTCGCGGCCTGGGAGAGCTCGATGCCCATGTCCCGGTCCTTGAGGCGCTCGTCGACCTTGCCGATCATCAGGTCGACGATCTGGAGGATGTCCTCCTGCGTCAGCTGCGGGAAGACGACCACGTCGTCGACACGGTTGAGGAACTCGGGCCGGAAGTGCTGCTTGAGCTCGTCCGAGACCTTGTTCTTCATGCGCTCGTAGTTCGACTTCTTGTCGCCCGAGGCCGCGAAGCCCAGGTTGAAGCCCTTGGAGATGTCCCGGGTGCCGAGGTTGGTCGTCATGATGATGACCGTGTTCTTGAAGTCCACGACCCGGCCCTGGGAGTCGGTCAGACGACCGTCCTCCAGGATCTGGAGCAGCGAGTTGAAGATGTCCGGGTGGGCCTTCTCGACCTCGTCGAAGAGGACGACGGAGAACGGCTTGCGACGGACCTTCTCGGTCAGCTGGCCGCCCTCTTCGTAGCCCACGTATCCGGGGGGCGAACCGAAGAGCCGCGACACCGTGTGCTTCTCGCTGAACTCCGACATGTCGAGGGAGATCAGCGCGTCCTCGTCACCGAAGAGGAACTCGGCGAGCGCCTTGGACAGCTCGGTCTTACCGACACCGGACGGACCGGCGAAGATGAACGAACCACCGGGACGCTTCGGGTCCTTGAGGCCGGCACGCGTACGACGGATCGCCTTCGACAGCGCCTTGACGGCGTCGATCTGGCCGATGACCCGCTTGTGGAGCTCGTCCTCCATGCGCAGCAGGCGGCTCGACTCCTCCTCGGTCAGCTTGAAGACCGGGATACCGGTGGCGGTCGCGAGGACCTCGGCGATCAGCTCGCCGTCGACCTCGGCGACGACGTCCATGTCGCCGGCCTTCCACTCCTTCTCCCGCTTGGCCTTGGCGGCCAGGAGCTGCTTCTCCTTGTCGCGGAGGGAGGCGGCCTTCTCGAAGTCCTGCGAGTCGATCGCGGACTCCTTGTCGCGGCGGACGCCGGCGATCTTCTCGTCGAACTCGCGCAGGTCCGGCGGCGCGGTCATCCGGCGGATGCGCATCCGGGAACCGGCCTCGTCGATCAGGTCGATCGCCTTGTCCGGCAGGAAGCGGTCCGAGATGTACCGGTCGGCCAGGGTGGCGGCCTGGACCAGCGCCTCGTCGGTGATCGAGACACGGTGATGCGCCTCGTACCGGTCGCGCAGACCCTTGAGGATCTCGATCGTGTGCGGCAGGGACGGCTCCGCGACCTGGATGGGCTGGAAGCGGCGCTCGAGGGCCGCGTCCTTCTCCAGGTGCTTGCGGTACTCGTCCAGCGTGGTCGCACCGATGGTCTGGAGCTCACCGCGGGCCAGCATCGGCTTCAGGATCGAAGCGGCGTCGATGGCGCCCTCGGCGGCACCCGCACCGACCAGCGTGTGCAGCTCGTCGATGAACAGGATGATGTCGCCGCGGGTGCGGATCTCCTTGAGGACCTTCTTCAGGCGCTCCTCGAAGTCACCGCGGTAGCGGGAACCGGCGACCAGGGCGCCGAGGTCCAGGGTGTAGAGGTGCTTGTCCTTGAGGGTCTCGGGCACCTCGCCCTTGACGATGGCCTGGGCGAGGCCCTCGACGACGGCGGTCTTGCCGACACCGGGCTCACCGATCAGGACCGGGTTGTTCTTGGTACGGCGGGACAGCACCTGCATGACCCGCTCGATCTCCTTCTCGCGCCCGATGACCGGGTCGAGCTTGGACTCACGAGCGGCCTGGGTGAGGTTCCGGCCGAACTGGTCGAGGACCAGGGACGTCGAGGGCGTGCCCTCGGCAGGGCCACCACTGGCGCCGGCGGTCTCCTTGCCCTGGTAACCGGAGAGCAGCTGGATGACCTGCTGCCGCACCCGGTTGAGATCTGCGCCCAGCTTGACGAGGACCTGGGCGGCGACGCCCTCGCCCTCGCGGATCAGGCCGAGCAGGATGTGCTCCGTGCCGATGTAGTTGTGTCCCAGCTGAAGGGCCTCGCGGAGCGACAGCTCCAGGACCTTCTTGGCACGGGGGGTGAAGGGGATGTGCCCGGACGGGGCCTGCTGGCCCTGGCCGATGATCTCCTCCACCTGCTGGCGGACCGCCTCGAGCGAAATCCCGAGGCTCTCAAGGGCCTTGGCGGCGACACCCTCACCCTCGTGGATCAGGCCCAGGAGGATGTGCTCGGTGCCGATGTAGTTGTGGTTGAGCATCCGGGCTTCTTCCTGAGCCAGGACGACAACCCGCCGCGCGCGGTCGGTGAACCTCTCGAACATCGTTAATCGCTCCTCAGAGCGGTCAGGCAGTGGGGGGAACTTCCCCTCCCTGTCCTTCCGCAGCTTAGTCCCGCAAGCGGGGACCGCTCATTCCAACTGCCGACACCGTCGATGGCCTCCTGACCCCGAACGCCGACATCTGCTCCAACCCGATGGTGCGAGACGATGTTCCCGCAGGCCAGGCAGTTACCCCAGTCGCCAGTACGCCGATGGCGAACGTGAGACGGCCTTTCCTGCGTGTCGCCCCCTCCCACTAGGGATGTCTTACCCGCTGCTACCGACAGTCCATGCCGTGCGCACCGGTCCCCTCCGCTATGGGCGAACAACCTTCCGCCTCCCGACACCCCCACGCGCCCCGTTTGTCGACACAGGGCGCATCCGTCCAAACACCCACCGTAACCCGCGGGCCTTTTCGGCGGTTGCACTTGGCATGGTTGGCTCAGTCCCACCGGCTGTCTGCTCGGCCGCCGCTGCGATCCTCACGGTCCCCCTCCCCCGACGGCCGCTCGACCCGGATGATCCGGCCGACCGGATCCGCGGCTGGTACGAGAACGAACTGGGCTGGCCGACGGTGCCCGGGGAGCCGGTACGACTTTTGGTGGGCGAGCGCTTCGACGTGCTGGAAGTGCCGGCCGAGGCGGGCCTCGCCGCGCTGCGGCGACTGGCGCCGGGCTCGCCGGTGGCCGTGCGGGGCGACCGGATGCGGCTGCTGGTGGCGGCGGGCGGCGCGGAGGAGGTGCCGGGGATCCTCCAGTGGCTGGAGTGGGGCGCGCTACCACTGGATCTGACGGCGATCGGCGCGGGCGAACTCATCGAGGCCCCGCTGCCGCCCCCCGCCGGGGGCCAGGGCCGCGATCCGGGCCCGCACCGTCCCGGAGCGGTGCAGGGGGCCGCCGTCTGGCTGCGGCCCCCCGTGGCAGGGCGCGAGGCCGAGGCCTCGCTGCCGACGATGTCGGCACTGGGGGGCGTTGGGGGCGCCCCCGATCTCGTACGGCTGGTGGACACGCTGGCGACGCACTGTCACCGTGTCCGGCTGCGGCGCGCGAGCGCTCAGCCGTTGGCCTTCTCGTAGGCCTCGCGAATGGACGCCGGAACGCGGCCGCGGTCATTGACCTCGTGACCGTTTTCCTTGGCCCACGCGCGGATCTGGGCCGTGTCCTGGCTGCCACCGGTAGCGGCACGCGCCTTTCCACGCCCGCCCGCGGCACGGCCTCCGGTACGGCGGCCACCCTTCACGTAGGGCTCGAGAAGTCCACGGAGCTTGTCCGCATTGGTAGTCGTGAGATCGATCTCGTAGGTCTTGCCGTCCAACGCGAACGTCACGGTCTCGTCCGCCTCGCCGCCGTCGAGGTCGTCGACAAGAAGGACCTGAACCTTCTGTGCCACCGGATTTCCTTTCATCGAAAACGTGAGGGCCGGGGGTCCGCGGCGTACGCCGTTTAGCCGCGCCCTGTTATATGCAGTACAGCAGTACGTCGGAAAGCAAACCGCTTTTGCTGGGAAAACACAAACCCCCGGCAGGGGCCCGCAGCCCGCCCCTCGCCCGGAAACGTGCGCGTTTCGGACATAGGGAACCCGGGCAAGACGGGTCGGTGTGAATGGACGTCGACGATCACAGATGCAGAAGCATCCGGCTGTTGCCCAAGGTGTTCGGTTTCACTCGTTCGAGTCCGAGGAACTCCGCGACGCCCTCGTCATAGGAACGCAGCAGCTCCGCGTAGACATCGGTGTCGACCGGCGTCTCACCGATCTCCACGAAGCCGTGCTTGCCGAAGAAGTCGACTTCGAAGGTCAGACAGAAAACCCGTCGAACGCCGAGCCAGCGCGCGGTGTGGAGCAACTTCTCCAACAACTGGTGGCCGATGCCCGCGCCCTTGAGCCCGGGCTTCACCGCGAGAGTGCGGACTTCCGCCAGGTCTTCCCACATCACGTGCAGGGCGCCGCAGCCGACCACCTCGGCGTTGTCGTCGCGTTCGGCGACCCAGAACTCCTGGATGTCCTCGTAAAGCGTCACCGTCGCTTTGTCCAGCAGGATGCCGCCGCGGACATGGGCGTCAAGGAGACGGCGCACGGCGGAGACATCGCCGGTCCGGGCCCGGCGGACGGTGATGGCTTTAGCGGTGACTTCGGGGTTCTCGGCCGAGGGACTCTCTGCTGACATGAGCGGACGCTATCGCCCGTCGGCCTCCGTCGCCGAGCCGGGGTTCTCACCGGTACTCCCCGTACTCTCCGGACTCCCCGCAGTCGCGGGTTCGGCAGTTTCCGGACCCTGGACCATGCGCACGGCGTCGCGAAGCGCGTGGCGCTGTTCCTCGCTCATCATCCCGAAGAAGGCGACGAGAGCGGCGGCGGGGTTGTCGCTCTGCGCCCAGGCGTCGTTCATCAGGGCGGCCGCGTAGGCGGCCCGGGTCGAGACCGCCTCATATCGATAGGCCCGGCCTTCGGCTTCACGCCGTACCCAGCCCTTCTGATGGAGATTGTCCAAAACGGTCATCACCGTGGTGTACGCGATGGACCGTTCCTGCTGAAGGTCTTCCAGGACTTCTCGAACGGTCACCGGGCGGTTCCACTTCCACACCCGCGTCATGACCGAGTCTTCGAGTTCTCCCAATGGACGAGGCACAGCTCAGAACAATAGTGGGAGATCTCGCCAATCGCGTGCCGGACGTGCGCTTTCATCGGCAAACGGGAACAAAAAGGGCGTGCGGCTCCGAAAAGAGCCGCACGCCGTGGGCGGTGCGGGAGCGTCGCGGGCCGGTCAGGCGTCGGGGCTCACCGAGGCCTGACGCGCGCCGTCCGCGCGCGCGAGGACGGCGTCGACCGCCGCGTCCTCCTTGGCCTTGTTCGCTCCGCCCTGGGTCTTCACGATCACCCTGATCACACCGATGAAGAACACGGCCATGACGACGGGAGGCACGAGCGCGGAGACGTAGTCCATGGAACCAGGGTAGCCAGGGCGGAACGGGACATCGGGGCGGGGTCGCCCGGGTCAGCCGGCCGCCAGCCGCTGCTGCTCCGGACCGGCGGGCGGCGGGGTCGGTCTGCGGCGCGGGAAGACCTCGCCCGGCGTGGGAACGGGCCGCCGGGCGGGCTCCGGGGCGGGCTCGGCGGGGACCGGACCGGGGGCGGGCGTGGCGGGCTTCCCGGCGGGTTTACTGCGCGGCTCCTCGTCCGGGCGTCCGCCCGGATCACCGGCGGCGACGGGCGGACGGGCGCGGCCGTCCCCGGAGAGGCCCCCGGGAAGGGCCAGGAGCCGGGTACGGGACGCCGGGACGGTGGGGGCGGCCTCCGGGGCCCTGTGGGCCGCCCGGCGGGCCAGACGGGCGCGTACGTCCCGTTCGGCGAGCGTCTGACAGCGGCCCAGGAGGGCAGCGGCCGTGGGGTTGCCGCGCAGGGCGCGGAGGGCGGCGAGGTCGTCGGGCTCGGGCCGGTATCCGGTGGGCAGTACCTCCTCGAGGAGCGTGAGGTAGCCGGCGGCCGTGCCGGGGAGAGCGGCGCGGTACCGGGTGAGGTCGGCCACCAGGAAGGCCCGCAGTCGGGCGGCCTCGTGCATCGCCTCGTCGAGGGACTCGGCGAGGCGATGGCAGTCCTGGATGTCCTCGGCGGAGACGGGGCCGGGGTGGAGGGCGAGGGCGAGGGCGCGGCGGAGCACTCGCAGCTCCTCCGTGCCGAACGCCATGCCGCCGCGGGATCCGTAGGGCGTGGGCATGCCGCGACGATACGCGCTAATCAGACAAATTCGACATAGGGGACGGGTGTGGCGCGTCCGCAATCCGCCCCGGTGGCCCCGGCACCCGGGTCACCCGCCCCCACCCGTCCGCTCACATGCGGGACACGTTCCGCTCGTACACCAGGCGCAGCCCGATCAGGGTCAGCCACGGCTCGTGCTCGTCGATCACGGAGGACTCGCCGAGCACCATCGGCGCCAGCCCGCCCGTCGCGATCACCGTGACCTCGTCCGGGTCGTCCGCCAGTTCGCGGGCCATCCGGGTCACCACACCGTCGACCTGGCCGGCGAACCCGTAGACGATCCCGGACTGCATCGCCTCGACCGTGTTCTTGCCGATCACGCTCCGCGGCCGGGCCACCTCGATCTTGCGCAGCTGTGCGGCCTTGACGCCCAGCGCCTCGACGGAGATCTCGATGCCGGGGGCGATGACCCCGCCGACGTACTCCCCGCGCGCGCTGACCGCGTCGAACGTCGTCGCCGTGCCGAAGTCGACGACGATCGCCGGGCCGCCGTAGAGCTCGTTCGCCGCGACCGCGTTGATGATGCGGTCGGCGCCGACCTCCTTGGGGTTGTCGAAGAGGATCGGCACCCCCGTCTTCACACCGGGTTCGACCAGCACGGCGGGCACGTCGCCGTAGTAGCGCCGGGTCACCTCGCGCAGTTCGTGCAGCACGGAGGGCACGGTCGCGCAGATCGCGATCCCGTCGACGCCGTCACCCAGTTCCTCTCCGAGCAGCGGGTGCGTACCCATCAGGCCCTGCAGGAGCACGGCCAGTTCGTCCGCGGTCCGGCGGGCGTCGGTGGAGATCCGCCAGTGCTCGACGATCTCCTCACCGTCGAACAGGCCGAGCACGGTGTGCGTGTTGCCCACGTCGATCGTCAGCAGCATGGCCGGTCCCCGTTCCCTACTCCGCCGCTCGCAGATCCAGACCGATGTCCAGGATCGGCGAGGAGTGCGTCAGGGCGCCGACGGCGAGGAAGTCGACGCCGGTGTCGGCGTACGCCTTGGCGTTGACGAGGGTCAGCCGGCCCGACGCCTCCAGCAGGGCGCGCCCGCCGACGACCCCGACGGCCTCCGCGCACTCGCCCGGCGTGAAGTTGTCCAGCAGGATCAGGTCGGCGCCTGCTTCGACCACCTCGCGCAGCTGGTGCAGGGTGTCGACCTCGACCTCGATCGGGACGTCCGGGAACGTCTCCCGCACCGCCTCGAAGGCCTGGGCGACGCCGCCCGCGGCGACCACGTGGTTGTCCTTGACCAGCGCCGCGTCGGACAGCGACATGCGGTGGTTGACGCCGCCGCCGCAGCGGACGGCGAACTTCTCCAGGGAGCGCAGGCCGGGTGTCGTCTTGCGGGTGTCCCGCACGCGCGCCTTGGTGCCCTCCAGGACGTCCGCCCACGCGCGCGTGGCGGTGGCGATGCCGGAGAGCCGGCACAGCAGGTTGAGCGCGCTGCGCTCGGCGGTGAGGAGGTCACGCGTGCGCGTGGTGACCGACAGCAGCTTCTGGCCGGCCTCCACGCGGTCGCCGTCCTCCACGTGCCGCTCGACCTCGAACTCGTCCGTGCAGACGACCGAGACGACCGCCTCGGCGATCCTGAGGCCCGCCACCACGCCCGCCTCGCGCGCGGTGAAGTCGGCGGTGGCGACCGCCTCCTCGGGGATGGTCGCGACGGTGGTCACGTCGACGCCGTGGGCCAGGTCCTCCTGGATGGCGACGTTGGCGATGTCCTCGACCTCCACGGGGTCGAGTCCGGCGTCGGAAAGCAGCTGGGCGAGCGCGGGGTCGAGGCCGCACTCCGCGTATTCGGCGTATCCCTCGCCTGCGAAGTCCGTGTCTGCGTCGGCGCCACAGGCACAGCCGTCGCCGCAGCCGCCGCTCTGGGCGAGGGGAAGGTCGGGGGTGCTCACGTCTGTCACTGCTCCTGGGGGTGCTGCCGGGTCGGGGGGAAGTCTGCGGTATCGGTGGTGTGTACGGCGAGCGTGCGGTCCGGATTCAGCCGTACGACGATGTGCCGGCGCCAGTTCGCGTCGTCTCGGTCGGCGTGGTCCTCGCGCCAGTGGCAGCCGCGGGTCTCCTCGCGCTGCCGGGCGGCGGCGACCAGGACCCGTGCCACGCACAGGAGGTTCGTGGCCTCCCAGGTGTCGACGCCGGGCTCGGCCGTCTTGCCGTTCTCGTCGAGGGCGTCGCGGGCCTCGGCGTGCAGCCGCACCAGCTGGCCGGCCGCCTTCTCCAGGGACTCGGCGGAACGCAGGACGCCCGCGCCGTCCGTCATGATCCGCTGGATGGCGAACCGGGCCTCCGGGGCGAGCAGCGGGTGCGCGGGCTTCTCCGGGTGCTCGACCGGCGCGGGCACCCGCGCGTGCAGGCCGTCGTCCGTGCGGCTCTCCACGATGTCGGTGACGATCCGCTCGGCGTAGACGAGGCCTTCCAGGAGCGAGTTCGACGCGAGCCGGTTCGCACCGTGCACGCCGGTGCAGGCGACCTCGCCGCACGCGTACAGGCCCGGCACGGTCGTCCGGCCACGGGAGTCGGTGCGCACGCCCCCGGAGGCGTAGTGGGCCGCCGGGGCGACCGGGACGGGCTCGGTGACCGGGTCGATGCCGTGGACCCGGCAGGCGGCCAGGATCGTCGGGAAGCGGTGCTCCCACATGTCGGCGCCGAAGTGGCGGGCGTCGAGGAACATGTGCTCGGCGTCCTGCTCCTGCATGCGGCGCATGATGCCCTTGGCGACGATGTCCCGGGGCGCCAGTTCGGCCAGCTCGTGCTGCCCAACCATGAAGCGCACGCCGTTCGCGTCGACCAGGTGGGCGCCCTCGCCGCGTACGGCCTCGGAGACGAGGGGCTGCTGGCCCTCGGCGTCCGAGCCGAGGAACAGCACGGTCGGGTGGAACTGGACGAACTCCAGGTCGGAGACCTCCGCGCCGGCGCGCAGGGCGAGCGCCACGCCGTCGCCGGTGGACACCGACGGGTTGGTGGTGGCGGAGAACACCTGGCCCATGCCGCCGGTCGCGAGGACGACCGCGGGGGCGTGCACGGCGCCCACGCCGTCGTGCTGGCCCTCGCCCATGACGTGCAGGGTGACGCCTGCCGTACGGCCGTCGGCGTCGGTCAGCAGGTCCAGCACGAGCGCGTTCTCGACCGTGCGCAGACCACGTGCGCGGACCGCCTCGACGAGCGCCCGGGAGATCTCCGCGCCGGTCGCGTCGCCGCCCGCGTGCGCGATCCGGCGTCGGTGGTGGCCGCCCTCGCGGGTGAGCTCCAGGCCGCCTCCCTCGGACTCGTCGAAGTGGGCGCCGGTCTCGATCAGCCGATGCACGGCGTCGGGGCCCTCGGTGACGAGGATCCGTACGGCGTCCTCGTCGCACAGGCCCGCGCCGGCCACCAGCGTGTCGTCCAGGTGCTGTTCTGGCGTGTCGCCCTCGCCCAGGGCCGCGGCTATGCCGCCCTGCGCCCAGCGGGTCGAGCCGTCGTCGAGCCGGGCCTTGGTGACGACTACCGTCGTCAGGCCGGCGGCCTCGCAGCGCAGGGCCGCGGTCAGGCCGGCGACGCCGGAACCGACGACCACCACGTCCGCGGCGATGCTCCACCCGGGCTCGGGCGCGTGCAGTCGTATGCCTGTGCTGGTCACGAGGCGGCTCCGAAGGTGAGGGGGAGGTTGTCGATCAGCCGGGTCGTCCCGACCCTGGCGGCGACGGCGAGGACGGCCTCGCCGGTGAAGTCGTCCTCGAGCTCGGTGATCTCCGTGAAGTCCGACGGATCGACCAGCGCGAGGTAGTCCAGTTCCAGCGGCGGGTCCAGCCGGGCGGCCTCGTCGAGGACCAGGCGGGCCGCCGCGCGGATGGCCGCCGGGTTGCCGGGGGCGGCCTTGGCGACAGCGTGCGCGTCGGCCGCCGCGCGGGACTCCCCTATGGCGCTGAGCGCCTCGGCACGCGCGCGTGTGGCGGGCACGGCACGCGCCCGTGCCCGCAGCGCCTCCTGTGCGGCGTGCCGGTCGCGGCCCGCGAACAGGGCCTGGGAGAGGGCCAGTGCGGTGCGCCGGCCCCCGGCGGACAGATAGCGGTTGCGGCTGGACAGGGCCAGCCCGTCCTCCTCCCGCACGGTGGGCACGGCGACGATGTCCACGCCGAAGTTCAGGTCCCGTGCCATGCGGCGGATCAGGGCGAGCTGCTGGGCGTCCTTCTGTCCGAAGAGGGCGGTGTCGGGCCGGGTGAGGTGCAGCAGCTTGGCGACGACGGTGAGCATGCCGTCGAAGTGCCCGGGACGGGAGCTGCCTTCAAGTCGCTCGCCCATGGGGCCCGCGGTGATGCGGACCTGGGGCTCTCCGCCCGGGTAGACCTCGTCCACGGACGGGGCGAACACGACGTCCGCGCCGGCCTGCTCGGCGAGCTTGAGATCGGCGTCCAGGGTGCGCGGGTAGCGGTCGAGGTCCTCGCCCTGGCCGAACTGGAGCGGGTTGACGAAGACCGTGACGACGACCTCGCCGTCCGGCCCGGCGAGTTCCCTGGCGGTGCGGACAAGGGTGGCGTGGCCCTCGTGCAGGGCGCCCATGGTCATCACGACGGCCCGGCGGCCGCCACGCGTGCGTGCGTGCAGTTCGGCGGCGGTGCGCAGCAGGGTGGTGGTCATCCGGCATCTCCTTCGGTGCCGTGCGGGCCCGAGGCGCCGGGGTTCTCGGGGGTGCCGTGGGCTTCGTCGGCGAGCACCCCGAGGAGGTCCTCGGCGAGTTCGGGCTTGAGGAGCCCGTGGGCGAGCGCGCGGTCGGCGGTGGCGCGGGCCATCGCCAGGTAGCCGGCCACGGTCTGCGGGGCGTGCTCGCGCAGCTCGGCGACGTGTGCGGCGACCGTGCCCGCGTCTCCGCGCGCGACGGGGCCGGTGAGCGCGCCGTCGCCGGAGCGCAGCGCGTTGTCGAGGGCGGCGCCGAGCAGCGGGCCGAGCATCCGGTCGGGGGCCTCGACGCCGGCCGCCCGCAGCAGCTCCATGGACTGGGCGACCAGCGTGACCAGGTGGTTCGCGCCCAGGGCCAGGGCCGCGTGGTAGAGCGGCCTGCTGTCCTCGGCGATCCACTCCGGCTCGCCGCCCATCTCGATCACCAGGGCCTCGGCGGCCAGCCGCAGCTCGTCGGGCGCCGTGACGCCGAAGGAACAGCCCGCCAGGCGCTGGACGTCGACGGGGCTGCCCGTGAAGGTCATCGCCGGGTGCAGGGCCAGCGGCAGCCCGCCCACGCGCAGGACCGGGTCGAGGACCCTCGCGCCGTACCGGCCCGAGGTGTGCACGATCAGCTGGCCGGGCCGTACGGCGCCGGTCTCGGCGAGCCCCTCCACGAGCCCGGGCAGGGCGTCGTCGGGGACGGTCAGCAGCACCAGGTCGGCGCGCTGGAGAACCTCGGCGGGCGGGACCAGGGGCACGTCGGGCAGCAGCAGCGCGGCCCGCCGCCGGGAGGCGTCGGAGACACCGGAGACGGCGACCGGACGGTGCCCGGCGAGCTGGAGGGACGCGGCCAGGGCCGGGCCCACCCGGCCGGCGCCGACGACGCCGACGGCGAGCCGTGCCGGACGGTCCCTGGGGTCTGGCTGTTGGGCTGTACTCACGCGACGGAGGCCTTCCGTTCCAGTCCGCTCCGGGTACCGGACGATTTCTCGTCATGTTAACGCTATCCGTCCGGGGAGCGTCCGGTTGTCCACAGGCTGTGGGTTATCCCACCCGTTGCCGACCGGCGGCCCCGGGGGCGGGCGGGGGCCGGAAACGCCCGTGACCCCGCGAGCCGCCGCACGGCATCATCCGGGGCATGACGAACACGGCGGAACACGGCGAGGCGAAGTCGGCGCAGCAGCGCCTGCGGGAGCGGCGGGCGGCCGCCTACCGGACGGCGGAACGCGTCCTGTCGCGCGACGGCGCCCGGGGCACGCTGCGGGACCGGCTCGCGCTGCTGCACGAGGCCGCGCCGCAGGTCCACGACCTGGACGAGCCCGCGGACCTCTACGGCGACGGGGTCGTGGCGGCGCTGGAGGAACGGGTCGCCGGGCTGCTGGGCGCGGAGGCCGCCGCGTTCTTCCCGACCGGCACGATGGCCCAGCAGGTCGCCCTGCGCTGCTGGGCGGGACGCACCGGCAACCCCACGGTCGCGCTGCACGCGCTGAGTCATCCCGAGGTATGGGAGCGGGGCGCGTTCACCGCCGTCAGCGAACTGCGTACGGTCCGGCTGACGCGCGAGCCGCGGCTGCCCACGGCCGAGGAGGTGCGCGCCTTCGAGGAGCCCTTCGGGGCCCTGATGCTGGAACTGCCCCTCAGGGACGCCGGTTATGTGCTGCCCTCCTGGGAGGAGCTGACCGAGGTCGTGGCGGCGGCCCGCGAGCGCGACGCGGTGGTGCACTTCGACGGCGCGCGCCTGTGGGAGACGACGCACCACTTCGGCCGCCCCCTGCGGGAGATAGCGGACCTGGCCGACAGCATCTACGTGTCGTTCTACAAGTCCCTCGACGGCTTCGGCGGCGCCGCGCTCGCCGGCCCGAAGACGCTGGTGGAGGAGGCGAAGACATGGCGGCACCGCTACGGCGGGATGGTCTTCCAGCAGTTCCCCACCGCCCTGGCGGCGCTCGTCGGCCTGGAGCGGGAACTGCCCCGGCTGCCGGAGTACGTGGCCCACGCGCGCGTGGTGGCCGCCGCGCTGCGCGAGGGCTTCGCCGGAGCGGGCGTGCCGTGGGCGCGCGTGCACCCCGAGGTGCCGCACACCCACGAGTTCCAGGTCTGGCTGCCGTACGAGGGCGAGGTGCTCGCCGAGGCGGCGGCGCTCCAGGCCGAGCAGACGAGGGCGATGCTCTTCGCCGGCGCCTGGAGCCGCGGCGGGCCGGGACTGTCGTACACCGAGGTCACCGTCAGCGCCGCCGGACTGACGTGGACGGCGGACGACGTGCGGGCGGCGGTCGTGGACTTCGTGGGCCGGGTGGCCGAGGTGGTCGGCAGCTAGGCCGCGGGCGCAGCCGCCGGGGCAGGGCCTGCCGCGGCGGCCCGCGCGTGGGACGGCCTCTGGCCCGCAGCGTGGGAGGGCCTCTGGGCCGCAGCGTGGGACGGCCTCTTCAGGCTGCGTCCGGCCCGCGCCCGGCGTCGCGTCGATTGACGGCGGCCGTCAATCGAGGATCGCGTTGTCGGTGGCGGGGTGCACCATGAGGTCATGAGCCTGAGCATCGACATCGCGGGGCTGCGGCCGGAGAGGGTCGCGGTCGTGCCCTCACCGCTGGCCGAGCTCGGCATGGCGCTGCACGCGCTGTCCGAGCCGGGGCACCATCCCGGCCTTCAGGGCTGGGTCACCGGTGTGACCGCGGGGCTCGACTCGCATCTGGCGGACCAGATGTGCGAGGCCGACTTCCTGTGGCGGACGACGTTCTCGGACATCTTCCTGCCGTACGCGGGCATCCCGGGCAGAAGCACGCTCCCCGGGGCCTCGCTCGCCGAGGAGCTCGATCTCCTGGACAAGCTGACGGACGAGCAGTTCGTGGACTCCGCCCTGGAGTTCACCTGCGCGCCCGGGTACGACGTGCTGAGCCCGAGCGTGCTCGCCGACCCGGCGCTGCGGCGGCGCGCCTTCGAGCTGGCCGCCACGCGCGGGCCTCGGCAGGTGCGGTTCACTCAGCGGCTGCTCGACGACCCGCCCCGCGTACGTGCCTGGCTCAGGCAGTTCCTGGAGGACTGCGACGAGGCGTTCTTCGCCGATGTCTGGGCCCGGGTGCGCCTCCCGCTCGCCACGGACGCCCGCTACAAGACGGATCTCCTGCGCCGCAAGGGCCTGGCGGAAGCCCTCGCCGCGGTGTCCTCGGCGGTGACGCTCGACGCGGAGGCCGCGCGGATCACCGTGGACAAGCTGATCCAGGGCCGCAGCGCCACCGGGGACGGCGGCCTGCTGCTGGTGCCGACGAGTCTCGGCTGGCCCCACCTGATGGTGCTGCACCGGTACGGCTGGCAGCCGGTGCTGCACTATCCGGTGGGCTCGCCGGAACTGGCCTCGCCGCCCTCGGTGGAGCAGCTGACACTGCGGATGACGGCGCTGTCCCACCCCGTCCGGATGCGGATCTGCCGCCTGCTGGCCCGCAGCGCCTACACCACGACCGAGCTGGCCCAGGTGCACGGCATGACGGCCCCCGAGATATCCCGGCACCTCGCCGTCCTCAAGAAGGCGGGCCTGCTCACCACCCGCCGGCGCGGCCGCTATGTGCTGCACCAGCTCGACGTGACGGTGGTGGCCCGGCTGGGCAGCGACTTCCTGGAAGGGATGCTCCGCTAGCCCGCGGCCGTCCGCCCCGCTGCCGTGCCCGAACGAGATGCGCCCCGCCGGAGCCGCGTGACCGCGTGCGGGTCAGCCGTGACCGCGTGCGGGTCAGCCGTGGCCGCCGGCCCGGACGATCCCCGTCTCGTACGCGAGGACCACCACCTGGACCCGGTCGCGCAGCCCCAGCTTGGTCAGGATGCGGCCCACGTGGGTCTTCACGGTCGCCTCGGACAGCACCAGCCGGGCCGCGATCTCCCCGTTGGACAGCCCCTGCGCGACCAGCACCATGACCTCGCGCTCGCGCTCCGTGAGCCGCTCCAGCTCCTTGTGGCGGGGCTCCCTGCCGGTGGTGGGCAGCATCGGCGCGAACCGGTCGAGGAGACGGCGGGTGGTGGACGGGGCGACCACCGCGTCACCGCTGTGCACGGAACGGATGGCGGCGAGGAGCTCGCCCGGCGGCACGTCCTTCAGCATGAAGCCGGAGGCGCCCGCCTTCAGCCCGGAGAACGCGTACTCGTCCAGGTCGAAGGTGGTCAGGATCAGCACCTTCGGCGGTTCGGGCTCGGCGCAGATGCGCCGGGTGGCCTCCACGCCGTCCAGCTTCGGCATGCGGACGTCCATGAGCACGACGTCGACCGCCGTGGAACGCACCACCTGGAGGGCCTCGACGCCGTCGCCCGCCTCCGCCACGACCTCCATGTCCGGCTGGGCGGCGAGCACCATCCGGAACCCGGTGCGCAGCAGCACCTGGTCGTCGACGAGCATCACGCGGATCGTCATCGAGTCCTCTTCCGTTTCTTCTGCTTCTTGCGTTTCGTCAGCTGGTGCGGGTGGCGCCGAGGGGGCGTGACAGGTGTCACCAGGGGCGTGCGTCGGCGTCAATGCGCGGGTTTGAGCGGGAGCAGGGCGCTGATGCGGAATCCTCCGCCGGGCCGCGGGCCGGCGTCCAGGGTGCCGCCCACCATGCCGACCCGCTCGCGCATGCCGATCAGGCCGTGACCCGCGCCGTCGGCGCCGCCCTCCTCGTACAGCTCGTGCGGGGCGCCCTTGCCGTCGTCCTCGACGAGCAGCCCGAGGCCGTCGTCGAAGTAGACCAGGCGCACGCTCGCGCCCGTGTTGGGCCCCCCGTGCTTGCGCGTGTTCGTCAGCGCCTCCTGCACGATGCGGTACGCCGTCAGCTCGACGCCGCTCGGCAACGGCCGCGGCGTGCCCTCGACCTTGAAGTCCACGGGCAGGCCCGAGCCGCGGCACTGCTCGACGAGGTCCTCGATCTGCTCGACGTCCGGCTGCGGCACGTACTCGCCGCCCTCCTGGTGCTCGCCGGTGCGCAGCACGCCCAGCAGGCGGCGCATCTCGGCGAGTGCCTGGCGGCCCGTGGAGGAGATCGTCTCCAGGGCCTTCTTCGCCTGGTCGGGCGCGGCATCCAGGACATAGGCGGCGCCGTCGGCCTGCACCACCATCACCGACACGTTGTGCGCGACGACGTCGTGCAGCTCCCGCGCGATACGGGCGCGCTCCGCGGCGACCGCGACCTTCGCCTGCGCCTCGCGCTCCTTCTCCAGGCGGGCCGCGCGCTCCTCCAGCTGCGCGAAGTACGCGCGACGGGTGCGAATGGAGTCGCCCAGCACCCAGGCGAGGGCGAACGGCACCGTCTGGAAGACGATGACCGCGACCTGGCCCGGCACGCTCGCGTTCTCGTGCGGCCAGCGCAGCTGCGCCAGGGTCGCCGCGCTCAGCGCCATGACCAGGGCGAGCCGGGAGGCCCAGCGGGCGCCGGTCGCGGCGACGGTGTAGACGATCACCAGCAGGGCGAAGTCGGCTGCCGTGACCCCGACGTCCAGCACCAGCTGAGCCAGTCCGAGCGCGGCGGCGAGCACGAGCATCTGCTCGGGCATGCGGCGACGCAACGCGATGACCAGGCA
This sequence comes from Streptomyces sp. NPDC002884, assembly GCF_040295245.1. Lineage (NCBI taxonomy): Bacteria > Bacillati > Actinomycetota > Actinomycetes > Kitasatosporales > Streptomycetaceae > Streptomyces > Streptomyces sp. NPDC002884. The sequence goes on along the minus strand of NZ_JBEOVB010000017.1, from coordinate 117,413 downwards.
CAACAGGAACACGACGGGCACCAGTAGCGCCATGGAGTCGGTGCCGCCGCGGTCCTGACCGGCGGTTCCGGCAGCCGCGGAGATCCCGAACAGGACGAGGGCCCAGAAGGCGTCCACACCTGTCGGGTGTCTGCGGAGGAAGTCATAGAGGCGCTGCACGTGACCCAGCGTAGGGAAGCCCGATGCGTGCAGGGGTCAACCGGAGGGCCGATCCGGTCCGGGCGCGTGTACTCCGCAAGGTGGATGCCGTGATCACCTGTACGCCTAGTCTGACCGGGTGGTGGACAAGGTGACCGACTCGGGCGGGTGGCGCGGCTGGCGGGCGGCGACGCAGGCGGCACTGTACGGCTCGGACGGAACGGGCGGCTTCTACCGGCGCTCCGAGGGCCCGGCCGGGCACTTCCGTACGTCCGTGCACGCGTCGCCGCTGTTCGCCGAGGCCGTGGCCCGGCTGCTGTGCCGGGTCGACGAGGCGCTCGGCCGGCCCGCGTCGCTCGACTTCGTCGACATGGCCGCCGGGCGGGGCGAACTGGTCACCGCGGTGCTGGCCGCGCTCCCCGCCGACGTGGCGGCTCGCACGCGCGCGTGCGCCGTCGAGATCGCCGACCGGCCGGTGGGCCTCGCTGACGGGATCGAGTGGCTGCCCGAGCCCCCACGGCAGGTCACGGGGCTGCTGTTCGCCAACGAGTGGCTGGACAACGTGCCCGTGGAGGTCGCGGAGGTCGACTCCGCGGGCGTGGCTCGACTGGTGCTCGTCCGGGACACCGGGGCCGAGCGGCTCGGGGAGCGGGTGTCCGGCCCGGAGGCGGAGTGGCTCGCGCGCTGGTGGCCGACAGCGACCGAGGAAGGCCTGCGGGCGGAGATCGGGCTGCCCCGGGACACGGCGTGGGCGTCCGCAGTGTCCTGCGTCCGGGGCGGGCTCGTGGTGGCGGTGGACTACGCGCACACGGCGGACGCGCGCCCCCCGTTCGGAACGCTCACCGGCTTCCGGGACGGGCGCGAGACGGCACCCGTGCCGGACGGCTCCTGCGACATCACGGCCCACGTCGCGCTGGACGCGTGCGCCCAGGCGGGATCGACGGCAGCAGCGAGGTCGGGAGCGACGGCGGCGGCGACGGCGGGGAAGGGCGCGGCGCGGGCACTCACCGACGCGCGCCTGCTCACCCAACGCGCCGCGCTGCGCGCCCTGGGCATCACCGGCGCACGCCCCCCGCTGGCAATGGCGTCCACGCATCCCGCCGCGTACGTGCGCGCCCTCGCGAGCGCCGGAGAGGCCGCCGAGCTCATCGCGCCGGGCGGACTGGGCGATTTCGGATGGCTGCTCCAGCCGGTCGGGATCTCCCACCCGCTCGACCCGGAACGCGAAACCGGCTGACCGCCCGCGGCCTGCCCGTCCGTCGGCCGCCCTACTTGTCGATGTCCCCCACCACGAAGAACATCGACCCCAGGATCGCCACCATGTCCGAGACGAGCGTGCCCGGCAGCAGTTCGGTGAGCGCCTGGATGTTGTTGAACGAGGCCGAGCGCAGCTTCAGCCGGTACGGCGTCTTCTCGCCCTTGCTGACGAGGTAGTAGCCGTTGATGCCGAGGGGGTTCTCGGTCCACGCGTACGTGTGCCCCTCGGGCGCCTTGAGGACCTTCGGGAGCCGCTGGTTGATCGGACCGGGCGGCAGCTCCGCGAGACGGTCCAGGCAGGCGTCCGCGAGGTCGAGCGCGTTGTGCGTCTGCTCCAGGAGGCACTCGAAACGCGCGAGGCAGTCGCCCTCGGTCCGGGTCACCACCCGGAGGGTGTCCCGCAGCTCCCCGTACGCGAGATAGGGCTCGTCCCGGCGCAGGTCGAGGTCGACACCCGACGCGCGCGCGATGGGCCCGCTCACGCCGTACGCGTGCACGTGCTCCGGCGCGAGCGTTCCCACGTCCCGCGTGCGGCCCCGGAAGATCTCGTTGCCGAGCACCAGGTCGTCGAAGACGTCCATGCGTGAGCGCACGGCGGTGACGGCTCCACGCGCGCGTGCGGCCCATCCGGCCGGCAGGTCCTCCTTGAGGCCGCCGACGCGGTTGAACATGTAGTGCATGCGCCCGCCGGAGACCTCCTCCATCACGTTCTGGAGCACTTCGCGCTCACGGAAGGCATAGAAGACCGGGGTGATGCCGCCCAGTTCCAGGGGGTAGGACCCCAGGAACATCAGGTGGTTCAGCACCCGGTTCAGCTCGGCGAGCAGGGTGCGGGTCCACACCGCGCGCGGAGGGACCTCCATACCGAGCATCCGCTCCACCGCGAGGACCACGCCCAGCTCGTTCGAGAACGCCGACAGCCAGTCGTGGCGGTTGGCCAGCATGATGATCTGGCGGTAGTCGCGTGCCTCGAACAGCTTCTCCGCGCCGCGGTGCATATAGCCGATCACCGGCTCCGCCTGCCGGATGCGCTCACCGTCCAGGACGAGCCGCAGCCGCAGCACACCGTGCGTGGAGGGATGCTGGGGGCCGATGTTGAGCACCATGTCGGTGCTCTCCGCGGCACCGCCGATCCCGACCGTGGTCTCCGTCGTAGGAGTCATGGGCACAGTCTCCCCTACGGGTTCCCCTACGTACGCTGACGGTATGGAAACGGGGAGCCCGGGTGGCGTGGGGACGACGGCGGCCGGACCGGTGTGGATCGGACTGCCGCCGGGACTGCTGCGGATGCGGCGACTGCTGCTGGTGGTGTGGCTGGGGTTGACGGCCGTCGGCGTCGGCCTGCTGCTCGGGCTGCTCGTCGGCCCCGCGTGGGCCGCGTTCGCGCTGCTGCCCCTGGCCGGCATCGGATGGGGCTGGGTGCTGCTCGGCCGCAACTGGCGCTCCTGGCGGTACGCCGAGCGGGCCGACGACCTGCTGATCAGCCGGGGCGTGCTGTGGCGCGAGGAGACCGTCGTGCCGTACGGGCGCATGCAGCTCGTCGAGGTCACCTCGGGACCCGTCGAACGGCACTTCGGGCTGGCCAGCGTCCAGCTGCACACCGCGGCCGCCGCCACCGACGCGACGATCCCGGGCCTGGACCCGGCCGAGGCGGAACGGCTGCGCGACCGGCTCACCCGACTCGGCGAGGCCCGATCGGCGGGGCTGTGACGACCCCGGGCATCGAGGACGGCGTACCCGACGCACCCGACGGACCCCCCGCAGCAGACGCCCCGGACGCCCCGGACGACACTCCGGTCACCGCGACCACCGCGACCACTACGGACGCTGCGGCCACTGCGGACCCTCCTGACGCTCCTGACACTGCGACCACCACCGACGCTGCGGACGGCACGGCGTCACCGGACCCGGCCGGGGCCCGCCCCGAACGGCCCGTCACCGAGCGCCGACTGCACCCCGTCACACCGTTCCGGCGGGCGTGGGCGCCGATCGCGGTCCTCGTCGGGTGGGCCGTGCACGACCCCAACCAGGCGCAGGAGCAGCTGACCCGGCTGACCACCACGACCCTGCTGATCGCGCTCGCCGTCCTCGTCCCCGCGGCCTCCCTCTACGGCTTTCTGACCTGGTGGTTCACCCACTTCTCGGTGACCGACAGCGAACTGCGCATCCGGACCGGGCTGCTGTTCCGGCGCGCCGCGCACATCCGGCTGGAACGCATCCAGGCGATCGACGTCGGTCAGCCGCTGCTGGCGCGGATCGCGGGCGTGGCGAAGCTCAGGCTCGACGTGGTCGGCGCCGAGAAGAAGGACGAACTGGCCTTCCTGGGCGAGGAGGAGGCCCGGGTGCTGCGCGCGGAGCTGCTCGCGCGGGCGGCGGGTTTCGCGCCGGAGACGGCGCACGAGGTGGGCGAGGCGCCCGCGCGCCGGCTGTTGCGGGTTCCGGCGCGCGAGCTCGCGATCGCGCTGGTCCTGACGGGCGCGACCTGGGGCACGCTGGTCGCCGCGCTCGTCGTGCCGCCGGTGCTGTGGCTGGCCACCCACAGCGTGTGGACGGTCCTCGCGACCGGTGTGCCGCTGCTCGGCGCGGCGGGCGCGAGCAGCGTGGGACGGTTCGTCGCCGAGTACGACTGGACGGTCGGCGAGTCGCCGGACGGGCTGCGGATCGACCACGGGCTGCTGGACCGTACGCACGAGACGGTGCCGCCCGGCCGGGTGCAGACCGTGCGGATCGTCCAGCCGCTGCTGTGGCGGCGGCGCGGATGGGTCCGGGTCGAGCTCGACGTGGCCGGCTCGGCCAACTCCGTACTGGTGCCGGTGGCCCCGCGCGAGGCCGCGGAGGCGGTCGTCGCGCGCGTGCTGCCCGGGGTGAGCGTCCCGGACGAGAGCTCGCTGTCGCGGCCGCCCCGGCGGGCCGGGCGGTGTGTGCCGCTGTGGTGGCGGGGCTACGGGATCGCCGTCACGGACGCGGTGTTCGCCACCCGGCACGGCCTGCTGCGCCGCAGTCTCGCGCTCGTCCCGCACGCCAAGGTGCAGAGCGTCCGGCTGACGCAAGGGCCCTGGCAGCGCCTCTGGCGGCTCGCCGACGTCCATGTGGACACGGGGGCCGACAAGACCGTCACAGCCCGGCTGCGGGACGCACAGGAGGCCGCGGAGCTGCTCCGCGGGCAGGCCGAACGGTCACGGACCGGGCGCCTGGACGCCCGGCCCGACCGGTGGATGGCGTAGGGGCGCAGGACACCCCGGGTGACGGCGTCAGGAGACGGCGCTGCGCAGTCCCTGGAGGTCGATGTGCTCCGTCTCGTCGTGGGCGGTCAGGTCGATCACCTGACCGACACCGCGCGCCCTCTCGTCCAGCGGCTTGAACTCCGCCTCGGACTCGGCCTTGTGCAGGGCGAGGGCCTCCTGGCCGACGACATCGGCCAGGTCCTCGTTCTGCACCGCCTCCAGGGCGAGGGGCGCCGACGCGCCCTTCGTCCCGAAGAAGTCGAAGCCCCCCTCGGCCGTGGGACGCCGTACGGGCTGCGCGGCCGGTACGACGGCCACGGCGGTCGGCACGGCGAAGTGGCCGGAGGGACGGCGCTGCACGGCGCCGGCGGGGCGGGGGACGAGCGCACCGGCCGCGGCGGCCACCGGAGCAGGGGCTGCGACGGGGGCTGCGGTGGGGGCTGCCGCGGGAGCGGCGTACACCGGCGGCGTGGGCCGTACGGTCTCCGTGTCGTTCACGTGCTCGCCGACCGCGGCGGCTTCCGTGGCCGCCGGTTCCGGAGCGTTCCCCTCCGTGGCGTCCGTGGCGTCCGTGGCGTCCGTGGCGTCCGCGTCCGCGGGGGTTCGGTCGTCCAGGACCTGGCTCTTCGGACTCCGACGCCTCGGACTCCGGCCCTTCGAGCTCCGATCCTCCGGGCTCTCGTTCTCCGGGCTCTCGTTCTCCGAGACCGTGTCGGCCTCGGCAGTCGTGTGGGGGGCGGCCGCGCGCGTGTGCTCGTCGACCGCCTCGGGCTTCCCCTGCGCTTCGTCCTCCTGCGCGGCCTCCGTGTCGCCGCCGGCGGCTGTGGCGCCGACGTCCGCGGAAGTCGCCCGCGAGGTCTCCTCCTCGGCGTGGTCCTCGATCTTCGAGGCCTTGACGCCATCGGAGTCGAACCGGGCCAGGGCCGCCTCGGCCCGCAGGAACAGCTTGGAACCCTCGGGAGAGAAGACCGCCGAAGCCTCCGGCTCCTCCTCTGACTCCTCGGCCTCCTTGGCCTCCTTGGCCTCCTCGGCCTCCGCGACCGACTCAGCGGCGTCGTCGGACTCGGCCGAGTCGTCGGAGGCGGCCTCCTCGGCCGTCTCCGCGACTTCGGCCGCCGCCTCGACGGCGTCCATGTCCTCGGCGTCCTCGACGTCCTCGGCGTTCTCGACGTCCCGCGCGACGACCGCGCCGGTCGGCTCCCCGTCCTGCGCCGTGCGCGCGGCGGGCAGCGCGGGCATGGGAGCCGCCTCTATCTCGAGCAGCCGGCGGCCCTCCAGGGCGCTGGCCCGCTCGGTCTCGGCCGTGGCGTAGCGGCGCAGCAGCGCGGCGTGCTCGTTGCGCAGGCCCGCCAGTTCGGTGCGCTTGGAACGCAGGCGCTGTTCCAGCTTGACGCGCAGCTCACGTGATTCGTCGAGGTCGCTCTCCAGCTCGGCGACCCGTTCCTCGTAGCGCCACTCGTCACTGACACGCGCGCGTTCCAGGTCGGCGACCTGTTTGCCGGCCTGCATGTCCCAGCGGCGCATCACGTACGCGCCGAGGATCGCCGTCGCCGCGGCGGCCGCGGCCAGACCGCGGAGCGCCATCGGCTCCGTGAACACCCAGGGGCCGAGGGCGCAGACGAGGGAGACGCCTGCGATTGCCGAGGGAGGCAGCAGCCTGTGCAAAGGCGGGGAATGGCGGTGACGTCCACGTGGCATGGCCAGAAACTTACCGCGCGTAGGCGAATGTTGGCGCCCCGCCCCGCAAAAACACGGCCATACCGAAGTCTTCACACGGCATCAGGAAACAACGCGGTCACGGAATTCGACAAGAAACAAGATCATTTCCCGTCGGGGCGCCCGGACCGGCCCTCCTGAACCCCGCTCGGACCTCCGCGCATCCCGGCCCACGACGCCCCCCTGACCCCGCCCACGACACCCCTCGGCCCCGTCGACGCCCACCACCCCGCCCTGGCCCCGCCCCCGCCTCCGCCCCTGCCTCCGCCTCCACCCCTGCGATCCGACGCCTGCCGCCCGGCCCCCGCCGTCGGGCGCCGCTCACCGGTCGCTCAACCGCCCGCTCATCCACTCGAGCGTCGGCGGGATCTCCCGCCGCCAGGTGTTGAAGTTGTGCCCGCCGCTTTCCAGGATGATCGACGAGATCCTGGTCGTGTCCGTGGCCTTCGCCAGCGCTATGAACTTCTGCGTGGCCTTGAAGTTGGATTCCCCGACCTTGCTGCTGGTGACGAGCAGCGAGGTGTCGGGAGCGGAACGATTCTTCAGAAACCAGTGCAGATCCGCCTCGTTGCGCAGGGTCGCGTTCCCGTGGAAGAGGTCCCCGGTGGTCGGATCCGACGGCGCCTTGTAGTACGCCGACAGGCCCGCGCCCGCCGCGTAGACCTCCGGGTGGTGCATCGCCAGCTTCAGCGCGCAGTAGCCGCCCGTGGAATCCCCGATGACGCCCCAGCTGCCGGGCTTCCTGCCCACCCGGTAGTGGGCCGTCACGGCGTCCGGCAGATCCTTGGCGAAGAACGACTCGGTCTGCGGGCCCCCCGGGATGTCCACGCACTCGGTGTCGCGCGGCGGCGCCACGGTCGGCCGCATCATCACCAGGATCATCGGCTGCATGCGCCCGTCCTTGGCGAGCTGCCGCGCGGTGCGCGGGTAGTGCAGTTTGTCCACGAGCGCCTCCGCCGTTCCGGGGTAGCCCGTGAGGACGACCGCCGCGGGGAACGTACGCGTGCGGTACTGCGGGTCGAAGTACTCCGGCGGCAGATACACGTACGCCGGCGTGGCTATGTGTGTCGTACGTCCGTTGAGGGCGATCTTCTGGATCTGTCCGGCGTACTGCGGACGTCCGCTGCCGCCGCCGTCCACGCGCCGGGTGTCGAGCACCCGGAGCGGCCCCGCCGGAGCGCCACCGGCCCCGTGGTCGACGACCACGCCCTGGTCGGTCTCCCGGCCGAACAGGTCCGCCCAGCTGGCGTAGAAGCCGAACGCCTGGTTGGCGGTCAGCCCCACCGACACGAACAGCGCCAACTGGGTGGCGAGCAGCAGCCCGACCCGCCCGCTGACGGCCCGCCAGCCCGTTCGGGCCAGGCGCGGCCACAGCCACACCGTGCCGACGAACAGCAGTAAGGCGAACAGCACTGACAGCAGCAGCATTTTGTCGCTAGTGAGCCCCATGCGGTGGTTTCCTGCCTGCTCTCCGTCCGGGATCGCGCCCGCTCCCCCCGACTCCTTCGCGAGGGCTTGTCCCGAACTTTCCTTGGCCTTTTCAGTGGCTTTGAGGAGACGAGTGAACCTCTCTCCTCAAGACACCGTCCTAGAGGGCGCAATGTCGCCGGATGCCCGAATCGGGCCCGGGTCCAAGGTCTCTCGCGGAACTACGGGATGCGATGTCTGTCACTCAAGATGGGGAAATGTCGGGCGGGGTTCCGCACCGATCAAGCCGGGTGCGGCAGATACTGCGAGGTCCGCGCCCCGAGTCCGTTCCCGCCCTCGTCGCCAGAGCCTGTGCCCTGGTGGGCCTGCTGGACGTGGCCGGCGGCGTCTTCCCGCGGTTCAGGCACAGCCGTATGCACACCTTCGCCGAGGTGCTGCCCGGCTCGTTCGGGCCGTTCGCTGCCGCGCTGTCCCTCAGCGCCGGCGTCCTGCTGCTGCTGCTCGCCCACGGCCTCAGGCGGGGCAAGCGGCGCGCGTGGCGCGCGGCGGTGGTACTGCTCCCCGCGGGCGCGGTGGCCCAGTTCGTGTACCGGCACTCGGTCGTGGGCGCGCTCATCTCGGTCGCGCTGCTCGTGCCGCTGCTGCTGCACCGCGACCAGTTCGCGGCGCTGCCCGATCCGCGCAGCCGCTGGCGCGCGCTCGCGAACTTCGTCCTCATGGGCGCCGGTTCCCTCGGTCTGGGGCTGGTCATCGTCAGCGTCCACCCCAACCGCCTGATCGGCGACCCGAGCCTGGCCGATCGCATTACGCACGTCCTGTACGGCCTCTTCGGCTTCGAGGGCCCGGTCGACTACGCGGGCAACACCTCCTGGACCGTCGCCTTCTCCCTCGGCGCCCTCGGCTGGATCACCGCGGTCACCACGATCTACCTCGCCTTCCGCCCGGAGCACCCGGCCGCCCGCCTCACGGAGGAGGACGAGGTGCGCCTGCGCGCCCTGCTGGACAAGCACGGCCGCCGCGACTCCCTGGGCCACTTCGCGCTGCGCCGCGACAAGGCCGTGGTCTTCTCCCCCAGCGGCAAGGCGGCGGTGACCTATCGCGTCGTCTCCGGCGTGATGCTCGCCAGCGGCGACCCGATCGGCGACGTCGAGGCCTGGCCCGGCGCCATCGAACGCTTCATGGACGAGGCCAAGGCCCACTCCTGGACGCCCGCCGTCATGGGCTGCTCGGAGACGGGCGGCGAGGTCTGGACCCGCGAGACCGGCCTCGACGCGCTCGAGCTGGGTGACGAGGCGGTGGTGGACGTCGCGGATTTCTCCCTGGCCGGACGCGCGATGCGCAACGTGCGCCAAATGGTCAAGCGCATCGAACGCGCCGGTTACGAGACCCGGGTACGGCGCGTACGTGACCTCGGTGAGGCCGAGCTGGAGCGCATCCGACGGGCCTCGGAGGACTGGCGCGGCACCGACACCGAGCGCGGCTTCTCGATGGCCCTGGGACGCGTCGGCGACCCCTCCGACGGGGACTGCCTCATCGCCACCGCCCACAAGGCCGACGAGATCCCCGGCGAGTACGGCGACCTGAAGGCGATCCTGCACTTCGTGCCCTGGGGCCCGGACGGGGCCTCCCTCGACCTGATGCGCCGCGACCGCTCGGCCGACCCGGGCATGAACGAACTCCTGATCGTCGCCGCGCTCCAGGCCGCCCCGAAGTTCGGCGTCGCGCGCGTGTCGCTGAACTTCGCCATGTTCCGCTCGGCGCTGGCCCGCGGCGAGAAGATCGGCGCGGGCCCGGTGCTGCGGGCCTGGCGCGGGCTGCTGGTGTTCCTCTCCCGCTGGTTCCAGATCGAGTCGCTGTACAAGTTCAACGCCAAGTTCCAGCCGCGCTGGGAGCCCCGCTTCGTCGTCTACCGGGCCTCCGGCGACCTCCCCCGCATCGGCTTCGCCGCCATGCAGGCCGAGGGCTTCGTCAACCTCGCCCTCCCGCTGCCGCGCTTCCTGCGCCGCCGTTCCAAGGCGGCACGCGTGTGTGCGCACGCGGTGGCGGAGCGAGACGTACGGGCGGCGTAGCCGCGGCGATGCCGGCCCGGCGGGTCTCGGGGCCCGCGCCCCGAGACCGGCCCGGCCGGCGGCCCCTCCGCCTCCCGGCCCCGGGGCTTCCACCGGGGCCGCGCCGCGGCACGGCCCTCTCCTGGGCCTACGCTGAACGCATGAGCAAGCAGAGCGGACGCGGGCGCGTCGTCGGTCTTCCGCAATGGGACCGCTGTGCGGTCATGGGAGTCGTCAACGTGACCCCCGACTCCTTCTCCGACGGCGGCCGCTGGTTCGACACGACGGCCGCCGTCAAGCACGGCCTCCAACTCGTCGCCGAGGGCGCGGACCTCGTGGACGTCGGCGGCGAGTCCACCCGCCCCGGCGCCAGCCGGGTCGACGAGGCCGAGGAGCTGCGCCGGGTCGTCCCCGTGGTCCGCGGCCTCGCCTCCGAGGGGGTCGTCGTCTCCGTCGACACGATGCGCGCCTCGGTCGCCGCCCGGGCCCTCGCGGCCGGCGCCGCCCTCGTCAACGACGTCAGCGGCGGCCTCGCCGACCCGGAGATGATCCCGGTCGTCGCGGACACGGGCGCCCCGTTCGTCGTCATGCACTGGCGCGGCTTCCTCGATGGCGGCAACGTCAGGGGCGTCTACACCGACGTCGTCACCGAGGTCATGGACGAACTCCACGCGCGCGTGGACGCCGTCCTGGCCGGTGGCGTCTCCCCCGACCGCATCGTCGTCGACCCGGGTCTCGGCTTCTCCAAGGAGGCCGATCACGACCTCTCCCTGCTGGCCCACCTCGACCGGCTGCGCGCCCTCGGTCACCCGCTGCTCGTCGCGGCCTCGCGCAAACGGTTCCTCGGCCGGGTCCTGGCCGGCCCCGAGGGGGCGCCGCCGCCCGCGCGCGAGCGCGACGCCGCCACCGCCGCCGTCTCCGCCCTCGCGGCGGAGGCCGGCGCCTGGGCGGTCCGCGTGCACGAGGTCCGCGCGACGGCGGACGCGGTACGGGTCGCCCGTGCCGTGGAGGGGGCGCGCGAGGAAGGCACCGCGCCGGGCGCCCACGACGGCGCACACGGCCCGAGCGGCGCAGAAGGAGCCCGGTGAGCGCCCCCCACACCGACGTCGAGCAGGTCGAGGCCGCCAACACCGCCTTCTACGAGGCACTCGAACGCGGTGACTTCGACGGGGTGTCCGCGCTCTGGCTCACCCCGGCCGACCTGGGTGTGGACGAGACGTACCACGACCCGGCGGACGTCGGCGTGATCTCCTGCGTGCACCCCGGCTGGCCGGTGCTCACCGGCCGGGGCGAGGTGCTGCGGTCGTACGCGCTGATCATGGCGAACACCGACTACATCCAGTTCTTCCTCACCGACGTGCATGTCTCCGTCACCGGCGACACCGCGCTGGTGAACTGCACCGAGAACATCCTGAGCGGCGGCCCCGCGCCGGAGGACGGCGAGGAGCTCGGGCCGCTCGTCGGCCAGCTGGTGGTCGCCACGAACGTGTTCCGTCGTACGTCCGACGGATGGAAGCTGTGGTCGCACCACGCCTCCCCGGTGCTGACGGAGAACGAGGAAGCCGACGGTCCCGAGGACTCCGAGAGTGAGGAAGACCCCTCCTGAGCGGGTAGGCGGACCGCAGGAAGGGGGCAGGCGGCCCTGAGACGACCCACAGGGACCAAGAAGTGGTTGGAATCACGAACCCGTGGGTAGGGGCGGCTACCAGCCCGTGAGCAGCCGGGTTCCCCAAGGGAAACGCCCGGCGAAAAGTCCCGACTCCGGCCCGGGCCACCGCGGCCGGAGCCCGGGTCTGTCAGTGCTCGCGGGTAGATTCGTTCGAGGCCGGGATGCCGCCCGCACCCGGGCGCACCGGCCGAAACCGACAATTGCAGGAGTGATTCGCGTGGATCGTGTCGCGCTGCGCGGCCTCAAGGCCCGCGGGTACCACGGTGTGTTCCCCAAGGAACGCGAGGAGGGCCAGACCTTCATCGTGGACATCGTCCTGGGCCTGGACACCCGACCGGCCGCGGCCGACGACGACCTGGCGAAGACCGTCCACTACGGCATCGTGGCGGAGGAGGTCGTGGCCGTCGTCCAGGGCGAGCCCGTCGACCTCATCGAGACGCTCACCGAGCGCATCGCCCAGGCCTGTCTGAAGCACGAAGGGGTCCAGGAGGTCGAGGTCTGCGTCCACAAACCGGACGCGCCGATCACGGTCCCCTTCGACGACGTGACCGTCACCATCACCCGGAGCCGAGTATGACCGCGTTCTTCACCGAGGGTCAGAGCGACCCGACCGTACAGCCGGTACCCGCCTCCGTCGTCGAGAAGGTCGACGCCGCCGACACCACCCTGCACAACCCCCAACGGGCCGTGATCGCCCTCGGCTCCAACCTCGGCAACCGCCTGGAGACCCTCCAGGGCGCCATCGACGCCCTCGAGGACACCCCCGGCGTACGCATCAAGGCCGTCTCCCCGGTGTACGAGACGGAGCCGTGGGGCGTCGAGCCCGGCAGCCAGCCCTCGTACTTCAACGCGGTGGTCGTGCTGAAGACGACCCTCCCGCCGTCCTCGCTGCTGGAGCGGGCGCACGCGGTCGAGGAGGCCTTCCACCGGGTGCGCGACGAACGCTGGGGCGCGCGCACCCTCGACGTCGACATCGTCGCGTACGCCGACGTCGTCGACGACGACCCGCACCTCACGCTCCCCCACCCCCGCGCCCACGAACGCGCCTTCGTCCTGGCCCCCTGGCACGATGTCGAGCCGGAGGCCCAGCTGCCCGGCCGCGGCCCGGTCGCCGGCCTTCTCGACACCGTGACCCGCGAGGGCGTCACGGCACGCAAGGACCTGGAACTCCACCTGCCCGAGTAGTCGTTAAGGTCGACAGGACCACTGCCCGCGGGATGTCCATGCCCGCGGGCTCGGGGGAGTTGAAGGGACACCGTGAGAGAGCTGCGCATCAGGGTGCTGGCCGGCGTGTTCGGCGTGGCCGCGATCCTGTCCTGGGCCGGAGCCCGTCTGTGGAACTCGATCGGGACCCTCCCCAGCGTTCCGCTGGCCGCGCCCATCGTCCTCGCCCTGATCGCCGTGGTGCTCATGGCCACCGCGCTGTCGCTGCGCGCGCGCCTCAAGGCCCAGCGTGAGCGCCGCCCCGGGGCCAAGGGCGTCGACCCCCTGATGGCGGCCCGTGCGGTCGTGTTCGGCCAGTCCAGCGCCCTGGTGGCCGCCCTCGTCTCCGGCATGTACGGCGGGACGGGCGTCTTCCTGCTGGAGTCCCTCGACATCCCCGCCCGCCGCGACCAGGCCATCTACGCCGGTTTCTCCGTCCTGGCGGGCATCGCGGTCATAGCGGCCGCCATCTTCCTGGAGCGCGTCTGCAAGCTGCCCGAGGACGAGGACCGCGACAAGGGGGCGGCGTCACCGGCGTGACGTCGCCCGGTTGAGCGCAGACCCCGTCAGCGCGCCATGATCAGGCTCATCGCCTCGTTGCGCGTCGCCGCGTCCCGCAGCTGTCCCCGCACCGCCGAGGTGATGGTCTTGGCGCCGGGCTTGCGGATGCCCCGCATGGACATGCACATGTGCTCGCACTCGATGACGACGATCACCCCGCGCGGCTCCAGGATCTCCATCAGGGAGTCGGCGATCTGCGTGGTGAGACGTTCCTGCACCTGGGGGCGGCGCGCGTAGACATCGACGAGACGGGCCAGCTTGGACAGGCCGGTGATCTTCCCGGTGGTGGACGGGATGTAGCCGACATGGGCGACGCCCCTGAACGGCACCAGATGGTGTTCACAGGTGCTGAACACCTCGATGTCCTTCACGAGCACCATCTCGTCGTGCCCCAGGTCGAAGGTCGTCGTCAGCACGTCCTCGGGCTGTTGCCACAGCCCCGCGAATATCTCCTTGTACGCCCGCGCCACCCGCGCCGGCGTCTCCCGGAGGCCCTCACGGTCCGGGTCCTCGCCGACCGCGATCAGCAGCTCGCGTACGGCGTTCTCGGCGCGCTTCTCGTCGAACTCGCCGATGGCGCCCTCGCCGTCCAGCGTCACGGGGTCGGTCATGTGATGCCTCGTTCCTGTGCGGGTCGCGCGTATGGGTCACGCGCCTCATCTGCGGCATGCAAATACGTCAGACGGAAAAATGCCGCGCCCCCCAGGCTAGAACCTGGGGGGCGCGGCATCCATTCCGGGCCTGGTGGGGCCTCCGGGAGCCGGATCAGCTCTCGGGGCGGTCCTCCGGGGCCGGCTCGGTCACCGGGGTGGGCTCCACCACGGTGGACTTCGCCGTGGAGATCGCCGGAGTCGCACCGTTGGCGCCGTTCGTCAGTGCGAGCTCCCGGGGGGAGAGCACCGGCGGACGGGTGGACGGCGTGCGCCGCGAGGAACCGGTCCAGGCCGGCCGGGCCGGACGCTTGACGATGGCGGAGAAGACCTCGGCGATCTGCTCCTTGTTCAGCGTCTCCTTCTCCAGCAGCTGAAGCACCAGCTGGTCGAGGACGTCGCGGTTCTCGACCAGGATCTCCCAGGCCTCGTTGTGCGCCGTCTCGATGAGCTTCTTGACCTCTTCGTCGACCAGCGCGGCTACCTCTTCCGAGTAGTCACGCGGGTGCGACATCTCGCGGCCCAGGAACGGCTCGGTGTTGTCGCCACCGAACTTGATGGCGCCGAGACGCTCGGTCATGCCGTACTGCGTGACCATCGCACGGGCCGTCGCGGTGGCCTTCTCGATGTCGTTCGCGGCGCCCGTCGTCGGGTCGTGGAAGACCAGTTCCTCGGCAGCGCGGCCGCCCAGCATGTAGGCAAGCTGGTCGAGCATCTCGTTGCGCGTGGTCGAGTACTTGTCCTCGTCCGGCAGGACCATCGTGTAACCGAGGGCCCGTCCGCGCGACAGGATCGTGATCTTGTGGACCGGGTCGGAGTTCGGAGAGGCCGCCGCGACCAGGGCGTGTCCGCCCTCGTGGTACGCGGTGATCTTCTTTTCCTTGTCCGACATGATCCGGGTCCGCTTCTGCGGGCCCGCCACGACGCGGTCGATCGCCTCGTCCAGCGAGTGGTTGTCGATGAGCTTCTTGTCGCTGCGCGCCGTGAGGAGCGCCGCTTCGTTCAGCACGTTCGACAGGTCCGCGCCGGTGAAGCCCGGGGTACGGCGGGCGACGGCCGACAGGTCGACGTCCGGGGCGACCGGCTTGCCCTTCTGGTGAACCTTGAGGATCTCCAGACGGCCCTGCATGTCCGGGCGGTCGACCGCGATCTGGCGGTCGAAACGGCCGGGACGCAGCAGCGCCGGGTCGAGGATGTCGGGGCGGTTCGTGGCGGCGATGAGGATCACGCCGCCCTTCACGTCGAAGCCGTCCATCTCGACGAGCAGCTGGTTCAGCGTCTGCTCGCGCTCGTCGTGACCGCCGCCGAGGCCGGCGCCGCGGTGGCGGCCGACCGCGTCGATCTCGTCGACGAAGACGATCGCCGGGGCGTTCGCCTTGGCCTGCTCGAAGAGGTCACGGACCCGGGAGGCACCGACACCGACGAACATCTCGACGAAGTCGGAACCGGAGATCGAGTAGAAGGGAACGCCCGCCTCGCCGGCGACGGCGCGCGCGAGGAGCGTCTTGCCGGTACCGGGCGGGCCGTACAGGAGTACGCCCTTGGGGATCTTGGCGCCGACGGCCTGGAACTTCGCCGGTTCCTGGAGGAACTCCTTGATCTCGTGGAGTTCCTCGACGGCCTCGTCCGAGCCCGCGACGTCGGCGAAAGTCGTCTTCGGGGTGTCCTTGGTGATGAGCTTGGCCTTGGACTTCCCGAAGTTCATGACTCGGGAGCCGCCGCCCTGCATCTGGTTCATCAGGAACAGGAAGACGACCACGATGAGGACGAAGGGGAGCAGGGACAGCAGGATCCCGACGAAGGCGTTCTGCTTCGTCGGCGAGACTGTGTATCCGTCCGGGATCTGCTTGTCCTGGTACTTGGTCTGCAGCGTGTTGGCAATGGTCACGCCCTGGTCGCCGATATAGCTCGCCTGGATCTTCGAGCTGTCCTTGACCTTTACGCCGTCCTTGAGCGTGACCTTGATGGTCTGCTCGTCACCGGTGGTGAGCTTGGCCGACTCGACCTTGTTGTCGTTGATCGCTGCAATGACCTGGCCGGTGTCCACCGTCTTGTAGCCGCCGGACGAGCCGACGACCTGCATCAACACGACCACGGCAAGGACGGCCAGCACGATCCACATGACCGGCCCACGGAAGTATCGCTTCACGTCCATCCATACGGAGCGGTGTCGCCCCGTCCCTCCTGCCATAGTGAGTTTGATAAGACAGTTCTTCTGACGGTACCCCAGCTTTGTCGCGCGGAGCCGCACGGGACAGCTGGTGCCCCCGTCTGCTTGCTCCAACGGCGAAAAGCCCGCCGGGGTTCCCGATCTTCGTACGGAGCTTGGGCCCTTCGGGTCTCAGCCGCCGTAGACGTGGGGCGCGAGCGTACCGACGAACGGGAGGTTGCGGTACTTTTCGGCGTAGTCGAGGCCGTAGCCGACGACGAACTCGTTGGGGATGTCGAAGCCGACCCACTCGACGTCGATGGCGACCTTGGCGGCCTCGGGCTTGCGCAGCAGCGTGCACACCTTGAGGGTGGCGGGCTCGCGCGAGCCGAGGTTGGAGATCAGCCAGGACAGGGTCAGGCCGGAGTCGATGATGTCCTCGACGATCAAAACGTGACGGCCCTTGATGTCCGTGTCCAGGTCCTTGAGGATCCGGACGACACCGGAGGACTGGGTGCCCGCGCCGTAGGACGACACAGCCATCCAGTCCATGGTGACGGGGGTGGACAGGCATCGGGCGAGGTCGGCCATGACCATCACGGCGCCCTTGAGGACACCGACGATGAGCAGGTCCTTGCCCGCGTACTCCGCATCGATCTTCGCGGCCAGCTCGACCAGCTTCGCGTCGATCTCTTCCTTGGTGATGAGCACCTCTTTGAGGTCGGTGCCCATGTCTTTCGCGTCCACCCGCATCACTTTCGGTTGTCCCAGCGGCCACCGGGACCGCCCACGACCACGTAAGCGGTCCTGCCGGAGGGCCCGGATTTCAGCCTTGCCGAATCACCAGTCTGCCACCCTGGCGCTGGGCGACGACTTTGCCGGGGAGATTGATGACCCCCTGGCCGCGCCAACCGGTGATCAGCCGGTCGACCTCCTCGATGTGCCGGGCGAAGAGGGAACCGGCCGGAGCGCCCGCCTCGATGGCGGCTCGGCGCAGGATCCGACGGCGTACGGCGGGCGGCAGGGCGTAGAGCTTGGCGCACTCCAGAAGCCCGGCCGCGTCCCGTACGGAGGACTCGGCCTGGCCCGCCCAGGCGTCTAGGGCGTCGGCGTCATCACGGGAGAGCTGGGCCGTACGGGCGAGTGCCTCGACGACGCCCTTGCCGAGGGCCTTCTCCAGGGCGGGCAGCCCCTCGTGGCGCAGCCGGGAGCGTGTGTAGGCCGGGTCGGCGTTGTGCGGGTCGTCCCAGACGGGCAGGGACTGGACCATGCAGGCCTTGCGGGCGGTCTGCCGGTCGAGCTGGAGGAAGGGGCGGCGGTAGCGGCGCGCGGCCCCCGGGCCCCCGGAGACGGCCGCCATCCCGGACAGCGAGCGGATGCCGGAGCCGCGGGCGAGGCCGAGCAGGACGGTCTCGGCCTGGTCGTCCCGGGTGTGACCGAGCAGGATCGCGGCGGCGCCGTGGCGGACGGCGGCGGCGTCGAGGGCGGCGTACCGCGCGTCGCGGGCGGCGGCCTCGGGCCCTCCTGTTCGGCCGACGGTCACGGCCGCCGACTCCACTGGATCGAGGCCGAGTTCGCGCAGGCGCAGGACGACTTCCCCGGCGCGCAGATCGGAGCCCGGCTGGAGGCCGTGGTCGACGGTGACACCGCCGGCCCGGATGCCGAGCCGGGGCGCCTCGAAGGCGAGGGCGGAGGCGAGCGCCATGGAGTCGGCGCCACCGGAGCACGCCACGAGCACGAGCGGCGGTGCCGGTCGCTCGTGGGAGCCCGTCTCGGGGGCGGGTCGGTCGTTGAGGATGTCGTGGAGTACGCGGCGGACCGCCAGGCGTATCGCCGCGACCGCAGGATGGGGACCCACTGTCCGGTTCCCTTCATGAAGTTATCGGGAGTGAACCCGAGGTTCGGTCACGCAGAGTGTGTAGATGGTGACAGAACCGGGGCGTTCCCCGAGCATTGCACGCCTGCCGACGGCTCACGGTCCCTCGGATGGGTGATTGAAGGGGCGTTCGCCTGCCGTCGGCCGGATTCGGCTCACCGCCGTTCTGGCGGGTTCATGACTCGGCCTTGCGGTGCACTCGCGCGACCCAGTCCGCCGGCTCGGCGATCTCGGCCTTGGTCGGAAGTGTGTTCGGGGAGGTCCATACGCGGTTGAAGCCGTCCATGCCGACCTGGTCGACGACGGCCCGTACGAAGCGCTCGCCGTCGCGGTACTGCTTGAGTTTGGCGTCCAGGCCCAGCAACTTGCGCAGGGCGATGTCCAGTCGGGAGGCGCCCTTGGCGCGGCGCTGCTGGAACTTCTCGCGGATCTCGGCGACGGACGACACGACTTCCGGGCCCACTCCGTCCATGACGAAGTCGGCGTGTCCCTCCAGGAGGGACATCACGGCGGTGAGGCGGGCGAGGATCTCCCGCTGGGCGGGCGTCTGCACCAGTTCGACCAGGGAACGGCCGCCGTCGTCCTCCTCGCCCTCGGGCCGGCCGCCGGAGAGGGACTGGGCCGCTTCCCTGACCCGCTCCAGGAACGTCATGGGGTCGACGTCGGTCTCGCCCAGGAACGACTGGATCTCACCCTCGAGGTGGTCCCGCAGCCAGGGCACGGCCGAGAACTGGGTGCGGTGCGTCTCCTCGTGGAGGCACACCCACAGCCGGAAGTCGTGGGGCTCCACGTCGAGTTCGCGTTCCACGTGGACGATGTTCGGCGCGACGAGCAGCAGACGGCCGCCGCCGTTGGCCCCGGCGGGGAGCGCACGGGTGGCGGGGGCGAAGGTCTCGTACTGGCCGAGGACGCGGGAGGACAGGAAGGAGAGCAGCATGCCGAGTTCGACGCCGGTGACCTTGCCGCCGACGGCGCCGAGAACCGCGCCGCCCGGGGTGTTGCCGCGCCGTTCCTGCATCTTGTCGAGGAGGGGCTTGAGGATCTCCCGGAAGCCCGCCACGTTCGCCGCCACCCAGCCGGGGCGGTCGACGACGAGGACCGGGGTGTCGTGGATCTCCTCGGTGCCCATACGAGTGAAGCCCCGGACGTGTCCCTCCGAGGCCTTGGCGTGTCGGCGCAGTTCCGCGACGACGGCTCGCGCCTCGTCGCGACTGACCTCGGGTCCCGGCCGCACGAGCCGGGTCGCGGTCGCCACCGCGAGATTCCAGTCGACCATCCCCGAAGAAGCAGCGCCACCGTTGCTCGTCATGCGTCAACCGTACGTGAGGGCCGCCGTTGGGGGCAGGCCGCAGGAGACCGGTCAGGGAGATGTCAGGGTCGTGGCCGGGGGCGGCTCGGGGGTGCCGGGCCGCGCCGCTCAGCGGCAGCCGCACCCCGCCAGCGCCGTGGCCGCCCGGTCCAGCGCCGCCTGGGCAGCCGCCGGATCGGTCGTGTCTGCGGCCAGAAGGGCGAACGCGAGGAGGCGGCCGTCCTGGTCGACGACCGTGCCGGCGAGCGTGTTGACGCCGGTCAGGGTGCCGGTCTTGGCGCGGACGACGCCGGCCGCGCCCTCGGTGTAGCGGCTGGTGAGGGTGCCGGTGAAGCCGGCGACGGGAAGGCCGGTGAGGACGGGGCGCAGGTCGGGCCGGTCGGTGTCACCGGCCTTGACCAGTAGGGCGGTCAGGAGGTTCGCCGTGAGCCGGTCCTCGCGGTCGAGACCGCTGCCGTCCTTGATCCGGACGCCGGTCAACGGCAGCCCGAGCTTCTTCAGTTGGGCCTGGACGGCCTTGCCGGCGCCGGCGAAGTCGGCGCGGACGCCGGTCGCGACGGCGGTCTGGCGGGCGAGGGCCTCGGCGATGTCGTTGTCGCTGTTGGTCAGCATCCGTTCGACCAGGACGGACAGCGGGGGCGAGGAGACCGTGGCGAGGGTCTGCGCGCGCGTGGTGGCCTTGGAGAGTCCGGGCGCCGAGGTCTTGATGCCGGCGGCCTTCAGGAACTCGGCGAACTTACGGGTGGCGTCGGCCGCCGGGTCGCTCACCCGGGCCGTCGGGCCGCTGACGGAGTCGTCGGTGCGGCCCTCGTCGACGGACAGGGCGGTGACCGCCGCGAGGTTGGGGTTGACCCCGATGGGGTGAACCTGGGTGCCGGCGAACAGCGTCGTGTCGTACGAGAGCGTCACCCGGGTGAGGCCGCGCTTCTTCAGGGCGGTCGCCGTGGAACCGGCGAGGGCGCGCAGGTCGGCCCAGCCCTGGGCGTCCGCGCGGGCCGTCAGGGTGGGGTCGCCGCCGCCTACGAGGACGACCTCCCCGGTGTCGGGTTCCAGCGCGGCACGGGTGGTGAGACGGTGCTCGCCGCCCATCGCGGAGAGCGCGGCGAGCGCGGTGGCGATCTTCGTGGTGGACGCCGGGGTCAGCGCCTCGTCGGCTCCGGAGCCGTAGAGCCGCTTGCCGGTGGCCACGTCGACGACGACGGCGGTCCGCCGGGCGCCGAGGGCGGGATCGCCCAGGAGGGGGCCCAGGACGCCCGCGAGGCCCGTGCCGGTCGGCAGGGCGTCCGGGGCGGACTTCACGGCGTTGGCGGCGCCACCGAGGCCCGTGAGGACGGAGGCGGCGCTCGGCGCGGGCCGCGGTGCTCCGGCCGCCGTGTCGGAGGTATCGGACGAATCGTCCGTGCGGCCGTGATCTGTGCCACCCACCCGTTCCAGGGCGACTGCCCGGTCCCGCTCCGCCGTACGCTGACCGGTGGAGTCCCAGGGGCCGACGGCCGTCACCACACCGGCGGCCAGCGCCAGCCCGGCGGTCGCCGCACCCGCGGTGTACTGCCACGACCTGGTGTTCGGACCGGCCTTCGTGATCCGCTCGAGCTGCGGTTTCGCCGCCTGTGTGAGCCGTGCGACCTGCGGCTTCGCGGCCGCCGCCACACGTGCGAGACGAGGCCGTACGATCCCTGCGGCCCGTGCCAGACGCGGTCGTACGGCGTCCGCGACCCGCACCACGTGCGGTCTCGCGGCCCGCCAAGGCCTCAGCTCTGGCACGAACACCAGCCCCTTTCGCGATCACACAGCAGCGTGAGGGACACTTAACCACCAGAACTATGTGCTGATCATGGAGGAGCCACCGGTGGAGTTCGACGTCACGATCGAGATCCCGAAGGGTTCGCGGAACAAGTACGAGGTGGACCACGAGACCGGTCGGATCCGCCTGGACCGTCGACTCTTCACCTCGACCGCCTACCCGACCGACTACGGATTCGTCGAGAACACTCTCGGCGAGGACGGTGACCCGCTGGACGCGCTGGTCATCCTGGACGAGCCGACGTTCCCGGGCTGCCTGATCCGCTGCCGCGCGATCGGCATGTTCCGGATGACGGACGAGGCCGGCGGCGACGACAAGCTGCTGTGCGTCCCGTCGACCGACCCGCGCGTGGAGCACCTGCGGGACATCCACCACGTGTCGGAGTTCGACCGTCTGGAGATCCAGCACTTCTTCGAGGTCTACAAGGACCTGGAGCCCGGCAAGTCCGTCGAGGGCGCCGACTGGGTGGGCCGTACCGACGCCGAGGCCGAGATCGAGCGGTCCTACAAGCGTTTCAAGGACCAGGGCGGTCACTGAGGCCTTGGTCGCCTGATGTCACCGGAGGGGCCGCACGCGCACGCGTGCGGCCCCTCCGCGCGTCTGTGCTCATACTGAGGCGTACGAAAGGTGTCGTTCAGGGAGCGTTGCTGAGTGTCGGAGGCGGAGGACCGCAAGCCGCAGTCGGACGAGGCGAGGAGTGGCTTCGACCCCGAGATCACGTCCGAGTTCGCGATCCCGGCGGGGCTGGCCGTCCCCAGAACCGGCGGTGAGCCGGAGACCACGTCCGAGTTCGCCGTACCGAACGGGCTGGACGTGGGCCCGCCCGCCGCCGGGGAGGGCGAGGGGTCGCAGTTCAGCCTGCCGAGCACGTACAGCGCCCGGGAGGCGCCTGCCGCCTTCACACCGGCCGACGGCGTGCCGGTGGTGAGCCTGATCAAGGACCTCCCCTGGCAGGACCGGATGCGCACGATGCTGCGGATGCCGGTGTCCGATCGGCCCGCGCCCGAGCCGGGGCCCAAGGCGGAGGAGGGCGGCCCGGCCGTCCCGCGCGTGCTCGACCTGACGTTGCGCATCGGCGAGCTGCTGCTCGCGGGCGGGGAGGGCGCCGAGGACGTGGAGGCCGCGATGTTCGCGGTCTGCCGCTCCTACGGGCTCGACCGCTGCGAACCGAACGTCACCTTCACGCTGCTGTCGATCTCGTACCAGCCGTCCCTGGTGGAGGATCCGGTGACGGCGTCCCGGACGGTCCGCCGCCGGGGCACCGACTACACGCGCCTGGCGGCCGTCTTCCGGCTCGTGGACGACCTGAGCGACCCGGAGAGCCATCTCTCCCTGGAAGAGGCCTACCGGCGGCTCGCGGAGATGCGCCGCAACCGGCATCCGTACCCGACCTGGGTGCTGACGTCGGCGAGCGGGCTGCTCGCGGGCGCGGCCTCGGTGCTGGTCGGCGGTGACCTGGTGGTGTTCGTGGCGGCGGCGCTCGGCGCGATGCTCGGTGACCGGCTGGCGTGGCTCTGCGCGGGGCGCGGGCTGCCGGAGTTCTACCAGTTCCTGGTCGCCGCGATGCCGCCGGCCGCGATAGGCATCGCGCTCACGCTGGCGGACGTCGAGGTGAAGGCGTCCGCGGTGATCACCGGTGGGCTGTTCGCGCTGCTGCCCGGACGGGCGCTGGTGGCGGGCGTCCAGGACGGCCTGACCGGCTTCTACATCACCGCCGCCGCGCGGCTGCTGGAGGTCATGTACTTCTTCGTGGGCATCGTGGCGGGCGTGCTGGTGATGCTCTACGTCGGTGTGCAGCTCGGCGCGCATCTCAATCCCGACGCGGCCCTGGGCGTCACCAAGCGGCCGCTGTGGCAGATCGGCGCGTCGATGCTGTTGTCGTTGACCTTCGCGGTGCTGCTTCAGCAGGAACGATCCACCGTGCTGGCCGTCACCTTGAACGGCGGTGTGGCGTGGTCGGTGTACGGCGCCATGCACTACGCCGGAGAGATCTCGCCGGTCGCCTCCACTGCCGTCGCGGCGGGCGTGGTGGGCCTGTTCGGGCAGTTGCTCTCGCGCTACCGGTTCGCTTCCGCCCTGCCGTACACCACCGCCGCGATCGGGCCCCTGCTGCCGGGATCGGCGACCTACTTCGGGCTGCTGGCCATCGCGCAGAACGAGCTGGACGCGGGGCTGGTGTCGATCACCAAGGCCGCGGCGCTGGCGATGGCCATCGCGATCGGTGTGAACCTCGGGTCCGAGATCTCGCGGCTGTTCCTGCGGATCGGCTCCGCCGAGAAGCGGCGGGCCGCCAAGCGGACGCGGGGCTTCTGAGGGCGTCTTCCGTGGGGCGTCCTACGACGCCCCACGGGGGTGCTTCTAGTAGCCCTGGTTGTTGTTGTCGTACGGGTACTGGCTGTTCTGCTGGGCGCCGTACGGCTGCTCCTGCGGCTGCTGGGGCTGCTGCTGGGGCTGCTGCTGCCAGTCCTGGGGGTACTGCTGCTGTTGCTGTTGCGGGTACTGCTGCTGGCCGTAGTAGTCGTTCTGCCGGCCGTGGTTCTGGTGCTGGCCCGGGTGCTGGTTCTGGCCCTGGTGCTGGCCCGGGTGCTGGCCGTGGTTCTGGTCGTGGTGGTGGCCCTGGTCGCCGTACGGGTACTGCTGGTCGTGCTGGTCGATCCGGCGGAGCTGGGTCGTCGCGTCGTCCATGACCGCGGGCTGCTGCTGGTGGGGCCGGTGCTGCTGCCCGGGAGTCTGCGCCGGGGCCTGCTGCGGAGTCTGCTGCGGGTTCTTCTTGGCCTTGGAGCGTGCTCGCAGGAACTCGATGGCGATCGGGACCACGGAGACGAGGACGATCAGGATGAGGATCGCTTCGATGTTCTTCTTGACGAAGTCGATGTTGCCCAGCCAGGAGCCCAGCAGGGTGACGCCCGCGCCCCACAGGACGCCGCCGATGACGTTGAAGACCAGGAAGGAGCGGTACCGCATGCCGCTGACGCCGGCGATGATCGGCGTGAAGGTCCGCACGATGGGCACGAAGCGGGCCAGGACCAGGGACTTCGGGCCGTACTTCTCGAAGAACTCGTGCGCCTTGGTGACGTTCTCCTGCTTGAAGAGCCGGGAGTCCGGTCGGTTGAAGAGCGACGGCCCGACCTTCTTGCCGAACATGTAACCCGCCTGGTCGCCCAGGATCGCGGCGGCGCAGATCAGCGCGACCGCGCCCCACAGCGGGTAGTCCAGCTGGTTCGACGTGATCAGCAGGCCGGCGGTGAACAGGAGGGAGTCACCGGGCAGGAAGAACCCGATCAGCAGGCCGGACTCCGCGAAGACGATGAGCAACAGGCCCCAGAGACCGAAGTTGTCGAGCAGGTAATTGGGGTCCAGCCAGCTCGGTCCGAGGGCGATCGTCGTCACGGTTCCGGGCTCCTGATGGGTGGGGGAAGGTACGGCGTCCATGGTGCAGCCGCACAAAGCTATCAACGCAATGTGTGCGCCCCAGGTTCCACGGATGTCTCCGGGATGCACTGTGGGCCCGCTGGGACGAAGCTGTGAGCCATGGGCATCGAAGACTACGGCGGCGGGCAGGGCCCCGAGCCGGACGTACTGGTCGTCACCACGAACGACGTACCCGGGTTCCGGGTGGAGCGGGTCATCGGCGAGGTCTTCGGACTGACCGTGCGCTCACGGCACCTGGGCAGCCAGATCGGCGCGGGCCTCAAGTCGATGATCGGCGGTGAGCTCAAGGGCTTGACGAAGACCCTCGTCGAGACGCGCAACCAGGCCATGGAACGCCTCGTCGAGCAGGCACGCGCGCGTGGAGCCAACGGCGTGCTGATGTTCCGCTTCGACGTGACGGAGGCGGCGGAGGTGGGCACCGAGGTGTGCGCCTACGGAACCGCGGTGGTCCTGGTCCGGGAGTAGCCCCGGACCAGGACCCGCCGGGGCGCCCCTTACGCCTACGCCCCCTACGCCGCCTGCCGGGCCGCGTTCGCCGTGATCGCCTCCTCGAGGTGCTCGGCGAGGCCCGGCCGCATCGCGTCGTAGAACGCCTTGAAGCGCTCGTCGGAGACGTACATCTCCCCCAGACGGCGGTGCGTCTCGTACGAGCAGTCGTAGAACCACCTGCTGATGTGCTGCCGGTGCTCCTCGGCCATGCCCATCGCGGCCTCGCCGGTCGGCGGCTCACCGGCCGCCATGAGGCTCTCGTAGCGCGCGCCCCAGTCGAAGACCTCGTCCTGCATGCGCTTCCAGTCGTCCTTCGTGTAGCGGGCGGCTCGGCGCTGCGACTCCGCGTAGGCCTCGGTGCCTCCCCAGCGCTGCTCCGCCTCCTCGGCGTACCGCTCCGGGTCCTTGTCGCCGAAGACCTCGAACCTCTCCTCGGGCGTGAGGTTGATGCCCATCTCGCGTGCCTCCATCGCGTGTTCCACGGCCGCGGCCATCTTCTGCAGCTGCTCGATCCGGGCGGTCAGCAGTTCGTGCTGCCGGCGCAGGTGCGCGCGCGGGTCGGCCGCCGGGTCGTCGAGCAGGGCCGCGACGTCCTCGAGCGGGAAGCCGAGCTCGCGGTAGAACAGGATCCGCTGGAGCCGGTCGAGGTCGGCGTCGTCGTAGCGCCGGTGGCCCGCGTGGCTGCGTCCGCCGGGGACGAGCAGGCCGATGTCGTCGTAGTGGTGCAGCGTGCGCACCGTGACACCGGCGAATCCGGCGACCTGTCCTACGGAGTAGCTCACTTCGTCCGCTCCTTCCTTGGTACGCGCTCCACGGTGCGTCCTCACGCCACGTGAGGTGCAAGGCCGATGCCCCGCGCCCGTTCCCGTCCGGATGTCATGTCCGTTTCGCCCGCTTATCGTGAGCGCGTGGCCCAGGACACCGCACAGCAGGCGCCCCTCCATCCGGCGACCCCGGCACGCGCTCTGCTGCCGTCGATCCTGCCCGCTCTCGCCGTCGGCGTGCTGGCGAGCCTGCTGCTCCTGCTGGTGGAGGGGCTGGCCGAGCAGCTCGAGCACGTGCTGTGGCGGAACCTGCCGGACGCACTGGGCGTCGGCCACTACTCGGTGCTCTGGATGCTCATCGTGCTCACCTCTACCGGGGTGCTGGTGGGGCTGGTGGTGTGGAAGGTGCCGGGGCACGCCGGTCCCGATCCGGCCACGATGGGGCTGGACGCGCGCGTGCTGGCGCCTGGGGTCCTCCCAGGGCTGCTGGTGGCGACCGCGCTGATGCTGGCGGGCGGGCCGAGCCTCGGCCCCGAGAACCCGATCATCGCCGTGAACGTGGCGCTCGCCGTCTGGGTGGGCCGCCGGCTCCGGCCCCGGGCGCCCGGGGCGTTGTGGGTGATGCTCGCGGAGGCGGCGACCATCGGCGCGCTGTTCGGCACGCCGGTGGCCGCGGCGCTGCTGATCTCCGAGGCGCTGGCGGGGCGGCAGACCGACGGGCCGCTGTGGGACAACGTCTTCGCTCCGCTGGTCGCCGCCTCGGCCGGCGCGATGACGACCACTCTGGTGGCCCATCCGACCTTCGACCTCGATCTGCCGGCGCTCGGGGAGCCCGGGTGGGACGATCTGCTGGCGGCCGTCGTGATCGCCGTGGTGGGCGCGCTGCTCGCCATGTGCGCCGTCTACGCCTTCCCGTACGTCCACGGCGCGTTCAGACGGCTGCGGCACCCGATGGTGGCGCTGCCGGTCGGCGGACTCGTCCTGGGCCTGCTGGGGGCCCTGGGCGGCCATCTGACGCTCTTCAAGGGGCTGGACGAGGTCGGGGAGCTCGCGGCCGATCCCGACGGCTGGTCGGCCGGGCAGTTCGCCACGATGACGGTGGTGAAGCTGACCGCGCTGCTCGTCGCCGCGTCCTGCGGTTTCCGGGGCGGGCGGATCTTCCCGGCCGTGTTCGTGGGCTCCGCCCTCGGTCTCACCGCCCACGCGCTCGTGTCGGACGTCCATCCGTCGGTGGGCGTGGCGGCCGGAGTGCTGGGCGTGCTCCTGGCGATCACCCGGCAGGGCTGGCTGAGTCTCTTCGTCGCCGCCGTACTGGTCGCCTCGGCCTCGATCATCGCCCTGCTCTGCGTCGCCTCGCTGCCGGCCTGGCTGCTGGTGACGGGGCGGCCCCAGATGCAGTTGCGCACGGACGGAACTCCGGTCCGCTGACACCCGTTCGATCTGTCAGGAGGCACTCCATGGCGTTGCACAAAGGTCCCGACAAGCCCGATGAGCGTCCCCTGTCCGTGAACCCCTTCTACGGCGAGGCGAATCCGGTCGGCGGCATGATCGAGGCGCCGCCCAAGCACCGGCTGCCGGACGGCCCGACGCCGCCGATGGCGGCCTACCAGCTGGTGCACGACGAGCTGATGCTGGACGGCAACTCACGGCTCAACCTGGCCACCTTCGTCACCACCTGGATGGAGCCGCAGGCCGGCGTCCTGATGGCGGAGTGCCGGGACAAGAACATGATCGACAAGGACGAGTACCCGCGCACCGCCGAGCTGGAGCGGCGCTGCGTGGCGATGCTCGCCGACCTGTGGAACGCGCCCGACCCGTCGGCGGCCGTGGGCTGTTCGACGACCGGGTCGAGCGAGGCGTGCATGCTCGCCGGGATGGCGCTGAAACGGCGGTGGTCGCAGCGCGCCGGCGACCGTTACCCCGGTGCCCGGCCGAACCTCGTGATGGGCGTCAACGTCCAGGTCTGCTGGGAGAAGTTCTGCAACTTCTGGGAGGTGGAGGCCCGTCTGATCCCCATGGAGGGGGACCGCTTCCACCTCGATCCGCAGGCCGCGGCCGAACTGTGCGACGAGAACACCATCGGGGTCGTCGGCATCCTCGGCTCCACCTTCGACGGGTCCTACGAGCCGATCGCCGAGCTGTGCGCGGCGCTGGACGCCCTCCAGGAGCGGACCGGCCTCGACGTCCCGGTGCACGTCGACGGCGCGTCCGGCGCGATGATCGCCCCCTTCCTCGACGAGGACCTGGTGTGGGACTTCCGCCTCGCGCGCGTGGCGTCCATCAACACCTCGGGGCACAAGTACGGGCTGGTGTACCCGGGCGTGGGCTGGGCGCTGTGGCGGGACAAGGAGGCCCTGCCGGAGGAGCTCGTGTTCCGGGTGAACTACCTGGGCGGCGACATGCCGACCTTCGCCCTCAACTTCTCCCGGCCGGGCGCCCAGGTCGTCGCGCAGTACTACACGCTGCTGCGGCTGGGCCGCGCGGGCTACCGGGCGGTGCAGCAGACCACGCGGGACGTGGCCCGGTCCATCGCCGAGCGCGTGGAGGCGCTCGGCGACTTCCGGCTCCTCACCCGGGGCGACGAACTGCCGGTGTTCGCCTTCACGACGGCCCCGGGCGTGGACTCGTACGACGTCTTCGACGTCTCACGGCGGCTGCGCGAGAGCGGCTGGCTGGTGCCCGCGTACACGTTCCCGCCGAACCGGGAGGACCTGTCCGTCCTGCGGGTCGTGTGCAGGAACGGCTTCTCGGAGGACCTCGCCGACATGTTCGTGGAGGACCTGTCCCGGCTGCTGCCGGAGCTCCGCCGGCAGTCGGGGCCGCACACACGGGACAAGAGCGCGGCGACCGGCTTCCACCACTAGTCGTCGGCTCAGCGGCTCATGCGGGCGAACTTCCGGACCGCCAGGGGGAAGAAGACCGCCAGCAGGGCCAGGGGCCAGGCGGTGGCCGCCCAGATGTGGTCCGCGTCGGCGCCCAGGCCGCCGAACAGGTCGCGTACCGCTGCGGCCGTCCGGGACATCGGGTTCCACTCGACGGCCGTGCCCAGCCAGCCGGGCATGGAGGCGGGAGCGGCCAGGGCGTTGGAGAGGAAGCCGACCGGCCAGACCAGGATCTGGACGGCCTGCACCATCTCCGGTTTCCCGGCCACCAGCGCCAGATGGATGCCGATCCACAGCATCGCGAAGCGGAAGAGCAGGAGCAGGGCCACCGCGGCCAGGAAGGCGCCCGGCCCGCCCTGGGGGCGCCAGCCGAGCGCGAGGCCGACGACGATCAGCACGGCCAGGCCCACGGCCGACTGGAGCATGTCGGCCGTCGAACGGCCCACCAGGACCGCGCCGTCGGCCATCGGCATGGCACGGAACCGGTCGATGACACCCTTGTTGAGGTCCTGGGTGACGGCGAGCATCGTGCCCTCCAGGCCGAAGGCCATGGTGAGCGCGAGCATGCCGGGCATCAGATAGTCGAGGTAGTCGCCGTTCACCCCGCGGCCGCCGCCGACCAGGTAGCCGAACATCAGCAGCAGCATCACGGGGAAGACCAGACCGACGACCAGCCGGCCCGGCTGCCGTGCCCAGTGGGCGAGTTCACGCCGGGTCATGGTCCAGGAATCGGTCAGCGCGTACGTACTCACACGGTCTCCTTCGTACGGTCGTCATGCCCGGTCAGGTGCAGGAACACCTCGTCCAGCGTGGGGCGGCGCAGCGCCACGTCCTCCGCCTCGAGGCCGGCCTCCTCCAGGGCGCGGACGACGGCGGAGAGGGCGGCCATGCGGTCGGTGACCGGGGCGCTGAGCAGGCGGCGGTCGGGGTCGACGGTGACGTCCTGCCCGGGCAGGGGCAGCAGCGCGAGGGCCGCGCCCAGGTGGCCGGCGTCGCGCAGGACGACGTCGATGCGGTCGCCGCCGGTCAGCGCCTTCAGTTCGTCCGCCGTGCCGTCGGCGATCACATGGCCCCGGTCGACGACGGAGATCCGGTCGGCGAGCTGGTCGGCCTCCTCCAGGTACTGGGTGGTGAGCACGACCGTCGTGCCGCCGCCGACCAGCGAGCGGACCGCGGACCACACCTCGGCGCGCCCGCGCGGGTCGAGGCCGGTGGTCGGCTCGTCCAGGAAGAGCACCTCCGGGTCGGCGCCGTGCCGGTTGCCGATGAGGGAGGCGGCCAGGTCCAGTCGGCGGCGCATGCCTCCGCTGTAGGCGCGGACCGGCTTGCGGCCGGTGGCGGTGAGGTCGAAGCGCTCCAGGAGCTCGTCGGCGCGCACGCGCGCGTGGCGGGCGCCGAGGTGGTGGAGGCGGCCGAACAGCTCCAGGTTCTGGCGGCCGCCCAGCTCCTCGTCGAGGGCGGCGTGCTGGCCGAGCAGGCCGATGCGCAGGCGGACCTCCCTGGCCTGGCGAACGACGTCGTGTCCTGCCACCTCGACGCGTCCGGAGTCCGGCCGCAGCAGCGTGGACAGGATCCTGACCAGGGTCGTCTTGCCCGCGCCGTTCGGCCCGAGCACCCCGTGCACGGTCCCTGGGGCCACCGTGAGGTCGAGCCCGTCCAGTGCGTGTGTGTCGCCGTACCTCTTGCGTACGCCTTCGACGGTGATCGCCGTGTCGGCCATGGAACTCCCCCAGCTCGTCGCCTAGTCAAACTTGACTACCGACTCAAAGTATCTCCGCGAGACCGACTCGTCAAACTTGATTAGCGGGCGTCTCCCGGATGCCGTTCATCCGTGGCGTACGGGTTCTCCTCGCCCTCCGCGAGAACGCCGACGAACGGCTCGCCCTCCCCCGCGAAGGTGTACGCGCCGCGCTCGATCCGCGCGATCAGGCCCCGCGTCCACGCGGCCTCGGCGTCGGCCGTGTGGATCCAGAGGTTCATGATCTCCCCGATGTGGCCCAGCTGCTCCGGCCCGTCCTCGGGGATGTAGTGCCCGGTGACGGCGGAGCGCCACTCCTCGATGCCGTGGATACGCTCCTTCAGGAGCGACACGGCCTCCGCGCGCGGGAGGTCGACCACGAAGCCGATGGCCGCCGACTTCACGTCCGTCTTCTGGTCGTAGGAAGTCAGCGCCTCGCGCAGCAGCCGGAAGTACTCCTCGGTGCCGGCCTCGGTGATCTCGTACTCGGTGCGCGGCGGACCGCCCGCGGTGGACGGGGCCGTCTCGTGCTCGCGCAGCAGCCCCTGCTTCGCCATCTGCTTCAGGGCGTGGTAGATCGAGCCCGGCTTGGCGTTGGACCACTCGTGGGCGCCCCAGTACTCCAGGTCGCCGCGCACCTGGTAGCCGTGGGCCCGCCCGTGCTGACGCACGGCGCCCAGCACGAGAAGACGGATCGCTGACATGTGCCCAGGCTATGGCGTGGCGGACCCGCGCCCGTCAGGTACCCGGGCACGGATCCGCCGATGCCGCCGAAGGGGCGCCCCTCAGGGCGTCGGGCGGTTCAGAACGGGAATCCGCTGCGGCCGTGCTGGACCGAGATCCACTTCGTGGTGGTGAAGGCCTCCAGGGTCGTCTCGCCGTTGAGGCGGCCGACGCCGGAGCTCTTCTCGCCGCCGAAGGGGACGATCGGCTCGTCGTGGACGGTGGCGTCGTTGACGTGGAACATGCCGGTGACGATCTGCTTGGCGAAGGCGACGCCCCGCTCGATGTCCGCGGTGTGGACCGCGCCGCTGAGGCCGTACGGCGTGTCGTTGGCGATGCGGACCGCCTCCTCCTCGCCGTCGAAGGTGTTGATGAAGACGACCGGCCCGAAGACCTCCTGCTGGAGCAGGGCGGAGTCGGTGGGCAGGCCGGCCAGCACGGAGGGCTCGACGAGGTTGTCGGTGGTCGTGCCGTGCAGCAGGGCGGTCGCGCCCTCGGCGATCGCCTGCTCGACGGCGCCGGTCACGGCCTCCGCCTGCTGGGAGTTGATCACCGGGCCGATGGCGGTCTGCGGGTCGCGCGGGTCGCCGGCCTTGAGGGTCTTCACCTTGGCGACGAACTTCTCGGTGAACTCGTCCTCCAGCGAACGGTCGACCAGGATGCGGTTGGCGGCCATGCAGACCTGGCCCTGGTGGACGAAGCGGCTGAAGACGGCCGCGTCGACCGCGTAGTCGACGTCGGCGTCGTCGAGGACGACGAAGGCGCTGTTCCCGCCGAGTTCGATGATCGACCGCTTGAAGTGCGAGGCCGCGACGGTGGCGACATGACGGCCGACCTTGTCGGAACCGGTGAAGGAGATGACCCGCGGGATCGGGTGCTCCAGGAAGGCGTCACCGATCTCGGCGATGTCGGTCACGACCACGTTCAGCAGGCCCGGGGGCAGACCGGCGTCCTCGAAGAGCTTGGCGATCACGGTGCCGCCGGCGATCGGGGTGTTCTGGTGCGGCTTGAGCACCACGCCGTTGCCGAGGGCCAGCGCCGGGGCGACGGACTTCAGCGACAGCAGGAAGGGCACGTTGAACGGGCTGATCACCCCGACCACGCCGACCGGCTCCCGGTAGACGCGGTTCTCCTTGCCGTCGATCGGCGAGGGCAGGATGCGGCCCTCGGGACGCAGCGCCAGGTGGATCGACTCGCGCAGGAACTCCTTGGCGAGGTGCAGCTCGAAGGCGGCCTTGCCGAAGGTTCCGCCGGCCTCGGCGACGAGGACCTCGCTGATCTCCGCCTCGCGCTCCTCGACCAGCCGCAGCACCTTCTCGAAGACCGAGCGGCGGGCGTAGGCGTTCGTCGCGGCCCACTGCTTCTGGACGCGGGCGGCGGCACGGTAGGCGTCGTCGACTTCCTCGACGGTGGCTATGGTGATCGAGGCCAGCTTCTCGCCGTCGTAGGGGTTGAAGTCGATGATGTCCCAGGACCCCGTCCCTGGACGCCACTTACCGTCGATGTACTGCTGAGCCAGGTCCGTGAAGTAGGACGACATGTGCTCCCTCAATCCCCTGCTGCGATCGGCTGCGATCGATCGGCGTCACGATCTGATCACACGTCATCGTACGGGTGTTTCAAAGGAGTTGGGGCCGTTACTGGTGTGCCCTAGGGGAATCCCTAGGCAGCTCACCAGGACAGCTGGATCAGTCCGCGCAGGAGGTCCCGGCTCTCGTCCGGACCGGGGCTGTCCTGCTGGAGCTCCTTCAGCGCCTGCTCGTACTGCGCGACGTCCTCACGCTTGTCGAGGTACAGGGCGCTGGTGAGCTGCTCCAGGTAGACGACGTCCTGAAGGTCGGACTCCGGGAAGCTCAGGATGGTGAAGGCGCCGGACTCCCCGGAGTGCCCGCCGAAGCTGAACGGCATCACCTGGAGCCGCACGTTGGGGCGCTCGGAGATCTCGATCAGATGCTGGAGCTGCCCGCGCATCACCTCGCGGTCGCCGTACGGCCGGCGCAGCGCCGCCTCGTCGAGGACGATGTGGAAGTCGGGGGCGCTCTCGGCGACGAGGTACTTCTGCCGTTCCAGACGCAGCGCCACCCGCCGGTCGATGTCGGCCGCGCTCGCACCCTTCATGCCCCGGCTGACGACCGCGTGGGCGTACGCCTCGGTCTGGAGCAGGCCGTGCACGAACTGGACCTCGTACGCCCGGATCAGCGCCGCCGCGCCCTCCAGGCCGACGTAGGTGGGGAACCAGTTGGGCAGGACGTCCGAGTAACTGTGCCACCAGCCCGCCACGTTGGCCTCACGGGCGAGTCCGACGAGCGCCTGGCGCTCGGTGTCGTCCGTGATGCCGTACAGGGTCAGCAGGTCTTCCACGTCCCGGGTCTTGAAGCTCACCCGGCCCAGCTCCATCCGGCTGATCTTCGACTCCGAGGCCCTGATCGAGTATCCCGCCGCCTCGCGCGTGATGCCGCGTGCCTCACGCAGTCGCCGTAGTTGCGAGCCGAGCAGCATCCGCCGCACCACCGATCCGGGCTCTCCCGCGCTCACGTTCGCCAGCCTCCCCAACCGTCTTAGGGGCCGCAGTCTGCCACTAAAACACTTCGAGCAGTACTCGTCCGATTACAGAGATGGAAAGAAGACAAAGGATACGTACAGCGCGATGCGAGGGAACAGTGAGGGGAAAGCAAGAGAAGTGGCTCTGATGGGCGAGAAGTTGGCGGAAAAAATGGCCAAGAAGCGGTACGGGCGGGTCCATTTCGGTCACGTGCACGTGCATCTGCCCTTGCATCCGCAGTGCGCATCGGAAACCATGGTCTCGCGCCACCGCTGCATCGCAACGACCGCGAATCCCGGGAGTGCCTCGCATGGGGACGAATGGATCGACCATGCTCGAGCCGTTACGGCAGGGCCTTCCGCCGCTTGATCCGGCGGCCGTGTCCAATGCCGCCTCGTGTGCACTGCCCGCCCGCTTCGAAGCGGTGCGCGAGGCACGGCAGTTCACCAAGCGGACCCTCGGCCAGTGGGACGTCGGCGACCGCTTCGACGACGTCTGTCTGGTCGTCTCGGAGCTGGTGACCAACGCGCTCAGACACGGAGTGTCCTCCGACGACATCCCGCACGGGCAGGATCGTCTGCATCCGCCCGTGCGGCTGCACCTGATGCGGTGGACCGAGCGGCTCGTCTGCGCCGTGCGCGACCCCAGCCGTGAGAGTCCGCTGCCCCGTGAGAGCGACGACTTCTCGGCGGAGTCGGGCCGCGGCCTGTTCCTCGTCGACTCCTTCGCCGACAGCTGGGGCTGGCACCCGCTCTCCGGCAGCCTGGGCGGCAAAGTCGTCTGGGCGCTGTTCCGGCTGCACACGCCCGCCGAATGACGAACCGCGGCGCGCTCTGACGCCGCGGTTCTACGCGCGTTGTCCACCCTTTTCACGCGACAATTCCGAAATCCGGGTGCGCGCGGCGAAGAGGTGGAGGAAAGGGCGAGGACGTCGAGGGACGTCAGCTCGCGATCAGGTGGTCGAACTCGCCGTCCTTGATGCCGAGCAGCATCGCCTCGATCTCCGCGCGGGTGTAGACGAGTGCGGGACCGTCGGGGAAGCGCGAATTGCGCACGGCCACGTCACCGCCCGGCAGCCGCGCGAACTCGACGCAGGATCCCTGCGAGTTGCTGTGCCGGCTCTTCTGCCAGGCAACCCCGTACAGCTGTGTGGCCGTCATGCCGTTGTACACGTCGTGCCCCCCGTCAACGTGGTGGTCCACAGGTCGCTCCCTGGTGGTGCACTGGCTCGTGTGGCCATTGGTGCCGTGGTCAACTGTCCCGGATCATAACCCCGTTCATGTGCAGCCGCATGAGCAGATGCACGTGCACGCGGGGTGCTTGCGTGGTTACAGCTTTGACGCCCGCTTTACCCGACGTTGCGCCCCGCACGTCGGGGTCGGCGGCCGACGTCGGGCCCACGTGAAAGTCGTCCGGATCGAACTACTCATGCACTAGGAACAGACGCCTGGCACGGCCGTCCTGTTCCGTCGACCCGGGAGCGGATCGGCTGCCGGGAGCCGGCGCCTGACCGTGGGGCCGTCCCGAAGGGGGCGGTTCCGGCGGATGCCCGTCATCCGCTCGGCACGGTAGAAGGTCCCTCCGGATGTGGCTCCACCCGGTGCGCGCCGGTGACGCAGGGTGGCGGACGACGAGGGGCCGGGCCCGCCTCCGGCATCCCGCCCGCCGTCGAAACCCCCCGACACCTGTCCGTCCGGGGACGGCACGACCGGGCCGTCACCCCCGACCGGACCGGAACGCTCCGGGCGACGACGGCCGACGGCGACAAGCCACCACCCCCGCGCAGGACGGTGGAGTAGGCGGCGAGGGCGGGATGGGGGCGGCCCGACGCGGTAGCACCGACTCGGCCGACTGTCGGGCCTGGAGCCGCTTCGGACGGCCAGGGCGAGTAGACGGCACAGGTGATTTCGCTCGTACAGGTGAGGGCCAGGTCGTACGAAGGCGGCGGGGCCGGGAGTACGGAGGGAACCGCTCCCGAACGGCGCGTGCGTGGACGCGGAGGACGCGTACAGGACAGGTACGGGCAGGTACGGGACAGGTGCGGGGCAGGTACGGAACGGGTACGGGAGGGTGCCACGGCGGCCCGGCGCGGCGGCGGAGTGGAGCACCCGCACCGGCCCCGCGCGGACCCTGCCCGGGGGGACACGGGCAGGGTGGACGCGGGGCGGGGCGGGCACCGGGCGGGGCGGGCACCGGGCGGGGTGAGGGCCCCGGCAGGGTGGAGGTGCCGGGGGTGCCGGCGGTTCTGGGTGGGATGGGTCAGCGGGGGGTGGCGTACGGGAGCAGGGCCATTTCCCGGGCGGTCTTGATCGCCCGGGTCAGCCGGCGTTGTTGTCGGGCGGAGACGCGGGTGACTCGGCGGCTGCGGATCTTGCCTCGGTCGGAGAGGAACTTCCGCAGGAGGTCGGTGTCCTTGTAGTCGATGTACGTGATCTCGGCCTGGTCGAGCGGATTGGGGCGGGACCTGACGGGCCGGTGCTCGGTCTTGCGGGGCATGGGTCAGACCTCCAGAAGGGTGTCGAAGGCGGGCGGCAACCGCTTCCAGGCGGCCCGGCCGGCGGCGTACTCGGCGTCGGTGAGCAGGCAGGACTCCAGGAGTCGCGCGAGACCGTCCCGGTCGAGGCCGGGGGACGTGAAGACCAGGTGCTGGCAGCGGTCGCCGTGCTCGGGGTGCCAGTCCAGCGCGGCGGCGGCGCGGCGCACCGGCGGGACCATGTCCCAGGCCGCGTCGGGGAGGGACGCCAGCCACGGACCGGCCGACTCCACGCACAGCGCCCCGCCGGCCGCGTCCCAGTGGAGCAGGACGTCGGGTCTGTCGGCGAGCCAGAAACGGCCTCGGCTGCGGGCGGCGGCGCAGGTCAGGTCCTCCAGCGCCGCGTACAGCCGCTCCGGGTGGAACGGGCGGCGGCGGTGCCAGACGAAGGTGCCCACCCCGTGCGCGTCGGCCTCGGCGGGCAGCAGGGCGCAGGCCGGGTGCTGGGCGGCGGCGGCCGACTCGACGTCGAAGCCGGCCAGCGCCGCCCGGGCGAGTACCGACCGTGCATCCGCACGGTCGGCGGGCCCGATCCGGACCTGTCGGGCCGTCGGGTGCAGTTGTGCCAGCAGCTCGCGGTCCTCGTCGTCGGCCTCCTCGGAGTCGACGACGGCCAGCACGGGCGCGTACTCCAGCTGGCGCGCGAAGGTGTCGGCGACCGTGCGCTGGTCGGTGGTGGCCGCGGCGAGACCGCACTCGGCGAGATCGTCGCCGTTGCCGAGGCAGGGCAGGAGCAGTGCCGGGTCGACGGCGGTGACGACGCCGGTGACCGTGAGCCCGCCGGCCACGACCACCTCGGCCATGGCCTTTGGCTCGACGGAGTCCCACAGCTCGACGACGGCGAGACGCGTACTGCCGTCGTCGGCGAGGCGCCGGAGCTCGGGGACGAGGTCCTCGCGCAGGGCGCAGCAGGCGCAGTCGTTGACCAGGGGCGCCTCACCGGCGGAGAGGATGCCGGTGGCGTCTCTGACGGTCCGTACGACCGTGCCCGCCGCGGCCGTCGCGAGGTCGTGGTGGAGGGCGACGCTGCCCGGGACGTCGGCGAGCAGGCGTGCGACCGTCGTCCGGCGGGCGTCGGCGTGCAGTCCGCCGACGATCACGACCGACAGACTCACGCGCCGCCCCGCTTCCCGTAGCGGCGCTCGAAGCGCTCGACCCGGCCGGCCGTGTCCAGGACGCGGGCGGTGCCGGTGTAGAAGGGGTGGCTGACGGAGGAGGTCTCGACGTCGACGACGGGGTAGGTGTTGCCGTCCTCCCACTCGACGGTCTTCCCGCCCGCCGTGGCGGTCAGCGTCGAGCGGGTGAGGAAGGCGTGGTTCGCGGCGCGGTCACGGAAGACGACGGGACCGTAGGCCGGGTGGATTCCCTTGCGCATGGCGGTGGTTCAGCGCTCCTCTCGGAAGTCGACGTGACGGCCGACGACGGGGTCGTACTTGCGCAGGGTCATGCGGTCCGGGTCGTTGCGGCGGTTCTTGCGGGTCACATAGGTGTAGCCCGTCGCCGCCGTGGACCGGAGCTTGATGACCGGGCGGAGTTCGTTGCGTGCCATGCTGATACCTTACTGAAAATGAATTCCATTAGCACTACGGTCCCCGACATCGACCGAGGAGAGGTACGTCACCCGTGTCCGCGCACTGCATGCTGACCGGAGCCCAGCCGGGCTTCGGCAACCGCATCTCCCACTCCCACCGGCGCACTTCGCGCCGCTTCGACCCGAACATCCAGTCCAGGCGCTACTGGCTGCCGAGCGAGAGCCGCCACGTACGGCTGCGGCTGAGCACGAAGGGCATCAAGACCGTCGACACGATCGGCGTCGAGGCGGCCGTGGCGCGCATCCGCGCGCGGGGGGTGCGGATCTGATGGCGAAGAAGAGCAAGATCGCGAAGAACGACAGGCGGCAGACGACCGTCGCGCGGTACGCGGCACGGCGGGCCGAGCTGAAGGAGATCATCCGGCGGCCGTCGTCGACGGATACCGAACGGCAGGCGGCTCAGCGGGAGTTGCGCGCCCAACCGCGGGACGCGAGCGCGACGCGCGTACGCAACCGGGACCAGGTGGACGGGCGGCCGCGCGGGTACTTCCGCACGTTCGGGCTGTCCCGGGTGAGTCTGCGGGAGCAGGCCCACGCGGGGCATCTGCCCGGGGTCCGGAAGTCGTCCTGGTAGGTCACAGGCCGCCCCCAGTGTTCTGCCGGGGCTTGCTGGTAGCTTGCTGCGGTCCCCTACCGGTCCGTACGGCCTCACGGTCCGTGCGATCGACCCGGCCGGCCGGCTACAGCTTGGGAGCTTGCAGTGACTTCGGCGATCTTCTCGCGGGGCGCGTCCCGTCGGCCGGTGCGGGCCACGGCCGTTGCCGTGGCCGCCACGCTGGCGGGCGTACTCGCGCTGACGGGGTGCAGTGACGACGGAGGGTCCGACGACGGCTCCTCGGCGACGCCCACGACGGCGACCGGGGGCACGGGCGGCGCGACGGACTCCGCGTCCGCCTCGACCTCCGTCTCCGCCTCCGCCTCCGGCGAACTGGAGGGCAGTTGGCTCGCCACGACGGACGGCAAGGCCGTCGCCCTGATCATCACCGGGAAGCAGGCCGCCCTCTTCGTGACCGGCGGGACCGTGTGCAGCGGGACCGCCGGCGAGGAGGCGGGCATGCAGATGATCCACCTCAAGTGCACCAGCGGAAAGGGCGACCGGACGACCGGCATGGTCGACTCCGCCGACGCAAAGTCCCTGAAGGTCACCTGGTCGGGTGCGGTCGGCAAGGAGACGTTCGCCAAGGCGGAGGGCGGCCAGTGGCCGTCGGGGCTGCCGACACCCGGCCTCGGGTAGTAACTGGAGTACCGGGGTCCTGAGTACCGAGGTCCTGAGTACCGGGGTTCTGGAGTACCGGGGTTCTGAAGTACTGGAGTCCTGGAACGGCTTGGGCGGCCCGGATAGCGAAGCGGTCACGAGAGCGGGGGCGCGCGACACGTGCACGCACGCGTGCGTGATGATCCTTCGAGCACCGTCACGAAACCCTAGGGATCACTCATGCGCGCCGTTCCCCTCACCGTCACCGCTCTCGCGGCGGCTCTGCTCCTCACCGCCTGCGGCGGCGGGGACGACAGCAGTTCCGACACCGACGAGAGCAAGGCCGCCGGAACGACCGGCGGCACCGGCACCACCTGCGCCGCCGGCGACCTCGGCCAGGAGGTCGGCCCCGTCAACGCCGCGCCCGCCGCCGGTGACAGCGGCAACGTCACCGTCACGCTCACCAACAAGGGCGCGGAGTGCGTCCTGGACGGCTTCCCCACGGTCGAGCTCACCGCCGACAGCGGCTCCGCGACCGTGCCGAAGGACGAGGCCGCCGAGGCGCAGGCGCTGACCCTCCCGGCCCAGGGCACCGCCACCTTCACGATCACCTACGTACGCGGCGAGGACGGCGGCGACGGCCTCGCCGTCAAGACGGTGAAGTACGGCCTGCCGGGCGGCTCGGCCGACCAGAGCTTCCCCTGGTCGTACGGCGATGTCTCCCTCAAGAGCGAGAAGGTGCCGGACGCGACGGTGAGCGCCTTCCAGCAGGCGGGCGACTGATCCACCGGGCACCGACCCCCGCCGGGGGTGCGCCACGGCAGCCTGGGATGCCGTGGACGGCCGACCGGGGAGGTCATGGCAGCCGGGGACGGGATCGCATCCGGGCCCGGTCCGCCGCTTCGGCTCCCTCGGTCCAGCCCGCCTCGTCGGTCACTCCGCGCAGGCGGGTGGAGACCGTCTCCGGGAACATCCGGTCCGTCGCGGCGGTGACCGCGACCTGGCGGGAGGCGAGGACCGGCAGCAGCTCGTCGGTCACCTGGGTCTCGGCGGCGGCGGTGACCTCGCCCAGACGGGCGCCTATGCGGTGGGCGTAGGCCGCGAGGAAGGACTGCCGGAAGGTCTTGGTCCGCCTGCGGCCGCCGGCCCGCTGGGCCGCCTCCGCCTTCGCCATCGCGGACTGCGCCTGCACCAGCAGCGAGGTGTAGAGCAGTTCCACCGCCTCCAGATCGGCCTCGAAGCCGACGACCGTGGAGAAGGCGAAGGGTTCGTTCCACACCGCCCGGCAGTGGTTGGCGTCGGCGACCGCGTTCAGCAGCACCGCCTTCGCCTGCTCGTACGGCGGCTCGACCCCGATCCGGCAGGCGCCCGGCGCGTCCGGGGCCGGCGCCTGGGCGTCGAGCAGCGCCTCGTCGACGCTGTGCCGGGCCATCAGCTCCTGCGCCTTCGCCGTGAGCGCCTCCGCCTCCTGCGGAAAACCGGTCGCCTCGGCCTTGGCGAGCAGCGCGCGGATGCGGGTGAGCATGCGGGAGTGCGTACCCGGGCGGTCCTGCCGGTGCGGTGCGGGTTCCTGGAGGGGGTCCAGGGCGGGCAGGCGCAGCAGCAGGCGGTAGAGCTCCAGGACAGTGGTGGCGTGCGAGAAACGGTCGGTGACCGGCGCGGGCGCAGTGTCCGCGGACAGCTCCGCCAGCTGGGCCGCCCAGCGCCGCCCGCGCGCGCGGTCGTCGCGCGCCTGCGTGCGGATCAGCTCCGTCACCAGGCCCACGTGGACGTCGTCCAGCTCACGCCGTACGAAGCGTGCGAGGTCGGCGGGCTGCCAGCCCCGCCGCCAGGCCGCCGCCACGAAATCCACGCCCCGCCGCACGAGTTCGGCGTCCGCCGCGCGGTCGGCGGCGAGGAGCGAGGCGCCGGTGTCGAGGGTGGCGTCGGCGGTGTCGTAGAGCGCGGCCCGGAAGGCGCGTTCGACGGTGCCGGACGCGCCGTCGGACGCACCGGCGGACGAGTCCCCGCTCGGACCGCCGGACGAGTCCCCGCTCGGGCCGCCGCGAGGGCCGTTGCCCGGGCCTTCGCTCGGGCCGCTGCTCGGGCCGCTGCTCGGGTCGTCGCTCGGGCTGTTGTGGTCGGTGCTGCTCACCGGTCGATCGTGTCACGGGGCGCGGCGCCGAGGTCCACGGGAGTGACAACCTCGGGTTGACACTCTTCTACTGTCAACCTACGGTTGACACATGACGACTCCGCGACCCGGCACCACCTCTTCCGTCCGTCTCGACGACCTCATCGACGCCATCAAGAAGGTCCACAACGAGCCGCTCGACCAGCTCCAGGACGCCGTCATCGCCGCCGACCACCTGGGCGACGTGGCGGACCACCTCATCGGCCACTTCGTCGACCAGGCCCGCCGCTCGGGCGCCTCCTGGACCGACATCGGCCGGAGCATGGGCGTCACCCGGCAGGCCGCCCAGAAGCGGTTCGTGCCGAAGGAGTCGGCCGACCTCGACGCGAGCCAGGGCTTCACCCGCTACACCCCCCGCGCGCGGAACGTGGTCATGGCCGCGCACAACGCGTCCAAGACCGCCGGCAACGCCGAAGGACTGCCCGCGCACCTCGTCCTCGGCCTGCTCGCCGAGCCGGAGGGCCTCGCGGCGAAGGCGATCGCCGAGCAGGGCGTCTCCCTGGACACGGTCCGCGAGGCCGCAACCGCCGCGCTGCCGCCGGCCGTGGAGGAGGTGCCCGAGCTGGTCCCCTACGGCCCGGACGCCAAGAAGGTCCTGGAACTCACCTTCCGCGAGGCGCTCCGCCTCGGCCACAACTACATCGGCACCGAGCACGTCCTGCTGGCGCTGCTGGAGTTCGAGAACGGCGAGGGCGTCCTCAGCGGCCTCGGCATCGACAAGGCCGGCACCGAACGGTACGTCGCCAAGGTCCTGGCCACGATCTCGGTGAAGCCGGACCAGGAGTAGCCGTCGGGCCCGTTGTCAGACCCCCCTGCCACACTCGCAGCATGGCCGACCGGTGGGCACTCGCTCCGGCCGAGGACGGTGGCGTGGAACTCGCCCCCCTCGGTCCCGGCGGGCTGCCCACCGGCCCGGTGCTGCGGGAGGCGGACCTGGCGCGGGCCGTGCGGGAGCGGCCCGAGGTCACCCGCTGGGTCTGGCGTTCCACGGCCGAGGTGTATCCGCGTCTGCTCGCCACGGGGGTGCGAGTAGAGCGGTGCTACGACGTCGAGGACGCCGAGACCCTCCTCCTGGGTCACGAGGGGCGCTCCGGCGAGCCCCGCTCGGCGGCCGCCGCGCTGGCCCGGCTGCGCGGCGGCCCCGTACCGCCGGATCCGCCGCAGCGCTCCGCCGCGCCCGGCGCGCAGTCCTCGCTGTTCGAGGCGCAGGACACCGCCGTCCGGCTGCCGCTGGAGGACCTCCTCGCCGTCTACGCGGAGCAGCAGCGGCGGCACGAGCGGGCCGAGCACCCGGCGCGGATGCGGCTGCTGACGGCGGCCGAGTCGGCGGGGATGCTGGTGGCCGCCGAGATGAACCGGTCCGGGCTGCCGTGGAGCGCGGAGGTGCACCGCGCGGTCCTGCAGGACCTGCTCGGCGAGCGGTACGCGGGCGGGGGCGAGCCCAGGCGGCTGGCCGAACTGGCCGACGAGGTGTCGGCCGCCTTCGGGCGCCGGGTCCGCCCCGACCTGCCCGCCGACGTGGTCAAGGCCTTCGCGCAGGCCGGCATCCGGATCAGGTCGACCCGGCGCTGGGAGATCGAGTCCCTGGACCACCCGGCCGTGAAGCCGCTGATCGAGTACAAGAAGCTGTACCGGATCTGGGTGGCCCACGGGTGGTCCTGGCTCCAGGACTGGGTGCGGGACGGGCGGTTCCGGCCTGAGTTCCTCGCGCACGGCACGGTCACCGGGCGCTGGGTGACCAATGGCGGGGGCGCCCTCCAGATCCCCAAGGTCATCCGGCGCGCCGTGGTCGCCGACCCGGGCTGGCGGCTCGTCGTCGCCGACGCCGACCAGATGGAGCCGCGCGTGCTGGCGGCGATCTCCCGCGATCCCGGGCTGATGGAGGTCGCCGGCCGGGAGACCGACCTCTACCAGTCCGTCTCCGACCGCGCCTTCTCCGGCGACCGCGCCCAGGCGAAACTCGCCGTCCTCGGCGCGGTCTACGGCCAGACCTCCGGGGACGGTCTCAAGAACCTCGCCGCACTGCGCCGACGCTTCCCGCGCGCGGTGGCGTACGTCGACGAGGCGGCCCGGGCCGGCGAGGAGGGGCGGCTCGTGCGGACCTGGCTCGGCCGGACCTGCCCTCCGCCGACCGGGGCGGGGGACGAGGGTACGGAGGAGGCCGGCATCCCCGTCGACTCCGGCGGTCCCGGCGGCCCAGGCGGTCCCGGAGGTGCCGGAAGTCCCGGCGGTCCCGGCGGTCCCGGCGGGGAGGACGAGACCTCCGCCGACCGGCAGTGGGTGCCGGGGTACGCCTCGACCAACGCACGCGCGCGTGGCCGGTTCGCCCGCAACTTCGTCGTCCAGGGCAGCGCCGCCGACTGGGCGCTGCTGCTGCTCGCCGCGCTACGGCGCACCTGCGCGGGGATGGCGGCCGAGCTGGTCTTCTTCCAGCACGACGAGGTGATCGTGCACTGTCCGCAGGAGGAGGCCGAGACGGTCGTCGCCGCGATCCGGGAGGCGTCCGGCCTGGCCGGGCGGCTGACGTTCGGGGAGACGCCGGTGCGGTTTCCGTTCACCACGGCGGTGGTGGAGTGCTATGCCGACGCGAAGTGACCGGCCCCCGCGCACTCGGCTCTCGCAAGCTCGCGGGCGAAGTCCCGTACCAGGTCGTGCGGGGTGTAGTGGCCGTACGCAGGCTCCTCGATGAGGGCCACGTCGACGAGTCGGTTCAGGGCCGCCTCGGCACGGGGTTCGTCGGTGCCGGTGAGTCGGGCCAGGAGGGGGACGTCGTACGCGGGCAGGTCCAGCGCGCCGATGCGGCACAGGGCGAGGGCCGCGTCCCGGTCGGCCTGACGTCCGGAGGCGGCCAGTGCGTCGTGGGCGACGGCCAGGGAGCGGCGGACGCTGAGATCGTCGTACTCCAGGTGGGACAACCTGCTTTCGGAGTCGGCGAGTTGACCGGCCAGCCCGTCCGGGGTGAGCGCGCTGCGGGCGGCGAGACGGGCGGCGGCGACGCGCAGCGCGAGCGGGAGACGGCCGGTGAGGTCGACGAGGGGATG
Organism: Streptomyces sp. NPDC002884; assembly: GCF_040295245.1. Lineage (NCBI taxonomy): Bacteria > Bacillati > Actinomycetota > Actinomycetes > Kitasatosporales > Streptomycetaceae > Streptomyces > Streptomyces sp. NPDC002884. Next base: position 73,278 of record NZ_JBEOVB010000017.1, on the reverse strand, counting down.
GGCCGCGTCCAGACCCGCACGCCCCTCGCCCGGGCCGGAGGCCGCGCGCAGCAGGGCCGCGCTGTCCTCGGCCGACAGCGGTCCGACCGGAAAGCGGTGCGCGCCGTCGAGCGCGGTCAGCGGGGAGCGGCTGGTGACGATCACCGCGCAGCCGGGGCCGGCCGGCAGCAGCGGACGGACCTGGGAGGCGGTCGCGACGTCGTCCAGCACGACGAGCGTGCGGGTCGGCGCGAGCAGGGTCCTCAGCAACGCGGACGCGGCGTCCGGGCGTTCGGGGATGTCCCGGGGGTCGGTACCGAGGCCGCGCAGCAGGGCGGTGAGCGCCCGGGGTGCGGTGAGGGGGGCCGTGCCGGGGGTGGCGCCATGCAGGTGCAGGTAGAGCTGCCCATCGGAGAAACGTTTCTTCACAGCGTGGGCCACGTGCAGCGCGAGCGCGCTCTTGCCTGCGCCGGCCATACCGCTGAGGACGACGACCGGACTGCCGCCGGCAAGGGCGCGATGGAGGAGACGCAGGGCTTCGACGCGGCCGGTGAAGTGGGCGGGCGGCGGGGGAAGCTGCGCCGGGCGAAGTCGCGCCGGGGGGATGCGGGGGTGGGCGGGAGCGGGGGCAAGGGCGGGGGCGGGAGCGGGTGCGGGGGCGGGCGCGGGGGCGGCCTCGGGCGCGGGAGCGGGTGCGGCCTCGGGCTCGGGCTCGGGCGCGGGCGCGGGTGCGGGTGCGGCCTCGGGCGCGGGTGCGGCCTCGGCGGCCGGGGTAAGCGGTGAGGTCGTCGGGGACGGGGACGGAGCTGGAGTGCGAGCTGACGTCGGCGCCTGAGCAGGACTCGGCGCCGCCGTCGGCGTCGGCGTCGGACTCGGCGTCGGACTCGGCGTCGGACTCGGCGTCGGACTCGGCGCCGCCGTCGGCGTCGGACTCGGCGTCGGACTCGGACTCGGCGTCGGCGTCGGACTCGGAGTCGGAGTCGGAGCGTGAGTGAGAGTCGAAGCCGGCGTCCGAGTCGGCGTCAGGTGGGCGTCGGTCGTGGGGGTCAGGATCTCTACGTGGGCGTCGCGTGTCGCCGGGCCCGGTTCGATGCCGAGTTCCTCGACGAGGCGGGCGCGGAGGTCGCGATGGACGGCGAGGGCCTCGGCCCGGCGGCCGGTGCGGTGCAGGGCGAGCATCAGCTGACGGTGGTAGGCCTCGCGCAGCGGATGCTCGGCGGCCAGGGCCGTCAGCTCCGGGACGAGCCGCTCGAACCGCGTTCCACCGAGGGCGAGTTCGGCGTCGTAGCGCCACTCCAGCAGGAGCAGCCGGGCCTCCCGCAGACGTCGTACGAAGGCGTAGCCGCCCAGGTCGGCCGGGAGTCCGCTCAACGGGGCGCCTCGCCACAGCGCGAGTGCCGCCGCGCATTCGCGCGCGACGCGTTCCCAGTTCCGGGCGGCGTGCGCGCCGCGTGCCGCGGCTACGTGCCGCTCGAACACGTGGACGTCGAGCTCGCCGTGCTCGACCCGGAGCCGGTAGCCGGGCGGCACCGCGCGCAGCCGCTCGGGGTCGTCGAGCAGCCGACGCAGCCGGGTCACGTGGTTGTGCAGCGAGGCCTGCGCGGACGCCGGCGGCGCGCCGCTCCACAGCGCCTCCTTGAGCGACTCGACGGGGACGATCCGGTCCGCGTCGAGCAGCAGGGATGCCAGCAGGGCACGTACCTTCGGGCTGCGGACGGTCTCGTGGGGAGGGGCGCCCGCCTCGCACCCGGCCTCCGGCGCGACGGCCGTGAACAGGACCGGTGGGCCCAGCAGGCCGAACCGCAGCCCGTACCGCCGCATCACACCGCCCTCGCCCTTCCACGCCCGGTCCGTACCGAGGGTCTGCACACCTGAGTCGCCTTGCCGGGTTGAGACGAGGACACCGAGTGACCAGCGACGACGCGAAGATCCGTCGGCCGTATGTTAGCGATCCGTTGGCGCGTTCTGATGTGATCACATCATCGGAACCGGCCCGACGGTGCGTGCGTATCGACGCGCAACTCGGGGGAGCGTCGCCGCCGCGGCCGGATCCGGGAGCGCGCGGGGCTCCGGTCGGCGGAGGTGACCGACCGGGCCCTGCGCCCCGTTCCGCGCGGTTCCACGCCGTTCCGCGCCGGTCCCGAACTGCGCCCGACGGCCCCTCGGATGACCGGCTCGGATGACCGGCCCCTCGGATGACCGGCGGCTCAGATGACCGGCGGCCTGCCCAGCCGGGTCAGTCGCCATACCGTCCGCCACTTCATGGGCCGCCGGTGTCCGGCCGGTTTGCGCACGCCCTCCGCGAACCCGCCGAACCAGGCCTTGAGACCGCCGAGCGAGCGGGTGCGCAGGAGGGTGACCGCGATCCAGACGCCCAGGTGGACGGGGATGAGGAGCAGCGGAAGGTTGCGCCGGACCAGCCAGACCCGGTTCCGGGCCGTGACCCGGTGGTATATCGCGTGCCGGGCGGGCGAGGTCTTGGGGTGCTGGAGCAGCAGCTCGGGCGCGTAGAGGATCTTCCAGCCGGCGTCGGTGGCCCGCCAGGCGAGGTCGGTCTCCTCGTGCGCGAAGAAGAACTCGGCGGGCCAGTCGCCGGTCTCGGCGAGCATGGCCATGCTCAGGGCGTGGCCGCCGCCGAGGAAGCCGGTGACGTACCCGCCCTGCATCGGGTCCGAGGCGCCGACGCGCGGCACATGCCGGCGCTGGGTCTCGCCGTGCTCGTCGGCGATGCGGAAGCCGACGATGCCGAGGCGCGGGTCGGCGGCGTACAGCTCGCGTACGCGGCTCAGCACGCCGGCGTCGACGAGCAGCCCGTCGTCGTCCAGCTCGACCACGACGTCCACGTCGCCGTACTCCCGCAGGCGGGCGAGGGCGACGTTGCGGCCGCCGGGGCAGCCGAGGTTCTCGTCGACGTCGATCGTGGTGACCTCGCCGGGCAGGAAGAGGCGGTGGGCGAAGTCGGGAAGTTCGCAGCCGTTGCCGACGATCACGATGCGGGCGGGTGGCAGGTCCTGCTTGGCCACCGACTCCAGCAGCGCGTCGACCTCGGCGGGCCGGTTGCCCATGGTCACCACGGCCACGGCGATCCGCGGCTCCGCCACGTCCCCGATGTCCCCCACGTCCACCACGTCCCTCACTCCGTCCGGCCCTCGACGCGACCGCGTCCCGTCCACGCGCGGGCCCGTCGTTCACCTAGATGTTGCCTCAGGTGCGGGCGTTGCTCCGAAGCCGCCTCATTTTGCTTCCCTTTTATGCCGGTTCTGCCTAAGCGAGCTCTGCCGGCCCGGCCTCCGCTGCGCCGATTCCGGATACGGGGGCGGCTCGTCGGCTCCGGATGCGCACGCTCCGGATGCGCACGCTCTGAAAGCGCACGTTCTGGATTCGTCGGCTCTGGATACGTCAGCGCTGGGTATGTCGACTCTGGGTATGTCGGCTGTGGTCACGTCGGTTCAGCCGTGTCGGTTTTCCCTGCGTCGGACGAACTTGAGCCCCGACCAGTCCTCCCCCAGCGCCGCGACCTTCACGTCCACGACGCCGAGAGGGAGGAAGAGGTCGCGGAGGTCGTTCTCGGTGATGTCGCTGACATGTCCGGCCGCCTTGCGGGGCCAGGCGATCCAGAGCATGGCGTCGTCGGCGAGGTCGCGGACGAGGGCCTGGGTCTCGGCGGCGAGGTCGGCACGGCCGCGGTAGAAGGCCACCGTCAGGTCGGCGTCGCGAGGGCCGCCCGGGGCGAGGTGGACTCCGTCGGGGAGCCCGGGAACCTCCCACCCGGCCGGCGCGTGTCGCAGTCGCACCCGGTGGCCGGGCTTGACGCCGAGCTTCCTGGCGAGGGGGGTGCCGGAGTAGCCGCCGGTCGCGGCCGAGTCGCTCACAGGCTCACCGTAGCCTCGGACCGGACCTGTTCCCCGGTCGGAATCACCTCACCTGGAGGAAAGCCGTGCCCTTCCGCTGTGCCGTACTCGACGACTTCCAGAACGTCGCGACGACCCTCGCCGACTGGTCGGCGCCTGCGTCGGGCCAAGAGGTGGAGGCCGTCTCCTTCACCGAGCACTTCGCCGACGAGGACGAACTCGCAGTGGCGCTGGCCGACTTCGACTGCGTGGTCACCCTGCGGGAGCGCGTCCCCTTCCCGGCGTCGCTGCTGGACCGTCTCCCCCGGCTGCGCCTGCTGATCGCCTCCGGCATGCGCAACTCGGTGATCGACCACGCGGCGGCGAAGGCGAACGGCGTGACGGTGTGCGGTACGGAGAGCTCCTCGACTCCGCCGGTCGAGCTGACATGGGCGTTGCTGCTGGGCCTCGCGCGCGGGCTGGTGCAGGAGAGCACCGCTCTGCGGGAGGGCGGGCCGTGGCAGTCCACGGTCGGCGCGGACCTGCACGGGCGGCGGCTCGGGCTGCTGGGCCTGGGGAAGATCGGTGCGCCGGTCGCCCGGGTGGGCCTCGCCTTCGGCATGGAGGTGAGCGCGTGGAGCCAGAACCTGACGGCGGGGCGGGCGGCGGAGGTGGGCGTGCGGCGGGCTGCCTCGAAGGACGAACTTCTCTCCGAGAGCGACTTCGTGTCGATCCACCTCGCCCTGGGCGACCGCACCCGAGGGCTCCTCGGCCCGGCCGAACTGACCCTCCTCAAGCCGACGGCGTACCTGGTGAACACCTCGCGGGCGGCGATCGTCGACCAGGACGCGTTGCTGGCGGCGCTGCGTGAGGGCCGTATCGCGGGCGCGGGTGTGGACGTCTTCGACGTGGAGCCCCTGCCGTCCGACCACCCGATGCGGAGCGCTCCGCGACTGCTGGCGACTCCCCACCTGGGCTACGTGTCCCACGCGAACTACGAGCGGTACTACGGGCAGGCGGTGGAGGACATCCGGGCGTATCTGGCGGGGGCACCGGTGCGGGTGCTGGGCTGACGGGCTACGCCGCGTTTGCATCCGCACCGACACCCCGAACCGACCGCCTCCGTCGCGTCAGAAGACTCGGACGTTCGTCGCGTTGCCCCAGAGCACGCCGGCATTCGCGCGGCTGAGGGAACCACTGCCGTTCCCGCGGCCGTCACCGGTGAGGTCATTGCCCGCCTGCCTGCCCGCCTGGCCGCCTGCCCGCCTGTCGTTCATACGACGATGCAGGTCATGGCCGCCCACAGCAGGGGCGAGTGCTCGATCCGGCCGCCGGACCGCCAGCGGTCGAGCTGCTCGCGCTGCCAGCGGCCGAGCGCGTGCACGGGGTCACGGTGCTCGTGGGCGCTGTCGACGGCGACGATCGCCTCCGACAGCGGACGTACGGACGCGGACGCACCGGCCAGCCGGTGGAACGCGAGGTTCGTCGGCAGGACCCAGCGGGTGGCGGTGACCAGCTCAGCCCCGTTGTGGATCATGGCCGTGGCCAGGCCGAACGACTCGGCGAACCGCAGATCGCCGCCGCTCTCGCAGCCGATCAGGGCGACACGGCGTGGCGCGGGCCAGATCCTCGCGCCCGGCTCACCGTCCGCGCGCAGGGGAAGCGTGCCCAGGAGCAGATCCTTGGCCGACAGCGGGCGATGGCTGCGGACCGGCTCGGCCAGACCGGCGCTCTCCGGACCGCAGCACAGATGGAGCGTGCCGTCCTCGCTCTGTCCGCCTTCGACCGGAGCGCCGCTCACATGCCCGACGTACATCAGCCGGCGCGCCCCCTCGCGGAGCACGCCGCTCAACCAGTCCCGGTCCAGGTCGGTGCGGCGGAAGGCCTCCGCAGGGGCGGCGACCGAGGGCACGACGGCACCGGCGTCGAGCCGGCGCTGGACGAACGACAGCAACTCCGGGTCCGAGCCGGGCGGTCCCAGGACCGAGCCGAGCGGGGAGTCGGCCCGGAATCCGGGCACCCGGGGGTCGAGGACGAGAACCACCGCGCCCGCTCCCGTTTCCGTGCCGGATTCCGTACCGGTTTCGGCGTCCGATCCCCCGTCCGATTCCGTGCCGGTTTCCGCTCCCGCTTCCGCCTCGGTTTCCGCGCCCGTTTCCGCGCCCGTTTCCGCGTCCGTTTCCGCGCCGGTTTCCGCGTCCGGCGCCGGGCGGGCAGTGGGGGTTCCCTGCCGCAGGGACGCCGGTGCGGTGGTCACTACGTCCGCCAGGTCGATGAGGCGTACGTCGCCCGCGTCGTCGACGGCGAGCAGTTCCCACGGCACCTGGGCGACCCGGGGCGACGGCTGGATCCGCACCAGGGGACGGCCCGCGCGAGCCGACACCTGACGTATCTGCTCCGTCAGCCCCTGCGGCCACAGCGCCCCGGCCAGCACCCGCGCGAGCCGCAGCTCGGCCCGGTACTCGGCCAGCGCGCCCGAGTCGAACGCCCGCCGCATCCCCTCGGCTCCCCCGACCGCCCCCGGCAGCGCGGCGGCCAGCGCACGGACCGCCTCCTCGACCTCGTCGGCGGGCCCACGACCGGTACCGAACCCCCGGGCCCCGCCCGCCCACGTCCAGGTCATGAACAGGTCGCCGGCGTCGGCCAGCCGGACCTGGACCACCGGGCGGCCCGTCAGATCGTCGGTCGTCCAGAACGGCGTCTCCGCCTCGCTCACGATCCGGCGGTGGTAGCGGAACTCGGCCGCCGCGATGTACTCCTGCAACGCGACGCGGCCGGATTCCGACGACATCCGCACCTTGGGCGGCGGCGCCACACGCAGTCCCGCGGAGGCAGCGGCCTCCGCCGCCGCACCCCCGAGCGTCAGCGCGCCGTCGACGGGCTCGTACGTCTTCATGCCCGCGCCCGGGAACACCGGGGCGTCGGGCGTCGCCGACCGCGGCGTACGGTCCAGCGCCAGCGAGGCGCCCGCGCAGCGGTGTTCCGCCAGCTCGAAGAGCAGTCCCTGGTCCTGCCGGCGTACCGCCAGGCGGAAGACCAACTGCATGGCTTCGTCAGCGAGTTCCAGCCACTGGCTGCGCGCGTGGGCGGTGACGAAGTCGAAGCGGGCCGCCTCCAGGGCCAGTGCGGCGGGAAGGGCGACCGAGATCGCCGTACCGAGGGACTCCGCCTCGCGGTCACCGTGGTCCGTCCGGTTCAGATTGTCCTCGAGGGTTCGCGCGAGCAGGAGATCGACCTGGGCGCACCGCTCGTACACCTCCCGCTCCTGGTACACGTCCCGGGCCTGCTGGGCCAGCCGCTTCATCTCGTCGATGTCGCCCCGCCCGTAGGCGTGCTGGGCGCCCAGCAGCATGCTGTCGGCGGCGGCGATCGAGGCGCCGAGCCGCTCGAACCGGGCGAGGCTCGCCGCCAGCAGGTCCTGCGCGCCGACGGCGTCGCCGCGCTGCCCGGCGAGAAAGCCGCGGGCCTGTTCACAGACCGCCAGGTCACCGAACCGCCGCTGCCGCTCGAAGAACGCGGACGCCTCCGCGAACAACCGCTCCGCGAGGTCGAGATCGCCCCGGTGCATCGCGACGTACGCCCGGTGCGCGAGCAGCGACTGCCGCTCACCGGTGTCCCCCAGCGCCCGGAAGCCGTCCTCCGCGCGGGCGAAGCAGTCCTCGGCCGGGTCGAACCGCCCGGTCGAGGCGCAGATCAGCCCGAGGGCGACCAGCAGCCGCGGGACGGTCTCCACCGCGGTCGCCGGCGTGGTGGCCAGGAGCGCCTCGGCCTGTTCCTCGGCGGCTCCCCACTCGCTCCGCTCGATCAGCAGATGCACCCGGTTCAGGCCGAGTTCGGAGGCGCGCAGTCCGTCGGGATCGTCGAACTCGGGCAGCCTGACCGCCGCCTCGTCGAGACAGGCCAGCGCCTCGTCCAGACGCCCGGTGCCGCGCAGCAGGTCGGCCCTGGCGAGCAGCGTCCTCAGCAGCAGCTCCAGCCACAGTTGGCGGCCGCGCGGCCCCATGGGCACCGATGCGATGTCGTCGAGCAGGGCACGGGACCGCTCGACGGCGTCCTCCGCGCCGCCCAGGTCCGTGGCGGTGAGCCGGACACTCGCGATGTTCGCCAGCAGATGCGCCCGCAGGAACCGCACGTCGGGCGAGTCCTCGAGCGACTCGGCCACGGTGAGCAGTTCTTCGTAGACGGCGATCGCGGCGGCGGGATCGGCGGCCAGCTGGTGTTCCTCGGCCAGGGCGAAACGACTGTCGAACGGCTCCCCGTACAGCCGCATCACCGCCCCGCTCTCCTGGCCCTCACGCTCCTGGCCCTCGCGCTCGCGGCCTTCACGCTCCTGGCTTTCACGCCCGCGCCCCTCACGCTCCTGGCCTTCACGCTCGCGGCCCTCGCGCTCGCTCTCGTCCATCCGTCAGTAGTCCTCTTCCGTGGCAGCCGCGACGGCGGCGATCTCGGCGAGAAACGGCCCCGAGGAGGCGTCGTGCGCCGCCCCGTCGTACGCCAGGGGCCGGGCCGCGTCGGCGAGCCGCCGCCGGACCAGCTCGCGGATCGCGTCCCGGTCGGCGCGGTCTTCGGGTCCGCCGGGCCCCGGGTCGAATCCCGGCAGCAGCACACCCACCTCGAAGTGCGGGGGCACGGCGTCGGCCGGACCGTACGGATCCAGGTCCGCCCGGCCGGTCCACACGTCGTCCCGCCGGGCCAGGGGCACCCGGTTCCGACGGCCGCCGTTCACCGTGACCTCGGCGACGAGGGGCGCTCCGGCAACGGGCGCCGCGATGTGCGCGACGATCTCGAGCTCGATCTGCCGTCGTGCGCCGAGTGCGCGAGCGGTCCAGGACACCGCGGTCTCGGAGGCGTCGACGAAGCCGGGCGGGTAACGGCGCCAGTCGTTCGTACCGGCGCCCCTGGCGATCACCCGGCCGCCCGCGGCGCGCTGCTCGCCCGCCGCGAGGGCATAGCCGCCGTGCCGCACGAACAGCGCGCCGAGGTCGACCGTCGTAGCGGCCGGACGGCGTTCGTCCAGGGCCGACCGGAGCCGGCGCAGCGCCTGCCCGTCCAGCCCGGCGCCGTCCGCCGCGTCGTCGAGCAACCGCAGGACGCTCTCCAGATGCCGCGCCGTGTCGGCCGACTGCGGCGCCGCGCACCACCACTGGACCAGCGGGTCGAGCGCGGCCTGGTGATCCTTTATCAGCTCGGCCACGCAGCCGTCGGGCTGGTCACCGAACCGGCCGTAGCCGCCGTGGACGCCGTGGCCGTCACGACTGTCGTAGCCGCCGTGGACGCCGTGGCCGCCACGACTGTCGTAGCCGCCGTGGACGCCGTGGCCGCCACGACTGTCGTAGCCGCCGTGGCCGTCATGGCCAGCGCCGAAGTCGGTGAACTCGTCGAAGTCGTCGCATTCGCTGAACAGTTGCTGGCACCAGTGGGTGAGCGCGGCCAGTTCCAGGCCGAGCACGTCCGGTTCGAGCGCCGGTATCCCGTCCACGTACGACGCCGGCCACCACCGGGCCGCCCAGTGCCCGAAACCGAGCCGGGCGGCGGCGCCCGCGAGAGCGGTCACGTCCGCGGTCACCCCTGCACCGGTCGGCTCCCCCGCCGTACAAGCCTGCACCGCGGCGGCGGTGCGCTCGCCGTACAGCGCCCACAGCCACTGCTGCGCCCGCCCCACGTCATGCACCTCCGCCACCGGCAGTCCGGGTTCCTCGCGGACGGGCCAGGACAGAACGGCCCCCGCGACGTCGAGAACGGCTCGGGCGAAATCGGGGCCGCCGCCGTCATCGGCCCGGCCGGGGGCGGGACCGGCGGCGATCCGGATCGTGCCGTCCTCGCCCCGCGCGACCTGGACGTCCATGTGGGCCTGCGCCATCACGCGCTCCTCGGCTCGGCCGCTGCCGCCGGGTTCGGTGGGGTCCCCGAGGTCGCCGGAATCGCCGGGCTCACCGGGACAGCCGAGTTCAGCGGGACAGTCGGGCTCACCGGGACAGTCGAGTTCACCGGGACCTCCGCGCTGCCCGGAGCCGTCGACAGCGTGCGCAGTGCCGACCGGACCCTGGCACGGTGGTCCATCATCACCGAGCGGGCGACCCCGTCGAGCACCGCCCAGGCCGACGCGACGTCCGCAAGCGGCGCGCCGCGGACGTCCCGCCCGTGCAGCCGCACCCAGAGCCGCCGCATATAGGCGGACCAGGGGGTACGAAGATCCCGGGCGAGGGCGTCGAGGGCGTCGAGTACGCCACCGCCGTCCCTGTCACCGTCACTGCCGCCGTCCCTGCCTCCGGCCCCGTGGCCGTGACGGCCGCGGTCCCCGTTGCCCTGGCCACCGCCGCCGTCCCCGTTGACGTTGCCGTGGCCGCCACCGTCGTCGCCGCCGTGGCCGCCGCCGTTTGGGTCGGGGCGGGGAGAAACGGTCATCCTGCGGGCACGCAGGACCGACGCCTCCCGTCGCCAGCGGCTGTTCACGGCCCGATGCGCCGCCGTGCGCCCCGGCGCGGGTTCCCCGGTTCCCAGCGGGTCGAGGCCGACCGCGAGCCGGCCGCCGAGGACCAGGGCGACGCGCAGGCTCTCGTCGTGCAGGCCGAACGGAGCGCAACTGCGTCCGACCTCCCGCCCGACCAGCTCGGGCACCGTCGGCAGTTCCTCACGCCGGGCCGACGACTGGAGCACGACGAAGAGCCGTTCGAAGAGCGTCCGGTCCAGCGGCGCGGGAAGCGTGGCCGTCGAGGCACCCCGGCCGACCTGCGGCCGCGGCGGCAGCTGACGCCCGGTCAGTCCCAGGTGCGCCGGCAGATCGTCGCGGCCCCAGACGCCGTCCGCGTGCGCCCACAGGGCCCGGCCGAGCAGACCGCCGTGTCCCGCCTCGACCATGGCCGCGTACTCCGGCGAGTCGCCCGCCCCGCCCGGCGTACCGCAGACCTCCAGCACCTCGCCCGCCAGTGCGACCGCCGCGACGGCGTCGGCGACCCGGGCCGGCCGGCGGCTCTCCCATCCACCGGCCAACTCCCCGTCGAGCCGGGCGCGCCGGACAGCGTCGGCGAGGTGGTCCTTCAGCGCTTCCACCGTGCGTCCGCCGTCCGCGTCCGCCACCTCCTCGACCACGGCCCTGGCCACCGCGTCCGCACCCGCCGAGGGCGGTCCGTGCTCGGTGGCCAGCTCGAAGCAGCGCTGGAAGTACAGGTCCTGGGGGTTGCCCGCCACGATGCCCAGCGCCCGGCGGACCCTCTTGAGCAGGGTGAACCACCGTGCCGTCGCCTCCAGACGCTCCCCGGACTCCCGGATCAGCGCGTCGAGGCGCGCGGCCTGCGCCGGTCCGAGGAAGTCCACCGCGAGTTCGGGGCGCAGCGCCGGCCTGACGATCAGCGGCAGCACTATCAGCTTGACCGTCCGGGTCAACGGCGCGCCGCCGGGCCCGCTCAGCGATTCCAGCCCCGGCCCGAGGCCACGCCAGGCCCCGTCGATCACCATGGCGCGCGGTCGGCGCTCGCCGGTCGGCTGGCTCGGGGGCGGCATGTCTGGAGCGTACGTCGTCCGGAAACGAGCGGGCGAACCTGGGATCGGTAGGCGCCCCCGGCCTTCTAGCGTCCCGACCGTGGACGCGTTCCGGATCGCGCACGACGAGGTCCGTGCAGGCCGCGTCGGACACAGCCGGGCGTCGCCCGACATCGCCGAGAAGGGGAAGCCGTCATGGGAATCTTCAGGAAGCGTCACCGGACCCGCGAGGAGCGGGCCGCCGAGATCGCCGGCAAGGTGGCCGGCGGCAAGGGTTTCTACGGTCGCGCCACCCGCGCCTTCCTCGGCGCCGAGGACTACGCGCGGGTCCAGCAGTCGATGAGCGCGTACAACTCCGGGATCGGCGTACAGCAGTTGCTCGCCATGGGGGTGCCGACCATACCCGCCGTCGTCGTGTCGATCAGCGACACCGGCAAGCTGGTCAACTTCGACCCGGTCGTCGTCCTGGTCGTCGACCTGGTGCCCCGGCCGTCCGGGGCCGCCGAGCGGATCACCCTTCAGACCATCGTCTCGAAGCTGCGGATCCCGCGCGCCGGCGACCAGGTACTGCTGGTCGCCGACCCCGCCCGGCCGGGCGACTACCTGTACGCCGGGGACGGTGTCGCCCCGTGACGGCACCGCCGTACGAAGCACTGGTGACCGACACGGTCCTGATCTCGTTCGACGGCCGGATCCTGGAGCTGTTCGGCTACTCCGACACCCACCGCACCCACATCTGGCAGGCGCCCCGGCTGGAGTTCGGCACGGGCCGCAACCCCAGGATGACGATCGTCACCGGACGCGGTACGCGCCACTCCCTCCCCTACGACTCGCACCGGCTGGACGGGCTGCGCGTCCTCGCCGAGCGGCTGGCACAGGGCCCGTCCGAGCGGCCGGAGCCCTGAGATGGCCGACGGCGGGAACGGCGTCCCCGAGCCGACGCAGGCGTCCGACCTCGGTCCGTACGCGACGGTGGTCCTCTGCTCCACCGCCCTGGGCCTGTGCGTGTGCGGACCGGTCATGCTGGGCTTCACCGTCTTCGCCGACGCTCCCCTCATGCTCGGGGGCATCCTGTCCACGCTGCTCTGCACGCCGTTGGGCATCGGCCTCTGGGCCCACGCCTCCGTCGAGAGGGGCAACAACCGGCGGCTCGACACCGTCGGGGTCGCTGCGACGGCGGAGGTCACCGACCTGACCGACTGGGAGGACGCGGACGACGCCGGTGTCATGGTCGCTCTCCGCATCGGCGGCCCGGGCCTGCGGACGTTCGAGACGACCTGGAAACGCTCACGGCACCCCGCCCTGCGCGTGGGCCTCCGCCTCACGGCCGTCGTCGACCCGACCGACAACCTGTTCCGCGTCTCCCTCTGATCGGCGCAGAAAGGCCGGCACTGGCATGGGCGGTTACGAACTACTGGAACTGTGGTGGGTGGTACCCGCGGGGCTGGCGTTCCTCGGCTACACCCTCTCGCTCACCGGACTGACCCGGGCCCAGCGCGCGGTATGGGTGACGGCGCGGATCGTGGCCGTGGAACCACCGGCCCACGGCGCCTCCAAGCAGCCCGGCATACCGGTGACGGTCGCGTTCCAGGACCCTTTCACCGAAAGGCAGTTCACCCTGTCGAACGCGGGCAGGCACGGTTACTCGGTCGAGGAAGCCTGGGTGGGCCGGGAACTGCGGGTGCGCTACCCCCGAGGGCAGCCGCACCGGTTCCGCGTCACGACCGACACCCCGCAGGACAGGAACGGCCGGGTCGGCCCCGACTGCGCGACGATCCTGCTCCTCATCGGCCTCGTGATCCATGCGACCGTCGTCCGGGGCTACCCGTACGCGCTGCTCGGCTTCGGCGCCCTGCTCACCGTCTTCGCGGCGGCCAGTCCCGACATCCGCGCAGCCCGCGCCCGCGACGACCTGCTGTCCTCGGCCGTGGCCGTCCCGGCCCGCGTCGTGGCCGTCACCAAGGACGTCTACACCGACGGGGAGGGCGAAGAGCTCGTCAACCACGCTCCGGTCCTCACCTTCACCACCGAGGACGGCACCCACGTCACCGTCCTGTCCCGCGACGGCATCCCCGACCCGAGCCACTCCCTCCACCGTGAACTCACCCTCCACTACGCCCCCTCCGACCCGGCCGTCTACACCCCCGACCCCGCAGCGGACCGTCGCGCCAACGAACGGGCCATCGGCTGGATCATCATCCTGCTGATCACCGGTGCGGCGGCGGTCGCGACGGGCGCGGCACTGCTCTGACACCCGGGCCGCACCCGGACCGCCGCCTACAGGTGTCGCCGGCAGGACGTCGGCCGGCCGTCGGCCGTCGGTTCCGTGCAGACCGGTCACCAGGTGGTGGACGACCTCGACGGCTGCTGGGGCTGCGCCGGGTACTGCGGCTGGGGCTGCTGGGGATAGCCGGTGCTGTGACCGGTGCTGTAGCCGGTGCCGTGACCGGCGGCATCGCCGTAGCTGTCGCCGCCGGCGGCGTCGTACGGTGCGGGCGCGACCCGGTCCGCGTCCTCGTCGCCGAGCATCATGTCCGGGTCGAACATCACGATCACGGCGGCGATCAGCAGAATGGCGAACGGCGCGGCGAGCATGACCAGGAGGAAGGACAGCAGCGTGGTGGACGACTGCGCGGTCGCCGCTTCGCCGGTGAGGTGGACGGAGACCGCGGCCATGCCGGTGTAGTGCATGCCGGTCACAGCCACACCCATGACCAGGCTCGCGCCGACGGTGGACCACAGCCCGTGGACGGAGACCGCCGCCCACAGCGCCGCCGTGGCGGCGGCGACGGCGATGACGACCGACAGGGCCACCGCCCGCGTGTCGTAGTGGAGCCCGCCGTTGGTGTGGATGGCGGCCATACCGAGGTAGTGCATGGCCGCGACCCCGAGCCCGGTGATCAGACCGGCCATGCCCAGGTTCAGCGAAGAGCCGCCGCGGTAGCCGACGAGGAACACGCCGATGGCGACGACGACGATCGCGACGGCGAGGCTCAGGAGCGTCTTCGTCACGTCGTAGTTCACCAGCGCGCCCTGCACGCTGAAGCCGATCATGGCGATGAAGTGCATGGTCCAGATGCCGCAGCCGATGGATATGGCACCCAGGGCCAGCCAGCCGGCTCTGCGCTGCGGGCGCCGAAGCGAGCGGGTCGTGCACCGCAGCCCGAGTCCCGCGCCGAGACAGGCCATCAGATAGGCGGCCACGGGAGTCACGGCGCCGTAGTAGAAGTTGGAGACGGTGGCGGTCATCAGGGTTCCCTTCACATGCGTCTCGGCAGAGCGGACGACACCGCGGAGGCGGTGTGCGGGCAGACACGGTGATGCGGACACGCGGACGCATCGGGGTGCTGAGGTCAGAGACGGGTGAGCGACGCCGATCCCCGTCCCCGCCATACGGGTTGGCCGGCTCGGCCGGGAGGCAGGACCCGGGATGCACGGCCGCCCTGCTGAGGGAGGCAGGGCAGAGGGGAACCGGGCGAACAGATCAAGCCACCTGGCCGAGTTGTGCATGATTCAAGCACATGATGCACACACTTCCCACACAATGCGGGCACTCGTTCGCCGAATCGATACATCGCCGCTCTTCGCCACAAATCCCGTACACCGCACGGCGACCACAACCGCGCCCCTGGACCCGCGACCCGCCCCCCAAGCGCAGGACGCCGTGCAAAGCCGCCAATAGCCGCCGACAGCCGGTGATAGCCGGTGATAGCCGGTGATAGCCGGTGACGACACCCCGAGTTGAGCTCAGCCGGTCACAGAGGAAGGCGGAACGGCCTCAGAACTCTCCGCGTCCGCCGAGCCACCCGTGCCGACCGCGGCCGGACCGGCCCACCCTGGATGATCAGCGGGTCCCGAGGTCGAGACTCGCGCCACACAGGCAACCGGTCGACACAGAACGGAACTTCACCAGCGCCGGCCACAACCGCGCCCCCCGAGAAGCCACCCACCGCCCGGACGCGCCCCGGGCAACCCTCCCGGGCGGGTCCGGGCGGCCGGCGTCCAGGCGTCCACATCCAGCGATCCGAGCTCTCCGCCGACCGCCTGCGCGGTCCTGACCGGAGCGACGTCCGTCACCACCCTCGCCGAGTGAGCGACCGGCGGCGGAGGCGAGCCAAGCCCGCCGCCCGGCGTGCGTCTGTCGATCTTCGTCGACCCCGGAACCCGCACCCGAGACCAAGACCAAAACGGAGAAGGAGACGGAGACGGAGTCGGAGGAGGCTGAGAGGGAGACTGGGGCTGGGGCTGGGGCTGGGCTGCGACTGGGACTGGGACCAGGGACAGCCGCGCGGCCCGCGCTAGGCGCTCTCGCCGTATCCATCAAAAGCAAAAGCCCCAGGTCACGGCGAGTGAGTCCTGAGGCTTCGGCAGAGCCGCCTTCGGGATTCGAACCCGAGACCTACGCATTACGAGTGCGTTGCTCTGGCCATCTGAGCTAAGGCGGCGCGCTGTCCACACCATGGTGCGATCAGCAACGTCGGTAAGTCTACACAGTTTCCAGGGGTGCTCCGAACAGGCCCCGGGAGGGCTCGTCCCGGGGCCGCACCGGCCGCTACTTGCAGCGCTTGCCGTCCGCCGGAGGGGTTCCGTGGAGCAGGTAGGTGTCGATCGCGGAGTCGATGCAGGCGCTGCCGCGGCCGTAGGCGGTGTGGCCGTCGCCCTCGTAGGTGAGGAGGCGGGCCGAGGTGAGCTGGTGGGCCAGGGACCGGGCCCAACGGTACGGGGTCGCCGGGTCGCGGGTGGTGCCGACGACGACGATCGGGGCGGCGCCCTTCGCCTCGATGAGGTGCGGCTCGCCCGTGGGCCTCACCGGCCAGTAGGCGCAGTTCAAGGAGGCCCAGGCGAGCCCCTCGCCGAAGACCGGGGACGCCTTCTCGAAGGACGGCAGCGCCTTCTCGACCTGGCCGGGAGTGGAGAAGGCCGCGGGGAGGTCGAGGCAGTTCACCGCCGCGTTGGCGGCCATCAGATTGGCGTAGCGGCCGTCGGCGTCCCGCTCGTAGTAGCTGTCGGAGAGGGCGAGCAGGCCCGCGCCGTCCTTGTCCTTGATCGCCGAGTTCAGCGCCTCGCGCAGCTGCTCCCAGGTGCTCTCGTCGTACATCGCCGCGATCACGCCGGTGGTGGCGAGGGCCTCGCCGAGCTTGCGGCCGTCCGGGTCGCCGGTGGGGATCGGGTGCGCGTCGAGCTTGCGGAAGAAGGCCTTGAGGTTCTCGCCGACCTTGGCGGGAGCCGTGCCCTTGCCGCCGAGCGGGCAGTCGGGCCGCGTGACACAGTCCTTCGCGAACGACTGGAACGCCGTCTCGAAGCCCGCCGTCTGGTCCAGGTTGAGGCGGCGGGCGGGCAGCGACGGGTCCATCGCGCCGTCCAGGACGAGCCGGCCCACCCGGTTCGGGAAGAGCCCCGCGTAGGTCGCGCCGAGGAACGTCCCGTACGACGCCCCCACGTACGTGAGCTTCCCGTCGCCCAGCACCGCGCGCAGGATGTCCATGTCACGAGCCGCCTCCACGGTGGAGACGTGCCGCAGCAGCCGTGCCGAGCGCGCGCCGCAGCCCTCCGCGAACTCCTTGTACGCGTCGACGAGTTCGCCGGTCTCCCGCTGGTCGTCGGGGGTGGTGTCCGTCTGGGTGTAGGTGTCCATCGCGCGCCCGTCGAGGCACTCCACGGGCTCACTGCGGGCCACGCCCCGCGGGTCGACGGCGACCATGTCGTAGCGGGCCCGGACCCCGGCGGGGTAGCCGATGCCGGCGTACTGCTGGAGGTAGCCGACCGCCGAGCCGCCCGGTCCGCCCGGGTTCACCAGCAGCGAGCCGAGCCGCTTGCCCGGGCCCGTCGCCTTCTTGCGGGCGACCGCGAGCCGGACGTCGCCCGCGCCCGGGTCCGCGTAGTCGAGCGGTGCTCTCAGGGTCGCGCACTCGAAGCCGGGCACACCGCAGCCGCGCCAGCTCAGCTTCTGCCCGTAGTACGGCGCGAGCGCCGACGGCGTGGCCCGCGGCAGTGCGACGAGCGCCGCCACCGCCGTGGACCCTGCGGAGCTCGTCGTCCCCGCGGCGGAACAGCCGGAGACGAGCAGCGCGGCGAGCGAGAGGAGCGTGACGCCGGTTCGGGACCTGCGGAGAGAGCGCCTGATGTGCATCCAGCGAGCGTAACTCTGCGCAATGGCACGAACGCCGTACGTACACGAAGGGACACGGACGAGTGACGCCGTCAACCCAAGATCGACGACGCGTACCGATGCCGGGCCGGGCCGACCCGCTCGCCGAGCGCCGGGCGCCGGCACGGACGCCGGGCACGGACGGCGGGTCAGCCCGCTCTGAGCGCCATGGTCATCGCCTCCACCGCGAGCAGTGGAGCCACATTCCGGTCGAGGGCCTGTCTGCACCCGGCGATGGCCTCGATACGGCGCAGGGTCGACTCCGGGCTGCTGCCGCGGGCGAGCCGCTCCAGGGCGTCCTCGGCGTCCACGTTGGCGATCGCGATGCGGGAGCCGAGCTGGAGGGCGAGGACGTCGCGGTAGAAGGCGGTCAGGTCGGTGAGCGCGAGGTCGAGGCTGTCGCGCTGCGTGCGCGTCCTGCGGCGCTTCTGCTTGTCCTCCAGGTCCTTCATCACGCCCGCCGTACCGCGCGGCATCCGGCCGCCCTGGACCGCGCCCAGCGCCGCCTTCAGTTCCTCGGTCTCCTTGCCGTCCATCTCCTCCGCGAGCTGCTTGGCGTCCTCGGTCGCCGCGTCGACCAGCTCCTGGGCAGCCCGGAGGCAGCCGCCGACGTCGTCGACCCGCAGGGGCAGCTTCAGCACGGACGCGCGGCGCTCCCGCGCGGCGGGGTCGGTGGCCAGTCGGCGGGCCCGGTCGACGTGCCCCTGGGTGGCCCGGGCGGCGGCCGCGGCGACGGCCGGCTCGATGCCCTCGCGCCGGACGAGCATGTCGGCGACGGCGTCGACGGAGGGCGTGCGCAGGTTCAGGTGCCGGCAGCGGGAGCGGATGGTGGGCAGCACGTCCTCCAGCGAGGGCGCGCAGAGCAGCCAGACCGTCCGGGGGGCGGGCTCCTCGACGGCCTTCAGCACGGCGTTGGCCGACTTCTCGTTCAGCCGCTCGGCGTCCTCGACGAGGATGATCTGCCAGCGGCCCGTGGCGGGCGAGGTGTACGACTTACGGACCGTGTCGCGCATGTCCTCGGCGAGGATCTGCGAACCGACGGCGGCGACGGTGTTGACGTCGGCGTGGGTGCCGATGAGCGCCGTATGACAGCCGTCGCAGAACCCGCAGCCCGGAACACCGCCGAGCGCCCGGTCCGGGCTCACGCACTGGAGGGCGGCGGCGAAGGCCCGCGCCACCTGGCCGCGACCGGCACCGGGCGGGCCGGTGATCAGCCAGGCGTGCGTCATCTTCGACGTCTCGGGCGGCGGAGCGGCGGAGCCGGCCGCGGTGACGAGCGCGTCGGCGTCCCGAGCGGCAGCGGCGAGCTGCTCGCTCACCTTCTCCTGCCCGACGAGGTCGTCCCACACGGTCATGCCTCACGCCGCCCTTTCGTCACGTTTCGCGTTGCGGCTTCCATTGTGCGGGGAGCCACTGACAATCGAGTCACGGGTGAGGTCGACGTCCCGCCGGCGAACGGCGGCGGGACGCCCGGCAGCGGCGATACGCCCGGTGGCGCCGGAACGCTCAGCGGCGCCGGCCCCGCCCGCGGTCCTCGCCGTTGCCTTCCTCGTCCCGGCGCGGGCCCAGCAGTTCGTCCGCCAGCGTGGGCAGATCGTCCAGCGGGGTCTCCTCGGCCCAGTCCGACCGGGGGCGCTGCCGGGGCGCGCCCTCCTCGTCGACCTGCGGCAGCTCACGTGTCCGGTCGTCGGCCCCGTCCGGCCGAGCCCCGTCCCGCTCGCCCCGTTCGTCGCGGAAGTAGCCCGGCGGCACCCGGTCCGAGGGGCCCTGGTCGCGCACGGGAGGCAGCACGGCCGTCTCGTCGGCAGAGTTCCCCTCGCGGACCGGAGGCAGTACGGCCGTCTTCTCCTCGGCGCTCTCGTCGCGCACCGGCGGCAGTACCGCGGTCTCGTCCGCGGCCCCCGGCGGAATCGAGGGCTGCGGCAGCTCGGCCGTCACCTCGGCGTCGGCCCCGCCCGCGGAACCCGCGGGCTTCCCGGAGCCGGACGCGTTCCCGGTCGGCCGGGAGGGCTGCGCGGGCTCCTTGTCCGTCCGGATCGGCGGCAGCACCGCCGTCTCGTCCACCGGCCCGCCCGACGCGTTCGTCGGAGTCACCACCGGCGTCGGCACGGTCACGGCCTCCGGCGGGACCGCCGGAGCCGCCGGAGCGGCGGTCGAGGTGGGGCGCGCCGGCTTCGGTCCGACCTGCGCCGCCGCGGTGGCCTGCTCCGCTGCGCGCCGGGCCTGCTCGGCCCGCAGCAGCGCCTCCTCGGCCTTCCGCTGCTTCTCCAGACGCCGGGCCTCGGCCTCGGCACGCAGCCGCGCCTCCTCCTCGGCCTGCCGACGGCGCCGCTCGTCCTCCGCCTTGCGGCGGGCCTCCTCCTCGGCGCGGGCCTTCTCCTCCGCGAGGAGCCTGACCCGCTCCTCCTCGGCACGCCTGCGTGCTTCCTCGGCGCGCAGCCGCGCCTCCTCGGCCTGCCGTTCGGCCTCGCGCCGCTGCGCCTCCTCCAGCTCGCGCCGCTTGCGCTCCTCCTCCTCGGCGCGCAGCTTGGCGAGCTGCTCCTGGCGCTCGCGCTCCAGGCGCTCCTCCTCGGCCTTGCGCGCGGCCTCTTCCTCGGCCTTGCGGCGGGCCTCCTCCTCGGCCTTCCTGCGCGCCTCCTCCTGGGCCTTGATCTCGGCCTCGGACAGGGGCAGCAGCTGGTCGAGCCGGTGCCGGACGGCGGCCGTGACGGCCTCGGGCTCCTGGGCCGCGTCGACCACCAGGTAGCGGCCCGGGTCGGCGGCGGCCAGCGTGAGGAAGCCGGAGCGCACGCGCGTGTGGAACTCGGCCGGCTCCGACTCCAGCCGGTCCGGTGCCTCCGTGAACCGCTCGCGGGCGGCCTCCGGGGACACGTCCAGCAGGACCGTCAGATGCGGGACCAGGCCGTTCGTCGCCCAGCGCGAGATCCGCGCGATCTCGGTCGGGGACAGGTCGCGGCCCGCGCCCTGGTAGGCCACGGACGAGTCGATGTACCGGTCGGTGATGACCACCGCGCCGCGCTCCAGGGCGGGCCGGACGACCGTGTCGACGTGCTCCGCGCGGTCCGCCGCGTACAGCAGGGCCTCCGCGCGGTGCGAGAGCCCGGCGCTGGAGACGTCCAGCAGGATCGAACGCAGCCGCTTGCCCACGGGCGTGGCCCCCGGCTCACGGGTGAGGACGACCTCGTGGCCCTTGGCCCTGATCCACTCGGCGAGCGCCTCGGCCTGCGTGGACTTGCCGGCGCCGTCGCCGCCCTCCAGGGCGATGAAGAATCCCGTCCCGACCGATGTCTGCACCGGGTCGTCGCCGCCGAGCAGCGCGTCCCGCAGGTCCTGCCGCAGGGGTACGCCGGCACGGTCGTCGACCTTGGCCAGCACCAGTGCGGCCACCGGCAGGAGCAGCGCGCCGACCAGGATCAGCGTGAACGCCGCCCCGCCGTGCGCGAACACGAACTTGCCGTTCTCCAGCCGGTGCGGTCCGATGAGCGCCGCCACCAGCGGGGCGATCACCACGCCCAGCGCCACCACGACCCGTACGAGGGCGTGCAGGTGCTCCGTCGTCCGCGCCCGGCGGTTCTCCTCGGTCTCCTGGTCGAGCAGGGCGTGCCCGGTGTTGGCGGCGACGCCCGCGCCGACGCCGGCCAGGGCCAGGATCAGCAGCACGCTGGTGACGTCCGGGACCAGCCCGGCGGCCAGCAGCGCCGCGCCGGTGAAGGCGATGGCCAGCGCGAGCAGCCGGCGCCGCGACAGCGCCGCCAGCACCTTCGGCGCCGTACGGATGCCGACGACGACCCCGCCGGTCAGCGCGAGCACGAACAGCCCGTACATGACCGGACCGCCGCCCAGGTCCTTGGCGTGCAGTACGGCGACGGCGACGGCGGCGGAGACCGCCCCGGCGACGGCCGCGCAGGCGAGGAGCAGCAACGGGATCGCGCCGGTGCGGCCCGCGTCGACGCCGGTGGCGGTCCTGGGCCGGCGCAGCCCCTCGAGCGGCGACCGCGCGCGCGGGGTGCGCAGTCCGGGCAGCTCCAGGAAGGTCACGATGGACAGGGAGCCGGCGAAGAGTCCCCCGGCGACGTACGAGGCGAGGGCCGCCTGGTGCTGGCCGAACCAGTCGATCCCGGCGCCCAGAAGATTGTTGAACAACGCCGCGACGACCAGCGTGGCCGCGCCCAGCGGGATCGTGACGAAGCTCGTGCGCAGCGACAGCCGGCGCAGGGCGTCCATGTGGTCCGGCAGCGGCCGTACGGTCGCGCCCTCCAGCGGCGGGGCGGGCAGCAGGGCCGGGGACGCGCTCTCGCGGGCCACCGTCCAGAACCGCTCGGCCACCCCGGTCACGAACGCCGTGACGAGCAGCAGAGCGAGCGCGTCGTCCGGCGTCCAGTCGATCCACAGCGGCGCGACGATCAGCAGCGCGGCGCGCACACCGTCCGCGCCGACCATGGTCCAGCGGCGGTCGAGCGGGCCGTCCGGCGAGGTCAGTGAGGTCAGTGGGCCGAGGAGGACGGCGCCGAAGAGGAGGGTGGCCAGAATGCGCACCGCGAAGACGGTCGCCACCGCGAAGGCCACACCGCGGTAGCCGCCCCCGAAGGAGCCCTCCACGATGGCCACCTGGAGGACGAGGAGAACGAACACAAGGAGTGCGAGGGCGTCTCCCACCCCGCTCACCAGCTGTGCGCTCCAGAGCCGCTTGAGCTGCGGCTCGCGCAACAGCGCGCGCACAGCGCGCTCGCGGGAGTCCGCCACCAGGGCGTCGTCCGGTGCCGGGTGGTGGGCCGTTGGCTGCTCGGCTCGCGTCATGCTTTCAGCCTATCGGCCGCGACTGACACCCTGTCGCCCCCGTCCGCACGTACGACCGCCCCGACACCAAAGTGATGCCGGGGCGTTGGTTTAGCCGGTCGTGGATCAGTCCTCGGACGAGGCCGGGGAAGCCGTCGCCTTCTTCGCGACCGTCTTCTTCGTCGTCGTCTTCGCCGCCGTGGTCTTGGCCGTCGTCTTCGCGGCGGTCTTCTTGGCGGCCGTCTTCTTGGCCGGGGCCGTCTTCTTCGCCGTCGCCTTCTTCGCGGGCGCCTTCTTGGCCGTCTTCTTGGCCGGCGCCTTGGCGCGCTTCTCGGCGAGCAGCTCGAAGCCGCGCTCCGGGGTGATCTCCTCGACGCTGTCGCCGGAGCGCAGGGTCGCGTTGGTCTCCCCGTCGGTGACGTACGGCCCGAAGCGACCGTCCTTGACGACGACCGGCTGTCCGCTGACCGGGTCCGCGCCCAGCTCCTTCAGCGGCGGCTTGGCGGCGGCCCGGCCACGCTGCTTGGGCTGGGAGTAGATCTCCAGCGCCTCTTCGAGGGTGATCGTGAAGAGCTGGTCCTCGGTCTGGAGCGACCGGGAGTCCGTGCCCTTCTTCAGGTACGGGCCGTAACGGCCGTTCTGCGCGGTGATCTCCACGCCCTCCGCGTCGGCGCCGACGACCCGCGGCAGCGACATCAGCTTGAGGGCGTCCGCCAGCGTCACCGTGTCCAGCGACATCGACTTGAACAGCGAGGCCGTACGCGGCTTCACGGCGTTCTTGCCGGTCTTCGGGGTGCCCTCGGGGAGCACCTCGGTGACGTACGGGCCGTAGCGGCCGTCCCGGGCGATGATCTGGTGGCCGCTCTCCGGGTCGGCACCGAGCTCGAAGTCGCCGCTCGGCTTGGCGAGCAGCTCCTCGGAGAGTTCGACGGACAGCTCGTCCGGGGCCAGGTCCTCGGGCACGTCCGCCCGCTGGTGGCCCTCGGAGTCCTTCTCGCCGCGCTCGATGTAGGGGCCGTAGCGCCCGACCCGCAGCACGATGTCGTTGCCCACCGGGAACGACGACACCTCGCGCGCGTCGATCGCGCCCAGGTCGGTCACCAGCTCCTTGAGGCCGCCGAGGTGGTCACCGTCGCCGTTGCCGGCCTCGGCCGCACCGCCGTGACCCACGCCTTCGCCGAAGTAGAACCGCTTCAGCCACGGCACGGCCTGCGCCTCACCGCGGGCGATGCGGTCGAGGTCGTCCTCCATCCTCGCGGTGAAGTCGTAGTCGACCAGCCGGCCGAAGTGCTTCTCCAGGAGGTTGACCACGGCGAAGGACAGGAAGGACGGCACGAGTGCCGTGCCCTTCTTGAAGACGTAGCCGCGGTCGAGGATCGTGCCGATGATCGACGCGTACGTCGAGGGGCGGCCGATCTCGCGCTCTTCGAGCTCCTTGACCAGGCTGGCCTCGGTGTAGCGGGCCGGGGGCTTGGTGGCGTGCCCGTCGACCGTGATCTCCTCGGCGGTCAGCGCGTCGCCCTCGCCGACCTGGGGCAGCCGGCGCTCGCGGTCGTCCAGCTCGGCGTTCGGGTCGTCGGCGCCTTCGACGTACGCCTTCAGGAAGCCGTGGAAGGTGATCGTCTTGCCGGAGGCGCTGAACTCGACGTCCCGGCCGTCGGCGGCGTTGCCACCGATCTTCACCGTGACGCTGTTGCCGACCGCGTCCTTCATCTGGGAGGCGACCGTCCGCTTCCAGATCAGCTCGTAGAGCTTGAACTGGTCGCCGGTCAGGCCCGTCTCGGCGGGCGTGCGGAAACGATCACCCGAGGGGCGGATCGCCTCGTGCGCCTCCTGCGCGTTCTTGACCTTGCCGGCGTACGTGCGCGGCTGGGGCGGCAGGTAGTCGGCGCCGTACAGCTGCGTGACCTGGGCGCGGGCGGCCTTGATCGCCGTCTCGCTCAGCGTCGTGGAGTCCGTACGCATGTACGTGATGTAGCCGTTCTCGTACAGCTTCTGCGCGACCTGCATGGTGGCCTTGGCGCCGAAACCGAGCTTGCGGCTGGCCTCCTGCTGCAGCGTCGTCGTACGGAACGGGGCGTACGGCGAGCGGCGGTAGGGCTTCGACTCGACGGACCGGACGGCGAACCGCGTGTTCTCCAGGGCGACGGCCAGGGAGCGGGCGTTCGTCTCGTCGAGGTGGAGGATGTTCGCGCTCTTGAGCTGTCCCAGGGAGTCGAAGTCGCGGCCCTGCGCGACCCGCCTGCCGTCGACGGTCTGGAGGCGGGCGACCAGCGACGACGGGTCCGACGCATCCCCCGCGCGGCCGGTCGAGAAGGTGCCCGTCAGGTCCCAGTACTCGGCAGAACGAAACGCGATGCGCTCGCGTTCCCGCTCCACGACGAGCCGGGTGGCGACGGACTGGACACGGCCGGCCGACAGGCGCGGCATGACCTTCTTCCACAGGACCGGCGAGACCTCGTAGCCGTAGAGACGGTCGAGGATGCGGCGGGTCTCCTGGGCGTCGACGAGCTTCTGGTTGAGCTGGCGCGGGTTGGCGACGGCGGCCCGGATCGCGTCCTTGGTGATCTCGTGGAAGACCATCCGCTTGACCGGGATCTTCGGCTTGAGGACCTCCTGGAGGTGCCAGGCGATCGCCTCGCCCTCGCGGTCCTCATCGGTGGCGAGGAAGAGCTCGTCGGATTCCTTGAGGAGCTCCTTGAGCTTCTTGACCTGCGCCCGCTTGTCGGCGTTGACCACATAGATCGGCTGGAAGTCGTGTTCGACGTCCACACCGAGGCGGCGGACCTCGCCCGTGTACTGGTCCGGCACCTCCGCGGCACCGTTGGGAAGGTCACGGATGTGCCCGACGCTGGCCTCGACGATATAGCCGGGGCCGAGGTACCCCTTGATCGTCTTCGCCTTGGCGGGCGACTCGACGATCACGAGTCGGCGGCCGCCCTTTGCGGTCTCGCTGGTCGGGGACAACTTCGCTCTTCTCTCCGGTCGACGCTGGGGCCTCCCCAGGCCTTGCTCCCGGGGTCGGGTCATGGTGACGCTGCGGAGTGTGACGGTACATCCCGCCCCCGTGTCAAACGGGAAAAGCCCGCAACGGCCACTCGAACGGTAACCCGACTACCGCCATTCCTGCCGCCCGGAGTGCCGACCGGCCCTTTTCCGTACGACCGGAACGCGTCTTCCCCTTTACCGGCGCGTCCACGGCGCGACCACGTTCACGCGGTTCGAACGGGGGTCCGGCGAGATCCGCGAAGGCGGCCTCGGCGTCGGCCTCGTAGGCGGTCCCGCGGGTCGTCCCGGAGGCGGCTTCAGAGCCGGGCGAAGCACCACACCCCGACGCCCAGCGCGACGACGGAGGCCACGGTCGCCAGAGTCGCCGATGCGACG
This sequence comes from Streptomyces sp. NPDC002884, assembly GCF_040295245.1. Taxonomy (NCBI): domain Bacteria; kingdom Bacillati; phylum Actinomycetota; class Actinomycetes; order Kitasatosporales; family Streptomycetaceae; genus Streptomyces; species Streptomyces sp. NPDC002884. The sequence goes on along the minus strand of NZ_JBEOVB010000017.1, from coordinate 47,682 downwards.
GGGCTCACACCGTGGGCCACGGGTTCACGGTTCCGCACCCGGACCGCGGTCCACATCAACAGAGCGCCCCCGAACAGGGCGAACACCGTTCCCGTGAAGATCGTCGGCCCGCTCTCCATGATCGTCCCCGCCCCTTTTGCTCGGCCCGCGTCTGCCCCGGCCACGGGAGGCTGTCACGCGCGGGCGGCGCCCCGGCGAACCCGAGGTGAACGCCGGGGCTACGAGTGGGGGCGGACGACCGGGTGAGCCGTCGGCCGGGGTGCCGTCGGGACCGGCCCGCGGACCACCGGGGCACGGCCCCCGAGCCGGCCCCGGGCGCGGTGGAGCACGCCGCACCGGGTGCGGGCCTTTCCGGCCGACTTCGCCGTCGCCCGCGTTGTCGATCGGCTCACACTGCATACGATCTTGGCGAATCGGCGGCGAGCGCGAAGAAGACATGGAGAAGAGGGAGAGCGGGGAGGACGGACCGGAACGGGCCGGAGCAAGCCGGAGCGGGCCGCGCTCCAGGAAACGTTCCGGAAGATGTTCCGGAAGATCTCCCGGGGGCGCTCCGGATGCCGTCCGGCCGGTCTTCCCGACGGTGTCCGGCAGCCCCCTCCGAGGATCCGGGTCCTTCCGGACCCGGATCGGTTCACTCCGCCGGTTCGAGGAAACCCTGCTCCACCAGAAGACGGATCTGGGCCGGAGTGCGGTCCCGCAGCAACACCGGATCCTCGCCGACCAGTTGGGCGATGGCGTCGAGAATGCGGCCGGCGCTCAGCGAGCCGTCGCACACGCCCGCGAAGCCCGCGCCGACCGTGTCCACCTTGGTGGCCCGGCGCATGCCGCGGTGCTGGCGCAGCACGACGTGCTCCGGATCCTCGGCGCCGGGCAGCCCGACCTGCTCCTGGACGACCTCAGTGACCAGCCGGAATCGCCCGGCGAGCAGGGCCGCGTCGTCATGGGCACGCAGATAGTCCAGCCGTCCGAAGTGCGCCAGGACGGCGTCGCCCAGCGGCTGTTCCACCGGGTGCGGCCACTCCTCCACCGTGATCACGGGCTCCGCGGCCGTCGTCCTGCGCAGCGTGATCCAGCCGAAGCCGACGGCCTTCACCTTGCGTGCCTCGAACTCGTCCAGCCATGTGTCGTAGTGCGCCTGGTACTGGGCCTGGTCGCCCCGGTGGTCACCGGCGTCCCTCAGCCAGAGCTCCGCGTACTGCGTGACGTCCTGCACCTCGCGCTGGACGATCCACGCGTCGCACCCGCGCGGCACCCACGACCTGAGCCTGTCCTGCCAGTTCTCCCCTTCCACGTGCTGCCAGTTGGCGAGGAACTGCGCGAACCCGCCCTCGCTCAGCCGTTCCCCCGCCCCCTGAACGAGCGAGCGGCACAGATCGTCCCCGCCCATCCCGCCGTCCCGGTAGGTCAGCCGGGCGCCCGGTGAGATCACGAACGGCGGATTCGACACGATCAGGGCGTACGTCTCGTCGTCCCGGACCGGTTCGAACAGCGAGCCCTCGCGCAGGTCCGCCGCCGGAGCCCCGGACAGCGCGAGCGTGAGCGCGGTGATGTGCAGCGCGCGCGGGTTGAGGTCGGTCGCCGTCACGCGCGTGGCGTGCTGGGCGGCGTGCAGCGCCTGGATGCCGGAGCCGGTGCCGAGGTCGAGAGCGGCGGAGACGGGCGTGCGCACGGTGATACCGGCGAGGGTCGTCGACGCGCCGCCGACACCGAGGACGACGGCCGTGTCCGCCTGCCGGCCTTCGCTCCCGCTGCCGCCCGCGCCGCCGACGGCGCACCCGAGGTCGGAGATGATGAACCAGTCCTCGCCGCCCGGCCCGCCGTACGGCCGTACGTCCACGGTGGCGGCGATCTCGTCCTCCCCCGTGGGGACCAGCCAGCCGCTCTCCACGCACGCCTGCACGGGCAGGAACTCCTCCAGGCGCGCCTGCGGCACCGGCTGCTGGAGCAGGAAGAGGCGGACGAGTGTCTCCAGCGGCGTGTCCCCGCGGGTCGCGCGCAGCGCGGGCACGATCTCGCTGCGGGCCAGGGCCGCGTAGGCGGGCGCGCCGAGCAGCTCGAGGAGGCCGTCCGCGGTGAAGGAGGCCGCGAGCAGCGCCTCGCGCAGCCGGGCGGCCACGTCGGGACGGTCGACGGAGGGCAGGGGGAAGAGGGTGGCGTTACTCACGCCCCCCATTGTCTCCCGTCACCACTCGGGGCGCGTTCCCCCGGATCGCCGCCGGCCGCGCGGCCTCAGCCGGTCGTCGCGCGGGCCGAGGCGGAGGTGGCCACCTTCTTGCAGCTGGCCTGGTTGGCCATGGCGTTCTTCACGTCGCCCTGCTCGAGGTTCTTCAGCGCGGTGTTGCCGCTCTTGCTGAGCTCGCCGAGGTCGGTGGCGATGTTCTGGAGACCGTCGGCGAACTTCGCCTGGTCCTTCGTGTCCAGCGCGTCGACCTGCTTCTTCAGGCCCGCGTAGGAGGTCGAGAGAGTGGTGAGCGCCGAGACGGCGTCCTTCTGCTTCTTCTCGCCGTCGTCGACGCCGGGCGGTGTCCCGGCCTTCTGAACGGCCTGGGCGAGCGCGCCGTAGGCGTCGGACATGTCCTGGAAGGCCTGCGAGTCGGTCTTCTGGACGTTCGCCGGGGCGTTGTTGTCCGTGGCGGCCTGCTTGATCGCGGCGTTGGCCGCGTCGACCTTCGCGTCCTGGGCAGGCAGCGCGTCGCAGACCTGCTTGGCCCAGGCGTCGAGCTCCTTGTTGCCGTCGTCGTCACTGCTGCATCCGGACAGCGCCAGTACCAGTACCGCACCGCCGGACACCACGGCCGCGAGCTTCTTGTTCACCGGGTTGGTCCCTTCCATGGCTCTCGGCCCCGGAACATACACGGCAACCGGGCGAGAACCCCAGAACGAATGTCCGCTATGCAGGTAATTACAGCCATTTGCACCAGGAGAGAGAAGGCTCACGGCTCGGACACATACTCAACACAACGGGCGGGCGACGCGACAACGCGCGTCGCCCGCCCGCCCTTTGAGCTGGGCACCCGTGGGCCGGTGCGGGCTGGTCTACGAAATCACCGCCGGATCGGCGGACTTGGCCGAGGAATCGGCGTTGTCTTCGTCACCCACGGCGATCCCGCGCCGCTTGGAGACGTACACCGCGACCACGATGACCGAGAGCGCCAGGACGGCGATCAGGATCCGCATGCCGATGCTCTTGTCCTCCCCGTAGCTGAACTTGATCACGGCGGGCGCGATGAGCAGCGCCACCAGGTTCATGACCTTCAGCAGCGGGTTGATCGCCGGACCCGCGGTGTCCTTGAACGGGTCGCCGACCGTGTCCCCGATCACCGTGGCCGCATGGGCCTCGCTGCCCTTGCCGCCGTGGTGGCCGTCCTCGACGAGTTTCTTGGCGTTGTCCCACGCGCCGCCGGAGTTGGCGAGGAAGACGGCCATCAGCGTGCCGGAGCCGATCGCGCCCGCGAGGAACGCGCCGAGTGCTCCGACCCCGAGGGTGAACCCGATGAAGATGGGCGCCAGCACGGCGAGCAGCCCGGGGGTGGCCAGCTCGCGCAGGGCGTCCCGGGTACAGATGTCGACGACCTTGCCGTACTCCGGCTCCTCGGTGTAGTCCATGATCCCGGGGTGCTCGCGGAACTGCCGCCGCACCTCGAACACCACGGAACCCGCCGACCGGGACACCGCGTTGATCGCCAGCCCCGAGAAGAGGAAGACGACCGCCGCGCCCGCGATGAGACCGACGAGGTTGTTGGGCTGCGAGATGTCCATCATCAAACTCATCGGCGCGCCTGCCCCGGAGAGCTTCTCCCCGACGTCCTGCGCACCCGTCGTGATGGCGTCCCGGTACGACCCGAAGAGCGCCGACGCCGCCAGGACGGCGGTGGCGATGGCGATGCCCTTGGTGATGGCCTTGGTCGTGTTGCCGACGGCGTCGAGGTTGGTGAGCACCTGCGCGCCCGCGCCCTGGACGTCACCGGACATCTCGGCGATGCCCTGCGCGTTGTCGGAGACCGGCCCGAAGGTGTCCATGGCGACGATCACGCCGACCGTGGTGAGCAGACCGGTGCCGGCCAGCGCCACCGCGAACAGCGCCAGCATGATCGACGTACCGCCGAGCAGGAACGCCCCGTACACACCCAGGCCGATCAACAAGGCGGTGTAGACAGCCGATTCGAGACCGACGGAGATACCGGCGAGGACGACGGTGGCGGGACCCGTCAGCGACGACTTGCCGATGTCGCGCACGGGTCGGCGACTGGTCTCGGTGAAGTAGCCCGTCAACTGCTGGATGACCGCGGCCAGGAGGATGCCGATCGCCACCGCGACGAGCGCGAGGACGCGCGGGTCGCCGCTCTTGCCCTGGATCGCCGCGTCGGTGACGCCGTCGAGGTCGGCGTACTTGCCGGGGAGATAGAGGAAGACGGCCACCGCGACCAGCACGAGCGAGATCGCCGCGGAGATGAAGAAGCCCCGGTTGATCGCGGTCATGCCGCTGCGGTCGGTGCGACGCGGGGCGACCGCGAAGATGCCGACCATGGCCGTGAGCACGCCGATGGCGGGAACGAGCAGCGGGAAGGCGAGTCCGGCGTCGCCGAAGGCCGCCTTGCCGAGGATCAGCGCGGCGACCAGGGTCACGGCGTACGACTCGAACAGGTCGGCCGCCATGCCCGCGCAGTCGCCGACGTTGTCGCCCACGTTGTCGGCGATGGTCGCGGCATTGCGCGGATCGTCCTCCGGGATGCCCTGCTCGACCTTGCCGACCAGGTCGGCGCCGACGTCGGCGGCCTTGGTGAAGATGCCGCCGCCCACCCTCATGAACATGGCGATGAGGGCCGCGCCGAGTCCGAATCCCTCCAGCACCTTCGGCGCGTCGGCCGCGTACACCAGCACCACGCAGGCGGCGCCGAGCAGACCCAGCCCCACCGTGAACATGCCGACGACGCCGCCCGTGCGAAATGCGATCTTCATTGCCTTGTGCGAAACGGCGGTGAGATCCTTTTCCGGCTCGCCTTCCGCCGGAGTCGCTTCCCGGGCCGCCGCGGCGACACGAACATTGGTGCGCACGGCCAGCCACATGCCGATATAACCGGTGGCCGCGGAGAATCCGGCACCGATCAAGAAGAAGATCGATCTTCCGGCGCGCTGTTTCCAGTCGTCCGCGGGCAGCAGGAAGAGCAGGAAGAACACGACGACGGCGAATACGCCGAGCGTGCGCAACTGTCGGGACAGATACGCGTTGGCGCCTTCCTGTACCGCCGCCGCGATCTTCTTCATGCTGTCGGTGCCCTCGCCGGCCGCGAGCACCTGGCGGAGCAGTACGCCCGCAACCACGAGCGCGGCCAGTGCCACGACCGCGATGACCACCACGAGCAGGCGGTTGCCGTCGGTCAGCACTGCGGCTGCGAAGGTTGTGGGTTGGTCCAACCGATGAGGGGTAGAAAGCCCCGCCATTCGTCCTCCTTGACGCTTGGGCTGAGCTCAAGATGTGGACGGATTGTAGGTACCGGAACCTGATCAAAACAGGGTGCGGCAAGCGGAATTCGCCTTCGCACGCAAAACCCGCACGATCTCGCTCGGTAATGCCTTCAAGGCATTGAGGTTCGTGAATTGCTTCACGATATTCGCGGCAAGATTCACTTCGCCAAGATTCACTTCACCGAGATTCCAAGATTCATTTCACGGAACCACTGTAAGCGCGGTCGCCGAGGTCCGCACATGCCGAAGGGCCCTACGAGGTAGGGCCCTTCGGGTGAGTGAATCGCGAGGTTCGGGTCAGGACAGCGTCGCGGACACCGGCGTGGTCGGCCAGGTCATGCGGATCAGCCCGCCGTGCTCGCCCGCGGAGACCTCGACGTCGTCGACGAGGCCGCTGATGACGGCCAGGCCCATCTCGTCCTCCTCGGCCTCCACGTCGACGCCTGCGCCCGATCCGGGCGCCCGGTCACCGGGCGCCGAGCGCGGCGCCTCGTCGCCGACCTCGATGGAGAACTGCTTCTCCTCCTCGATCAGCGACACCTTCACCGGCGCGGTGATGCCGCCGGTCTGATGCAGTCCGACGGCACGGGTACAGGCCTCGCCGACGGCGAGCCTGACCTCGTCGAGGACGGCCTCGTCCACTCCGGCCCTGCGCGCCACCGCTGCCGCCACCAGTCGGGCGGTCCTGACGTGCTCGGGCAGCGCGCTGAAGCGGAGTTCAACGGTGGCCATGCGTCCCCCTCGGAACTACGGGCGTGCTGTCGGGGGGCCGGGCCACCAAGCCCGGACCCCCTCTTTGTTCGACCAGCCGTGCCGGGCCACGCGGGCCCGGGACGGGGTGGTCAGTCGGTGGCAGCGACCGCTTCGTCGACCGAGGTGTGGATCGGGAACACCTTGGTCAGACCGGTAATGCGGAAGATCTTCAAAATACGCTCCTGGTTGCAGACCAGACGGAGCGAGCCCTCATGGGCACGCACCCGCTTCAGTCCGCCGACCAGCACGCCGAGCCCGGTGGAGTCGAGGAAGTCCACGCCCTCCATGTCCACGACGAGGTGGAAATTCCCGTCGTTCACCAGCTCGACCAGCTGCTCGCGCAACTTGGGCGCGGTATATACGTCGATTTCGCCACCGACCTCGACGACCGTACGATCGCCGACGGTACGGGTCGACAGAGACAGGTCCACGGATCCTCCAGCACCTTGCTATCGAGCGGTCGCCCCTCGGAACACCTGGGCAGGAGTCCCCGGGACGGTACGCCAGCCGCCATGGCATTCAATCACTTACCGGCAGGCGTGCACGACGCCTTGGCCCCATTGTCCGTCACGCCGGTGACACACTCGGTGCCGATGGCCAAGAATCACCGATCCGATCGACCCTCGCCCGAGGCCGTGCCCCGCCTGTCTCCGGGCGAGGTTCTGGCCCGGCTCGCCCCGGGACCTGGCCGGGCGTCGCGCATCACTCATACGGAGCACTTGCCCCCGCGGGAGGGCCGCCATGCCGTCTGGCCGGACCGGATTCGCCCCGAGGTGATCGCGGCCGTGCAGGCCTGCGGCATCGAACACCCCTGGGCCCACCAGGCCCGGGCCGCCGAGCACGCCCTGGACGGCGAGTCGGTGGTCGTCGCCACCGGCACCGCCTCCGGCAAGTCCCTGGCCTACCTCGTACCGGTCCTCTCGGCCCTCCTGGACGGCTCCGAGGCCCCCAACGGCCGCGGGGCCACCACCCTCTACCTGGCCCCCACCAAGGCCCTGGCGGCCGACCAGTGCCGCTCGGTGAAGGAACTTTCACAACCTCTCGGCAACGCCGTCCGGCCGGCCGTGTACGACGGCGACACCCCGTTCGAGGAACGGGAGTGGATCCGCCAGTACGCCAACTACGTCCTCACCAACCCGGACATGCTGCACCGGGGCATCCTCCCGTCCCACCCCCGCTGGTCCTCCTTCCTGAAGTCCCTGAAGTACGTCGTCATCGACGAGTGCCACACCTACCGCGGCGTGTTCGGCTCCCACGTCGCCCATGTGCTGCGCCGCCTTCGCCGCCTGTGCGCCCGCTACGGCGCCTCCCCGGTCTTCCTGCTGGCCTCCGCGACGGCCGCCGAACCCTCGGTCGCCGCCGGGCGCCTCACCGGCCTGCCGGTCGTCGAGGTCGCCGACGACGCCTCGCCCCGCGGTGAACTGGTGTTCGCCCTGTGGGAGCCCCCGCTCACCGAGATGGTGGGCGAGAAGGGCGCACCCGTCCGGCGTACCGCCACCGCCGAGACCGCCGACCTCCTGACCGACCTCGCCGTCCAGGGCGTGCGCACCGTCGCCTTCGTCCGCTCGCGGCGGGGCGCCGAGCTGATCGCGGTGATCGCCCAGGAACGCCTCGCCGAGGTCGACCGCTCACTCGCCCGGCGTGTCGCGGCCTACCGCGGCGGTTACCTCCCCGAGGAACGACGCGCCCTGGAGCAGGCCCTGCACTCGGGCGAGCTCCTCGGTCTCGCCGCGACCACCGCCCTGGAGCTCGGCATCGACGTCTCCGGACTCGACGCCGTCCTGATCGCCGGCTACCCGGGCACACGCGCGTCCCTGTGGCAGCAGGCCGGCCGTGCGGGGCGGTCCGGGCAGGGCGCACTGGCGGTACTCATCGCCCGGGACGATCCCCTGGACACCTTCCTGGTCCATCACCCGGAGGCACTGTTCGACCGCCCGGTGGAGTCGACCGTCCTCGACCCCGACAACCCCTACGTCCTGGCCCCGCACCTGTGCGCGGCGGCCGCGGAACTCCCGCTGACCGACGAGGATCTGCCCCTGTTCGGACCCGAGGCCGAGGGCCTGCTGCCGCAGCTGGAGGCCGCGAAGCTGCTGCGCCGCCGGACCAAGGCCTGGCACTGGACCCGCCGGGAACGCGCCGCCGACCTCGCGGACATCCGCGGCGAGGGCGGCCGTCCCGTCCAGGTCGTCGAGGCCGGCACCGGCCGACTCCTCGGCACGGTCGACGCGGGCTCCTCCCACACCGCCGTCCACGAGGGCGCCGTCCACCTCCATCAGGGCCGCACGTATCTCGTGCGCTCTCTGGACCTGGAGGACTCCGTCGCCCTGGTCGAGGAGGCCAACCCCCCTTATTCGACGGTGGCCCGTGACACGACGTCGATCTCCGTCCTGGAGACGGACGTCGAAATCCCCTGGGGCCAGGGCCGGTTGTGCTACGGCTCCGTCGAAGTGACCAACCAGGTCGTCTCCTTCCTGCGTCGACGTGTCATCACCGGTGAAGTCCTGGGCGAGTCGAAGCTCGACCTCCCTCCTCGTACGCTGCGCACGCGTGCCGTGTGGTGGACGGTGACCGAGGACCAACTGGACGCGGCCCGGATCAACCCCGAGATCCTCGGCGGTGCCCTGCACGCCGCCGAACACGCCTCGATCGGCATGCTGCCCCTCTTCGCGACCTGCGACCGCTGGGACATCGGCGGCGTCTCGGTCCCCCTCCACCCCGACACCCTGCTGCCGACGGTCTTCGTCTACGACGGCCACCCCGGCGGCGCCGGCTTCGCGGAGCGGGCCTTCCACACGGCACGCTCCTGGCTGACGGCCACCCGCCAGGCCATCGCCTCCTGCGAGTGCGACGCGGGCTGCCCGTCCTGCATCCAGTCCCCCAAGTGCGGCAACGGCAACGACCCCCTGCACAAGAGGGGAGCCGTGCGGCTGCTCACGGAACTGCTGCGGGAGGCTCCCGAGGAGAAGTCTCAGGAGTGAAAGCCTCCGGCAGGGCTGGAAAAAAGCCCAGGAGGGGGAGCCTGCGGCAGAGCTGGAGAAGTCGCCGCAGGAGAGGCCTGGGGCGGGCCTGAAGAAGGGCCTTGGAAAGGGCCTTGGGAAGGGCCTGGGGAAGGGCCAAGGGAGGGACCCGGGTGCGGCGGCGGGCTGTGTTGCGGAGGCCGTTGCGGGGCCTGCACCGCATCCGCAGGGCCCGCCCGCGCCCTGATCTCGGCCGCGAACAGCCCCCGTCCCGATGCCGCCGTCACGTCCGAGATCTCGCCGACGACCACGCACCGCACCAGTCGCGCGCCCTGCGCCCGGGCCACCCGGTCGGCCCGGGCGCAGGCCCGCGCGACGCCGTCCGTCCAGTGGTCGGCGGCCGCGAGCGCCGCGAGGTCGGCACCGCCCGCGGCACGGTGCCGGGACGCCACGGCCTGCCCGAGGGCCAGCACGATCCCGAACACCACGCACAGCACGGCGATCGCACCCACACTCCAGACGGTGGCGGAGCCACGGTCCCCGCCCCTGTGACGCCCTGCGAGACCCCGGGCCCACGCAGCCCGGCCTCCGCGCCCCGCGACCCCGCCGCCACACCGCGCGCCGCTCACGGCACGCCTCCCACCGACCACCGGGCGTCTCCTGACGCACCCCGGGGCTCGCCTGACCCGCCGGCGTCTGTCTCCGCGCCTCGGATGCCATCCGGCGCGCGGGCGGCGCGGGCGGCACCCTGCGCGTCCCTGGGGCCGCCTGACGCGCCCCTGGGGCGAACGGCCGCGCCCCTGAGGGCGCCTGGCGCGTCACGGGAGCCGCCTGACACACCGGCACCATCCGGCGCCCCCCGAGCCTTCTCAGCCGCCCCCACGGCCTTCTCCGCCGTCCCCACGGCTCCTTGCGCCGTACCCACGGCCTCCTCCGTCGCCCCCAGGGCCCCCCGCGCCGTCCCCACCGCCTCTTCCGCTGCCGCCACGGCCTCCTCCCGCACTTCGAAGGGCAGGCCGCGCAGCGCCGGTGGCCTGGCCACGACCACCACGCGGACCTGGTCGCCCTCCCTGCTGATCGTCACCTCCGCCCCGCGCGGCGCCGTCGCGCGGGTCACCTCGAGCACCGCGTCGGCCGGATCCTGCCGGGCCGCTGCCCTGGCACCGGTCCTTGCCGCGTCCACGCACTGGATCTGGGCAGCCATGACCAGCAGCCCCCACACCAGCGCCGTCGCGAACACCACCAGCACCGGCAGCACCACGGCCGACTCCGCCGTCACGAACCCCCGGTCCCCGGCGCACACCCGCCGGCACGCGCGCCGAGGCTCTCGTCCGCGCTCACGCCCCCGCACTGAGCGCCCGCTTCACGATGGCCTGCAGCTGAGCCGCGACCACCTCGCTCGTCACCACCTGATAGAGGAGCACCGCGAAGCCCACGGCCGCCACGATCCCCATCGCGTACTCGGACGTCACCATCCCCGCGTCACCGCGCGCCGCACGCATCCTGCACACCAAGGCGCTCAGCCGCGCCCATACCGCCTTGTACATCTCAACCCCCGTGAGGTTCCGTCGCCTTGATCTCTGATGTGGTTCGGTTACTTCGCCTTCGGCCAATTCACCGCTCGGCCGCTCCTTGGCCGGCGGCCGGCTCTTCGGCCACCCGAGCCGTCGCTCCTCGGCGTTCACGTCGTGCGCGCCGTCACCGATCACCCCCTCCCAGCACCCCGCCCGCGAGCCCGATGACGATGGGCAGCACACCGACCGCGATGAAGGCGGGCAGGAAACAGAGCCCCACCGGCACGGTGACCATGACGGCCGCCCGCCGGGCGCGGGCCGTCGCGCCGCGCGCCCAGTCGGCGCGGGTGTCGGCGGCGAGCCGGGCGACCGGTCCGGCCGCGGGCAGCCCCGAGACGTCGGCCCGCTCCAGCAAGCGGGCCAGGGCAGCGGCACCCGGTGTCGAGGCCAACCTCCGCCATGCGGTGGCTGGTTCACCGCCCAGCCGCACCTCGGCAGCGCCCCGCGCCAGCCCTTCCCCCACAGGGCCGCCGAGCGCCTCGCCCACGGCCTGCGCCGCGATCACCGGCCCGGCGCCGGCCGCGATGCACGCGGACAGCAGATCGGCGGCGAGCGGGAGTTGGCGTGCGGCGAGCCGGGCGTCGGCCTCGCTCACTCCGTCCGCTGCCTGTTGTCGACGGCGCCACCGCCCCAGCCCCACCGCGCCGATCAGCCCCAGCACAAGGCCGACGACGCCACCGACCACCACCCAGCCGGCACCGACCACCAATGCCTCGGGAAGCCAGCGCCGTACGGCATCCCGCAGCCCGGCTCCCCTGACGGTCGCCGCCCTCCCCGGGGCGAGCAGTTCGGCCAGGCGCCGCCGTGCCCTGCGTTCGCGTCGCTCGGTCTCCCACCACCTCGTCAGCCACCAGAAGGCCACCACGATCCCCACGGTCGCCCCCAGCCTGTGGACAACTTCCACGCTCGCGCCTCCTCCGTCCACGTCACCCACCTCCCTCTCGCCGCCTCCCTCTCGCCGCCTCACCTCGCCTCCGCGTGGCGGACGATCCGCAGTGCCCACCACATCCCCACCCCCTCCAGCACGCCGCCGACGAGCAGGCAGCCCAGCCCCGCTCCGGTGTGCAGCAGGACGTGCAGCGGGTCCGCTCCGAGCGCGGCGCCCAGCAGGAGGCCCAGGACCGGCAGGCCGGCGAGCATCACCACCGTGGCGCGCGGCCCGGCCAACTGGGCGCGCAGGTCCGCACGTTGTTCTCGCTCCGCGCGCAACGCCGCTTCCAGTCGGTCGAGTCCGGCAGCGAGGCCGGCGCCCTGATCCACGGCCACCCGCCAGCACGCGGCGAGACCCAGCAGTCCGTCGGCCCCCGGTTGCCGTGCGGCGACCGCGAGTGCCGTGGGCACATCCCCGCCGAACCGTGCCGCCGCCAGCACCGCGGGCTGCGCCGCACCGAGCCCTCCGGAGTCCTGCGCGGCCCGCCGCAGCGCTTCCCCCGGCTGCCGGCCGGCGAGCACCTCCCCGGCCAGCGCCGCGCACAGCGCGATCACCGCGTCCCCTCGTCGCTCCCCCACCCGCCGGATCTCGGCGGCCCGCCGCACCCGGCGCAGCAGCGGCACCCCGACCGCCCCCGCGACGACCGGCAGCACCGAACCACCCAGCAGCGCCAGGACCAGTCCGGCGACCGGTGCCCACCATTCGGGTCGCCAGCGTGCCCGGAGTCCCCGCAGCTCGCCGGTGAGCCGCCGCCATGGAGGCGGCCCGCTGCCGACCACGCCGCCTCCGGCCAGGAGCAGCTGTGCCCGTCTGGCCCCCGAGTACGGTCCGCCCAACAACCAGGCCACCGCTCCGGCACAGGCCACGGCCGCAGCCATCGGCACCTCACTCATCCCGCCCGTCCCTCCCTTCGCTCTCCTCGCCCCTCAGCAGCTCCCGCAGCCGCTCCCATCCCCGCTCGTGGGCGAAGGCGTCCGCCCGCCACCGCAGTGCCGGGACGGTCCGCACCAGCCCGCAGGGGTCCCGCTCCAGCACATGCACCTCGGCGATCCGTCGCCGCCCTGCCGGGTCGCGCACGAGGTGCAGGACCACCGACAGAGCCGCCGCCAACTGGCTGTGCAGAGCGGCCCGATCGAGCCCGGCCGCCGTGCCGAGCGCCTCGAGCCGGGCGGGGACGTCCGCGGCGGCGTTGGCGTGGACGGTCCCGCAACCGCCCTCGTGACCCGTGTTGAGCGCGGCCAGCAGATCGACGACCTCCGGCCCGCGTACCTCGCCCACGACCATCCGGTCGGGCCGCATCCGCAGGGCCTGCCGCACCAGGTCCTCGAGCGTGACGAGCCCCGCTCCCTCCTGGTTGGCGGGTCTGGTCTCCAGGCGGACGACGTGCGGGTGGTCCGGTCGCAGCTCCGCGGAGTCCTCGGCGAGCACGATCCGCTCCCCCGGCCCGACCAGGCCCAACAGCGCGCTCAGCAGGGTCGTCTTGCCACTGCCGGTGCCACCGCTGACCAGGAAGGACAGCCGCGCCCGCATCAGGGCCCGCAGCACCTTGTCGCCGCCCGGTGGCACCGTTCCCGCGGCGACCAGTTCACCGAGCGTGAAGGCCCGGGGCCGTACGACACGCAGTGACAGACAGGTGCAGCCGACGGCGACCGGGGGCAGTACCGCGTGCAGTCGTGTCCCGTCGGGCAGCCGGGCGTCGGTCCAGGGCCGGGCGTCGTCCAGGCGCCGACCGGCGACGGCGGCGAGACGCTGCGCGAGGCGCCGTACGGCCGCCGCGTCCGGGAAGGAGACGCCGGTCAGTTCGAGACCGCCGCCCCGGTCGACCCAGACCCGGTCCGGGGCGGACACCAGTACGTCCGTCACCCTGGGGTCGGTGAGCAGTGGCTCCAGAGGTCCGCTGCCGATCAGCTCGGACCGCAGGTGCTCGGCGGCGCCGAGCACCTCCGCGTCCCCGAGGACCCGCCCCTGTTCGCGCAGCGCCTGCGCCACGCGCGCGGGCGTCGGTTCGGATCCGCTGTCCGCGAGCCACTGCCGTACGCCGTCGAGCAGTGTCCCGGTACCTCTCACCTGTTCGAGCCCGGGCCGCGTGCTCATGCGCCACCCGCCTCGGTGAGCGCGCGCTCCCAGAACTCCTTGCAGAAGCGGGCGAGCGGCCCGCGCGCGGTCGCGCCGGGCGGCGCCTTGCCACCGTCCGGGCGCAGCAGCCCCGACTCGACGGGCACCTCGCCGGCCAGCGGCAGGCCGAGCAGTCGGGCCACTTCGCTGTCGTCGAGTCCGGGCGCGTAGGGGCCGCGCACCGCCACCCGCAGGTCGCGCAGGACCATGCCGACGGCGGAGGCCACGCGCTTGCCGGCCGCGACGGCGCGCAGTTCGGCGGGGACCACGAGGAGTCCGAGGTCGAGCTGGGCGAGGATCTCGGCGACGCCGTCGTCGAGGCGGCGCGGGAGGTCGACGACGACCGTGCCGCCCCGGCGCCGGGCGGCAGCCAGCACCGCGCGTACGGCTTGGGGCGCGATGGTTACGCAGTCGCCCCGGTCCCAGCTGAGCACCCGCAGTGAGTGCAGTCGGGGCAGCGACTCCTCCAGGGCGCTGCCGCCGACCCTCCCGCGCGAGGCGGCGAACGCGGGCCAGCGCAGGCCTTCCGCGCTCTCGCCGCCGAGGAGGACGTCGAGTCCGCCGCCCAGGGGATCGGCGTCGACCAGCAGGGTGCGCAGCCCTTCTCGCGCGGAGGTGACGGCGAGGGCACACGCGAGCGTGGACGCTCCGGCGCCGCCGCGTCCGCCGATGACGCCGACGGTGAGGGCGGGCCGTCCGACGCCCTCGGCGACGTCGGCGATGCGGTCGACCAGCCACTGTTCGCCGTCGGGCAGCATCAGGACGTGGTCGGCGCCGATCTCCACGGCGCGCTGCCACACCCCGGAGTCGTCCTGGTCGCGGCCGACGAGGACCACTCCGCGCCTGCGGGCGGCCCCGCGGACACGGCGTGCCGCGTCGTCGCCGACCAGGACGAGCGGCGCGGACTCCCAGCTGCCCCGGCGCTCCGGCACCGAGTGGTGCACCTCCGGTGTGGCGCCGGCGGCGGCGCACAGGCGCAGCAGATCGTCGAGGAGTTCCGTGTCCTCCGTGACGATCAGTGGCTTGCCCGGTCCGCCTCCGGCGGTGGGCGGCGGGTCGTGTGTGACGGCTCCGGTCACGATTTCCATCCCCCTTCACTGCGGGGCGCGCAGTCGCTGCGGTCCCGCGATTCCCGAACGTGTGAAGAACCGGCAGCCGGTCTCCATATGAACGGCCGACGGAATCCGGCCGAACGCCCCCGGCAAACGGAACCGGCCATGTGAAGCCGGCCCGAGCGGACGCGTCGGAATCACGGTGCAGCGAACCCGGAAAGCGTGTGGATCTTGGTGAAAAACTGTGGACGAGCGGGTGGTTGTGAATATCGCCGTCACCCATACCGGTGAGCCCCGCACCATCTGCTGTGCGACTTCCGCAGAGCAGTCCGACGACTACGCTCAGTGACAGCGGATGGGCAAACAAAAGAGGCGGCCGCAGCCGCCTCGGTGCGGCACAGCGGCCGCGTACAGAACTGGAAAACCCGCCCGGACATGCGACGACCCCCGCCGGGGGGGAGAGCGGGGGTCGCCTTCACGGCCGACTCGGGGGGGGAGGAGTCGGACCGCGTTAGCACGGTCGCGAACGATCCGTGACTTCCATGGTGTACCCGAGAGCCTTCTCAGGCAAACCCACGCGCCCACCTTACGCCGAATGGGCTGCCCCTATGCTCTTGGTTGTGGAAAACCACTCCTTGCCCCGCACAGCGGCCTTCTTTGACCTGGACAAGACGGTCATTGCGAAGTCGAGCACGCTCACCTTCAGCAAGTCCTTCTACCAAGGCGGTCTGATCAACCGCAGGGCGGCCCTGCGGACCGCCTACGCCCAGTTCGTCTTCCTCGTGGGCGGTATGGACCACGACCAGATGGAGCGGACCCGCGAGTACCTGTCCGCCCTCGTGCGCGGCTGGAACGTCCAACAGGTGAAGGAGATCGTGGCCGAGACCCTTCACGACCTGATCGACCCGCTGATCTACGACGAGGCGGCCTCGTTGATCGAGGAGCACCACACGGCCGGCCGTGACGTCGTGATCGTGTCCACGTCGGGCGCCGAGGTGGTCGAGCCGATCGGCGAGCTGCTCGGCGCGGACCGCGTGGTCGCCACCCGCATGGTCGTGGGCGAGGACGGCTGCTTCACCGGCGAGGTGGAGTACTACGCCTACGGCCCGACGAAGGCGGAGGCGGTCAAGGAACTGGCCGAGTCCGAGGGGTACGACCTCGCGCGCTGTTATGCGTACAGCGACTCGGCGACCGACCTGCCGATGCTGAAGGCGGTGGGGCACCCGCACGCCGTGAACCCGGACCGGGCCCTGCGGCGCGAAGCCGTCGCGCGCGGGTGGCCGATTCTCGACTTCCACCGGCCGGTGCGCCTCAAGCAGCGGATTCCCTCGTTCTCCGTACCGCCCCGCCCCGCGCTCGTGGCGGCAGCGGCGATAGGAGCGGCGGCGGCCACCGCGGGCCTCGTCTGGTACGCGAGCCGACGCCGGGCGGCGGCCGTCTGAAAAGGGCGCCCCGCGCGCGGGGCGGCCCGTCACTCTTCAGGGCCGTCCGTTTAAAACCCGTTTGGGAGCAAAAGCAAAGAACTGGTGCCAGCACTTCCGCTTGTCCGGGTCCAGGAGTACAAAGGACTTAACGGCCCGCGAGACCAAGGACATCCGAGAGGATCACCTTAATAACGCATTTGGCCCCACGGACCGCGCATGACCACTGGGCACCCACGCGACGTCGACCCGTCGATTACGGGCCAGCCGCACCAGGTCACGGGCAAAGTTCCCGGCCTGATGGGCAATATTTCGAGGACGCTTGGTAACCGGGTGAGCATGCCAGCGGCGGTACGAGGACTCGTACCGCCGCAACCCTTTGTGAGGCCCCCGCGAGGGGGCCTCTCCCGTGCCCGGACCTCACGCGCGCGTGAGGCTCACGCAGCCCCGCGCTGAAGCGCCTCGCACACCGCCGTCGACTCGCGGGCACCCAGCTCGACCGCCCTGCCGCAGTGCGCGATCCAGGCGGCCATGCCGTCCGGGGTGCCGGAGACATAGCCGTCCAGGGCCGCCAGATAGGCCGCCCTCCCCAGCTCGGCATGCCCCACCTCGGCCGGGCAGACCGACTTGGGGTCGAGACCACTGCCGATCAGGACGATGCGCTCGGCGGCCCGTGCGACCAGGCCGTTGTGGGAAGTGAACGGACGCAGGGCCAGCAGCTCGCCGTGGACGACGGAGGCCGTCACCAGGGCGGGCGCGGAGCCTCCCGCGATGATCAGCTCGGACAACCCCTCAAGACGGCCGGCCACCTCGGCTGCGTCCGGCAGCGGCAGCTCGATCAGCGGCTCGTCGACCGCCTCACCGGCCTGCCGCGGACGTCCGACCTCGTCGTCGCCGGTCGCCGCGGCCACCAGATGCAGCCGCGCCAGCACCCGCAGCGGCGACTGCCGCCAGATGGACAGCAGCTGCCCCGCCTCGGCGGACAGCCGCAGAGCCGCACCCATGAGGCGCGCCTCGTCGTCGACGCCGAAGTCGGTGCGTCGACGCACCTCTTCCAGCGCCCAGTCCGCGCCGGACAGGGCCGCCGAGCCGCGGGCGCCGCGCAGGGCGGCCTCGGAGGTGATCTCGGTGCTGCGGCGGCGCATGACACGGTGCCCGTAGACCCGGTCCACGGCCTTGCGCATGGTCTCCACGGACTCGGCCACACCGGGCAGGGAGCCCAGGGCCGCGAGCGGATCGGCGGACGCGCCTGTCGTACTCATGAGTACGACCCTACGCAACCGGCACGCGCACCCCACGAAGGAGTGGTCTTCTTCACGCACGCCTGCCACGCACAGCCATCGCCCGACTACCCTTGGTGAACATGAAAATTGCTTTCGTCGGGAAGGGCGGCAGCGGCAAGACCACCCTGTCCTCCCTCTTCATCCGCCACCTCGTCGCCGAGGGCGGACCTGTGATCGCGGTCGACGCGGACATCAACCAGCACCTGGGGCCCGCTCTCGGCCTCGACGAGGCGGAGGCCGCCGGGCTGCCGGCGATGGGTGACCGACTGCCGTTGATCAAGGACTACCTGCGCGGCTCCAACCCCCGTGTCACCTCCGCCGAGACGATGATCAAGACGACACCGCCCGGCGAGGGCTCCCGGTTGCTGCGGGTGCGCGAGAACAACACGGTGTACGACGCCTGCGCCCGGCCGGTGGAACTCGACGGCGGCGCCGTCCGTTTGATGGTCACGGGCCCCTTCACGGACGCCGACCTGGGGGTCTCCTGCTACCACTCCAAGACCGGAGCGGTGGAACTGTGCCTGAACCACCTGGTGGACGGCGCCGACGAGTACGTCGTGGTCGACATGACCGCGGGCTCGGACTCCTTCGCCTCCGGCATGTTCACCCGCTTCGACAT
This sequence comes from Streptomyces sp. NPDC002884, assembly GCF_040295245.1. Classification (NCBI taxonomy): domain Bacteria; kingdom Bacillati; phylum Actinomycetota; class Actinomycetes; order Kitasatosporales; family Streptomycetaceae; genus Streptomyces; species Streptomyces sp. NPDC002884. Next base: position 29,511 of record NZ_JBEOVB010000017.1, on the reverse strand, counting down.
CACGTTCCTCGTCGCCGAGCCGACCCGGAAGGGAGTCTCCGTCTATCGCCAGTACAAGGAGTACGCCCGCGACTTCGGCGTCGAGCTGAAGGTCGTCGGCAACAAGGTGCAGGGACAGGACGACGTCGACTTCCTGCGCGCCGAGGTCGGGGACGACCTGCTCGTGACGGTCGGCCACTCGGACTGGGTGCGCGCCATGGAGAAGGGCCGCCCGCCCCGGTTCGAACACCTGGAGGACACCAACCGCCAGGCCCTGCGTCTGCTCCGGACGACCGTCGACTCGGCGTACGAAAGGCGCGACTGGGAGCGCTACACACGGCAGATGGTGCACTTCCATCTGAAGAACGCCGAGTCCTGGGGCAATGAACGGACCGGGGTCGACCTGGCCGCGCAGGTCGACCCCGGGTTCGTCCTCGGCGAAAGCCTCACGGCCTCCGTGTGACGGTGACAGTTCCTGTTTGACGGCTGCGACCGTTCGTGTCGGTGACGGTTCCCGTCGGCGGCACCCCTGGCTGTGGCGCCGCCGGCCGGCGCCGCGGCTACTGCCTGACCGCCGGAGCCCCGGGCACGCCCTTCGGGGCCGGGGCGGGGCCGCCGGACAGGAAGGACGCCCAGCCGTGCTTCGGGGACTCGCCGACCTCCAGCGTGCGCATCTTGGCCAGGGCCTGCGGGTCCTGGGCGTCCAGCCAGTCGGCGAGCTGCCGGAAGGACACGCAGCGCACGTCCGGCTTGTTGCAGACGTTCTCGACGACCTCCTCGACGGCGCGCATGTACGTGCCGCCGTTCCAGGACTCGAAGTGGTTGCCGATGATCAGCGGTGCGCGGTTGCCGTAGTAGGCCCGGTCGAAGCCCTTGAGCAGGCCGTCACGCATCTGGTGGCCCCAGAACTCGCGCTTGTCGGGGTCGCCCTGGGTGCTGGTGCCTGACTGGTTGACCATGAAGTTGTAGTCCATGGTGAGCTGTTCGTAGGAGTGGCCGGGGAAGGGCACCAGCTGCATCGACAGGTCCCACAGGCCCTGCTTCTTGCCGGGCCACACCTGGTTGTTGACGCCGCTGGTGTCGTAGCGGAAGCCCAGCTCGCGGGCGGCCTTCATGAAGTTCTTCTGGCCCTCGAGGCAGGGGGTGCGGGCGCCGATGAGTTCCTTGTCGTAGTCGAAGGGCAGCGGAGCCGCGTTCTTCATGCCCGTGTTGGTCTTCCAGGTCGTCACGAACCGCTTGGCCTGGTCGATCTCGTCCTTCCACTCCTCGACCGACCACTCGCCGACGCCACCGTTCTTCCCGCAGAAGTGGCCGTTGAAATGGGTACCGATCTCGTTGCCCTCCAGCCACGCCAGGCGCAGCTGCTTCACGGTTTCGGCGATGCCCTGCTCGTCGTTGAAGCCGATGTCGGAACGGCCCGGCGAGTGCTGCGGCGGCCTGTACAGATCGGCCTTCTCCTCCGGCAGCATGTACACGCCGCTGAGGAAGTACGTCATCGTCGCGTTGTTGGCCTTGGACACCTGACGGAAGTGGGAGAACAGCTTCTGGCTGTCCTCGCCTGCGCCGTCCCAGGAGAAGACCACGAACTGCGGCGGCTTCTGGCCCGGCTTCAGCCGTTCGGGGCGAGGCAGGTGGGGCTGCGCCCCGGTGTACGCGGTGGAGCCGTCGCCGATCAGGCGGACGACACTCTTGGGGGCCGGAACCGGCTTGACCTTCTGCGGGCCCGGCACTCCCTCCTCGGAACCGTGGGAACCCCCGGTTCCCGTCGCACAACCGGCGAGCGACGCGGCGACAGCGGCGGCGACCACTGCGCCCGCGGTGATCCTCTGGGTGGCGGCCATCTTCCGCCCACCTTCTTCCTTCTCTCGGCCAACGCCGACGAGGGCGTTCTCTGGTGACGCGCCGGGACGAGCCGGCAGCGCCGTCAAGGTCGCACGGAGTCGAGAAGGAATTAATACGACAAGCCGATAAAAAGGCCACTTCACTCTCGGGGGTGATTACCTGCCCCATTTGCCCCAAAAATCCAGGCTTGACCTTTACTCTGCATTACGATCTGTTTACCGAGCGTTGATTTTCATCCCGCCGCTGCACGCCGTGACCCACGGCCGCGACCGCCCCCGCTCCAACCGGGGGACCACATGTTCCGCGACCGCGCTGCCCCGGAGGAGACGGGAACCATGTCCGCCTGCGCCCCCACCCGCACCGACCACTCGACGCGCACCGAGCGCAACCACCCACCCCACAGCCCCCCACCGGCCCCGCACCGCCGCTTCCGCATCGCGGGCGCCGACGTGTCCGCCTCGATCGCGGTCTTCCTGATCGCCCTGCCCCTGTCCCTCGGCATCGCCCTCGCCACCGGCGCGCCCCTCCAGGCAGGCCTCGTCGCCGCCGCTGTGGGCGGAATCGTCGCCGGATGGATCGGCGGTGCGCCGCTCCAGGTCAGCGGCCCCGCGGCCGGCCTGACCGTGGTCACCGCCGACCTCATCCAGCGGTACGGCTGGCGGACGACATGCGCCATCACCGTCCTGGCCGGACTCGCCCAGCTGGGCCTCGGCTGTCTGCGCGTGGCGCGCACCGCCCTCGCCGTCAGCCCCGCCATCGTGCACGGCATGCTCGCCGGCATCGGCGTCACCATCGCCGTCGCCCAACTGCACGTCGTCCTCGGCGGCACCCCCCAGAGTTCGGTCCTCGACAATCTCCGCGCCCTGCCCGCCCAGTTGGCCGCACTGCAGCCGGCGGCCGTGGCCATGAGCGCGCTGACCCTGACCCTGCTGCTGCTCTGGCCGCGTATCCCCGGCCGGGTGGGCCGCCTGGTACAGAAAGTCCCCGCCCCCCTCATCGCCGTCACCGGCGCCACCGCCACCGCCGCACTCGCGGGCCTCACCCTGCCCAAGGTGGACCTGCCTTCCTGGAGCAGCCACGCGCTGGCCGGGCTGCCCGAGGGGCCGGTGCTCGGGGTCATGGCCGCCGTCCTCACCACCACTCTGGTGTGCAGCGTGCAGTCCCTGCTCGGCGCGGTCGCCGTGGACAAGCTGATCGCCTCACGCCCTGGCCTGCTCAGCGACCGCTCCACCCGTGTCGGCCGCTCCGACCTGGACCGCGAGCTGCTGGGTCAGGGCGCGGCCAACATCGTCTCCGGGGCACTCGGCGGGCTGCCGGTGGCGGGCGTGGCCGTGCGCAGTTCGGCAAATGTCCGAGCCGGTGCCGTGAGCCGGAACTCCACGATGCTGCACGGCGTTCTCGTAGTAGTCGCCGCGTTGCTGATGGTCCCGATCCTGGATCTCATCCCGCTCGCCTCACTCGCCGCCCTGGTGATGGCCGTCGGCATCCAGATGGTGTCCCTGCACCACATTCGCACGGTGACCCGCCACCGCGAGGTGCTGGTGTACGCCGTCACCACCCTCGGCGTGGTGGTCCTCGGCGTCCTGGAGGGCGTGACGCTCGGCATCGCCGTGGCCGTGGCCGTCGCCCTGCACCGCCTCGCCCGCACCCGTATCACGCACCACGAGAAGGAAGGAGTCCATCACGTACACGTAAGAGGCCAGTTGACGTTCCTCGCCGTGCCGCGCCTGAGTCGCATCCTGCATCTCGTACCCCAGGCCACCCATGCCGTCGTCGAGTTGGACGGCTCCTTCATGGACCACGCGGCGTACGAGGCCCTGCAGGACTGGCAGAAGACCCACACCGCCCAGGGCGGCTCCGCCGAGCTGACCGGCCGCCGCCGGTCCGGCACGGGGCTCGACACCGGAACCGACCTCGACGCGGACGCTGAGGCAGGCGTCGGCCCCCGCAGCGGGATCAGCACCGGCAGCGCCGCCGGGGACGGCGACTCGACCGCTCCCGCAACCCTCGATCCCGCTCGCGCCGGCGAGGTCCCGATCGCCGACTGCCGCTGCCGTCCCTGGACGCCGTGGCGCAACCACCAGTGCGAAGTACCCCGGGAAACGACACAGACATCACAGGCGCCACAGAACCCAACGACACCGACACCGACACCGACATCAACGCCAACACCGACACCACTGGCAGCACAGTCGGCAGCGGCGACCGGCGCGACGGGCCCGGCGGAGGCGGCAGGAGCGCCCAGGACAGCCGAAGGGAGGGAGACGACAGAGTCCACGGAGTCAGCGAAGCCCAGAGAGCCGGGGCAGGCGAGGCCGTCAGGACAGGCAGCGCAGGCTGAGCAGGAAGGGCAGGCTGAGCAGGAAGGGCGGCCAGAGGAGTTCGTCGAGCCGAGCGGGCATCAACTGGTGCGTGGTATCAGCGCGTTCCAGCGCAACACCGCACCGCTGGTGCGCGGCGAGCTGGCGCGACTGGCGCGTGAGGGTCAGCAGCCCACCCAGCTCTTCCTCACCTGCGCCGACTCCCGGCTGGTCACCTCGATGATCACCTCCAGTGGTCCGGGCGACCTGTTCGTGGTGCGCAACGTCGGCAACCTCGTACCGCCGCCCGGTGAGGAGAGCGGGGACGACTCGGTGGCGGCCGCGATCGAGTACGCGGTGGACGTGCTGAAGGTGCGGTCCATCACGGTGTGCGGGCACTCCGGCTGCGGCGCCATGCAGGCCCTGCTCGACACCGAACCGGGCGGTGCGCGGACCCCGTTGCAGCGGTGGCTGCGACACGGTGTGCCGAGCCTGGAGCGGATGGCCGACGACGAGCGCCCCCACGCCCGACTTGCCGGGCGGGCGCCGGTGGACGCGGTCGAGCAGCTCTGTCTGACCAACGTGGTCCAGCAGTTGGAGCACCTGCGGGCCCACGAGTCGGTGGTCCGGTCCCTGCAGAGCGGGGCGCTGGAGCTGCACGGGCTGTACTTCCACGTGGGCGAGGCGCAGACGTATCTGCTCTCCGAGGCGGCCGGGGGCGACGGCGAGTTGTTCGGTCACGTGGGAGAGGTCGACCTGCCGGCCTGAACCGGCGCGCGCCTCCCCGTCGTCCCGCGGCGCGGGGCGGGGATGTGAAAGGCGTTACACCGGCTGAACTCCTTCTGCCTCGTGTCCGTGGGTACGGATGACCCCTGGGCCGGTCCAGGGGATGACCTCTGGTCACCGGAAACAGGGTCGAGAAGCGGCGACCCCTACAGGTCTAAACCAATTTTTGGTCGGCCCTTGTCACCGCGCCCTGGGTCTGATGAGCTGTGGCCTGGGACACAACGGACACGGACACCCTTCGAGAGGGAGATGTCGTGAGCAACGAATCCTTGGCCAACCTGCTGCGTGAAGAGCGCAGGTTCGCGCCGCCCGCCGATCTGGCGGCCGACGCCAACGTCACGGCGGAGGCGTACGAGCAGGCCAAGGCTGACAGGCTCGGCTTCTGGGCCGAGCAGGCCCGTCGGCTGGCCTGGGCCAAGGAGCCGACCGAGACGCTGGACTGGTCGAACCCACCGTTCGCCAAGTGGTTCAAGGACGGCGAACTCAACGTCGCCTACAACTGCGTCGACCGGCATGTGGAGGCCGGCAACGGCGACCGGGTCGCCATCCACTTCGAGGGCGAGCCCGGGGACAGCCGCGCCATCACCTACGCCGAGCTCAAGGACGAGGTGTCGAAGGCCGCCAACGCCCTGCTGGAGCTGGGAGTCCGAAAGGGCGACCGGGTCGCCGTCTACATGCCGATGATCCCCGAGACGGCGGTCGCGATGCTGGCCTGTGCCCGGATCGGCGCAGCGCACTCGGTCGTCTTCGGCGGCTTCTCGGCGGACGCGCTGGCCACCCGCATCCAGGACGCGGACGCCAAGGTCGTCATCACGTCCGACGGCGGCTACCGGCGCGGCAAGCCGTCCGCGCTGAAGCCGGCCGTCGACGATGCGGCCGACCGCGCCGGCAACGTCGAGCATGTGCTCGTCGTCCGGCGCACGGGCCAGGACGTCGCCTGGAACGGCGAGCGTGACGTGTGGTGGCACGAGATCGTCGAGCGTCAGTCGGCCGAGCACACGCCCGAGGCGTTCGAGGCCGAGCACCCGCTGTTCATCCTCTACACCTCCGGCACCACGGGTAAGCCCAAGGGCATCCTGCACACCTCCGGCGGCTACCTCACGCAGACCGCGTACACGCACCACGCGGTCTTCGACCTCAAGCCGGAGACCGACGTCTACTGGTGCACGGCCGACGTCGGCTGGGTCACCGGGCACTCGTACATCGTCTACGGGCCGCTGGCGAACGGCGCGACGCAGGTCATGTACGAGGGCACGCCCGACACCCCCCACCAGGGCCGCTTCTGGGAGATCGTGCAGAAGTACGGGGTGACGATCCTGTACACGGCGCCGACCGCCATCCGTACGTTCATGAAGTGGGGCGACGACATCCCCGCGAAGTTCGATCTCGGCAGCCTGCGGGTGCTCGGCTCGGTCGGTGAGCCGATCAACCCCGAGGCCTGGATCTGGTACCGCAAGCACATCGGCGGCGACCGGACGCCCATCGTCGACACCTGGTGGCAGACCGAGACCGGCGCGATGATGATCTCGCCGCTGCCGGGCGTCACCGAGACCAAGCCCGGTTCGGCACAGCGCCCGCTGCCCGGCATCTCCGCCACCGTCGTCGACGACGAGGCGAACGAGGTACCCGACGGCGGCGGCGGCTACCTGGTCCTCACCGAGCCGTGGCCGTCGATGCTGCGCACGATCTGGGGCGACGACCAGCGGTTCCTCGACACGTACTGGGCGCGCTTCGAGGGCAGGTACTTCGCCGGTGACGGGGCGAAGAAGGACGACGACGGCGACATCTGGCTCCTCGGGCGCGTCGACGACGTGATGCTCGTGTCGGGCCACAACATCTCCACCACGGAGGTCGAGTCGGCGCTCGTGTCCCACCCGGCCGTCGCCGAGGCGGCCGTCGTCGGCGCCGCGGACGAGACCACCGGGCAGGCCATCGTCGCCTTCGTCATCCTGCGGGGCACGGCGAACGCCGAGGACGAGCAGCTCGTCTCCGACCTGCGCAACCATGTCGGCACCACGCTCGGCCCGATCGCCAAGCCGAAGCAGATCCACCCGGTCACGGAACTGCCCAAGACCCGCTCCGGCAAGATCATGCGCCGCCTGCTGCGGGACATCGCCGAGAAGCGGGAACTCGGAGACGTCACGACCCTGACCGACTCCTCGGTCATGGATCTCATCCAGGCGAAGCTGCCGGCCGCGCCCAGCGAGGACTGAGCAGGTCGGGAAGGGCACTCGGCGACGACCGCGCCGGGTGCCCTTTTCGCGCCTAACGTAGGGATCGCCCGATTCCTCCTCGCGCACTTTGGGTAGGCTGAAGAGAAAGGTGCGCCGGGAAGTCTGGTCGGCATGTGTTCCGTGCTGCCCACCGACCGGAGGCCCCCACCGTGTCCGCGCCCCGCAACTCCGCCCCCCGCAAGGCCTTCGGACGTCTGTCCCTGCCCGAGCGGAACTTCGTCGCGGAGGCGCTGCGCACCGAGACCGTCGGCGGTGTGCTCCTGCTCGTCGCCGCCGTGGCCGCGCTGGTCTGGGCGAACGCGCCCGGGCTGCACGACAGCTACGAGAGCGTCAGCCACTTCCACCTCGGCCCCGAGGCCCTCGGGCTGAACCTCTCCGTCGCGCACTGGGCGGCCGACGGCCTGCTCGCGATCTTCTTCTTCGTCGCCGGAATCGAACTCAAGCGAGAACTCGTCGCCGGTGACCTCAAGGACCCCAGGGCCGCCGCGCTCCCCGTGGCGGCCGCGCTGTGCGGGATGGCCGTACCCGCGCTCGTCTACACGCTCACCAACCTCGGCGGCGGCGGCTCGCTGAGCGGTTGGGCGGTCCCCACGGCCACCGACATCGCGTTCGCGCTCGCCGTGCTCGCCGTCATCGGCACGTCCCTGCCGAGCGCGCTGCGCGCCTTCCTGCTCACCCTCGCGGTCGTCGACGACCTGTTCGCCATCCTGATCATCGCGGTCTTCTTCACGAGCACCATCGACCTCGTGACGCTGGGCGGCGCCGCCGTCGGCCTCCTCGTGTTCTGGCTGCTGCTGCGCAAGGGCGTGACCGGCTGGTACGTCTACGTCCCCCTCGCCCTCGTCATCTGGGCGTTGATGTACAACAGCGGCGTGCACGCCACGATCGCCGGGGTCGCGATGGGCCTGATGCTGCGCTGCACGACGCGCGAGGGCGAGGACCACTCCCCCGGCGAGCGGATCGAGCACCTCGTCCGGCCCCTCTCCGCCGGCCTCGCGGTGCCACTGTTCGCCCTGTTCAGCGCGGGTGTGGCCATCTCGGGCAACGCGCTCGCGGATGTGTTCGGCAAGCCGGAGACCCTGGGCGTCGTCCTCGGTCTCGTCGTCGGCAAGACGATCGGCATCTTCGGCGGGACCTGGCTGACCGCCCGCTTCACCCGCGCCTCGCTGAGCGATGACCTCGCCTGGGCGGACGTCTTCGCCGTCGCGTCCCTCGCCGGCATCGGCTTCACCGTGTCGCTGCTGATCGGGGAGCTCGCCTTCGAGGGCGACCCGGCGCTGACCGACGAGGTCAAGGCCGCCGTCCTGCTGGGCTCGCTGATCGCGGCGGCCCTCGCGACGGTCCTGCTGAAGCTGCGCAACGCCGAGTACCGCCGGATGTGGGAGGCCGAGGAGCGCGACGACGACCTCGACGGCATTCCGGACGTGTACGAGGAGAACGACCCGGCCCATCACCTGCGGATGGCGGAGATCTACGACGGCAAGGCCGCCGAGCACCGCCGCCGAGCCGAGGAGATCGCCCGCGAGAGCCGCCGGGAGGAGGCTCGGAGGGAGGCCGGCGAGGGGCCGACACGCGCCACGGGCCTGCCGAAGTGACGGGCGGGGCAGGCGAGGAGGGCAACCGTCCGGCATGATCTGACGGGACGGTACAAAAGAAGCCAGAAGCAGCACAGCAGAAGGAAGAGGGAGAACGCGATGAGCGCACCCGACGGCAGCCCGGTCGGTGCCGAACGCAGCATCGGCCAGCTGTTCGCCTCGGCGACGACCGAATTGTCGGCGCTGGTGCACGACGAGATCGCGCTGGCGAAGGCGCAGCTGAAGCAGGACGTCAAGCGCGGAGCGATGAGCGGTGGGGCGTTCTCGGTGGCCGGGGCGGTCCTGGTGTTCTCCCTTCCGATGCTCAACTTCGCTCTGGCGTACGGCATCCGGACCTGGAGCGACTGGAATCTCGCGATCTGCTTCCTGCTCTCCTTCGCGGCGAACGTGCTCGTCGCGCTCGTCCTCGCCCTGATCGGCGTGGTCTTCGCGAAGAAGGCGCAGAAGGGCAAGGGCCCGCAGAAGGTCGCCGCGTCCATGAAGGAGTCGGCGGGCGTCCTCCAGAACGCCAAGCCGCACCCGCGGCCCGAGCTCCCGCAGGACCGGGTCCCGGAGGCCATCGAGGCTGTGGCACGCTCGTCGTCATGACGGACCCCGCCACTCCTCCGGCCCAGCCCGCTTCGGTCGTACGGCCGGACGCCGTCTGCGGCGTGCAGGTCACCCATCGCGAGGTCGCCGCGAACGGTGCCCGCTTCCACATCGCCGAGGTCGGCGACGGTCCGCTGGTCATGCTCGTCCACGGTTTCCCGCAGTTCTGGTGGACGTGGCGGCACCAGCTGGTCGCGCTGGCCGACGCGGGCTTCCGCGCCGTCGCGATGGACCTGCGGGGCGTGGGCGGCAGCGACCGTACGCCGCGCGGCTACGACCCGGCCAACCTCGCCCTCGACATCACCGGTGTGATCCGCTCCCTGGGCGAGCCGGACGCCGCGCTGGTCGGCCACGACCTGGGCGGCTACCTGGCGTGGACGGCGGCCGTGATGCGCCCCAAGCTCGTCCGGAGGCTCGTCGTCGCCTCGATGCCGCATCCCCGGCGCTGGCGCTCGGCGATGCTCGCCGACGTCCGGCAGACGACCGCGAGCTCCCACATCTGGGGGTTCCAGCGGCCGTGGATCCCCGAGCGGCAGCTCGTCGCCGACGACGGCGAACTGGTGGGCCGGCTGATCCGGGACTGGTCCGGGCCGCGGCTGCCGGAGGACGAGGCGGTGGAGGTCTACCAGCGCGCCATGTGCATCCCTTCCACCGCGCACTGCGCCGTCGAGCCGTACCGGTGGCTGGTGCGCTCGATGGGCCGGCCGGACGGCGTCCAGTTCTACCGGCGCATGAAGCGGCCCGTGCGCGTGCCCACGCTGCATCTGCACGGTTCCCTCGATCCGGTGATGCGCACCCGCAGCGCGGCCGGTTCCGGGGAGTACGTCGAAGCGCCGTACCGCTGGCGGCTGTTCGACGGACTCGGCCACTTCCCGCACGAGGAGGACCCGGTCGCCTTCTCCACCGAACTGGTCAACTGGCTGAAGGATCCCGAGCCCGATCGGTGATCGCGCCGTCGCGCCCGGCACCCGGTCCTGAACGTCTGTGCGACGAACAGCCAAATGCCCGGCGCATAGGCCAATTGGCCGCTCCGAGCGCGGTTATCGACCTTGGGGCAGGGGCAGACGTCGGTGTATGGGCTGGACGCACGACTACAGTGATGCAGCACGCAACCGCCGCTCGGCCAGTGGCCTGAGCCTCCACCGACGAGGTGCCGACCCGCAACTGCCGGGCTCCGACCTCCGAGTGGGCATTCCGCGCATCCTGCGCCGCCGGGCCCGATGGGTCTCGGTCCGCCTGCGTCACCCTCGAGGCTGACCCGGCGAAGGATCTCCGAGGGGCCCTTGGCGGGGCCCCTCTGCGGACCCCTCAGAGGGATCTTCCGGATCTCCGCGGGGCTTCTCAAAGGGCGCAGCTGTCGCTGTCCACCTGCTGGCCCGCGGTACGCCCCTGCGTGATGTCCTGCTCGATCTCGTCCGCGGTGAGGGCGTAGCCGGTTTCGGCGTCGTCGAGGGACTTCGCGAAGACCACGCCGTACACCTTGCCGTCGGTGGTGAGCAGCGGGCCTCCGGAGTTCCCCTGACGGACCGTCGTGAACAGCGAGTACACGTCGCGGCGCACGGTGGTGCGGTGGTAGATGTCGGGGCCGTTGGCCGTGATGCGGCCACGCACACGCGCGGCACGGACGTCGTACGACCCGTTCTCCGGGAACCCGGCGATGATCGCGTCGTCGCTGCTCACCGCGTCCTTGGTGGTGAACTCCAGCACGGGCGCGTCGAGATCCGGCACGTCCAGGACGGCGATGTCGCGCTTCCAGTCGTACAGGACGACCGTGGCGTCGTACTTGCGGCCCTCGCCGCCTATCTGGACGGTGGGTTCGTCGACGCCGCCCACGACATGGGCGTTGGTCATGACGCGACGCTCGCCGAAGACGAACCCGGTGCCCTCCAGGACCTTGCCGCAGCTCTCCGCGGTACCCATGACCTTGACGATGGAGCGCTGCGCGCGCTTGGCCACCGCACTGTTCGCCAGGGCCGGGTCGGGCGGCTGGACGTCGGTGATCGGCTCGTTGGAGAACGGGCTGAAGACCTGCGGGAAGCCGTTCTGCGCGAGGACGGAGGAGAAGTCGGCGAACCAGGTGTCGGCCTGGTCGGGCAGCGCGTCGGACACACCGTGCAGCACCTTGGAGCTACGGACCTCCTTGCCCAGCGTGGGCAGGGTGGTGCCGGCGAGGGCGGAGCCGATCAGCCAGGCCACCAGCAGCATCGCCACGACGTTGACCAGCGCGCCGCCGGTCGCGTCCAGGGCGCGGGCCGGGGACCAGGTGATGTACCGGCGCAGCTTGTTGCCGAGGTGGGTGGTGAGGGCCTGGCCGATCGAGGCGCAGACGATCACGACGATGACCGCGACGACGGCGGCCGTGGTGCTCACCTCGGAGTTGTCGGTCAGCGCGTCCCAGATCACGGGCAGCAGGTAGACGGCGACGAGGCCGCCCCCCAGGAAACCGATCACCGACAGGATGCCGACGACGAAGCCCTGGCGGTAGCCGACGACAGCGAACCAGACGGCCGCGACCAACAACAGGATGTCCAGCACGTTCACCGCTTCGCGCCTCGCCTCATCTTTTCGCGGTCACCACAGGTCGGCCGGGTGTCCGGCCCGCCGCGAAGCGACGAGGGGACACAGCTTCCCCCGGGCGGACACAGCTCGGTGGACACCCTGTCATGACCGCCAGTCGAGCGGGACCTGCTTCTCGCGGTCCCAGGGGTGCTCCCAGCCCGCGAAGTGCAGCAAGCGGTCGATCACACCGGCCGTGAAGCCCCATACAAGGGCGGATTCGACCAGAAATGCCGGGCCGCGGTGACCACTGGGGTGCACGGTCATGGCGCGGTTCTCCGCATCCGTGAGATCCGCCACGGGAACGGTGAAGACGCGCGCCGTCTCCGCGGGATCGACGACGCCGACCGGGCTCGGCTCGCGCCACCAGCCCAGTACCGGGGTGACGACGAAGCCGCTGACCGGGATGTACAGCTTGGGCAGCACGCCGAAGAGCTGGACGCCGGCCGGGTCGAGCCCGGTCTCCTCCTCGGCCTCGCGCAGGGCGGCCCGCAGCGGACCGTCACCGTGCGGGTCGCCGTCCTGCGGGTCGAGGGCGCCGCCCGGGAAGGAGGGCTGGCCGGCGTGGGAGCGCAGGGAGCTGGCGCGCTCCATGAGCAGCAGCTCGGGGCCGCGCTCGCCCTCGCCGAAGAGGATCAGGACGGCCGACTGGCGCCCCGCGCCGTTCTCCGGCGGCAGGAAGCGGCTGAGCTGGAGCGGCTGGACCGTCTCCACGGCGTGCACCACGGGGTCCAGCCAGGCGGGCAGGCCCTCCTTGCTGAGTGTCACCGCACCGCCCTGCGTGTTGCTCGCGCGTGTCATCGCCACACCACCCCCCGTTCTGCCCTGTCCAACGCCCGGGAACCGACAGATCGTTCCGCGGGACGTCCCCCGATCGTGCGTGTCCTGCGGGTCGTTCGCATGCGGGTCTCGCGTGTCGTGCGGGTCGCACGTGACGCCGCACGTGTCGTACGGGTCGCGGATATACGTACGGCGGGCTGCCCCGCGCCGGCCGTGCGTCCCGCGGCCGTGCGTCCGCCGGCCGTGCGTCCCGCGTCGGCCGCCCGTCCTGCCTCGGCCCGGACCGCCCGTTCGGCCCGGGCCGCCGTCAGCCCTGGCGTCATCCGGCCCCCAGCGGCGGGGCCGGCCTGCCGCCCGCGTCCAGATAGGACTGGGGCGGGTTCAGGCGCTGCCCGGGGAAGCCGCCCTTCTCGTACTTCAGGAGCTTCTTCGCCTTCTCCGGGTCCGTCTCGCCCTCGCCGTACGCCGGGCAGAGCGGGGCGATGGGGCAGGCGCCGCAGGCCGGCTTGCGGGCGTGGCAGATACGGCGGCCGTGGAAGATCACGTGGTGCGAGAGCATCGTCCAGTCGCTCTTGGGGAAGAGCCCGCCTACGGCTGCCTCGATCTTGTCGGGCTCGGTCGCCTCGGTCCACCGCCAGCGCCGTACGAGCCGCTGGAAGTGCGTGTCCACGGTGATCCCGGGCCGGCCGAACGCGTTCCCCAGCACCACGAAGGCGGTCTTGCGGCCGACGCCGGGCAGTTTGACCAGGTCCTCGAGCCGGCCGGGGACCTCCCCGCCGAACTCCTCCACGAGGGCCTTGGAGAGACCCATCACCGACTTGGTCTTGGCCCGGAAGAAGCCGGTGGGGCGGAGGATCTCCTCGACCTCCTCCGGGTCGGCGGCGGCCAGATCCTCGGGGGTGGGGTACTTGGCGAAGAGGGCGGGGGTCGTCTGGTTCACCCGGAGGTCGGTGGTCTGGGCGGACAGGACCGTGGCGACCACCAGCTGGAAGGGGTTCTCGAAGTCCAGCTCGGGGTGGGCATAGGGGTAGATCTCGGCGAGCTCGCGGTTGATGCGGCGGGCACGGCGGACCAGCGCGGTGCGGGACTCCGGCTTCCTGGCGGCCGCACCCTTGCGCACGGGTTCCTTGGCCGCGGGTTCCTTGGCCGCACCGCGCCCGGCCGCGGCCTTCTCGACGGCCGCTTTCCCGCTGTCGGCCGCTTTCTTCGCAGGCATCTCGTTTGTCACCTTTGCCGTTTTGCTACCACCGCCGGAGTCCTGTTCGCCCACAGCGGAAACGCGACGTACAACCACCCGCCCAGCCCCCTTGGCCTGTGCTCTCACCGGCGATTTGGACACTCGGCCAGCCTAAAGCCCGGCACCGACATCCGCCCCGGACCCTGAAGATCGGCCCCCAATTGGACCCCTGCCGCTTACCTCGGGACACGTGTGCGGCATCCTTGTGACAGATCACACTGTTTGGACCGTCCAGCAAAACGGGGAACACGGTCCCCTGGTAGCGGGGGAGCAAGATCCCCTGAGCAGGTCGACAAGGAGAAACTCGTGGACGACGTTCTGCGGCGCAACCCGCTCTTCGCGGCACTCGACGACGAGCAGGCCGCGGAACTGCGCGCCTCCATGAGCGAGGTGACCCTGGCCCGTGGCGACTCCCTCTTCCACGAGGGCGACCCGGGCGACCGGCTCTATGTCGTCACCGAAGGCAAGGTCAAGCTTCACCGCACATCCCCGGACGGCCGGGAGAACATGCTCGCGGTGGTGGGTCCCAGCGAGCTCATCGGAGAGCTGTCGCTCTTCGACCCGGGCCCGCGCACGGCGACGGCCACCGCCCTCACCGAGGTCAAGCTCCTCGGCCTCGGTCACGGCGACCTCCAGCCCTGGCTGAACGCCCGGCCCGAGGTGGCCACCGCGCTGCTGCGCGCCGTCGCCCGGCGCCTGCGCAAGACCAACGACGCCATGTCCGACCTGGTCTTCTCGGACGTCCCCGGCCGCGTGGCCCGCGCCCTGCTGGACCTCTCGCGCCGCTTCGGCGTGCAGTCCGAAGAGGGCATCCACGTCGTCCACGACCTGACGCAGGAGGAGCTGGCCCAGCTCGTCGGCGCGTCGCGCGAGACCGTGAACAAGGCGCTGGCGGACTTCGCCCAGCGCGGGTGGCTGCGCCTGGAGGCACGGGCGGTCATCCTGCTGGACGTGGAGCGCCTGGCCAAGCGGTCGCGCTAGCCGCCGACCGCTGTCTGCCGGCCGACCGCTGTCCACCGGCCGGCGACTGCCGGCTGCAGCCCGAGGGGGACGTCGGTCGGTGTGACCGTCCCTGGGGGCCACCGCCCCCAGGCCCCCGCCGTCGGTCCTGACGGACCCCGTAGTCAACGCCGGACGGGCTGTTCTGCCCGCCCGCGCCCCTGCGTGCCGCGCCCTGCGCCCTGCGCCCTGCGCCCTGCGCCCTGCGCCCTGCGCCCTGCGCCCTGCGCCCGAAAATGGTCCGCCGGACCGCTCTCGGGGCAGCACAGTGGCCCCATGGCAGAAGCGCTTCCCTCCCAAGGTCTCGACTCCCGAGGTCTCGACTCCCGAGCCCTTGCCTCCCGAACTGTTGCCTCCCGAGGTCTCGACTCCGGAGGACACATCGCCCGCGAAGGCTCCCTCGCGCGCGTGTCGGATGCTTTCCGGCCCGTCGTCGAGGCGGCTCGGGACCGGATCCCGGGCGTCTTCGGAGCCCGGCTGCACAGCGCGTACCTCTACGGGTCGATTCCGCGCGGCACCGCGCGCGTGGGCCGCAGCGATCTGGACCTCCTGGTGGTCCTGCGCGAGGAGCCGACCGACGCGGACCGGGCCGACGGCCGTGCGCTCGACGAGGCCCTCGACGAGGAGTTCCCGCAGATCGACGGCGGCGGCACTCTGCTGGTCGGCCACGCGCGCGTGCTGAGCGACCTGGAGAGGCACGACCTGGGGTGGTTCCTGGCGTGCCTGTGCACGCCGCTGCTCGGCGAGGACCTCGCCGGGCGCCTCCCCCGCTACCGCCCGGACTCCCTGCTCGCGCGCGAGACCAACGGCGACCTCGCCCTGCTCCTGCCGCGCTGGCGCGGTCGCATAGCCTCGGCGGACGACTCCGAGGAGGCCCGGCGGCCCCTCGTCCGGTTCATGTCCCGTCGCCTCGTACGCACCGCGTTCACGCTCGTCATGCCCCGCTGGAACGGCTGGACGAGCGACCTGCACGAGATGGCGGAGGCCTTCGGCGCCTACTACCCGCAGCGCGCGGAGCAGCTACGGGCGGCGGCCGTCCTCGGATACGAGCCGAGCGGCGACCGTGCCGTCCTGTCGTCCTACGTCGACGATCTCGGCCCCTGGCTCGCCGAGGAGTACGCGCGCGTGCACGGCGTGAAGACCGACAGGCCGCAGGAGCCCTAGACCGAACCCTGGATGAGCCCGTGCTCCTTCAGGTACTCCAGCTGCGCCCGCACGGACAGCTCCGCCGCCGGCCACAGGGAGCGGTCGACGTCCCCGTACACATGGGCGACGACCTCGGCGGGGGTGCGGTAGCCGTCCTCCACGGCCGTCTCGACCTGGGCGAGGCGGTGTGCGCGATGGGCGAGGTAGAACTCCACGACGCCCTGTGCGTCCTCCAGGACCGGTCCGTGGCCCGGCAGGACGGTGTGGACGCCGTCGTCGACCGTGAGGGACCTGAGCCGCCGCAGGGAGTCCAGGTAGTCGCCCAGGCGGCCGTCGGGATGCGCGACGACGGTCGTGCCACGGCCGAGGACCGTGTCGCCGGTCAGCACGGCCCGGTCGGCCGGGAGGTGGAAGCAGAGGGAGTCGGCGGTGTGGCCGGGCGTCGGGACGACCCGCAGTTCCAGCCCGCCCACCGTGATCACGTTCCCGGCGGCCAGGCCCTCCTCGCCGAGCCGCAGCGCCGGGTCCAGGGCCCGCACCTTCGTGCCGGTCAGGCCCGCGAAGCGGACGGCGCCCTCGGCGTGGTCGGGGTGGCCGTGCGTCAGCAGGGTCAGGGCGACGCGCTTGCCGGCCCGCTCGGCCGTGTCGACGACCGCGCGCAGATGCCCTTCGTCCAGCGGGCCCGGGTCGATCACGACCGCCAGGTCGGAATCGGGCTCGGAGACGATCCAGGTGTTCGTGCCGTCCAGGGTCATCGCGGACGCGTTCGGCGCGAGGACGTTGACCGCGCGCGGGGTGGCCGGGCCGGAGAGGACTCCGCCTCGCGGCTGGCCGGGGAGAGCGGCTGCGTCGGTCATGCGAAGGGGCCTTCCATAGGGCTGGGCGGAACGTCACCTCGGCGGCCGACGGACCGCACGGCGCATCGAGGTGCCACAGGGGGCGCGAAGGACCCGGAGCGGAGCCGCCCTCCGCCGCGCGGCCGGCTTCGAAGTCCGCCCGCGCGTGTCCGTCCACGGATGTCCGTCATGCGGGGCCCCCGCGCGCCGCGTCAGGCGCGCCGGTCACGCCGGTCGCCTCGATCGGGATGTGCTTGGTGAACTCGTCGTGTCCCGGCCACGACAGCACGACCTGGTCCTCCTCCAGCCGGGCCTTTGCCAGGACGGGCGTCAGGTCGAGGTCGGGAGCCGCGGCGAGCGCCTCGGCCGCCGTGCCGTACGGGACGAGCCGGCGCAGGGTCGCGATGGTGGGCGGCATCATCAGCAGCTCGCCCTTGTCGTACGAGGCCGCCGCGTCCGCCGGACGGATCCACACCGTGCGGTCGGCCTCGGTGGAGGCGTTGCGGGTGCGCTGGCCCTCGGGGAGCGCGGCCACGAAGAACCAGGTGTCGTAGCGACGGGACTCGAACTCCGGGGTGATCCAACGCGTCCAGGCGCCGAGGAGGTCGGAACGCAGGACCAGACCGCGGCGGTCGAGGAACTCGGCGAAGGACAGCTCGCGGGCGGCCACCGCGGCCCGGTCGGCCTCCCAGTCGGCGCCCGTGGTGTCACCGACGACGGAGTCGGGCGTCGGGCCCGCGAGCAGGACGCCGGCCTCCTCGTAGGTCTCCCGTACGGCCGCGCAGACGATCGCCTGGGCCGCCGTCTCGTCGACGCCGAGCCGCGCGGCCCACCACGCGCGCGTGGGGCCCGCCCAGCGGACGTGGAGGTCGTCGTCGCGTGGGTCGACGCCACCGCCGGGATAGGCGTACGCGCCCCCGGCGAAGGCCATGGAGGCGCGTCTGCGCAGCATGTGGACGACAGGGCCGCCGTCGGTGTCCTTCAGGAGCATGACGGTGGCCGCGCGCTTCGGGACGACCGGAATGAGGGTGCCGTCCGCGAGCGCGCGGATGCGTTCCGGCCAGTCCTGGGGGAACCACTGCCCATTCGCCATGGGCGCGAGGCTATCCCGTGGTGCGCGAATGTTCGAGAGGCCCCCGAGGTGGGAGCGGGTCCGCGGGGCGCCCGCGGGGCACCTCGGGGACGCCGGCCCGGCACCCGGGAAAGGCGTCCGGAGGGCATCCGCAAGGTCGTCCGCAGGGGCGTCCGCAGGGCGCCTACAGGGCGAAGGCGCCTGCGGGGGCGGAGACCGCCTACGGGACGAGTTCCACCTGGATCTCGACCTCCACGGGCGCGTCCAGCGGCAGCACCGCGACGCCCACCGCGCTGCGCGCGTGCACGCCCTTGTCACCGAGGACCTCGCCCAGCAGCTCGCTCGCGCCGTTGAGGACTGCGGGCTGGCCGGTGAAGTCCGAGGCCGACGCCACAAAGCCGACGACCTTCACCACGCGCGCGATGCGGTCCAGATCGCCCGCGACCGACTTGACGGCGGCCAGGGCGTTCAGCGCGCAGGTGCGGGCCAGCTCCTTGGCCTCCTCGGGAGTGACCTCGGCGCCGACCTTGCCGGTGATCGGCAGTTTGCCGTCCACCATGGGCAGCTGGCCGGCCGTGTACACGTACGGGCCGGACTGCACGGCCGGCTGGTAGGCCGCGAGGGGCGGCACGACCGCCGGCAGGGTCAGCCCCAGCTCGGCGAGCCTCGCCTCGACCGCGCTCACGCCCTCTCCCGCTTCAGGTAGGCGACGAGCTGCTCCGGGTTGTTCGGCCCGGGCACGACCTGGACGAGCTCCCAGCCGTCCTCGCCCCAGGTGTCCAGAATCTGCTTCGTTGCGTGGACGAGCAGCGGCACGGTTGCGTATTCCCACTTGGTCATGGGGCCGACTGTATCCGCTGTCGCGCGAGGGCCCGTTCCCCAGGCCATGTGGCCGATATCGACCCCTCTTGTCCACAGCCTCCCGATTGCCTCGGGCGCCGAATGGTTACGCTCGAAGACGTGAGCAGGCTCCAGGTCGTCAGCGGAAAGGGCGGGACCGGCAAGACGACGGTCGCCGCGGCCCTCGCGCTGGCCCTCGCCACGGCAGGGAAGCGGACGCTTCTCGTCGAGGTGGAGGGTCGGCAGGGCATCGCACAGCTCTTCGAGACACAGGCGTTGCCCTATGAGGAACGCAAGATCGCCGTCGCCTCGGGGGGCGGTGAGGTGTACGCACTGGCCATCGATCCCGAACTGGCCCTTCTGGACTACCTCCAGATGTTCTACAAACTGGGAGGCGCCGGACGGGCCCTGAAGAAGCTCGGCGCCATCGACTTCGCCACCACCATCGCGCCCGGCCTGAGGGACGTGCTCCTCACCGGCAAGGCGTGCGAGGCGGTACGGCGCAAGGACAAGAACGGGCGGTTCGTGTACGACTACGTCGTCATGGACGCCCCGCCCACGGGACGCGTCACCCGCTTCCTGAACGTCAACGACGAGGTCGCCGGGCTCGCCAGGATCGGCCCGATACACAATCAGGCACAGGCCGTGATGCGGGTGCTGAAGTCCTCGGAGACGGCCGTGCACCTGGTGACGCTGCTCGAGGAGATGCCCGTCCAGGAGACGGCCGACGGAATCGCCGAGCTGCGGGCGGCCAAGCTGCCGGTGGGGCGGGTCATCGTCAACATGGTGCGGCCCGAGGTACTGGACGAGGACGGGCTGGAACTCGTACGCACCGTGACTCGTTCTTCTGTCGCCCGGTCGTTGTCCGCCGCCGGGCTCGGCGGGGCGCGGCGCGGGGGCCATGCCGAGCGGCTGGTGGATCCGCTCCTTCAGCAGGCCGAGGAGTACGCCGAGCGGTACGCGCTGGAGCACGAGCAGCGCGCGGTCCTCGGCGAGCTCGATCTGCCTTTGCACGAACTGCCGTTGCTCGCCGAGGGCATGGACCTCGCGGGCCTGTACCAGCTCGCCAACGAACTGCGGAAGCAGGGGATCGCATGAGTCCGGACCAGACTCACGACCAGGGAAGCACCCAGCGCCGTCTCTCCCCGGCGCCCGTGCTGGACCTCGATCCGCTGCTCGACGACCCGGCGACCCGCATCGTGGTGTGCTGCGGCTCCGGCGGCGTCGGCAAGACGACCACGGCGGCGGCACTGGGGCTCAGGGCGGCCGAGCGGGGCCGCAAGGTGGTGGTCCTCACCATCGACCCGGCCCGCCGGCTCGCCCAGTCCATGGGCATCGACTCGCTGGACAACACCCCGCGCCGCGTCAAAGGCGTCGACGGGGACGGCGAACTGCACGCCATGATGCTCGACATGAAGCGCACCTTCGACGAGATCGTCGAGGCGCACGCGGACGGCGACCGGGCGGCCGCGATCCTGGGCAACCCGTTCTACCAGTCGCTCTCGGCGGGCTTCGCGGGCACGCAGGAGTACATGGCGATGGAGAAGCTGGGGCAGCTGCGCGCGCGGGACGAGTGGGACCTGATCATCGTCGACACACCGCCGTCCCGCTCGGCGCTGGACTTCCTCGACGCACCGAAGCGGCTCGGGTCGTTCCTGGACGGCAAGCTGATCCGCGTCCTGCTCGCGCCCGCCAAGGTCGGCGGCCGCGCGGGGATGAAGTTCCTGAACGTCGGGATGTCGATGATGACCGGCGCGCTCGGCAAGCTGCTCGGCGGGCAGCTGCTGAAGGACGTACAGACCTTCGTCGCGGCGATGGATTCGATGTTCGGCGGCTTCCGTACGCGCGCGGACGCCACGTACAAGCTGCTCCAGGCGCCCGGCACGGCGTTCCTGGTGGTGGCGGCTCCCGAGCGGGACGCGCTGCGGGAGGCCGCGTACTTCGTGGAGCGGCTGGCCGCCGAGGACATGCCGTTGGCCGGCCTGGTGCTGAACCGCGTGCACGGCAGCGGCGCCGCCCAGCTGTCCGCCGAGCGGGCGCTCGCCGCTGCGGAGAACCTCGACCTCGTCCATGCCCGCGCCGCGGAAAATCTTGAAGAGTCCCGCATTGTGGATCAGGACGGCGGGAAAGCTGGTCTTCGTAACTCTCCCGACACGTACGGCAGTTCAGAATCTCCCGCAACCGATCCGGAGCGCGACGCCCCCACCGGCGCGAACCGGCCCACGGCCACCGACACGGACCGGACAGCGAGCACCGACACGAACATCGACGCGGACGCGGACCGGACCGTGGACGACCTCACCGCAGGCCTGTTGAGGCTGCATGCGGAACGGATGCACCTGCTCTCCCGCGAGCAGCGCACGCGTGACCGCTTCACCGCACTGCACCCCGAGGTGGCGGTGTCCGAAGTGGCCGCGCTGCCCGGCGATGTGCATGACCTCACGGGACTGCGGGACATCGGGAACCGGCTCGCGGCCAACCGGCCGGAGCTGCCCGAGGCTGCCGACGCCTGAGCCGAGGGTTCTCCTCAGCCCACCGCCGCGTAGTTCTCGTAGATCTCGTCGTCGTCGAGCGGCAGGATGCCGGCCCCACGCTCGTACTCCGAACGCGCCGTCTCCAGGAGACGGCGCCAGGAGGTCACGGTCGGACGCCTGCGCAGCAGTGCGCGGCGCTCGCGCTCGGTCATGCCTCCCCACACGCCGAACTCGACGCGGTTGTCGAGCGCGTCGGCCAGGCATTCGGTGCGTACCGGACATCCGGTGCACACCGCCTTGGCCCTGTTCTGCGCTGCTCCCTGAACGAACAGTTCATCCGGATCGGTAGTGCGGCAGGCGGCCTGCGCACTCCAGTCGGTTACCCAGCCCATACCGGCGCCGTCCTCTCCCGAATCGAGGCTCCCCCACGGCGGCAGCGGCATATTCACCGCCGCCAGTTGAGGACGTTACGGAAGGTGGGCACAGCGCAACACCCCCTTCGGGCCCAATCTTGAATGGCCCGAACGGACTATGCGTAAGCGGCAGATCACCCGGGGGAGTGAGCCCGCGACATATGCGACTTTCCCGGCAACCGGGACAGTTCAGTTGAGTCACAACGGACGCCGGGTGACACACAAGGCGGATTCGGACACGTCCCCACCAAAAAAACCGGGGAACATCCGGAACGATTCGGGGTCGCCGGACGTATTGATACGTAGCCCTGCTGCTGTGACAGTTGAGAGCAGCTTAGGCCAAGGCATTGACGCGTGTCCGGCGAATGAGAACGTAGGCTGCCCTCATGCCAAAGAAGCGCTCGGGCGGTGGTCTGTCGCCAACGCAGCAGGCCGCCAAGTTCCTCGGTGTCAGTGTGCTCGCGGGAGCCGTGCTGGCCGGTATCGCCCTGCCCGCCTTCGGCGCGCTGGGCCTCGCCGCCAAGGGGTCGGTGGAGTCGTTCGACGAACTCCCGGCCAACCTCAAGACGCCCCCGCTGAGCCAGCGCACCACGATCCTCGACGCCGACGGCGGCCAGATCGCCACGGTCTACTCGCGGGACCGCACCGTGGTCGACCTCAAGAGCATCTCGCCGTACATGCAGAAGGCGATCGTCGCGATCGAGGACTCGCGCTTCTACGAGCACGGGGCGATCGACCTGAAGGGCGTCCTGCGCGCCCTCAACAAGAACGTGCAGAGCAGCGGGGTCTCCCAGGGCGCCTCGACGCTCACCCAGCAGTACGTGAAGAACGTCTTCGTGGAGGAGGCAGGCGACGACCCGACGAAGGTCGCGCAGGCCACCCAGCAGACCATCGGCCGCAAGATCAAGGAGCTGAAGTACGCGATCCAGGTGGAGGAGGAGCTCGGCAAGAAGAAGATCCTCGAGAACTACCTGAACATCACGTTCTTCGGTGAGCAGGCCTACGGCGTCGAGGCGGCCGCGCAGCGCTACTTCTCCACGCACGCCAAGGACCTCACCCTCCCCCAGGCGGCGATGCTGGCCGGCATCGTCCAGTCCCCGTCCCTCTACGACCCGGTCAAGGACGACGTCACGGCCACCAACCGCCGTAACGTCGTGCTGAAGCGCATGGCCGAGGTCGGCGACATCACCGAGGCGGAGGCCGCCAAGGCGCAGAAGTCCCCGCTGGGCCTGAAGGTCAAGCAGCCGAAGAACGGCTGCATCACCGCCGTGAAGGGCGCCAGCTTCTTCTGCAAGTACGTGGAGCGCGTCTTCCTCAGCGACCCCGTCTTCGGCAAGACCAAGGAAGTGCGGGCGAAGCTCTGGAACCAGGGCGGCCTGACGATCCGGACGACGCTCGAACCGCAGTCCCAGAAGTCCGTGCAGGACTCGCTCAAGGACCACGTCTACAAGTCGGACAAGGTCGCCGCGGCCGCCACGCTCGTCGAGCCCGGCACCGGCAAGATCCTCGGCATGGGCCAGTCGAAGCCGTACGGCTACGGCAAGAACGAGACCGAGTACAACTACTCCGTCAACGCCTCCATGGGCGGCTCCAACTACGGCTTCCCGACCGGCTCGACCTTCAAGCCGTTCGTGGCCGCGGCCGCGCTGGAGGAGGGCCGCCCGGCGAACCAGAGCTACCCGGCGCCCTACGAGATGCCGTACCCGGACACGGTCCAGACGTGCAGCAGCAAGCCGTGGACCAACCAGGGCAACGACAAGCTGGAGAACGAGAGCGAGTCCGAGAAGGGCCCGTACCAGCTGAAGAAGGCCATGGAGCTGTCGGTCAACACCTACTTCGTGCAGATGCTCGCCGACATCGGCATGTGCCCCGTGGTGAAGATGACCGACAAGCTGGGCGTGGTCCAGGGCAACGGCGACAAGGTCCCCGAGGTGCCCTCGTCGATGACCCTCGGCTCCACCGGCCTCTCCCCCCTGACGATGGCGACCGCGTACGCGGCCTTCGCCAGCCGGGGCATGTACTGCACCCCGGTCGCGATCGAGTCGATCACCCAGACCGTGGGCGGCACGAAGAAGTCGCTGGAGGTGCCGAAGTCGACCTGCTCGCGCGCGATGAGCGAGAAGACCGCGGACACCGTCAACACGCTGCTGAGCGGTGTGACCGACTCCGGTACCGGCAAGCAGGCCGGTCTGTCCGGCCGCGCCAACGCCGGTAAGACGGGTACGACGGACTCCCGCAAGAACGCCTGGTTCGTCGGCTACACCCCGAACCTCGCGGGCGCCGTCTGGGTGGGCAGCGCCACCCAGAAGGTCGAGATGACCAACATCACCATCGGTGGCGTCTACCACTCCCAGGTCTACGGCGGTGACACCCCGGGCCCGATCTGGCGCGACGCCATGACCGGAGCGCTCGAGGGCAAGGAAGCCCCGCCCTTCAACCTCGTCAACATCCCGAACCCGCCCGACAAGGACCGCGGCGACGAGGACGACGACGACAACGGGGACAACAACGGCGACACCGCCGGCGACGAGGACGACGGCTTCCTCACCGGGCTGCTCACCAACGGCACGACGAACGGCGGCAACTCGACCGGCGGCACCGACGGAGGCACCTTCTTCCAGGGCCAGAGCAACGGAAACGGCAACGGCGGCGGGCGCGGCTGAGACCGGTCGACGACGGTCGCCAGGTCGGCCGGTCTCCCGGCCGACCAACCAGCCGACCAGCTGACCCGCCGACCAGCCGGGCCACCCGGCCAGGAACACAGCGAACGGCCCCTGCTTCTCGTACGGGAATTCTTCTCGTACGGAGAGGCGGGGGCCGTTCGTCGTGCGGGGCGGTGCATCGTGCGGGGCAGTGCGTCGTGCGCGGCCGGGCCGGGGGCCGGGCCGGTCGTCGTGCGGGCCGGTCTCGTGCGAGGCCGGTGGCGCTCGGTGAGACCGGTGGCGCTCGGCGGCGGCTGATGCTCCGCGGCGGCTGATGCTCGGCGGAAGGCGATCCTCCGCGGAGGTCCGTGGCCGTCGTATGACCCCGTATGGCCGTCGTATGGCCGTCGTGTGGCCGTCGTGTGGCCGTCGTGTGGCCGGGGTCAGCCCGCGAGCAGCTTCTTGACGACCGCGGCGACGCGGCCGCCCTCGGCCAGTCCGGCCACCTTCGGGTTCACGATCTTCATGACGGCGCCCATCGCCCGCGGCCCCTCGGCACCGTCCGCCTTCGCCTCCGCGACGGCCTGGGCGACGATGTCGTTCAGCTCCTCTTCGCCGAGCTGCTTGGGCAGGTACGTGGCGAGCAGCTCGCCCTCCGCCTTCTCCCGCTCGGCCGACTCGGTCCGGCCACCCTGTGCGAAGGCGTCCGCGGCCTCACGGCGCTTCTTCGCCTCCTTGGTGATCACCTTGAGGACCTCGTCGTCGGAGAGCTCGCGCTTCTCCTTGCCCGCGACCTCCTCCTTGGTGATCGCGGTGAGCGTGAGCCGGAGCGTCGAGGAGCGGAGCTCGTCGCGCCCCTTGATCGCGGCGTTGAGGTCTTCCTGAAGCTTCGACTTGAGCGTGGTCATGGGTTTGATTGTCGCAGGTGTCGGTGGCCGCACGCCCGCCGATTTAAGGGGCGGCAGGGCAAAGGCGGTTGGCGGCGTCTGACACGATGGACGTATGCGCGCGCGATACGCAGTACCTCTGTCCATTGCGGCGGCCGGCGCCGCCGGTCTGGTGTACTCGGCGGGCTTCGAAGCCCGCTCCTTCCGCCTACGACGGGTGACGGTGCCCGTCCTCCCCGCCGGGATGCGCCCCCTGCGCGTGTTGCAGGTCTCCGACATCCACATGGTCGGCGGCCAGCGCAAGAAGCAGCGCTGGCTGCGTTCCCTGGCCGGTCTGCGCCCCGACTTCGTGATCAACACCGGCGACAACCTGTCCGACCCGGACGGTGTGCCCGAGGTCCTGGACGCCCTCGGCCCGCTGATGGAGTTCCCGGGCGCGTACGTCTTCGGCTCGAACGACTACTACGGCCCGACGCTGCGCAACCCCGCCCGCTATCTCTTCGAGAAGGCCCAGGGACGCCACGGCCTGAACGGCAACGCGCCCGCCGTCGACGTGGTCCACAACCCGTGGGAGGACCTGCGTGACGGCTTCGACACCGCGGGCTGGCTGAACCTGACGAACACCCGGGGCGTGCTGAAGGTCGAGGGCGCGTCGATCGAGCTGACCGGCCTGGACGACCCGCACATCAAGCGCGACCGGTACGCGCGGGTCGCCGGCGGCCCGTCGGCGTCGTCCGACTTCTCGATGGGCGTGGTGCACGCGCCGTACCTGCGCGCCCTGGACGCCTACACGGCGGACGGCTACCCCCTGATCCTGGCCGGCCACACCCACGGCGGCCAGCTCTGCATCCCCTTCTACGGCGCCCTGGTCACCAACTGCGACCTGGACACGGAGCGGGTGAAGGGCCTGTCGACGCACACGGCGGAGGGACACACGTCCTACCTGCACGTGTCGGCGGGATGCGGAACGGGCCGCTACACGCCGGTGCGGTTCGCGTGCCCGCCGGAGGTGACGTTGCTGACGTTGGTCGAGAAGGAGTAGGGCGAGAAGCCCGAAGAGGTGGGGAAGGTCAAGACAGAAGGCGTGAAGCGGAGGGCGTGAGGAAGAGGGAGAGGCCGTGAGGCGGAGGGGGAGGGGAAGGGTGAACGCGGGACGGAGCCGGGGATAGCAGCAGGGGCGAGGCGAGGCGGAGACAGCCCGGGAAAGGTGCCGGCGACTCCCCCGAACGGCCCTCCCGTATCGCCCCTTTTGTCACGCTTGCCTAGCGTGAGGGTATGACCGCGCCGATACCCAGGGACATCCCGGATCTGCCCGCGATCCCGCGGACCCACGCGCTACTGCTCTCCTCCGTCCCCGCCTCGGCGGTGGTGACCCCCTTACGCCGTCCACTCGCCGCCGTCCTGCGTCTGCTGCTGGCCGGAACGGCGGCCGCGGGCGTGACGCTCGCCCTGCTGCTCGGCAGCCCCGTGCGGGTCCTGAGCCACTTCGCGATCCAGAGCAACATCCTGCTGGCCCTGGTCGCGCTGTTGTCCGCCCGCCGCGCATGGACGGCCCGCCGGCCCCTCCCCGGTGCCCTGACGGGCGCCGCACTGCTCTACGTCACGATCACCGGCCTGGTCTACCACCTGCTCCTGGCAGACGGGGCGACCCCCTTCTCGGTGACCGGCACGACGACCGCCCCCACGGGCTGGCAC
This sequence comes from Streptomyces sp. NPDC002884, assembly GCF_040295245.1. Classification (NCBI taxonomy): domain Bacteria; kingdom Bacillati; phylum Actinomycetota; class Actinomycetes; order Kitasatosporales; family Streptomycetaceae; genus Streptomyces; species Streptomyces sp. NPDC002884. The sequence continues at coordinate 2,610 of NZ_JBEOVB010000017.1, read as the reverse complement.
CTCGTCGCCGGACACCTCATCCACACGGTGACACCCACAGCCGCCGTCCTGGACTGGCTGCTGCTGACACCCCCGGGCCGACTCCGCCTGCGCCGGGCCGCCACCTGGATGATCTACCCCGTGGCCTACCTGGCGCTCTCCCTCACCCGCGCCCAGCTGATCCCCGTCGGCAGGCCGGGCCGCTACCTCTACCCCTTCTTCGACGTCGAGGCCCACGGCTACCGACACGCCCTCGCCAACGCCCTCCTCCTCGGCCTCTCCTTCTACGCCCTCGCGGTCCTCCTCGTGGCCCTCGACCACGTCCGCCCGAACCCGATCAGCCACCGCCTCAAAACCGGATTTCGTCTCGGGCCACCGGTGGGCTAAAGTAAACGACGTCGCCGCGACAAGCAGGACAAGCAGCGACATCGGGGTGTAGCGCAGCTTGGCAGCGCGCTTCGTTCGGGACGAAGAGGTCGTGGGTTCAAATCCCGCCACCCCGACAGTGAAACACCAGGTCAGGCCCGGTGCTGAGAAATCAGCACCGGGCCTGCCTCGTTCTCCAGGAGCTCTCTGGGGAAATCCTGGAGAAGATCTTGAAATCTGTCTCCAGATCAGCGCGCTGCTAGCGAGCTTTCAGCAGCACATCCAGAGCGGTCACGGGCGAGCCGAGACTCATGGTCCGGCGCGCGTCCAGCGCTTCCTCCCACATCCCGGTGAGCGCGGTCATGAGCGCCTGCCGCATGCCTGGCGTGATGTGGTCATAGCGCGACTGGACGGAGCCGTCCTCGTGGCCCATGCGTTCGTCCATGAGCTTTGGCGGGGTCCCCACTTCCCTCATCAGGGTCTTGTGAGTGTGGCGCAAGCCGTGCGGAGTAAGCCCCGGGGCGATCGGCATCCAGCACGTCTCAGCCCGCTTGGAGGCTCCTCGCCCGCGTGCCGGGATGCCAGGCCACGGCTCGGCAACCACAGGCACTGGCCGCTCTTCCTGACTGCCTCGCCCGGGATACCGCCCTGTCGCGGCCGGTCGAAAGAGCCACGTGGCGAAACCGGAGCGCCGCCAGTGAGCAGCCAACTCCTCCGATGCTGCGTTGCGGATGTACCCGAGATCACTGATGGCTCTCAACACCTCCAGGCGGGTCGGCTCCGCCACAGCATCCGGGCGGTTGAGGACGTTGGAGACGGTGCCGGTCGATACGCCAGAGCGGCGCGCAACGTCGACTAGCTTCGCTCCGGGGCGGCTTACAGACCCGTTGGCGGTTCCATGGCCGCGGAAGACGTAGGCCAGTCCGTGGCACTCGCACGGCCTCGGTCTCGTCCGGGCGATGTGGCCGGCCAGCAGTGAGGCGAGGAAGTCCGGCGTGTCGATGTCGCGGTAGGAGTCGTCCTTGGGCGGGCAGCGGTGCAGTTCGCCTGTGTCGAGTTCGTAGAGCTGCCACTCCACGCGGATGCTCTTCGGTCGGACGAACTCGGGCTCAAGACCCACGATCTCGCCCCAGCGCATGCCGGTGTAGCCCTTGACGATGCCGGCAACAAACTCGTCGTCGCGGCCGGAGGGAGTGTAAATCTAACGGCGGATCCGACGATCATGGGAGAGACGTCAAGTGACTGATATCGCCGTGGAGTTGGGGACCGTGGAGCCTGTCAAGCAGGACTTGTCCGGGCCGCCCGTGCCCATGCCAGACGAGCAGTTGGTGGCGATGCTGGTGGAGCGGGCCCGGTCAGAGGGACTGCAGCTGACTGGGCAGGGCGGGCTGCTGCAGCAGCTGACCAAGCGGGTCCTGGAGTCCGCCCTGGAAGGTGAGATCGCTGATCACCTCGGCTACGAGAAGCACGACTCAGCCGGCCGGGGCAGTGGCAACTCCCGCAACGGAGGCCGGGCCAAGACCGTGCTGACCGACGTCGGACCGGTCGAGATCAAGGTTCCGCGTGACGTGTCGGGCACGTTCGAACCGCAGATCATCAAGAAGCGGCAGCGCCGGCTGACCGGGGTCGACGAGATGGTTCTGTCGTTGTCCGCGAAGGGGCTCACGCACGGCGAGATCGCCGCCCACCTGGCCGAGGTCTACGGGGCCGAGGTCTCCAAGCAGACCATCTCCACCATCACCGACAAGGTGATGGAGGGCATGACCGAGTGGCAGAACCAGCCGCTCGACCGCGTTTACCCCGTTTTGTTCGTCGATGCGATCAACGTCAAGATCAGAGACGGGAAGGTCGCGAACCGTCCGATCTACGTGGTGATGGCCGTGACCGTGGACGGCACCCGCGACATCCTCGGCATCTGGGCCGGCGACGGCGGCGAGGGAGCAAAGTACTGGCTGCACGTGTTCACCGAGCTCAAGAACCGTGGCCTGGACGACGTGCTGATGCTGGTCTGTGACGGGCTCAAGGGTCTGCCCGAAGCCGTGGAAGCCGTCTGGCCTCGCACGATCGTCCAGACGTGTGTCGTGCATCTGCTGCGGAACTCGTTCCGATACGCCGCCCGTCAGGACTGGGACAAGGTCGCCAAGGCCCTCAAGCCCGTCTACACCGCACTCGGCGAGGACGCAGCCACGGAACGCTTCCTGGAGTTCCAGGAGGCATGGGGCCGGAAGTATCCGGCGATCGTGAAGCTGTGGTCCGACGCCTGGG
>NZ_JBEOVB010000016.1:103863-173717 GCF_040295245.1 Streptomyces sp. NPDC002884 | reverse complement strand
TGGGGGCCGGCGGGGGTCCCTGCGCGCCCCGGCGGGCCCCCGCGCCGGGGGCGCGCCCCCCCGGGCGCGTCCGGGCGCGCCCGCCTGCACCCGCCCCCGGGCCCCAAACCCGGGGGCCGGCCCTCCCCCCGCCCCGCGGTTCTCGTCGTGGCGCTCAGGCCGATGTCTCCAGCAGCCGCCGCAGGTCCTCGGCCATGCGCAGGGCCGCTGCCAGGTCGTCGCGGCCGAGGGCGGGGCCGTCCGCCTGGTGCCGGCGGTCGGCGAGCACCCGCAGCCCCACCGACGCCTGCCGGGCGAACAGGGCCAGCAGGTCCAGTTCGTCGAGGCTCGATCTGGACTGGGGCGCGGGGTCGAGCACCTCCAGCACTCCCAGGACCCGGTCGCCGTGGGTGAGCGGAGCGGCCATGAGCGCGTCGGGGACGTACGCGGTGGACTCGGCCAGGTCCCGGTCGAAGGCGGCGCTGCGGGTCAGGTCGTCCACGATCATGGGCTCGCCGGACAGCGCCACCCAGCCGGCGATCCCGGTCGACGCGGGGAATCGCCGCCCCACCAGCATGTCCTCACCCTGTCCCGAGACCGCCTGGAAGACGAGCTCGTGCCGCTCCTCGTCCAGCAGGAACACCGAGCTGGCGGCAGCGCCGAAGATGGCCCGTGCCACGTCGACCACGGACCGGAGCAGTTCCTGGGAGAGCGGATCGTTCTCAGCACTGTTGACGTTCACGAGGCACCTCTCATGCCGATCTGTACGTTGGCCGAGGACAGATAGAGCGCGTTCTTGAGCTGAAAGCTCGTCAGTCTGCGGTGCCTGGACAGGACCCGGGCGCACAGCCCGGTCACGTACGGGGTCGCGAAGCTGTTGCCGGTGGTGCGGATGGTCGTCCCGCCGAGCCAGGCGACCTCGACGTTCTGGCCCGGGGCGAAGAACTCCACCGGGGGCCGCGGGTTGTACAGGTGCATCTCCGGGTCCGCCTCCGCGTGACTGCCGACCGAGATCACCGAGGCGAACCTCCAGGGGAAGCTCTCCACCTGGGTGTTGTGGGCGGAGGCGACGATCACGGTGCGGCGGAAGTACGCCTCGTCCGCCAGGGCCCGCAGTTCCTCCATGAACCGGACGCGCGTGGTGGACAGACTGAGGTTGATCACGTCGAAGCCCTCGTGGATCGCGAAGCGCAGGCCCGCCAGCAGCACGTCGCCCGTTCCGCCGAAGGTCCTGCCGAGCACCTGCACGCTGTACAGCTCGCACTCGGGTGCGGTCCGCCGGATGATGCCGGCGCAGGCCGTGCCGTGACCGCAGCCGTCGGTGGCGTCCGTCTCCTCCACCCGTGTCCCGTGTTCGTCCTTCACCACGGTCCAGGCGCCGTCCACCCGGCCGATCAGGGGATGGCCGTCCTCCACCCCGGAGTCCACGACGCACACGCGGATCCCCCGGCCACGTGCGTCCCGCCAGTCCCAGGCGGGTGCGGGGCGTTCGCCGTCGGCGGTCACCCCGATGTCCTGCGGGCGCTTGCCGCGCAGGCTCCACACCAGGTCGGGGCGGCGCGTCGCCGTTCTCGCCGTGTCCATTCAGCGGCCTTTCGCAGTCGGGGGTCGGGTCAGGCGCAGGTGGAGTTCCGCCGCCCGGCGCGCGCCGGGCAGGTGCCCTTTCGCCTCGAAGCGTCGGACGGCACGGGTGGCCGCGGCGAGGGCCTGCGGACGGCGGCCCGCCCGGTGCAGGACCTCGGAACGGTCGAGCCAGGCGGTCGCCAGGACGACGGGCGAGTCCGTGCGGGCGGCCGTGTGCACGGCCCGCTCCGCGAGTAGCTGTGCCTCGTCGGTCCGTCCTCGCAGCACCGCGATCCGCGCGAGCAGGCCGTCCTGGTCGGCGGCGTCGGCACCGGCCGGGCTCGCCGTCGCGGTGGTGGGGGCCAGCCGTGCGGCGGCTTCGTCGGTGCGGCCCGCGTCCAGGAGCAGCCGGGCCGACTCGCGGGCGACGGCGCCCAGCAGTCCGTCGGCCCGCAGCGCCCGCCCGGCGGCGTCGGCCTCGTCCAGCAGGGCGAGGGCCCGTTCGGGACGGCCCGCGAGGGTCTCGACCGCGGCCTCGAACAGGGGCAGTGCCACCGCGCCTTCGGCGTAGCCGAGCCCGTCGGCGAGCCGTCGTGCCCGCGCGAGACAGGCGTGCGCCTCCTCCTGCCGTTCCTGGAGGGCGAGCAGCACCGCCAGCGGGCAGTTCAGGGTGAGCCGGACGGTGGGGCGCCGCTCGCCGTGCCGGGAGAGCAGGTCGCGGCCGCGGGCGACGGCCCGCGGTACCGGCTCGGGGCCGCGCCACAGGGAGATCCCGATGGCGCCCAGCGCCCGTGCCCGTTCCGGTTCTGCACCCGACCGCTCGGCGTGTCCGAGGCCCCGGGTCAGCAGTCCGTCGGCGGCGGTGTGCCGGCCCTGGAGCTGCCGCTCCTGCGCCAGCCGCAGGCATGCCCTGGCCTGTCCGAGTTCGTCACCGGCCCGCTCGAAGACGGCCATCGTCCGTGCGGCGACCTCCGCGGGGCTGCCGCCCGCGGACGCCGGCGACACGACGGCCAGGGCCAGCCGGGCATGGGCGGCCTCGACGTCCGGCCGGGCGACGGGGGCGCCGGCGTGCACGGACACGCCCGGCGGTTCCGCCGCGGGGGAACCGTCTCCCACCGCGTCCCGCGCCGGTGTGTCCTGGTCGTCCGTCTCTTCCCGGGCCCGGCTCGGCGCGTCGCCGTCCTGCTCCAGGACAGCTTCCAGCAGGGCCCGGCCCTCGTCGGTGTGGCCGGTGGCGAGGCGGACCTCGCCGAGCCCGCGGGCGGCTGCCGTCCACTCGGGTTCGCCCGGTCCCGCCGCCTCCAGGGCGCGGCCCAGCAGGCCGCCGGCCCAGGCGAGGTCCGAACGGGCCAGCGCCTGGGCGCCGCAGTCGAGAAGGCGGCGCACGGCGGAGCGCCGCAGTGCGTCGGTGCGGGCGTCGGCGATGCCGAGTTCGGCCCGGTAGCGGTAGGCGTTCTCCAGGTGGCCGGCCACCGCCGCGCCCGCCTCCACCGCACGGCCCTCACCTCGTGCCTCCGGTTCCGGCAGGCGTCCCGCGAGCAGGAGGGCGATCCGCTCGTGCCGCTCGGCCCGCGCCCGCTTCGCCATGGACTGGTAGGTGATCTCGTGCACCACTCCGCTGCTGAACCGGCGGCCCGGGACCGTGCCGCCGGACTGATCCGCCGCGTCGACCAGGCGGTGGCGGCCCAGCCGTTCGACGGCGGCGTCGATCCGGCCGCGCAACGACTGTTCCCCGGCCGCCGCCCCCGCGGTGTGCAGCGCTCCCCCGGGCGCGCTCTCGCTGTCGCGCGCGGCGAGGGCCACCACGTCGTCCACGGTGAACTCCCGCCCCACCACGGCCGCCAGGTCGAGGGTCGCGCGCTCCAGCCGGCCCAGCGCGCCGATCCGGGCGCCGAGCAGGGCCTGGAGGGTGGTCGGCAGCCCGCCCACGCCGTCCGGCGCGTGCTCGGCCCGGTGGCCGCCTCCGAGACCCGCTCCGAGACCCGCTCCGAGGCCTGCTCGGTCGTCGGCTTCGTGGTCTGCTCGGTCGTCGGCTTCGTGGTCGGTGAGTGCCGCGAGCAGATGTTCCAGGTGGAGCGGGTTGCCGCCGGCCGCCTCCAGCACCTGGGCCGGCACGCCGCCGCCGAACCCGGTGTCCGCGTCCCCGCCGCTCCGGTCCACCCTCGCCTCGACGAGCGCGGCGGCCACGGCGCCCGCCTCCTCGGCGGTCAGCCCGGGCAACGGCAGCGACCGGGACACCGGCCGGCCGCCGCCCCGCCCGGGACGGCGCTCGAAGAGCTCGGGACGGGCCGCGCACACGAACAGCGCGGCGGCCGAGCCGAGTTCCTCGGCCAGCGTGCCGAGCATGTCGAGCAGCAGGTCGCCGGCCCACTGACCGTCGTCGACCATCAGCACGAAGGGCCGGATCCGCGCGAGCACGGCGAGCAGATCACGGACCGCCGCACACGTGTCGTCCGCCGAGGGGCTGGGCGTGCCGTCCTCCAACAGTCCGCCCGCCAGCACCGCGAGGGCCTGCCGGACCTCGGCGTACTCGTCCGGCGGAAGGCCGCCGGACGGCTCGGCCACCTCGGGGTACTGCGGAAGCAGTTGCCGCAGCGCGTCGGCCAGCGGGGTGAGGCTGCCCTGCTCGCCGTAGGGGCGCGCGCGGCCCGAGCCGTGGGCGCAGGCCGTGACCGTCGTGCGGCGCCACTCGTGGACGAGGCGGGTCTTGCCCATCCCGGCCTCGCCGTGCAGGAACAGCAGACGCGGACCCTCGCGCCCGTCCACGGCGTCGGCCAGGGCCCGCTCCAGGGTGGCCAGTTCACGGGTCCGTCCGACGAAGGGCACGTCGAAGCGGCGCGAGAGTTCCGGATCGTCCTCGACGAGGCCCAGCAGACGGTACGCGGTCACGGGCGCGGCCTTCCCCTTCAGGCTCAGGGGGCCGACGGGTTCGGTGCGGGCCGCGGGCCCGGCCGCACGGCGCGTCTCGGGACCGATCAGCACCTCGCCCTCCGCGGCGTGCTGCTCCAGCCGTGCGGCGACGTTGACCGTCTCGCCTGCCACCAGCGCCTGGCGCGTGGAGACGTCCGTACTGGTCACGGCCGAGCCGGTGTTGACGCCGATGCGCACACCGAGCCTGATGCCCAGGGCGGGGTGCAGCTCGGTCTCGTTGAGTTCCCGTACGGCGTCCAGCATGGCGAGTGTCGCCGCCAGCGCGCGGCGGGCGTCGTCCTCGTGTGTCACGGGGACCCCGAACACCGCCATGACGGCGTCCCCGATGAACTTCTCCACCGTCCCGCCGTGTCGCTCCAGCGGCGCCCGCATCCGGTCGAAGTACCGCAGGACCACGCTCCGCAGGGTCTCGGGGTCCAGTACGCCGGACAGGGCGGTGGAGCCCACCATGTCGCAGAAGACGACGGTGACGACCTTGCGTTCCTCGACGGCCGGCGCGCCGGCGGATCCGACGGCCGTCCCGCAGAACGGGCAGAACCGCGCCTCCGGGGGCAGCGCCCCGTCGCAGGTGGCACACGGCATGGCCGGCTCCTCTCGTCCGTGACGCGCCGCCACGGAATCGGGTCAGAAGAGCGCCCCGCCGGCGATCTCGCTGTGCGCCTGTACTTCCGGCCCCGCCTCGTCGAGCCGGTGCTTGATGTCGAGGATCAGGTCCAGTTCCTCCGTGCTGAGGTCCTTCAGCACCTGGCGCTGTTCCTCAGTGAGCGCGTCGACGCCGAAGCCGTGCTCCTCCAGGACGTCGAGCGTGTCGTCGCCGGACCCCGTGGTTCCCTCGATGCGGTCGGTCATGACGGGTGTCTCCCTCCCCTGGTGCGGTGGTGTGGGCGGTGCGGCGCCCGTCCGATGCGGGTGAGCAGTGCGACGAGGCCGTCCACGGTGTGCAGGGCGCTCGTGGTGACGGCGCGCCGTAGGACGGGTGTCAGGGGCAGCGCGTCGAGCAGGGCGAAGAGCGCGTGGGTGTGGCCGTCGTCCAGCACGGCGTGCTCCCGGACCGTCCGCAGCGCGTTCCGCGGTACTCCGGCGGCGGCGATCCGCTCCGCCAGCCAGGGGGCGGGCGCGTTGGCCTCGAGTACGGCGATGTAGCCGAGCAGGGCGACGGGGTGGTGGTGCTCCACCCAGTAGTAGGCGGCGCCCGTCAGCCGGGCCACCGCCGGCGAGGGCTGCTCGGCGACCACGGCCCCCGCGTCGGCGCCCAGCGCCCGCAGGTCGGCGAGCAGCCAGTCGTCGTGGTCGCGCTCCTCCTCGATGTGCGTGCGCAGATACCGTTCCAGCGGCACGGCGACCGGGTCGTGCGGGCCGAGATCCCCGCAGCGCGCGGCGGCCCGCTCCATCAGCGGGACCGAGGCACGCACCACGCCGTGCATCACCGCCAGGTACTCGGCGTAGCGCGAGGGCAGCCCCTCGGCCCGCCACAGCCGGGCGCCGGGCGCGTTCACCGCCGACGCGGTGAGGGCGAGCCGGGCACGCAGGGCGATGCCCGCCGCTCCGATCACCACGGGCTGCTCGGGCAGGTCCACTGGCGCACCGGGTGCCGCGGGTCCCGCGGAGGTGGCAGGTGCTACGGGGCCCCCGGAGGCGGCAGGTGCCACAGGTCCCCCTGAGGTAACGGCTGCCACCGGTCCCCCTGAGGTAGCGGCCGCCACGGGTCCCGTGGAGGTGGCGGCTGCCACGGGGCCCCCGGAGGCCGCAGGCCCCACGGGTCCCGCGAAGGCGGCAGGTGCTACGGGTCCCCCGGAGACGGCGGCCGCCACAGGTCCCCCGAAGGTGGCAGGCCCCACAGGTCCCGCCGAGGTGGCCGGTGTCATGGATCTCCCCGAGGTGTCGGTGCTCATGGCGGTGTCCCCGGCAGGGCGACCAGCTCCGCGTGTGCGGACGAGCCGTGGCGTCTGACGAATTCCACCGGGCCCGCCTCCACCTGCCGGCGCGTCGCGTCCAGGTCGAGCAGGGCGCCCGCCGCCCCCGCGCCCGTCCGCCCGGCGGCGGCGAGCACCTCGGGGTGCTCGGGCAGGGCGCGGCAGCCGGCGCAGTAGCCGGGGCGCGGTCCCGTCTCCTCGCCGGCCGTGCCGAAGCGGTCCCGCAGATGGAGCGGCCCCACGGCCCTGATCATCCGCAGCACGGGCGCCGACCGCACCCGTCCGCTGACGGCGGCCCAGTCGTCCTGGGCGATGTGGCCGACCCGCAGGTGTTCCGGGGCGGGACGGCGGTCCACCACGTCCTGGTTGCAGCAGGCGAGGACGGTGCCGTCGCCCGCGACGACGGGCCATGCCGCCATGGCGCACGGCAGCACCCCGCGCGGGCCGGGCCTGGCCTGTGTCTTCGCCGCCGCCCAGGACGCCGCCCGCCCCACCGGGCGCACCGTGTTGACCAGCATGGGGACGCGGTCGCCGAAGGTCCGGCGGGCGTCGGCCGTCACGTCCTCGAGGTAGGGGTCGTCGGGACCGTTCCCGACCAGGTGCAGGCTGGAGGCGATGCCCGCGTCGAGGGCGTACCGTACGGCCGCGAAGGCGGCGGCCCGTGGGACCTCGCGTTCGTGGAAGGCGTCGACGCTCACGGAGAAGTGGTCGACGGCGGTGACGGCCCGCGCGACCGCCCGGGACGGGCGCCACAGGGCGGAGCCGGTGGCGCGGGCCGCGAAGAACGCCCCCGTGAGCAGGGCGGAGCGGGTCCCGGTGGCCCTGGCCCGGGTGGCGAGTGCGGCGACCGTGCCGGGACGCAGCAGCGGTTCGCCGCCGGTCAGCATGAGCACCGCGGGGTGGGCGTCCTGCGTGAACGAGCCGACGAACCTCTGGAGCAGGCCGGCGTCGGTCTCGGCCGAGGCCAGGGTCGAGGCGGTGGAGCAGTGCGCGCAGCGCAGCGGACACCGTCCGGTGACGGTGAGCAGCAGCCCTGCGGCGGGGACGGGGCGCAGGGACATCAACTCGGCGAGTTCCACGGCGCGTTCGACCTCCCTCGACGGTCTCCCCGGCAGTGTGGGCGGGAGCGGTTGACCACGCGGACCGAAGCGGTTGGGTTTCGGTAAATCGCCAGGTCGCACGGCGGAGCGTTCGGGCGCCCGGAGCGTGACCGGGAAGCCGCAGGCCGTGGCTCGGGGTGTCGTCAGGCCGTCGCTCGGTAGCCGTCAGGCCGTCGCCCGGGGTGCCGACGTCAGTTCCCGCACTGTCTGCTCCCGGACGAACAGCCGGACCAGCCGGGGCAGTTCGTACAGCGCGGTGTGCGCGGTGACCTCGTCCGCCGGGGCGAGGACGGCTCCGGCGTCCAGGAGGGACTCCAGTCGGCGGCGTGCCTCGTGCTGTCCCTGCGTGAGTCGTACGGCCGCCCGGGCGAGGGTGAAGGGCCCTTCCGGAAGGTCCGCCAGCAGGCGCAGCGCGGACCGGTCCGCCGGACACAGGTCCCGCCAGCCGCAGGCCAGCCAGGGGCGTACGTCCATGTCGCCGGCCACGAGCTCGTCGAGCACCACGGCGCTGTCGGCCAGTCGTCTCGCGTACTCCTCCAGCGACAGGTTGCGCCGCACGGCGAGTTTCAGCCCGCACACCCGCACGGCGAGCGGCAGCATCCCGATGGCGACGACGATGCGTTCCGCGGCCTCGCGGCCGACGTCCAGCCGGGCGGGGCCGACGATCCTGCCGAGCAGCCGCAGGCTGTCCGCGGCGTCGAACGCCGTGAGTTCGAGGCGCTCGGCGGAGGTCAGGCCGGCCAGCGGGGACCTGGCGGTGACCAGCACGGTGCTGGCTCCGCTGTCCGGGACGAGCGGCCGTACGCGGGATTCGTCGGCGCAGCCGTCCAGCACGAGCAGCACCCTGCGCCGGGCGAGCCAGGTCCGCCAGGCGGCGGCGCACCGCCCCGGGTCCTGGGCGCCCGCGGTTCCCGGGGCGCCCGGAGCATCCGTGAGTCCGGCCAGTTCGCGGAGTTCGGCCAGGACCGATTCCAGCGGGCGCGGCCGGCCCGCCGCGTCCCGCATCGCTATCAGTACGCGTCCGTCCGGGAACCGCCGGGCGAGGCGGTGGGCGGCGTGGACGGCGAGGGCGGTCTTGCCGGTCCCGACCGGCCCGCTCAGCACGATCAGCCGCCGGCCGGCGCCGGTGGTGTCCGTGGGGTCCGGAGCGTATGGGCGGGCCTGACCGTGCGGGGCGCTTCCGGCGGACGGGAGGCCGGTGCCGTGGGCCACCGCTTCCGCCGCTTCCGTACCTGCCGCGTCGGCGGGGCACGGGGCGTCCTCGTCCCCGGTCAACTGGCTTACCAAGGCTTCGAGTTGTTCTCGGCGACCGGTGAAGTCCGGCAGGTCCGGCGGAAGGAGGGTGCCCAGTCCGCGGCCCGCGGCGGGCTCCGGTCCGTTGGCGGTCTGCGCGAGCGGGCCGCCTCGGGACCGGCCCCGGCCGCCGGAGAGCATGGAGCGGTACAGCGCCTCGAGTGCCGGGCTCGGCTGCAGCCCGTACTCGGCGGCGAGGAGTTGGCGCACCGACTCGTGGACGGCGAGGGCCTCGGACTGTCTGCCCTGGCTGAAGAGGGCGTTCATCTGCGCGGCCCGCAGCCGTTCCCGTTCCGGGTGTTTCTCGGCCAGCTCGCCGATCGTCTCGGCGACCTCATGGGGTCGGCCCAGTCGCAGTTCGGCCTCCGCCCAGTCCTCGTACGCCTGGAGGTGACGGGCGTCGAGGAGCTGCGCCTCGGCCCGTAACGCGGGTGAGCGGTGCAGTTCGTGCAGGGCCGGTCCGCGCCGCAGGGCGAGCGCCTCCCGCAGCATCCGGGAGGCGGGAGCGTCGGCGCCCTGGCGCGCGGACTCCCGCGCGGCACGGACCAGCCGCTGGAAGCGCAGGCTGTCCAACTCCTCCTCTCCGACACGGAGTTGATAGCCCCCCGGCTGGTGGACCAGCCGGTCGCCGGCTCCCACCGAGTCCAGGAGTCTGCGCAGCGCGGAGACGTACACCTGGATGTTCTTGCGTGCGGTGCGCGGCGGTTCGCCGTCCCACAGGGTCTCGGTGAGCAGGTCGAGCGACACCGGAGTACGGGTGCGGCAGAGCAACATGGCCAGCAGCAGGCGCTGTTTGAGCGGTCCGAGCGGCAGAGCGATCATGCCGGTCGTCTCCGGAGCCGCCGCGGAGAGCGGGCCGAGGACGGAGAACCGTAAGCCGGTGCACGGGGGTTCGGCCATGTCCGGTCCACCCTTCAGATGCAGTCATGAGCTGAGATGAATGACCGGAGTCGATTGACGTATATCAGACCATCGCGAACGCTGAGAACATCCACTATCGGCCACGCTGCGTACCGAAGCGGTACCTCTCGGCGTCTCCCCGTCCGAAGGGGTGTCAGCTAAGATGAACGGAAACGCGAACTGCCCGACTGCTGTGACCCCGACGGGACGGAGGGCACGTGATGGGCGACACCGAGGCCCGGGCGGCATCGCCCGGCGCGTCGTCGTCCGACGCGACACTGGCGGACCGGATCGACGCGCTGTTCCGGGTCGTGCGCCGACCCGACCGCGAGCAGTACAGCCACGAGGAGGTCGCCCGCGCCTGTCGCGAGGCGACGGGCGAGAGCTTCTCCGCCACCTATCTCTGGCAGTTGCGGACCGGACGCCGCGGCAATCCCACCAAGCGTCATCTGGAAGCCCTGGCACAGTTCTTCGACGTGCCCGTCGTCTACTTCTTCGACGACGAGCAGGGCGCCGCCATCGCGCGGGAACTGGAGCTGCTCGGCGCCCTGCGCGACGCCGAGGTGCGCAGCGTCGCGCTGCGCGCCGTCAATCTCTCGCCCGAGGGCGTCGGCACGATCAGCGACATGATCGACGTCATCGCCCGCCGCGAGAACGCCGCGGGCTTCGGAGACCCGTAACCGCTCCCCCGCTCGTGCTCGGCCCTGCTCACGGATCCCGGAGTGTGAGGAGTCGGCAGTTGCGTACCGACCGGCGAAGGCGGCAGTGGCGGCGATGTCGGAAGATCGTCGACGGGCTCGTCCTGCCCACCCCTTTCGACGTCACCGAGTTCATCAGCGCGCTCGCGCACGCCCGCGGCAGGCCGATCGAGCTGATCCCGGTCTCCTCGCGGCCGGCCACCCCGTGCGGGCTCGTGGTGACCACCGACCGCGCCGACTACATCGTGTACGCCACCGACACCACGCCGCTGCACCAGCAGCACATCCTGCTGCACGAGGCCGCCCACGTGATCTGCGGTCACTACGAGACCGCCCCCGCCGCGGCCGCCGCCGCGCACGTCCTGATGCCCAACCTGCCGCTCGCCCTGGTGCAGCGGGTCCTCGGACGCAGCGTGTACACCGAACCGCAGGAGCAGGAGGCGGAGTTGGTCGCCTCGCTCATCCTCACCCGCGCCGCGCACCTCGCGCGCACCGGTCCGGCCGAACCGGAGGGCTCCAGGCTGCGCACTCTGTTCGGGCGGCCGCACGGCCGCGGCGCCGGGGCCGAGGACGGGGACGGGGACGGCGGCCATGGCTGACCTCGGCACCCTCCTCGCCTCCGGTCTCTTCCTCGCCTTCGCCGCGCACCGCGCGCTGACGGTCTGGCGCGGGGCCGACCGTGCGCAGCGGTACATCGCGGGCTTCGCCGCCTGCCTGGGCACGGCCATGCTGTTCCGCGCCCCGGTGGTGGTGTCCGCGCTGCACCGCATGCCGCCCCTGGACACGGCCGTCATGCTCCTCACCCACGAACTGAAGACCGTGGCGCACGCGCTGCTCCTCCTCGTCGCCCTGTCGCTGCGACCCACCCGCGCCGACCGCAGCCCGGTACGACGGCAGGTCCTGCTCGCCCTGGCGGTCCTGGCCGCCGGGGCCACGCTCCTGCTCGCCGCGGGCGTCAGAGTCGAGAACGGCCTCGCCACCGCGCCGGTCGAGCGGCGTCTGTTCCTCGCGGCGTACAACGTGCTGTTCGCGAGCTACGGCTCGTGGTGCCTGCTCGTCCTGGTCCGTGAACTCCTGGGCCAGGCACGCCAGGTGGCGGCGGGCCCGCTGCGCACCGGCCTGCGGCTGATGACGCTGGCCGCGCTGACCGGCACCGTCTGGACCCTGTGGGTGCTGACCTACATCCCCACCAACCTGGCCCGGGGGTACCAACTCCCCAGCGAGGACACGGTGTGCAGTGTGCTCGGGGTCGTCACCGCCGCGCTGGCCACCGGCGGAGCCACCGCGACCTGGTGGGCCGCCCTGCCCGAAGGCCCCCTGGGCGCACCGGGGCGCTGGCTGTTCGCGTACCGCACCCACCGGGCCCTGGAGCCGCTGTGGTCGGCGCTGCGCACCGAACTCCCGCAGATCGCCCTCGATCCGGCCGCCGACCGGCGGCCGCCGCTGCGGCGCGCCGAGTTCGCTCTCTACCGGCGCGTCATCGAGATCCACGACGGCCATCTCGCGCTGCGCCCCTACATTCCTCCCGCCGTCCCCGAGTGGGCCGCGGGGGCGACCGACCGCTACGCGGACCGCCGCGCGGTCCTGGCGGCGGCCTCGATCGCCGCGGCCCTGGAGACCAGACGCGCCGGGCACCGCCCGCCCGACGCGCGTCCGCCCGGCCCCGGGCCGTTCCCCATGGCGGGCACGCTGGCCGCCGAGGCCGCCTGGCTCCTCCAGGTCACCGCGGCCTTCACCACGTCCCCCACGGTCGCCACCGTACGCACCCGGGCCCGCTCGGCCTGCGGACCCGACCGGGAGTCCGCCTGACGGTCGAGGGGGCTCCGCGCGAGGAGACCGCCGACGGTGTCCAAGGCGCCGGGGCGGAGGGCCGTACCGGCGGGACAGGCGTAGACGGCCGGGCCGGGCGGTCCCGCGCGTCGAGCAGGGCGGCCCCGGTCACCCGGAGGCCGGGGCGCCGTCGGCCGCGTCGGTGGTGCGCAGCAGGCGTAGGAACGCCTTCACGCCCGCGATGATGTCCTGGTTGTCGGTGAGGCGGTTCACCGTGGACTCGAACTCCCGGCCCAGCGCGGCGATCTTGCGGTCCGCCTTCTCGGCCTGCTCGTACGTGCTCATGGTCAGCGCGTCCACCGTGCGGCGCAGTTCGGCGAGGGCCTTGTACTGTTCCTCCGCCTTCTCCTCCAGGGCGCGCATGCCGGCCTCGGCGCGGTCCACCCGGGCCCGTACCTCGACGACGTCGTCCCGCGGGTACGTGACGTCCTTCAGAAGGGTGCCCAGACGCCGCCGGAGCTGGCCGAAGTACGCGCCGGCCGGCCGGAAGAAGGTGCTGAGCAGGAAGAACCCCGCGAACCAATAGCCCGTGAACTCGCCCGTCGCCCAGGTCACGCAGAGGACGACCGCCGCCGTCAGGACATGACCGGCGACCGCCGTCCGGAGCATCGCGCGGGCGATCCGCGCGGCCTCGGCGTCCCGCGCCGGGGGGACCTCGATGCCCTTCCCGCGGCTCACCGCGATCTCGGCGAGCACCGTGTGCGCGCGGAAGTACAGGTTCCAGGGCAGCGTGAGAAGGAGCATCAGCCACAGCAGGCTCAGCACGCCCGCACCGACGGCGAACACCACCGTGGGCGGCGCGCCGGCCATGTGGACGAAGACCAATGCCGCGGCCGCCGCGACGACGGCCGCCACCACCCCCAGGAACCTGCCCATGCCCCGCCTCCTGTTCGTACGTTCCCCGTTCCGCACAGCCCATCGTCCCCGTCCCCGTGCGGGTCGGCATGAGTAGGCGTACTCAGTGACCTGGTCACGAAGGCGCCCGCAGCCGGCCACCCCTGTCATGCCGTCACCGCTCGCGGCCGGACCAAGACGGCCGTGCACCGCCCGCAGGACGGGGGAACCGGTTGCCTGGGCTTCGCTCCCCGGCCGGGAATCGCCCCTGTGCGTGCGGCTGAGGGAGATTGCCCGGACAGTAAGCGCTATCTATGCTGGCGGGCGTGGATCAAGAAGGCACCGTCGAGGACTCCTATTTCGACTACTGTCCCTGGGACTTCGTGCACAGGGCCTCTTCCGCGCAGCGAGCGGCTCAGGTCGCCCACCAGGAGACGCTGACCGAGGCCGGGGCGAGTCTCGGGCCGCGATGCTATGTCTCCTCGGCTGCCGCCGTGTTCGCGGACGTGCTGCGTCTGGGCGCCGATTCCTACATCGCGGGGTACGCCTATGTCACCGGTGAGGTGCGGGCCGGGCGTGACTGCTCCGTCAACCCGTACGCGACGGTTCGGGGGCGCGTGACGCTCGGGGACGGGGTGCGGATCGGCGCGCACGCTTCCCTGCTCGGCTTCAACCACGGTTTCGCGCCGGACCGGCCCGTGCACCGGCAGCCCCTGACGAGCAAGGGTGTCGTCATCGGGGACGACGTGTGGATCGGCTCGAACGTCGTCGTCCTGGACGGCGTGACGATCGGCGACCACTGCGTGGTGGGAGCGGGGGCGGTCGTCACCAAGGACCTCGCGCCGTGGACGATCGCGGCCGGCAACCCGGCCCGCCCGCTGCGCGATCGTCGCGGGCGCGGCGGATCGGGTGCCGTCACTCCGGAGGCCGGGCTGGGCGATGCCATGGCCGGGTTCGCCGAGCGGGCCCGGGCCCAGACCACCGGGATCCTCGCTCGTTGCTGGAACGACGACACCGGCCGCTACAGCGATCGGCCGGGCGTCTCGGCGACGGTACGCGCGCACTGCGACGCCGTGGAGATCGCCGATCTGCTGCTGGGCGCGGCCCCCGGGCAGCTGGCCGCGGCCGAGCATGCCGAGCGGCTGCGGGTGCTGCAGGATCCGGTGAGCGGGCTGGTGCCCGAGCTGGCTCCTGGAGGCGGACCCGGCGTGCTTCCCGAGCCCGCCCCCGACGGGTGGATCGAGGACGGCGCCGCCGAGTACCACGTGCTGTCGGTGGGCTATGCGCTGGAGTTGCTGGGCTCCCGGTTCGCCCACCCGGTGCACGTGGTGGATCGGATGACGGCCGGCCGACTGGTGGCACGGCTGGAGGCGTTGCCCTGGCGGACCCGGGCCTGGTCGGCGGGTGCGTGGGTGGACTGCTGGGCGACCGGCGCGTATCGACATCGCGAGTCGCGGGGTGCGACCGACGACCAACGGGGCGCGCTGGAGGCGCTGTTCGGCTGGCTGGGGACACGGGTGGATCCGTGGACGGGCATGTGGGGCGCGGCGCCTTCGCCGGCCGACGGCCGGCTCCAACTGGTCAACGGCTACTACCGGCTGACCCGTGGCTCGTTCGCCCAGTTCGGGATTCCTGTGCCGTATGCGGAGCGGGTGGTGGACACCGTGCTGGCCCATGCGCGCGATCCGCGCTGGTTCGCGGCGGGCCGTCAGAACGCGTGCAACGTCCTGGACGTGGCCCATCCGCTGTGGCTCGCCGGACGCCAGACCCGTCATCGGGAGGACGAGGTCCGGGCGTGGGCGAAGGAGCAGTTGGGGCCGGCGCTGGCTCTCTGGCGTGACGGGGCGGGTTTCGGCTTCGGTCCCGCGGGCGAGGGCGGCTCGGGTCCCGGCCGGGAGCCGGGGCTGCAGGGCACCGAGATGTGGCTGGCCATCATCTGGCTGCTGGCCGACCTGGTGGGAGTGGCGGATCGGCTGGGATACCGGCCGCGGGGTGTGCACCGCCCCGAGCCCGTCCGCTCCCCCATGTTCACGATGCCCCACCACGGCCGGTCGTGAGGGTCCGTCCCCTTCGCACGCTGCACGCAAGGTCCGAGAGCCTGCCCCGTCCCGGGCACCCGGGACGGACCCGCGCCGGACCCACGCCGGACCCGGAACGGACCCCTTGCGGGGCCGGTCGAGGACCTGCCAGGCCCTCGTGCGCCCGGGCGCAGGCGGCGTGGACCACGCCTGCCGTGCGGCGCGCACCGGGCCGCGGTCGGCCGGATGCGCGCCGCTGCCGCGAGCTCCCGCGCGAGACGCCCGCCGGTCACGGCAGCGGACACCCCCGGAGGGCAGGAACGAGACAGACGGAGCGGGTCTACGAGGCGGGTTTACGAGGCGGAGAACTTCAGCAGTTCACCGCTGCTGCCCTGGGTGTTGCTGGTGACGTAGATGTCGCCCTTCGAGCTGACCGCCACGCCCGTGGGCGTGTTCAGACTGCCGCCGGTGTCGATCGTGGTGGCAGCGCCCGTGTTCTTGGTGATCCGGATCAGCGAACCCGGCAGCAGCCCGCTCGACGTCGCACCACCCGTGTAGGACAGGGCGATGAGGTCACCGCCCGGGGCCACGGCGAGGTCGATGAGGCCCGTCAGGCCGGACGCGAAGACGGTCGGCTGACCGCCGGGCACATAGCGCCAGATACGGCTCAGCCCCGTACGGATCCCGGACATGTCGGCGATGTAGAAGGCGCCGTCCCAGCCGCGCACGATACCGGTCGGCACCGCCTCCGCCTGACCCGCCGGAGCCACCGCAGCGCCGCTCGACGCGGCGGCCGGCAGCACGTTGTTGGGGAAGACGGCCTCGGTGCTGGTCGTCCCGTCGGCGTGGACGCGGACCAGGTCGTTCGCGCCGGCGTCGGTCACCAGGAAGTCGCTGCCGTCCCGGGCGAAGTTCCACGGGTTGGAGAAGACCTCGTTGTTGCCCAGGGCCGAGTCGGGGTCGTGCGCGACCTCGTGCGCGGCCAGATCGCCCAGCACCTGGCCCTGGGCGATGCTCAGCGTCCCCAGCGCTCCGCTGCCCGCGCCCAGCGCCGTGCGGGTGGTGGGGGTGCCACTCAGGCCGCTGACCACCCGGTAGGTGCCGCCCGGGGCGGCCTCCGCCTCGATCGCTCCGCCGATCACGCTGGAGCCGTCGGCGCGCACGATCTGCACGGAGGGCAGACCGGTGACGACGCGGCCCTGGGCGGAGCCCTTGATCCGGTAGATCGAGCCGTTGAAGCCCAGGCACTGCGAACCCGGCACCGTGCACGGCACCGCCGGGCCGCTGCCCGCCTCGGTGACCAGAATCGAGCCGTCGGACTGGATACGCACCGCGCGCGGGTTGTTCAGGGCGCCGGCCACGACCGTGGGGGTCGGGACGACCGTGGACGCGCTCGCGGCGGACGCGGCCCGGGGCGCGGCCTGGCTCGGGATCACGGTCGCCGTGAGACTCCCCACGACCGCCGCCGCCACAAAAGCCCCCGCCCAAGACCTGCTTGCTCTTGACATAACTCTCCTCAACCCGGCCCGCCCCGCCATCAGGGGCGAATCCAACCGGCGTCACCATAGACGCACGCAGACTTGTTCAACCCGCCCCGGAAAGCGGTCTCCTATTGACCGGATCAGGGCTCGGCACGGCATCCGGTGCCGCAATTGATGTGGCCTCCCACCAGTCACGGGGCAGGACATGGGCAACTCCCCGGAATGATCCGCAGGTGAGAGCACAGTCCGGACGAGAGGATTCCGCGGACCGCTTCGGAAGTAATTCTCTAGCAACCCTCCAGCTCCATTTATCCGGCGCGGACCGGTGAATTCATGGGACTGCCGAATTCCGTCCGGACACCAGCGGTTTTCCAGTGGACATGGACAGCCCCTCGACGGCCCGACCGTGGCGGGCCGGGAACCTGGCGGGCCAGGACCGGAGGTCTTCCGGCGCGCACCTGAAGGGCCTCGGTGGCGGCCCGCGCACCGACCGACCGAAGGCGGCACCTCGATACGCAACCCCCGAGTTGCACCTTGGGACTCGACGTGCAACTCTTGAGTTGCATCCGAAGGCGACGAGTCGCATCCGAAGACGACAACGAAGGAGTCCCTCATGAGCGAGGACCGGATCGAACGCGAGACCCTGATCGCGGCCCCCCTGGAGCGCGTCTGGTCACTGGTGGCCCAACCCGGGTTCTGGGTGGCCGACAAGGCCGGCCTGCCCGGCACCGTGGCCAGGGAGGGCGAGTCGATGGTGGCGAAGAACGCCGAGCACGGCGACTTCCCGGTGCGTGTGGAGAAGGTCGAGCCGCCTACCTATCTGTCGTACCGCTGGACCAGCGCGTTCCCCGGCGAGGAACTGCGCGAGGACAACAGCACCCTCGTGGAGTTCACGTTGACCCAGGAGGGCGACCGGACGCGACTGCGCGTCGTCGAGAGCGGGTTCGCGGCACTGGCCGGTTCCGAGGAGCTGCGCGGCCAGAACCACAAGGACCACAGCGCGGGCTGGCCCCTGGAGCTCGACGCGCTCAAGACGCGTGCCGAACAGTCCGCCACGTGACGGAGGAACGCCCCGGAGCCGCCGAGGTCGTCGACAGCGTCCTCGGCGCGCTGGCCGACCCGACGCGACGCCGTCTCCTCGATCTGCTCTCCGTGCAGGGTGAGGCCACTGCCACGACACTCGCCGAGCGACTGCCCGTCTCGCGGCAGGCAGTGGTGAAACACCTCGCCGTCCTGGACGCCGCCGGACTGGTCTCCGGCGGCCGGGTCGGACGCGAGGTCCGCTACGCGGTACGGCCCGCGGCATTGGACACGACGGCCCGCTGGATGGCCTCGCTCGCGGCTGACTGGGACCGGCGGCTGGCGAACATCAAACGCGTCGCCGAGGCAGCGGAGCAGGATCCGGGTCCGGCACACCCCGACTGATCACCACGCGAGGGCCCGGCGCGTCTGCCCGGCGGCGATGGAGGGGTCCTGGCGGGGCCCGTGGAAGCGTGCCCCGCTGGAGCCGGTCGTGCGTCACCACGACCAGCGTGCCGGTGCAGCGGGCCAGGGCCGCCTCGATCTCTTCCACCGGGGCGGCCCCCACTGCTTCGACGGCTCGTCGATGTCCCGGCGTCACGGGTCGGTTCCCCTGAGCCGCGAGGACATACAGGTCAGAGGGGCTGTGCGGAGTGCCGCAGAAGGCGGGTCCATTCGCTGAGCAGGGCGTCGACGGTGTGCGGCAGGTAGAGGCCGTCGTCGAAGACCGCGTCCAGGCCCGCGGTCCCCGATGGGCTCGTCCACGGGGTGAGGGCGAGGGGGAACTGAAGGGTGCGCGCGTGGACGTAGCGGGTCGTGGCGCGGGTGCCCGCGAAGTCGACCTCGCGGGTCTCCGCGTCGTCGAGTCCGAACGTCGTGGTCAGGGCCGAGCCCTTCGGCAGGACGGAGGTCAGCTCGCCGAGGGAGATCTGCCGGTGGGACAGCGCGGTCGCCATGGCCGTGTGTACGGCGGTCACCGTGTCGGAGAGCTCCGCCGCAGGCCGCAACAGGATCGGCAGGAGGCCCAAGTGGCAGCCCACGGCGGGAGAGACCCCTGGGACGCGGCGCGTCGTGACGACGCCGGTGAGGAACTCCTCGGGCGCTCCGACAGCGTGCGCGGCGTGGGCGAAGGTGCCGATGATCCTCGCGAACGGGGTGACCGTGCCGCTCCCGGGCGCGCTCCGGGGCGGAAGCAGCACCGCGTACGGAATCGGCAGACGCCGATGCGCAGGCCGTCCGGAGGGGATGCCGCCCTCGCGCCGCAACCAGCCCGTATGGGACGGGGTGACGCCCGCGAGGGCGGATCTCCAGTACGCCAGCGTGGCGGCGTCCGCCGGGCCGGGACCGGGTCGCGGTCCGGGTGCCGCCGCGCCCAGGGCCTCGTCCGTCGCCCCTTCCCGGGTCCCGTCCGGTGTGCGGTACCAGTGGGCCAGCTCGTCGATGACCGTCTGTATGCCTGCGGCGTCCACCGCGTGCTGGTGGAAGGTGACCACCACCCGGTCCCGGCTCGGGCCGCGCAGCAGCGCCAGTCGGATCGGCAGATCCGTTCTCACGTCGAACCGCCGGTCGGCGAAGGCTCGTTCACTCGCTTCCGCACCGGTCCGCGTCTCCGCCGTGCCGACGACTTCGAACTCGAACGGGGTGGGCCGGTCCCGCGGGTGGTGGACGAAGATGCGGTCACGCCTGCGCTTCAGGAGTGAGCGCAGTGCCGGGTGCCGGGCGATGGTGCGCCGCAGGGCGTGTCGCAGTCGTGCCCGGTCCAGCCTGCCGGCGACGTCGAGGGCGATCGTCACGTTGTACGCCGTCGGGTCACCGAGCCGTCCGGCCAGCCAGATCTCGGACTGCACGGTCGACGCGGGGAGCAACGGCCCCGTTCTCTCCCCGGAGCCACCGACGGGTACCGCCAGGTCGGAGGGGACGAACGTGGCGGAGGGAGCGGGAGAGGCTGAGGGAACTGTGGGGGCGGAGGGAACTGTGGGGGCTGAGGGAACGGAGGGGGCTGAGGGAACCGAGGGGGCTGAGGGAACCGAGGGGGCTGAGGCGACCGCAGGTACGGGCGGGACCGAGTGATTCGCCTCGTGGGGCGGGCGGTTCTCGTCGGGCTCCTCCCAGCCGCCCGCCCGCCGCTGCCCGGCCAGGTCGGACACGGTCGCTCCGCCCAGCAGCCGGTCGATCGCGGGCGTGCTGCCGAACTCCGCCGCCAGCTCCGTCATCAGGGTCATCGCCTGCAACGAGCCGCCGCCCAGGGAGAGCAGGGAATCCGACGCGAGGACGCGATCCAGTCCCAGCACGGCGGCCAGGCGTCCGGCGATCCGCGCCTCGTCGGCGGACAGCACGGGACCCGGGGCCGACAGGGCTGCCGGCGCGGCCCGGTCGGCGGGGCGCTCGGCCAGGCTCCTGCGGTCGATCTTGCCCGTGCTGGTGCGGGGCAGCGCATCGCACAGGACGATACGGCTGGGCACCACGGCCTCCGGCAGGTGGCGGGCCAGTGCGCCGCGCAGCGCGTCCGGATCCACGGTGGCGCCGGGCGCCGGTACCGCGAAGAGCGCCATGGTCCGCGTACCGCCGGGCGTGTCCACGGCCACGGCGGCGACTTCGGCGAGGCTCGCGGCACGGTCGGCGAGGATCTCGATCTCGCCCGGCTCCACCCGGTGGCCGCTGATCTTCACCTGGTCGTCGATGCGACCGCGCAGGACCAGTTCGCGCCCCTCGATCCGACCCAGATCGCCGGTGCGGTATCCCCACCGTCCACCCAGCGCTTCGACAGGGCCGAAACCCGTCCCCGGCGCTGTGGGCACCGGTCCCAGATAGCCGAGCCCCACCGGCGCGCCGACGACGCTCACCTCGCCCTCGTCGCCCAGCGGCACGACGGCGCCCGCGGAGTCCAGCAGGGCGACGACGGTGTTGTCGAGGGCCACTCCCGCCGACGGGGTTCGCGGCCAGCCGGCCGGATCGCCGGTGAGGATCGCCTCCGTGACCACGTGGGTCTCCGTGGGTCCGTACTGGTTCGTGAGCCGGATCGGCCGGCCGCCACCACCGCTCAGGAGGCGCTCCAACGCGGCTGTCACATGCGGCTGTTCACCGGCCGTGGAGATCTCCACGAGACTCGGCAGCGAAGCCTTCCTGTACTCCGCCCATTCGGCGAAGGGACGGAGCGCCGCGAACGGCAGGTGGAGGCGCATGACATGCCGGTCCTCGCAGAACCGCAGGAGGTGTTCGACGTCGGCCCGGCGGGACTCGTCGAGCACCAACAGCTCACCGCCGGTGGTCAGAGTGCCGAGCACCTCCGTGAGGAACACGTCGAAGCTCACCCGGGAGAACTGGACCGTACGGGCCCCCACGCCCACGCTCGCCCTACGACGCAGCCAGGACACCAGATTCGCGAGGGCACGGTAAGGAAGCCGGGCCCCCTTGGGCACGCCGGTCGAACCCGACGTGAACAGGATGTAGGCGGGATCGTCGGGGGCGGGCAGCGGTGCGGTGGCGGGAACCTCCTCGCCCGGTTCGGGCCGGAGCAGATCGACGGCTTCGACGCCGTCGAACGGCACGTCCCCGCAGGCGAGCACGCAGGTCGCGCCGACGGCACGCAGGGCGGCAACGGAACGCTCCAGCGGGTGGTGCACATCGAGCGGCACATAGGTGGCCCCGAGCCGCAGGACGGCCAGCAGGGCGCCCACCGCGTGGACACCGCGCTCCGCGTACACGGCGACGGACGTACCGGGGCGTACTCCTCGACGGTACAGCCGGGCGGCCAACTCCTCCACTTCGGCTCGCAGTTCGCGATAGGTGCGGGCCTCGGCGCCGTGCCGTAACGCCGTCCGCCCGGGATGGCGTTCGGCCTGCGCGCGGAACATGGCGTACACGTCGTCCGGGACGGGGCTCACGACTCCCGCGATGATCGACAGACCGGGCTGCGGCATCGACTTCCCTTTCGTTCCTTGCCGTCGGACGGCATCCCGCGCGGGAACCTGCCACGTCGGGAGACCTCTTCGAGAACGTCGGGGGTCGCACGGCAGAGCGATGCCGGTCACCCGGGAGGGCAACGACGGCCGACTCCCCCGAGGCAGCGCAGATCGCCCTGTCGCATCCGATCCCCCGTAGCGCCGCTCAGTGCGTCGTGGAGGGCTCCCGAGCCTCCTCCGGGGTGACCTCGCCGTCCCCGTCCTTCTCCGCACCCGGCGCGGACCGGCGGATCTGCGGCAGGGTGACCATCACGGCGGCGCTCGCCACGGTCCACACCACGCCGAACCACAGCAACGGCGCCGCCCCGACCCGGTCCGCGGTCGGCGCCGCCCACCAGTAGCCGACCGTCATGGAGAGCACGGTCGCCACACCGTCGTACGCGCTGACGCGGGACATCGCATCGGACGGCACATCGGCCTGGAGGGCGCTCGTCCAGAGGATGTGCAGCAGCGCGAATCCCGCGCCGGACAGCAGCGAGCCCAGAATCAGGACGTAGACGGGCGCGTGCAGGGCGAGGAGGCCGGCGAAGGCTCCCAGGCCGAAGGTGCAGAAGACGGACGCCAGCAGGGGCCTGCGGAAGCGCAACCGCATTCCCACGAATCCGCCGAGGAGTGAGCCGACTCCCTGCGCGGCCATGACGGTGCCCCATTGGGCGGCACCGTTCTCCTTGCCGCCGACGAAGGCGATGCCCAGCACCATCACGGGCCCCAGCACGAAGGTGGACGCCAACGACGTGTAGGCGAGCAGCGACCACAGCCAGGTGCGTGAGCTGAACTCCCGCCATCCGTGCCGCAGTTGCTGAAAGAAGCTCTCGTCCTCGCGGGCGGGGTCCGTGGCGGACGACGAGGTGCGCACTCCGGCCAGGAACAGCGCGCTGACCAGGAAGGTGGCCGCGTCGATGGCGATGACCCAGGCCGGCTCGGTCCAGGCCACCAGCGCGCCGGCGACGGCGGGTCCGAGCAGCGATCCGATCGAATAGAAGGTGGAGCCGAGGGCGTTGGCCTCCTGGAGGCGTTTACCGGACACGACCTCCGGGACGAACCCGTGGAAGGCGGGGTGGAAGAACGCGGCCGCCACGGAGAGCACCGCGGCGAAGGCGACGAAGCCGCCCAGCGGCATGCCGACGGTCAGCAGGATGACCACGACGGCGATTTCGATGGCCGCGCGGACGAGATCGCTCCCGATCATGGTGACGCGGCGGCCCCACCGGTCCGCCAGCACACCGCCCGCCAGCAGAAAGACGATGAGGGGCGCGGTCTGCGCGCCCAGCACCAGGCCGACCCCGCTCGCCCCGCCGCCGTGTTCCAACACGGCGAAGGACAGGGCGATGGGCATCATGCTGCTGCCCAGGACCGAGGCGGCCTGCGCGCAGAACAGCCGTCGCAGGTTCGGCTCGCGCAGTAGGTCCAGAGGTAGTCGAGCCGCCATCCCCTTGGTCATCGCATGTCCCCCGTCAGGTCCGTTTCCGGACCGCGTGCGTGACTCACCCGTCCGCTCCTCTCTCGGCCTGCCCGGCGCGACCGCGCCACGCAACGCCCTGTGTATTCGAACGCGACGCCGGACAGAATATGTGAGTGCGATCGGGTGATCGCCAGTCCTCGGGAATCTTCACACCACTGTCTTCCAGCCGTGCCGGGTACGGCAGTTGGCGCAATGCGACCGAGGCCTTTCAGCTGTGCGATGCGGACCCGGCGGGATTCACGGCCGTCGGGCGCCGACCCGCGCCAGGTCCGTCAGACGTCCCCGGAAGCCGTCCGCCAGGGCCTCGGCCGCACGGCGTCCGTGGTACGTCGTCTCGTAGCGCAGTGCGCCGGTCAGCCGGCCCGCCTCCATGGTCAGGCCGACCGAGAAGGAGGCCGCGGCGGCCAGCGAGGACTGCGGTGTCGCGTACTTCAGCCGGGAGAAATCCTGGTGATAGGGAGCAAGACCGGTGCGCAGTCCGTGCATGGGCACCTCGTGTTCCCGTCGGTCGACGATCCAGCCGGTCACCCCGTACAGACGCAGCTCCGCGTGTGCCAGGGCGTGGCGGTAGAAGGCCGAGTCGCCCTGGCGGCCCAGCACGGCCTCGGCGAGTCGGCCGAACGGGAGGTCGACGACCGCCGCGGCGTCCCTGAGGACGCCGTCGACCTGCCGGAACAGTCCGCTCGGCGGGGTCTTCCCCAGGTCCACCGGTACCTGGATCATGTTGGAGAACAGGCCCAGGGCGGAGCGGGTCTCGGGGCGCACGCGGCCGTGCGAGGGCGTGGAGAGGATCAGCCGCTCGCGGCCGTAGAAGCCACCCAGTGTCCGGGCCAGCGCCGCCGCGAGCAGCGCGTACAGCGAGACTCGCTCGCCGCGGGCCGCGCGCAGCAGCCGTCGGGACTCCTCGGCCGACAGGTCGAGGGGGACGCTGTCGTACTGGTGCTGGAGCGGGAGGAACCCGGTGTCGCGGCCGGGCAGGAGGTCCCCGGAGCCGTGGGCGCGCAGCCGGTCCGCCCAGCCCGCCAGGCGGGACTCCCTGTCGAGGAGGGCTTGAGGTGTGTTCTCGGCGCGGACGAAGTCCACGTAGGACAGGGGTGGTCGGCCGCTGTCGACGACGGGGGCGGCCACGCGACGGTTGTAGAAATCGGCGAGGTCGCGCAGATAGACCTGATGGCTCGGCTCGTCGAAGACCAGGTGGTGGAAGCTGGTCAGCAGGACGTGGTCGTCGGGGGCCAGCCGCAGCAGGGTGGCCCGGGACAGCCAGTCGGTGACCTCGAAGGGCCGGGTGGTCAGGTCGGCGAGGATCTCGTGCAGTTCCCGTCGGCGCAGTGCGTCGCCCAGGTCCATGGTCTCCAGGGGGAACGGCTCCGGCCGCAGGGCCTGCCGCGGTCGGACCACCTGTTCGATCGGCGTCCCGGTGTCGAGCAGTCGGAGCCGCAACGCGTCATGCCGTAGGGCGACTTCGGCGAGCGCGTCGCGTAACGCGCCCACGTCCAGGGGACCTTGCAGACGGAGGGTGGTCGAGCAGTCGAGGGAGACGGCCTTGGGATAGAGCTCGTCGTAACACCTCTCCCACTCCCAGCACCACTCCTGACGCGAGGAGAGGGGAAGTCCTTGCTCTGGCTCATGGGATGTCGCCGTCATGACCTGCCTCGAAGAAGACGCCCGAACGGCGTCGACGCTACCTTCGGCGCAGGGCATAGCCCCTCGTCAGAGCGGTCGTGCCACACAACTGTAAAACTCCGGACGGGGGGTGAGCGGGGTGCGTTATGTTCCTGCCATGGCGGATGTGGACACCTCGGCAACGCGGCAGGGGCCGCAGGGACTCGACGGTCTCGCGGCGGCCCTCGCGCAGGCATGGCACGGCGTGCTCGGCTCCCTCCCGGAGGAGGGCACGGACTTCTACGACGCCGGAGGCACCTCGATCGACGCGGCCCGGATCGCCTCACAGGCCGCCGAGTTCGCCCCGGACGTCGAGGACTTGGACGTCACGCTGATGAGCGCGCTGCTCGACGAGGCGCGCTTCGGGGACGTACGACGGCTGGGGCTGGAGTCGATCGACCGCTCACGGGGCGCATCGGCCTGACCGGGCGACGGCGGCCCGGCCCTGCCGTCCGTCCGTCACGTCCGATCAGCCGAGGCCGGTCGCCAGGTCGGTCAGCAGGTCGGCCGCGAACCGTTCGCACCACTGTGCGCCGTAGCACCGGCTGTCGTAGGTGAGGACCAACTGCGGCTGCGTCCCGGACAGGTTGAGGTCCACGTCCAGCTGGGACGGGCGGACCACCGGCCCGACGGCGCCCGTGTCCTCCCCTTCGCCCTCCCTCTCGCCCTCTCCTTCGCCCCCTCCTTCGCCCTGGTCGTCGTCCAGGTCGAAGAGGGTGAAGGCGAGTCCTGCCGCGGAACTCTGCCAGGAGTCCGCGGTCACGCTCACGCTCAGCGGAGCCAGGTCGTCGCGTGCGACGCCCATCCCGTCCGTGAGCAGGTCGACGATCTCCTCGAACTCCACCCCCTGGTGCGCCATTCCCTCGCGCAGCCCGCGCCGCACCTGGGCGAGCACCCCTTGGTCTCCGTGCCGGGCCGAGGGGCCGACGCGGACGAGGACCGCCTGGGCGAGCGGGCCCACCGCGTCGGAGTTCATCCGGTTCGCGGACATGGTGCCGAGGACCAGGTCGGCGGCCCCGGAGCGCTCCAGCACCCGGTGGGCCGCCGCGGCGGTGACGTACACCGTGGGCGTGCAGCGCGCGGCGCGGGCGTTGGCCTGGAGGAGGCCGGACAGGGCGGGGTCGAGCGGAACGCGCAGTTCGGCGCCCTCGGGCAGCCAGCCCGGTTCCGGCCGCCGTTCGCCGATCGACGGCGTGGGGAAGCCGGACAGCTCCGTACGCCAGAACTCCCAGTCGGCGGACCTGCGGTGCTCGCGCGCCGCGAGGAGTGCGGAGTAGCGGTCGGCCGGTGCGAGCGGCTCGTCCGGCCCGCGCCGGTAGGCCTCCTGAAGGTCCGTCACCACCTGGTGCAGGGAGAACAGGTCCATCACGAGCCGGTGGAAGGTGAGCAGCAGGACGCCGCTGCCGTCGCCGAGAAGCGTCAGGTGGGCGCGCGCCAGGGGCTCGCCGGTGAGGGGGAAGGCCTCCGTGTGGGCCGCGGCCGCCGCTCGACGCACCTCGGCGAGGTGACCGGCCTGGTCGGCACGGAGGTCCGGGCGGTGCAGGACGCGCGGCTCCTGGTGTGTGGCCGGGCCGGGAGTCAGTGTCTCGCCGTCCGCGTGGAAGCCCGTGTCGAGCAGTTCATGCCGCCGAAATACAGCCGTGACGGCGCGGGAAAGCCTTTTCTCGTCGAGCATTCCGTCGAGTCGCAGCGCAATGCCGGTGTGCAGCAGCGCACTTCCCCGAACGACGCATTCCACTTCCCAGAGTCGTTGCTGCTGACGGCTCAATTCCACGGCGTACGCACTTCCACCTGCCCGGTCCACGCGACCCCTGCCCGATGATGCGACGAGTGCCGTACGGGAAGGCGTGACCCCCCGTACGGCACTTGTCGTCGGTCTTACTTCGCCTCGGCAGCGGCCTGGCGGCGGAGCTGCTCGAGATTGATGAGGGCGAGGCTTACAGAGTTGACCTTGATCATGTCAACTTCCCATCTTTATAGGAGGGTTCCTCTCCCACCGGTCGGTGGCAGGGGAATGCTTCCAGGCCAAGTGATCTCCCGTCAATAAGGCTTGCCGCAAAGCCTTGCCGGCCCCCCAAATCCGTCGGGTTTCGACAATGCCCCGCCCGGCATCAGTTTCTGACGGACTATCACGGAGTACTGCCCTCGCTCAATCGCTCTATGAAGTGCAGGAATATCTCGCTCACCCGTGCCGCCCTTGTGGCGTCGTGATAGTGCTTCTCGTACCACAGCGCCCCGGTGAGGGCCCCGTCCGACATCTCCAGGTCGGCGAAGAGGGTGCTGGCGCACGCCAGGGCCTGCTCGGGGCCGGCGAAGACCGGGAACGGGTGGTCGGGGTACAGGCCCTGCGGGGTCACGGCGAGCCCGGGCGGCAACTCCAGCGGAGGGTTCGGCGCCTCCGGCAGCCAGCCGGTCACTCCGCTCAGCCGCAGCTCCACGTGGGCAAGGGCGCTGCGGTAGTAGGCCCCGTCGCCCGGCGGGCGGTCCAGGACGCGGGAGGCGATCTCGCTGAACGGCACGTCGGCTCGGTCCGAGGCCCGCTGGACGCTGCCGTGGACGGCCTTGAGGAACTCCGACAGGGACCGGTACTCCGTGTCGACCGGCACCGGGACCACGGTGCTGAACAGGCCGAGCGTCTCACGGGCGCTCGCGGAGGTCCGCCCGTGCGTGTATACGGAGCACACCAGGCGGTCCCGCTCGTACGCCGTGGCGACGGCATGGCTGAGGGCCGCCAGCAGGACGGTGTGGAGCGTGACGCGCTCGGCGCGCGAGCGCCGCAGCAACAGCCGGGTCCGCTCGGCCGTGAGCGTCAGCGGCAGGGAGCCGAACTCCGCCTCGGCGACGACCGCCCCGGCGTCGCCCGCCAGCGGGTCCGCCGCACCGTACGCCCGCAGTTCCGCGGCGAGGCCGGCCGCCCGCCCGTGTACGGCGGAGCGCACCTGCGCCGTGTGCTCCTGACTGATCAGCCCGGTGTAACTCGCGGGCTCGGCACGGCGCTTGGCGACGCCCTGGCCCGGTGCGACGCGCTCGTGGTAGCCGCGGGCGAGCAGATCCCGGAAGAGGCGGTGGGACGTGCTGTCGAAGATCAGGTGGTGGAACTGCGCGACGAGGACGTGCTCCTCCTCGGCCGTGCGCACCAGGGTCGTGCGCGTCATGCGGTCCGTCAGGTCGAGGGGCCTTGAGAGGATCCGCGTCACCTCCGCCGCACGCTCCCGCGGTGCGGCCCGTACGGTGTCCAGCGGCCCCGGCTCGGACCGCAGCCCCTGTCCCGGCCAGACCGCCGACGGGTCCGGCCCTGCGCCCGCCACGAGGTGCAGACGCAGCGCCTCGTGCCCGGTGCCGATCTCGGCCAGCGTGTCCCGCAGCGCTCCCGTGTCGAGCGGCCCCTGGAACAGCAGGGTCTCGGACGACTCGATCGGCGTGGAGTCACCGGTGTAGCTGCGGGTCCACTCCCAGCACCAGTCCTGGCGGGAGAACAGGGGCAGCGGGGCGGGGCCGGCCGAGGGAGGGCGGGTCGTGGTCCGGTGGGTCGTGGTCCGGTGGCTCATGGGTGGGCGCTTTCTTCCAGGGTGCGTACGGCCGTGACGTACCGGCGACTGCTTCCCGAGGGGCCGAGCAGCTCCGGCAGGGCGCGTACGGCGGGCACGGGGTGCTTCTCGGTGAACCGAGTGAGGTTGACCGTGTGCTGTTCCCAGCGGTCGGCGCGTTCGTGGGTGAGGTGCACGCCCGGTGCGGCGGGCGCGAGGCGCATCCCGGCCCCCGACGACCACAGACGCAGGCCGAGTTCGAGGTCCTCGCACCCCCAGGTCGTACCGAACGTCTCGTCGTAGCCGCCGGTCCGTTCCCACAGCTCGTACGGCATCGAGGTGTTGGCTCCGATGCACGTCAACCATGGTGCCACCGGCTCCAGCTCGCCCGAGGCCATGCCGGTCACCAGGGTCTCCAGGGCGTTCGCCACCGTGCGCCCGAACCGGCCGCTCGTCGCCGCCGCATGCGGATCGGGGAGGAGTTCGTCCGGATCCGTGGCCACCAGGCGGCGGGCGCCGGGAAGTTCACGGACCGGTCCGTGGACGCAGGCGGGCGCCCGGCCGGTGTGCTCGGCGAGGTGGGCCGCCAGGGCCGGCGGCGGGAGCAGGATGTCGTCGTCGAGGAAGACCAGCAGGCCGCCGCGGGCAGCGGCCGCCCCGGCGTTGCGTGCGGCGGCGCGGCCCGCGCGCGGTCCCGGCAATGTGTGCAGCGGGAGTTGTGCGGCGGCGGCCGCCACGACGTCGGCGGTGCCGTCGGTGCAGCCGTCGTCGACGACCACGATCTCGTGGGGCTCCGGGCACACCTGACGGGCCAGGCAGGCCAGGACGAGCCGCAGGCTGTCCGCCTTGTCGCGGGTGGGGATGACCACGCTGACCGCCGGCCGGGTCATGTCGGGCTCCCCTCGTGGAACAGGTCCGCCCCGCCGAGCAGGCTCGTGCCGTGGGCGGCGAGCAGGGCGGCGCCGGCGAGGGAGGAGTGCGGACCGTGGACGGCCGCACCGACCTCGGGAAGGAGCCGGCCCGGGCGGGCCGTCGCGGACAGGCGCCGCGCCACCCTGCGGGGCAGGGGCGCGAGCGCGGCTCCGAGGCCGCCTCCGATGCGTATGTGCGCGGGCTGGACGAGCTCCACGAGGACCCGCAGCGCGCGGGCGATCGCGTCGGCCGCGTGGTCGAGCGTGCGCTCCGCCCAGGGGTCGGCGCGGTCCACGCCCGCCACCAGCTCGGCGGTCGTCGTGGGAAGTCCACGTGTCGCGGAGGCGTGGGCGGCCAGCGCCCCGGCCGAGACCACGGCCTGAAGGCAGCCGCGGGTGCCGCACCGGCAGCGCGGGCCCGCCGGATCGACCACCAGGTGGCCCAGTTCGCCCGCCGTGCCCCAGGCGCCGGTCAGCAGTCGGCCGCCGCTGACCAGCCCGCCGCCGACGCCCGTTCCGATGCCCAGGTAGACCAGGTCCCGGCTGCCCGTGGAACGGGCTTCCGCCAGCCCGGCGAGCGTCGCGTCGTCGCCGAACAGGACCTCCGCGCCGCTGCCCGCGAACGGAGCGCTCAGCGAACGCCCCACCCAGGCGGGCCGATTGGGCCAGCTCAGCACGGATCCGTCGGCGCCGACATTGGGCGCCGCCGCCACGCCGATCCGGACGGGGGCTCCCCCCAGCGCGCCGACCGCCTCGGCGACGGACGCCTCCAGCAGCTCCGACTCGCCTGCCGCGTCACCGCCGACGGGCCACAGGACGGTGCGCTCGTACACGGCCGCACCGGCGGCGAGCGCGCGCAGGGCGAGCTTGGTGCCTCCGATGTCCACGGCGAGGGTGGCGCCCGCCGTGCCGGGGTCCGTGCGCGGGCGGGCGCCGGTCACGACGGCTTCCGGGCGACGAGGATCGCGTACGGCGCCTGCTCGGCACCGTGGCTCTCCTCCACCCGCAGGCCCACGGCCTCCAGGCCCGCCCGCAGTTCCTGCGTCGTCCACCAGTGGAGGTGTCCGTCGACGAGCCAGCGGACGGCCGTCGTACGGCTCAGGTCGTCGGTGAGGGCGAGCGGGTCGGAAACGAAGGCGTCGGCGACCACGAGCAGCCCCTTCGGCCGCAGCAGCGCGGCGAGTGAGCCGAGTCGGGCGGCCGGGCCGTGGACACCGCCGAGGACCACGCAGGCGCCGTACTCGGCGTCGGCCGCCGGTGGGGCGTCGCCGTCGCCGATCTCCAGGAGCGCGCCGTCGACGGCGGCCTCGGCGAGCAGCCCCTCGACGCTCGCGCGCAGGGCCTTCTCCGGTGCCGGGGGTCCGGCCGGCGACGTCGGTCGCCCGCCCGCCGCTTCGCCGCGCACCCGGGCCGCCAGCGCCCGGCCGGCCGGCGCCACGTCCGGGGGACAGACCCAGGTGTCCGGCGCACCCGCCGAGGCGGTGTCCGTGACCAGCAGCCCCAGCGCGCAGGCGGTGTCCAACACGGGCGACAGCACGTCCGCGCGCAACCCCGCCGTCCGGGCCAGGTCGGCGGCGGTTCCGCCGTCGGCCAGGCGCGGGAGCAGGCCGAGTTCGGTGAGGGCCGCCGCCAGGACCTGCTCGGCCGTGGAACGGGGGCGGGCGGCGCGGGCGAGGCGGTACACGGGGGCCGCCTGCGCCTTGCCGACGGCGGAGCGGCGCAGCCGGTAGCGCGGCTGGAAGCTGTCGGGCACCTTGTACGCGGCCAGTTCGGCGCGGGCGTACGCCTGCACCCGTGCCGGGGCGGCCAGTTCGGCGTCGGCGGGCACGTACTCGACGGTGAGACCCTGGTCGTCCGAGTCGTCCGGACCCGTCGCCGTGACCGAGACGTCGGCGATGCCGGGGGCCGCCCGGAGCACCGACTCCACCTCCATCGTGGAGACCCAGCGGGCCCCCCGGCGGACCACTCCGAGCCGGGCTCTGCCCAGGATGCGGTGGACGCCGTGCTCGTCGCGATCGGCGAGGTCGTGCAGGCGGTGGGCCGAGCCGTCCTCCAGGACGACGGCGAGTTCTCCCTGGGCCGCCTCCCCGCAGGGCAGCGGCGTGCCGTCGGGGTCCAGCAGATCGACCCGGACGCCGGGCATCGGACGACCGACGGCTCCCGACGGCAGTCCGGGGTCTCCCCACAGCACGGAACCGGTCTCGCTGGAGCCGTAGTTGCGGGAGACGCCCACTCCGAGGGTGCGGGTCCACAGCGCGTCCAGGTCGGCGTCCACGTATCCGGCGCCTGCCATCACCCGGCGCAGTGCGGGGAACGGCGCGTCCTCGACCAGAGACCGGCGGCGCGCCAGGACACGGGCCAGGCCGGGCACGGTGACCAGGACCGTCGCCCGTTCGCGCAGTCGGCTGTGCACGGCGCCGACGGCGCGCGGCGGCACCGGGTCCACATGCGCCCCGGCCACCAGCGCGCCGGCCAGCCAGCCGAGCGCGTAGGCGTGGCTCAGCGGCAGCGGCAGCAGTACGGAGTCGTCGGGCCGCGCCAGACCGGCGTGGTGGTAGCGCACGCCCTCGTCGAGCACGGAACGCGGCGACCGTGCCACGAGTTTGGGCGTCCCGGTCGACCCGGAGGAGACCAGCAGAACCGTGCCCGGGGCGTGGACGGCCGCTCCGGGGTCCGGGTCGGCCGCGGTGGTCCCGTCACCGACGAGTTCCTCCTCCGGGCCGCCGTGCTCCGCCCGCAGCACCGCCCGGTCCTCCTCGCCGGGGTCCGTGACGAGCGTCCGGCGGGCCCCGGCGGCCCTCAGCAGCCTGCGGGTCTCCGCCGGTGGCGAGTCCGCGGGCAGCAGCAGGGGGCAGGCGCCCGCCGCGGTCAGCGCGAGCAGGCCCAGCACCCATTCCGGCTGGTTGGGCCCCTGGAGTCCGACGGCCTCCGCGGGCCGTACGCCCTGTGCGCGCAGCCGTTCGGCCAGTTCGGTCACCCGCGCGACGGCCGCCCGGCGGGTCAGGTCGCCGAGCGCGGGCGCGTCCGGGTTCAGGTCCGCCCGGGAGAACGCCTCCCACAGGTCCGCGGCGGTCACTTCGCCGTACCCTGCGCCGCCGTCTCCAGCCGCCGCACCAGTGCCTGCGCGGCGAGTTCGTACCCGTGTGTGCCGAAGCCCGCGATGACGCCCACGGCGAGCGGCGAGACCACGGAGTTGTGCCGGAAGGACTCGCGGGCCCAGACGTTGGAGATGTGCACCTCGGCCCAGGGCGCCGGGTAGTCGGCGAGGGCGTCGCGCAGGCTCCAGCCGGCGATCATCAGTGCGCCGGGATTGACGATCGCGGCGGCGGTGTCCCGGTGTTTGTGCAGGGCCCGGATCAACTCGCCCTCGCCGTCGTGCTGTTCGCTGCGCAGTCCGTACCCGGCGCGGGCCAGCAGCTCGGCCACCGACTCCTCCACCTCGGCGAGGGTGGTGGTGCCGTAGATCCCGGGTTCGCGCGTGCCGAGCGTGCCCAGGTTGGGGCCGTTGAGCAGCAGCAGGTCACGGGAGGTGGAGGCGATGGTCACGCGGGGGTCCCTTCACGGCGGTGCAGCAGAGCGGCCAGTTCGGCGCACGAGCCGGCCACCAGCTCGGGCCGGTGGGCGAGCAGTTCCTCCCGGTCGCCCTGGCCCCAGAGCCCGGCGGCGGTACGGGTGCCGGCCGCGCGGCCGGCCCGCAGATCCAACGCGGAGTCGCCGACCATCACGGCGCCCTCGGCGGCGGCCCCGATCTTCTCCAGGGCGAGCAGGACGATGTCGGGAGCCGGTTTGCCGTGCGCCACCTCGTCGCTGCCGCAGACCGCGTCCACCAGGTCCAGCAGGCCGGTCGCCGCCAGTGCCTCCACGGCGCGGCCATGGGTCTTGCCGGTGGCGACGGCGGTCGGAACGCCGGCCTCGCGCAGCCCGGCCAGCAGTTCCGCGGCGCCGGGGCACGGCTCGATCTCGTGGACCAGCTTGCGGCTCTCCACGACGAACGGCTCGTACATCCCGGCGGGCAGACCCATGATCGCCAGGGTGTCGGGCATGTGCCGCCCGAGGTGGGTCAGGTACTCCTCGAAGGGCGCCTCGCCGTCGCCGACCGTGAGGTCGTACGCCCGCTGGAAAGCCCTGCGCATCACATGGATGCTGTCGATGAGAACGCCGTCCAGGTCCAGGACGACGGCCCGCGGCCAGAGGTCACTCACCGTTCGCTCCCTTGCGGACCGCCTCGGACGCCGTCCGCAGGCTCGCCACCAGATGGGCGACGTCCTCGTCCGTCATGGTCGCGCCGAGTCCGACGGTGACGGACCGGCCCAGGACGGCCTCGCTGGCGCGCAGGCGCGCGGTGGCGTCCCAGGCCACGCCCCAGGGGGTGCGGCCGGCGCGGACGGCCGGGTTCTGCTGGACCAGGCGGCCCGAGTAGAGCGTGGCCGCGGGGATGCCGGCCGCGGTGAGCACGGTGACGAACCGGCGGGCGGCCATGCGGTTGTCCAGCAGGACCGTGAGATCGCCGCCGCTGCCCTCCTCGTCCGGCAGCCGCCGCCACTCGAGCTCCAGGTCGGCGAGGTCGGCGCGGACGGTACGGGCGATGTCGCGCAGCCGTCGCAGCATCGGCGTGAGCCGTTCCAGCTGTACGGACAGCAGGGCGCCGGCGATCTCGGTCATCCGCAGGTTGGCCCCGAGGAAGGCCTCGCCGGCGGCACCGCCGCGCTCGCCGCTGCGCGAGGTGGTGAACTGCCCGCCCTGGTCCTGGTAGCGGACCACGCGGTCGTGGACGTCGGGGTCCGTCGTGACGACGGCGCCGCCCTCGCCTGCGGTGATGTTCTTCTCCAGCTGGAAGCTGAAGGCCCCCGCGTCGCCGATCGAACCCACCGGGCGCCCCCGGTAGCTGACACCGCAGGCCTGGGCGGCGTCCTCCAGCACCCGGATGCCGTGCTCACGGGCGACGGCCAGGATGGGGTCCATGTCGGCGGCGACGTTGTTCAGGTGGACGGGCATGACCGCGAAGGTCCGCTCGGTGACGAGCTTCTCCCACGCCGTGGGGTCCAGGGTGAGCGACTCGTCGATGTCGGCGAAGACGGGGACGCCACGCGCGGCCACAACGGCGTTGACGCAGCCGATGAAGGTGGCCGACGGCACGATGACCTCGCCGCCCTCGGGTATCCCCAGGCCGATGAGGGCGCAGGTCAGGGCGGCGGTACCGGAGGACACGCCGACCGCGTGGGGTGCCTGGTGCAGGGCGGCGAACCGCTCCTCGAACCGCTCGACCCGGCGCTGGAGCGCGGGACCGTAGTAGCGGAAGAGGGAACGGCTCTCCAGCACCTCCAGTGCGGCGGCCTTCTCCTCCTGGCCCCACAGGGCCAGGCCGCGCAGCGGCTCGTAGCGCAGCGCCGTGGGCTCGGACAGGGATGCAGTCATGAATTCGTCTCCGGTGCTGTCCAGCGGGCGGACGTGGCGCGGTAACAGGCCTCGACGACGGCCAGGGCCTCGCGGGCCTCGCGCAGGGCCCGGTCCGTGGCATCGGGCCGGGCCAGTTCGGCGGCCAGCGCGTCGAGTTGCTGGTCGTACTCGTCGCCGACGCCGGCCGGGGGCAGCGGCACCGGGCGCTCCGCGCCCTCCTGGCGGAGCGTGAGCGTCGGTTCGCTCACGCGTCGGGGGCTGAAGCCGAACGTGGTGGTCAGCTCGGCGGTGCCCGCGGTGCCGTGCAGCACCAGCCGGGTGCGGTCGACCGTCTCGTGCGACGCCCAGGCGAAGCGCAGGTGCAGTCCGTAGCGCTCGGTGGCCACCAGGGCGGTGAGCTGGTCCTCCACGTCGGCGTTCCGCGGGCCGGCCGTGCCGGCGTGCCAGTCCGCGCCCCAGCCCGCACGGCTGAGGAAGTCGCTGGAGGCGAGGGCGGTGGCGTGGCGCACGCCGGAGGCGCCCCACAGGTGGTGCAGGACGTCGATGACGTGCCAGCCCAGGTCGACCAGGACTCCGCCGCCGGCCGTCTCCCGGCGGGCGAACCAGTCGCTGCCGGGAATGCCCCGGGAGCGGACCCAGCTCAGCTCGGCGTGGCGGGGCGTGCCGAGCGCCCCGTCGGCGACGAGACGCGCCAGCTCCCCCACGTCCGCGCGGTGGCGGGCGGCGGTGGACAGCAGCAGCCGCCCCCCGCCGTCGCGGGCG
Organism: Streptomyces sp. NPDC002884; assembly: GCF_040295245.1. NCBI lineage: Bacteria > Bacillati > Actinomycetota > Actinomycetes > Kitasatosporales > Streptomycetaceae > Streptomyces > Streptomyces sp. NPDC002884. Next base: position 138,474 of record NZ_JBEOVB010000016.1, on the reverse strand, counting down.
GCGTCCTCGAGGAGCCGCAGGTGGCCGAAGTCGGTGCCGGTGGGCTTCTCCAGAAAGACGGCGAGGCCCTGGCGCAGGAAGTGGCCCGCGAGAGCGCCGTGGGTGTGGTTCGGGGTGAGGACGAACACGAGGTCGGCCTCGCGCGGCCCGAGCTCCTGGTACCCGCCGTACACCCGCGCCCCGCCCACCAGGGCGGCGGCCCGCTCGACGGCCTCGGGCCGCGGCTCCACCACGGCGACGACCTCGAAGTCCGGATGCTTGACCAGCCGGGGCAGCCATACCTCGCGGGCCACCCAGCCCAGCCCGACGACGGCGACCCTCATCAAGCCGAACGCTTCTTCCCCGCCAGCTCGGTCAGCACCTTGGCCACGGCCTCCGCGACGTCGGCGCAGTCGGCGTCCGTGCCGAGCAGCACCCGGTGGTGCAGCCAGAAGCCGTGCGCGCCCAGGTGCTCGCTGACCGGGTTGCGCTCGGCGAGCTCGGCCGTGTCCGGCAGTCCGTTGCCGCGCAGCGCCTCGTGGGCCTGTGTGCGGTAGACCGGCGGGTAGTTGACGAAGGCGGGGATGCCCTCGGCGACCAGCGCCCTGACCACCAGGTCGCGGTCGGTCCCGGCGTGCGTCGCGGGGTCGAGGGCGGCCATGGCCATGTAGTGCGGGTTGAGGTCACAGCGCGGGTCGCGGCCCTGGGGGACCACTCCGGGTATCTCGCGCAGCGCCGCGGACAGCGTCTTCCAGCGGCTCTCGCGGCGCGCGTTCTGCTCGTCGAGCCGCCCGAGCTGGGCGCGCAGGACCGCGCCGGCGAACTCCGTCATGCGGTAGTTGGAGGACGGGGTGCGGTGCTCGTAGTTCGTGTCGCCGAAGGGCCGGCCGCAGCTGTGCCGGGAGAACGCCTCGTCGAACCACTCCTGCGACGGCAGGAGCAGCGCCCCGCCCTCGCCCGCCGTCATCAGCTTGCCGTTCTGGAAGCTGAACGCGGCGAGCGTGCCGAAGTCGCCGATGCGCCGGCCGGACCAGACGGCGCCGTGGGCGTGCGCGGCGTCCTGGAAGACGACGACGTCGTGCCGGGCGGCCCAGGCGCCGATGGCGTCCATGTCGGCGACGTGCCCGGCCATGTGCACGGGGATGACGACGCGCGTCCGCGGTGTGCGGACCGCCTCCAGGGTCTGCGGGTCGAGGCAGTACGTCACGGGGTCCACGTCGACCGGGACCGGGACGCCGCCCGCGCGCTGTACCGCGATGGAGGTGGAGATGAACGTGAAGGCGGGCACGATCACCTCGTCGCCCGGCTCCAGGCCCAGCAGCTCCAGGCCGAGTTCCAGGGCGTGGGTGCCGTTGGTGACGGCGAGCGTCGTGCCGCCGTGGTACTCGCCGAACTCCGCCTCGAACGAGGTGGTCTCGGAGCCGCCGACTCGCCACCACTGGCCCTGGTCGACCGCGCGGATCAGCGCCGCGCGTTCGGTGTCGTCGTGGTACGGCCAGGCCGGAAAGTCGTGGCGGCGGACCGGATTGCCACCGTCGAGTGCCAGAGCCACAGTGCGTCCCTCTCAGTCGGTGGCGGGGCTGCCGGTCGCCGACGACAGGGACGCCAGAGCGTCGAGGTCGTCGGCCGAGTGCGCCACCACGTAGTTTTCGATGATCATCCAGTCCAGCCGGCTGCCGCCGTAGAACTCGAGGGCCTGCTGCGGGGTCTCGACGATCGGCTGGCCGTTGTCGTTGAACGAGGTGTTGAGCACCACCGGAACCCCGGTCAGCCGGTGGAAGTGCGCGATCAGCCCGTGGTACGCGCCGTTGTCCTCGGCTGTCACGGTCTGCACCCGGGCGGTGCCGTCGACGTGCACGATGGCCGGGACCTCGCCCTGCTTCTCGGGCCGGACCGGGGCCACGATGAGCATGTACGGCGACTCGATGTCCAGGTCGAAGTAGTCGGCCGCGTGCTCGCGCAGCACCGCCGGGGCGAAGGGCCGGAAGGGCTCGCGGTGCTTGACGCGGGCGTTGATGATGTCCTTCATCTCGGCGCGCCGGGGATCGGCCAGGATGCTGCGGTGGCCCAGGGCGCGCGGCCCGAACTCCGACCCGCCGGTGAACCAGCCCAGCAGCTTGCCCTGCGCGAGCAGTTCGGCCCCGATCCGGGACGGCTCGTCCACCGCGCGGTAGGGCAGTCCGCTGGCGTCGAGCGCGGCCCGCACTTCGGAGTCGTCGTAGGTGCGGCCCAGGTAGGCGTGGCGCTGGGCGGTGCGGGCGGGCTTTTCGCGGGGCTGTCCGGCGATGACGTGGTAGCCGTAGTAGGCGTTGCCGACGGCGCAGCCGCCGTCGCCTGCGGCGGGCTGCACGAAGACGTTCTCGAAGGGGGTCTCGCGCAGCAGCCGGCCGTTGGCCACGCAGTTCAGCGCGACGCCGCCGGCCAGGCACAGGTCGGTGAGCCCGGTGTCCGCGTGGAGCTGCCGGGCGACGTGCAGGAGGGTCTCCTCCAGTGTGTCCTGGGCCGCGTAGGCCAGATCGGCGGCGCGGGCGAAGCGCTCGTCGCCCGCGTAGCCGTCGAGGGCGTGCTCGATGAAGTCGAGCAGTCCGCCGTTCTTGAGGTGCAGTTCATAGCGGCCGTCGGGCAGCAGCGTGAGGTACTCGCGGAACTCCTTGCAGTAGCGCGGGGTTCCGTAGGGCGCGAGGCCCATCGTCTTGCCGTCCTCGGACAGGTACCAGTGCCGGCCTTCGTACTCGTTCTCGTACAGGACGAAGCCGATGGCCTTGCTGACCGCTTTGTACATGTAGCCGAGGGAGTGGTCGCTGTCGCCGGCCTGGTAGACCCGGAGGGCGCTGAGGCCGTCGGTGGACCAGTTGGTGCCGAGCACCTTGGACAGCTCGGTGATGGTGGTGCCCTCGCCGACGGCGGTGGTGAGGGTCTCCACGCCCCGGTCGTCGATGAGGCTGCCCGCTCCGTCGACGACGAGAATGGCGGCCCGCTCGAAGGGCGAGGGGAAGAAGGTGCTGGCGGCGTGCGCCATGTGATGGCGTATCAGATGGATGCGCTTGCGGAAGGGAAAGTACGCGGGCGCCAGCAGCGTGTCGTCGGCGACGATGACGTCGACGTCCGCGAGGCGTGCCTGCGCCATGTCGAGGCAGTACCGCCACGACTGGTTGAACAGCGAGTTGACTCCAACCGAGTACTTGACCCGGCGTACCCGCTCCTCCTCGATTCCGGCGGCGATGACGCCGTCGGAGACGAGACAGGCGGCGAAGTCGTGGTTGGACCCGCCCAGCCCGAGCGTCAGCATCCGCGTGTTCCCCCTCTTTGAGCTCGCAGCATTCCTTGTGTCACGGCCGCACGGCATGGATCAGGTGGTTCAGTGTGTCCTCTCCGTCCGCCATCGGCGGTTTCAGCACGCTGGGCTCCAGGCCCATCTCCCGCAGATACAGACAGAGTTCGGCGACCCGGCCGTGCACGTCCTGGACGTCGATGAACACGTTGCGCAGCAGGGGGCGCAGTTCCGCGTCGACACCCCGCAGGATCTCCAGTTCGGAGCCCACCGCGTCGATCTTCAGCAGATCGACGGGTCGGTCGGTGCCGATGTGGCGGGAGAGCCGTTCGACGCTGACGGTGGTCTCGCGTCCCTGGAACATCCGCTCCACGACCCGCGGCGGAAAGCTTCTGCCCAGGAGTTCCCTCAGCTGCCCCTGGTCCTGCGGGTACAGCGTCGAACTGCTCGGGAGCAGCGGGTAGTAGCGGAAGGACACATCGGCCGCCTCCTCGCTCCCCAGGGCCGTCTCGTGCACGGACACGTCGTGGAGGCCGAACTCCGCCACGTTGGCGCGCAGAGCCGCGACGAGTTCGGGCAGCGGCTCGAAGGCCACGATGCGCGCCTTGGGCCGCCGCTGCTTCACGAAGAGCGTGAAGAGCCCGATGTTGGCCCCGACGTCGATGACGAACGGCTCGTCGGGAAGGGAAATACCGGCGTAGGTTCCGCCTTCGAACATCTCGCGGTACAGAAAGCGGGCGTCCAGCGCGCTGACGGCGTGCACGGAGAATCCCTCAGCGACTTCCGTCAGCTTGGGGAGAGTCATGGGGCGGGGCTCCCGCTGCTCAGCCGAGGCGTTCGACGACGTAGTCGGCCAGCCGGTCCTCGGACGTGAGCGTGTCCTCGGTCAGGTCCTCGTCCTCGAACGTCACACCGAACCGCTCCTCGAGGAGAAGCAGGAACTCCAGCGCGTCCAGCGAGGTGAATCCATAGGCCTCGAGGAAGTTGCTGCTGTTCTCATTCACCGTGCGACCACTGGAGGCGGCAAACTCCTTGGCGATTTGGTGGATCTCCTGGAGCACTTCGTCGCGGTTCACAGACAGCCTTTCATTCGTTCGGACGAGTGACAATCTATCCGGTGGGTCAGAGGCTGTCCATCCTGACTATGCCTCAAAACACCTCTACCAGCGTCTAGTTGGCTTGTGCAAGCAGACGGTCCAGCCAGCGATGGTGATGCTGCAACGCCAACTCGTTGCGCCCGAACACAAAGTGCGTATTCGCCCCGGAGGACAAAGCTGCCTGTACGTCAAATCCCGTGCGATAGTCCTCCTCCGCCACGCCTCTTTCGACGAGTTCGCTGAACTCCGCCGTGTAGCGCCGGTCCTCATCGGTCACCGGGGGCACGCGCGTCAGGATGGTCTGCACGGTGCTGCTCCGGTCCACTCCCGGGCCGGGCATGATCTGGGAGACGACTCCATGGCCTTCCCAGCTGCCGGCGATCGACACGTTGGGGAAGACGGTGTAGACGGTGCCGCAGTGCGGGGCGGGGTCCCAGTCCTCGACCGGGATGTCCCGCAGCGTCCGCAGCGACTTGACCGGGTACAGGATCCGCTGGTGCGGCCCGAACGAGTCCACCACCATCAGGTTGGAGGTGGACGTCGGGGCGAACGTGGTGCGGTGCAGCGCCTGGATGTGGTAGCTCTCCAGATAGCCGTCGAAGGCCACCTTCCAGCCGGGCCCCGCCAGTTCGCGCTGCTCGTAGACGTGCCACTTGTCGAGTTCGAGCCGCTCCAGCTCGCGCGCGTACTCCCCGAGCCAGGCGTCCAGGTCGATCGTGGTGCCCGGCGTGAGGCACACCCACACGAAGCCGAGGCGCTCCACGACGGGCAGCGGACGCAGCCCCAGTTCGGCGTTGTCGACGTCCCCGAAGGTGCCGGGCTTGTGCACGGCGACGAGTCCGCCCCGGTCGTCGTACACCCAGGCGTGGTAGGGACAGCGGAAGCGGTGCCGGGTGCCGGTGCCGGCCGGGCACAGCTGGGCGCCGCGGTGGCGGCAGACGTTGAGGAACGCCCGTACGGCGCCGTCCTGTCCACGGGTGAGCAGGACGGGGGTGCCCAGGGCGTCCAGGGCCTTGTAGGAGCCGGCGCCCGGGAGTTCGACGGAGAGCGCGAGGGCGAGCGGGACCCGTTTGAAGACGACGTCGACCTCCCGTCGCCACCGGTCGGGGTCGAGGTATTCCGTGACGGGGACCCGCAGCACGTCCTCGGCCTGGTCCGTCGTGCCGGCCTCCAGGTGGGCCAGGGCCCGCTGCGCGAGGGCCACGGCCTGGGCATGGTCGATCACGGCTCCCACCTCCCGTTTCGTTGCGGTGCGTGCAGTGCGAAGAACTCCTCGTAGAGGAGCACCTGGCTGTCGAGCATGTGGCGGCCGTACACCACCGGCCGTCCGCTCTCCCGAGCGGCCTTGAGCAGGGCGGTCTCGGCCGGCTTCATGATGATGTCGGCGACCGCGCAGGTATCCGGCAGGCGGGCGAGGTCGAAGGGCAGCGGGTCACCTGGACGCATGCCCAGCGGGGTCGCGTTCACCGCGATGTCGACGCGATCGCCGTCGAAATCGTCCTCCGCGTCGACCGTCACCCGGCCCGGCCAGCGTGCGTCCAGCCGGGTGAGCACGTCCTTCCGGCGGATCGGGTCGGGGTCGTACAGCCGCAGTCGGGCGATGCCGGCGGTGAGCAGGGCGGCGGCGACGGCCCGTCCGGCGCCGCCGGCCCCGGCCAGGGCGACGGTCGCGCCCGCGGGGTCGTGGCCGTTGTCGCGCAGTCCGTGGACGAAGCCGGCGCCGTCGAAGTTGTCGGCGAGCCAGCTCCCGTCGGGGTTCCTGCGCAGGGCGTTGGCGCTACCGGCCACTTCGGCGGCCGGGCCCAGCAGGTCGGCGTACCGGCACACCTCGATCTTGTGCGGCACGGTGACGAGGATGCCGTCGAGGTTGCGCATGCGGCGCAGTCCGCGCATCACCTCCGCGAGGCCGTCGGGGGCGACATGCACGGGGACCAGCACCGCGTCCCGCGCGGTACGGGCGAACAGGTCGTTCAGCAGGCCGGGGGCGCGCACCTGGGCCACCGGGTCGCCCAGGACCACGTAGAGCCGGGTCGTGCCCGAGATGGCGCTCGGGCCGGGTGGGGCGTCGGGCATGGCGCTCCTCAGGCCGAGGTGGGGGCGGCGCCCGAAGGCAGGTCCGCCAGGACGGAGGAGACCAGGTGCTCGTCGACCCGGGGCACGAGTTCGACCCCGCGCGGGCCGTCCAGGACGAAGGTCAGCCCGGCGTCGGCGTCCTGCCCCTTCTTGTCGCGCCGCATCAGCTCCACCAGGGTCGGCACGGGCACACCGGACGGCAGCCAGGTGGGCAGTCCGAAGCTCTCCACCATCTCCCGGTGCTCGGCCACCCGGCCCTGGTCGATGCGGCCCAGCCGGCCCGCGAGCAGGCCCGCGAACACGGTGCCGACCGCGACCGCCTCGCCGTGGCGCCAGGCGTAGTCGGTGGCACGCTCGATGGCGTGTCCGAGGGTGTGGCCGTAGTTGAGGATGTGGCGCGGCCCCTGATCGCGTTCGTCGCGGGCGACGACCGACGCCTTCAGCGTCACGCTCGCCACGATCTGCTCGGTCAGGTCGAGCCCGCGCAGATCGCCGGCGCCGATGAACGCGCAGCGGGCTATCTCCCCGTAGCCGCTGAGCAGTTCGCGTCGGGGCAGGGTGTCCAGGAAGTCCGTGTCGCACAGCACCGCGCTGGGCTGCCAGTAGGCGCCGACCAGGTTCTTGCCCTCGGGCAGGTTGACCGCGGTCTTGCCGCCGACGCTCGCGTCGACCTGGGCGAGCAGCGTGGTCGGCAGGTGCACGACCTTGATGCCGCGGTGGTAGAGGGCGGCGGCCAGGCCGACGGTGTCCGTCGTCGTGCCGCCACCGCAGGCGATCACGGCGTCGGACCGGGTCAGCCCCGCCCCGACGAAGGCGCGGCAGTAGGACTCGACCGACGCGAGCGTCTTGTGCCGCTCGCCGTCGGCGACCGGCACGACCGTGAACGGCACGCCGGGGTCGGGGAGTTCCCTCTCCGGTAAGGCGCTCACCAGGGCGACGCGGCCGACGCCCAGCTCCCTCAGGACGCCCGGCAGCAGTCGGCGAGCGCCGGATCCGACATGGACGGCGTAGTCGTGATCCTTCAGCGTGACGTCGATACGGCGGATTACGCTCATGCCTTCAGTGCCCCCGTGGCTGTCCGGCCTTCACCGACGGCATGCTAACCAACGGTGCGGATCAAGGTCCACCCCCTGATCGTGTAGACCGCCGGTTCCGTACATGTACAGAATGTTTCACGCTCGTGGAACCCCAACTGGGTCCTATGGCAACACGGTTGACGAACAGTTAGGGTTGACCGGTCGAGCGACCTGGCCGTAAATCCCAAGCCGACCGCAAAACGGGGACTTTCATGCGCCTTAAGGAAAAGTTTCGTGCCGCACTCACCGCCTCGGCGGCAGAAGGCGGTCGACTCCCGTTCCTGATGAACGACATGGTCATCGAGGAACAGCTCTGCCAAATGCGCTGTTCCTACTGCCTCACCGAGGAGTACAACCTCCTCATGAACGTGCCCGACGCCCGGCTGCGGCTCACCACCGACCGCCGTCAGGACTGGCACGAGATTCTGGACATGTACCACGAGCACGTGGACGCGCCCATTCTGCGGCTGTCCGGCGGTGAGTTCTTCTGGCTGAAAGGGTCCACCGAGTTCGTCCAGGAGGCCAGCCGCCGCTACGAGACCGTCCAGGTCATCACCAACGGCGTGTTCCTCAACGAGCGGCGCATCGAGGCCCTCGCCGCGATGGGCAACGTCCAGCTGAACATCTCCCTGGACGGGCACACGCTGGAGCTGAACCGGCACCGCCTGCCCCCGAAACAGGCCAAGCTGCACGACGTCATCATGCGCAGTCTCCACGCGGCGGCCGAGGCGGGGCTGCGCATCGACATCCAGTCGGTGCTCACCGACGCCAACTACGCGGGCCAGCTGGAGTTCGCCCAGTACCTGCGCGACGAGGTCGCGGGCAGCACCACGCTGTACTTCTTCCCCGTGCGCGGCGACACCGCCGAGCGCATGGGCCCGCCGGCCGGCGACCACCTGATGCCGCTGGTGGAGCGCTACGACGAGTTCGCGGACGTCCTGCCGCCGCGCGCCTACGTCGAGCACATGGCCGAACAGCTCAAGACGAACGTGCGCACCCTCGGCTGCTTCGTCACGGCGACCATGGCGCAGCTCTTCGGCCAGGGCGACGTCTCCGCGTGCCCGCACGCCTGGGTCAAGCCGATGGGCAACCTGGCCCAGGACCGGAAGTTGCTGCTCGACCAGTACGGCTCGCACCAGCACTACGACCTGTTCATGCACGACCGCCCGCGGTTCTCCTTCTGCAAGACCTGCGCCACGCCGTCCGACGTCATCAACCTGTTCTTCCTGGACCGGATCACGGAGGAGGAGATCGGCGCGACGCACCTGTACTCGGGAGAGCGCTCACGCGCCCGGCTGCGGGAGCTGAAGGAGACGTTCCGGCCGGTCATCTCCGACGCCCCCGCAACCGGACAGGGTGTCGCTCAGAGCGTCAGCCCCGGATCGAGCTCCGCGTCGGCGTAGAGCGCCGCGATGAGTTCCTGCACCTCCAACGCCTGAGCCGGGGCCACCGTGCGGCCCCGGGCCCGGCCCGCCACCGTGTCGAGGAAGCCGTGGATCGCCGCCAGTTCGGGCCGGCGATCCTCGGCCGTGACCGTGCCTGCGGCGCTGCGCACCTCGCCGCGCCGCAGGTCCAGCACGGTGCTCTCGCCGTCCGCCGCGGTGGCCTCCAGGGTGAGGCCCATGACCCGGCTGCGACGGTCGATGCGCAGCTTCGCGTGACCTGCCGGGAACTCCAGGTCGGCGACGACCCGCTCCTCCACGCCTGCCGCGTCGACCCGGCAGGCGACCGGGCGGGGCCGGCCGAAGACGGTGATCAGCAGATCCAGGGCGTGCGCCCCGAGGTCGACCAGCGCCCCGCCGCCGGCCCGCGCCGCGTCGCCGTACCAGTTCGTCACCGGCCGCCACAGCCGCTGGCCGGCCGTGGTGAAGGTCAAGGTGATCTCACACGGGCCCTCGGGCAGCGCCTTGAGGAACGCCGGCACCAGCTCGTGGAAGCGATAGGGCAGGTTGACCGCGAGCCGGTCGGCGCCGGCCGCCCCGGCCAGCCGGCGCGCCTCGGACAGGTCGGCGGCCAGCGGCTTCTCGCACAGGACGTGCGCGCCGGCCTCGAGCGCCGCGAGCACCGGCTCGGTGTGGGCGTCGTTGGGCGTGCACACCGCCACCACGTCCGGCCTGCCGACCGTGAGGAACTCCTCCAGGCTGGTGGTGACCAGGACGCCGTCGGCCGCCGCTCCGAGCACCGAGCGCGCGCTGTCGGCGTCGGTGTCGCAGGCGGCGACGAGGGTGTAGTCCTCGTGGTCGGTGACGACGGGCAGGTGGTAGCGCTGGAAGACGCGACCACAGCCGACCACTCCGTAGCGCAGGGTCATCGGCCCACTCCCGCCGCGACGAGGGCCTCGGCGCCGCAGACGCGCTCCACCCGCTCGCTGAACTCCTCGAAGGACTCGCCGAGGTGCTCGGCGTCGTAGTCGGCCACCAGGTCCCGCAGATCGGCGGTGAGCCGGGTGACGAGGTCGGGCGGGTCGGTCTCGGCGAGGACGAGTCCGTAGTTCATGAACGCGAGGAACAGCTCCGGCAGCCCGTTGCGCCAGGCCCGCAGCCGGCTGAGGAAGGCACGCGGATTGTGCTCCGTCCCGCGGAGCCGGCGGGCGCCCAGGGCGATCTTCTGGGCGATGAACGGCAGGACGTTCTCCTTGCGGTCGCTGATCTCCTCGCCGACCTCGCTCCACGCGCTCCACAGGGCCTCGACGCGGGGGTCCGGCACCCGGTAGTCACGGCGGGCGGTGCGCAGGATCTCGTAGGCGTCGCCCTCCAGGCCTTCGATGTCGGCCAGCGGCAGCGGCTCCTCGATCTTGTCGTACATCTCGGTGCCGCGCAGCGCGATGGCGCGGTTGATCAGGAAGAACGGGTTGTCCGCCTCGTGGATCCGAGCGGCCACGATGAACTCGAGGTTCTCCCAGAGTTCGTCGATGGTGGTCTTCGGCTCGATCATGATCCAGCCGGGGTCGAGGCCGAGGCCCTTGCGTTTGAACATGCGGGCCGCGTCCAGGTTGTAGGCCACCGTGGTGCCCTTCTTGAACCGCCGCAGCATGCCGGGCGACCCGGATTCGATGCCCAGCAGCGCGGACGAGAGTCCCGCGCGGTGCAGCAGGTCGAGCGCCTCGTGGTCGATCAGCCCGGAGTCGACCCGGAACTCGCAGTGGAACTGGAACTTCAGACCACGGCTGAGGACGGTCTCGGCGAACTCGACGGCGTGCGCGAAGCCGTCGCCGAACGCCCCGCCGAAGTTGTCGTCGTTGAACCAGATGAAGCGGGTCCCGAACTCCCGCTGCAGGTACTCGATCTCGTCGACGACGTCCCCGGGCGGCCGCATCCGCCAGAAGCCGTCCACCACTCCGGGCTGGCGGGGCGCGTAGCAGAAGGTGCACTTGGCGTGGCAGCCTCGGCTGGTGAACGTGGAGGCCACGGGCGTCGCGATGCCCGCCGCCTTGTGGTACTCCAGCACGTCTCGGGCGGGCCAGACGAGGTTGCCGAGGTCCGGCAGCACGGGCATGCCACTGCTGCGCACCCGGTCGCCGTCGCGGTAGAACAGCCCGGGCGTCTGCCGCCAGTCGGTGCCGGCGGTCAGCCGGTCCATGATCCCCACGACCGTCAACTCGCCCTCACCGAAGGTGACGCAGTCGGCCTCGGGTACCTGCTCGGCGATGAGTTTCGCGTTGTAGGTGCAGAAGGCGCCGCCGATGGCGATGAAGACGTCCGGATCGGCGATCCGCGCGCACCGGATGAGCCGGATGGCGTCGATGATGTGCAGGTCGTACATGATGCTGATCCCGATGAAGCGGGGGCGCTCCCGGCGGATGAGCTCGATGATGGCCTCGTCGCTGGGTGTACGGCCGTGCAGGTTGAGCGATGTGACGGAGTGTCCGGCATTGCGCAGATATCCGGTAATGCAGGCCAGGCCCAGATTCTCCCGGACCTTCTCGTAGAAAATCCGCAGTGCCGGGTCGAGTTGGACGTACTCCTCGTCGGTGACGGTCACGTTCTGGTTGTTCAGGCTGAGTGCCCCCGTGGCTATCTCACGCGGGGTCAACAGCACGACGTCCGACATCTGACCCTAACCCTTCCCCGTGGTCCGTAAAGAAGTCGATGCAGAAATAAGTGGAGTTACCGCCACGCTCGGAGCATTGCCGACGTGTCGTGCCGTACGAGTGTCACTTCGGTCGTTCCCGTCACCGAGACCGACGCGGGGTGCGTCGTGTCAACCACCGTATCCGCCATACGCACTTCATGGCAGACCCCCATGATTTCAGGCCAACTCAACACGGCCGGCGGCAGCTTGGGATCCGACACCTCCAGTCGGCGCAGCGGAACCCGCAAGCCGACGCCGATCGCTTTCAGCGCGGACTCCTTGCGCGTCCAGTAGCGCAGAAATGCCGCCGGCCGTTCCGAGGGCGGGCGGGCGCGCAGCGCGGCCAGTTCCGTGTCGGTGAGGACGCGGGGGGCCACCTTCTCCACATCGGTGCCGGCGCCGTCCTCGACGTCGAGCCCGACGTCCGCGCCACGGCAGACGGCGAGTCCGATCACGTCCCCGCTGTGCGAGACGGAGAAGCGGACGTCCGCATGGGCGCTGTCGGTCGGTACGTCGAGCGTGACCTTGCCGTGCGGTCCGCCGCAGCGCGGGCACACGCGCCGCAGCGGCACGTCGGCGGGCGGCAGACCCAGCAGTTCGCCGAGCACCGTCCGGCTGACCGCGCAACCGGCCAGGAAGCGGCGCCTGTTGTCGGGGTCGGCCGTGGCCTCGTAGCGGCCGAGTTCCACGGGATCGAGCAGTCCCACCAGGCCCGGGCGCGCGTCGGCCAGGCGGGCCCACCACAGCTGCACCGGACGCGGTGGGCGGTCCGCCGCCGTCATGTGCCGGCCTTCAGCCGCACTTCCCCGACGAGCCGGAACCCCATGTGCGGCACCTTGAGGATCTGGGCGCCCGAGCCGACCTCCCGGAACCGGGCCCGCAGCGCCTCGATGACGTCCCGCGGGTCCTCACCGGTCAGCCGCAGCAGGTCGGGCCGGGGGACGATGACGGCCCGGCGGTCGGCGAGCGCCCGCAGCGCCTTGGCCTCGGCCTCGGACAGCCGCACGGACGCGGACGGAGTGGTGAGAGCGCCGGTCTCGTCCAGGTCGAGGATCTGGGCGGACGCGGGGGCGGCGACGTCCCGCAGGTAGGTCAGGAAGGACACGAGCCGCTCGGCGCCGAGCGGCGCGGCCATGACGAAGCCCGCGCCCGAACGGAGCGCCGCCAGCGTGCCCTTGGCGGTCGGCGCCGGCTGTACGAGGACGGCGTAGGCGCCTTCGCGGGTGATCTCGCGCAGTTCGAGCGGCGCCGAGCCGTCCGCCTCGGCGGCCACGAAGACGACGAGGAGGTCGTCGGCGACGTGCGCGGCCAGCTCCCGCGGGTCCTGCGCCGCCGGCTCCCTCAGCGGCAGTCCGGTGCGCTCACACGCCTCTCGCAGACGGGCGGCTTCCGGCGCAGCAAGTCCCCGGGTGAGTACGTACATGCAGTTCGAGCCTCTCGTCGCGTGCGGATCACGGAGTGGATAACAGGCTTGTCGGGTTCTCCAACTGTCGTTCTCCTTCCCATAGTTCCATGATCGACCCTTGGTCTACACTCCTGCGCATGCCAGAGCGCCCCTCCCCCGCCCCCTTGGTCCGGCGCACGACCCACCCACTCCTGGCGGACGACCGGCCGATTCGGCTGCCGCACACCGAGTTCGACGGTGCCGAGGTGCGGTTCCTCGGCGAGCCGGTCGATCCGGCCGTCCTCCCCTCGTCCGCCGCGGAACTGTGGCACGCGTGCGACGGCGCCCGGCCGTACCGTTCCTGGCCGTCCCGGGAACGGGAGTTGATCGCCGGCTGGCATGCGGCGGGCCTGGTGGTCGCCGCTCCGCCGCCCCGCCCGCGGCCGTCCCGCGCCCTGACCCTGTTCTCTCCCCACCCGGACGACGCCCAACTCGCCCTGGGCGGACTGCTCGCCCGGTTCGGCGGCCGCGTGGTGGACGTGTTCTCGCACGAGACCTGGACTCGTCGCCCTCACTATCGGAGCCGTCCCGCGCTGGCCTCACGCCTGCTGCTGGAGGAGGAGCGGGTGGCGTGCGGGGTGCTGGGCGCGGAACTGACCGTGCTCGGCCACGTGGACGCCGCCGACCGCTCCGCCTGGCAGGACGGCTACTTCCTCGGGCCGCAGTCCGCGGACGCGGCCCGTGCGACGGAGCCGGAGCTGTTCGAGCGCGTCACCGCCGATCTGGCCGCCGAGGCGGCGGGCGGTGGCCTGGTGCTCGTGCCGCTGGCCGTGGGCGGGCATGTCGACCACGTCCTGACCCGGCAGGCCGCGCTGGAGCTGATCGCCCGCAAGACGCTGGAGCCCGAACGGGTCGCGTTTTACGAGGACATGCCGTACTCGCTGTTCGCGGACGCCACGGCCGAAGCCGGCCGGCTCACGGTCGGCCCTGAACAGGCCACGCCGGTCCCGGTGCTGATCCCCGCGTCGGAAGCCGCGGTACGCACCAAGCAGGAGGCGCTGTGGCCCTACCGGCTCCAGGTGCTGGAGGCGGTCTCGAAACGGATCGTCCGCCATGGCCGGCAGCTGGGCGCGCCGGGGTGGGCGGAACGCCTCTGGGTGCTGCCGGAGTCCGCCGCCGCCTTCGGGGAGTTGGCGGCCGCGGCGGCGGAGGAAGCCGCCGCGGCCGGGTGAGGGCGGCCCCGGCATGCGACTGCACACACGGGAGTGGGGCACCGGCGACCGCGTCGCCGTCCTCGTCCACGGCCTCATGGCCGACCACCGCACCTGGCACGAACTGGTCCCGGTCCTGACCGGACGGGGCTACCGCGTCCTCGCCGTGGATCTGCGCGGTCACGGCGGCAGCGGCCGGGGCGCCTACGCGCCGCACCTGTTCGCACAGGATCTGCTGGAGACGCTGCCTCGCGGCCCGGAGCTGGCGCTGGGCCATTCGCTCGGCGCCCTGGCCCTGGCGCTCGCCGTGCCGGAACTGGAGCCGGAGCGTGCCGTCTACTCGGAGCCCGCCTGGCGGCTGGGAGGCCCGGACGGCACCCTCGACCCGGCCGTCTTCACCCTCTTCAAGCGCGCGCCTCGGCTGCTGATCAGGAGTCTGCGCCCGGAGTGGGGAGAGCGGGAGGTCGCGGCCGAGCTGGCGGCGCTGGACGCCTGGGACGAGCGGTCGGCGCTCGCCCTCTCCGCCTACCGCGGCGCCGATCACACTCCGCAGAAGCCGCTCGTCCGCTCCCTCGTCCAGGCGGCGGAGCCGAGCACGCTGGTGAGCGGGGAGATGCGGGCCGAGCTGACCCGGCGGGGGTTCGAGGTGCGGACCGTGCCGGACGCCACGCACGCGATCCACCGGGACAGCTTCGACGCGTTCCTCACGTCGCTGTCGGGGTGGCTGTGAACGGTGCGGGTCAGTGCACCGCGCGCAGCATGCGCGTCACGTTGATCCTCGTGGGCGAGAGACCCAACTCGACGCTCTGCATCATCCGTTCGCCGTTCAGGCGGCCGTACGCGAGCAGGTCGATGTTCGCGAGGCTGAATTCCGGCCAGGTGTGGATGCTCAGGTGCGAGGCGGAGAGCAGGAGGATGGCGGTGACGGCGCCGTTCGGGAAGATGTGCGAGGACTCACCGAGTACCGTGGCGTTTCCCTTTTCGGCGGCCGTGCGCAGGATCTTGAGGAGGCGCTGTTCGTCGGTCAGGATGCTGTGGTCGCTCACCCAGACGTCGACTGCGTACGAGCACAGGTCGTCGACGTTTATTCCGTCGGTGGCGGGACTGCTGGAGTTGGTCATGGGGAACCGGAGGCCGCTTGTCGCTCGCCCCCGTCTCCTTTCAGATAGGTATGTGCTGGTCTGACGGCCGAAGTGGAAGGTCGGCGAGGCCGGTTCACACACGGTCCGGCGGGGCGCAGCGTAGCATCCGGCGCGCGCTCTAGGGCTCGCGGGCGCCGCGCGTCAAGGGGCTCAGGGGAGGTCACGTCGGATTGGCCGGAACACTGCGGACGGCGATGGACAACGAAGGAGCGGAGTTCTTGGAGCGGCAGGACGCATCGGGCCGGGATTTCCTGGCACTTGACTGCATTTCGGCGACTTTCGGCATCACGGCGGCCTGGCTCGGTCACGATCCGAGCGTTCTGGGAGATCACTGGGGATACCACCGCAGGACGGACGCCGTCGACTCGGAATGGCCCGTGGAACAGATCGGGATCCAGCGTCGGACACCCGAGGAGATCCTGGGCGAATGGTACGGCCTGACCGCCGACCATATTCATCACGCCGACTCGCAGCGAGCCGAGGAATACATTCGGGCTCAGCTCTCGGAGGGAAATCCGGTGATCGCCTGGGTGGACACCTTCCACGTCCCCCACAGTTCGTTCCACCTGCAGCAGCACCATTCACACCGGATAGTGATCCATCCCGCCGACGACAACGACGGCGGCGGCAACGGCAACGGCAACGGCAACGGCGGGAAGAAGGCCGGTGCGTTGCGGATCGTCGACCGCTATCAGGGGTCGCTCTTCGACGGCTTCATGGAGAGCGCCACGCTGTTCACCGCCATGTCCTCGGACGCGCTCGGAGAGGCGCGCAGGGGCGACCCCGACTGGCGGAACCGCACGGTGGTCGTGAAAGCCGGCCCGCTCGCCTCCGGGGAAGCGCGGGGGGCGGCCCGGAAGGAGACGCACGAGGAGAGGCGACGGGAGCGGTTCCGCTCCGTCGTCGCGGAGAACGCGGACGCCTGCGCCGGCGCGGATCTGGTGACCGCGTGCGCCGACGAACTGCGCGCCACCCCGGACGCCTTCGCCTCGCTCAGCCCCGTGGGAACGATCGAGGTCAGTGCCTGGTTCGGCGAGCTGGCCAGCCAGCGCGCCCTGAACGCGCGCTTCCTGCGGGCCGCCGCCGAGACCTGTGCGCTCCCGCTGCTGCACGATCGGGCCGCCGACGCGGAAGCCCTCTCCCGGCGCTGGGAGATGACCCGGAACTACTTCTTCCTGCGCTTTCGGAAGGGAGCCGCGGCAGTACAGCGCATCGCCGATCTCATCACCGAGACGGTGGCCCTGGAGAACGAGTGGAACGCGAGACTGCGGGAATCCCTCGCCGGACAGGACGCCGTGTCCCGGGATCCCGTGACCGGATCTCAGCCGCCGCCCGCTGCCGGCACCGCGCTCTGCAGGAAGCCGAGGTAGCGGCTCGCCAGCCGTCTGCTCGCCGGGCCGGTCTCGATCCGGGCGAGCGAGATGGGCCTGAGCTGGGCGTGCGGGAATCCGGGTTGGTAGAGCGACAGGTCGGCGCCGGCGGGCCGCCGGTCGAGCAGTGTCCGCAGCCGTGCCCCGAGCTCCGCCGGTGAGGCCGCGTGCCACGCCGCGGCGCGGGTGGCCTCACCCAGGTCCGCCAGGACGGAGTCGTCCAACAGCCCGTCGTCGCCGGGCAGGAGGGCGGTGACGGTGCAGTCGAGCCGGTCGAACATCCGCAGCACCTCCCGCTGGGCCGGCTCGCCACCCGGGTCGGAACCGGTGCCGGCGCGGTACACGTCGAGATCGAAGCTGACGTAGCCGACCGCCCCCGCTCCTGCCACGGTCGACACGGCGGTCGCCACGAACAGGAAGAGACCGCCGGGGTCCTTCAGTCCGCTCACGAAGAAGGTGTCCACGCCGGACAGATCCGGCCTGTCCCGGCGCACGTCGACGACGTGCGTGGTCAGGCCCAGCGCGAGGCGGGCCGCTTCGTCCCCGATGGACTTGAGCACCCGTTCGTCGGTGTCCGCGACATGCACGTGGCGCACACCGTCCGCCAGCCCGATGGCCACGCCGAACATCTCGTCGTCGCCGAGCTGCAGCACCGTCCGGCCGTCGAGGTCGTCGTAGTAGTCCATGACAGCGAGCCGTCGCCGCAGCGAGGCGAAGGTGTCGAAGCTCTGGTGCAGTTCGGGGTCCGGCGCGTAGGTGCGCCGGGTCAGGACCTCGGCCAGGACTTCCCAGTCGACGAGTCCGTCGGCGAGCGTGAGGTCGACTAATCCCGGCGCGCCGTCGTCGCGGGCGTCCGGGATCCCGGCGGTGGGCCGGACCGTGCCGTCGGGGTCGACGCGCACCGCTCCGTCCCGGCACATCCGTGAGACCACCCACAGCCCGGAGTTGACCGTCGTCGGGCCACGGACGATGTCGTCGAGCCGCCCGCCGCCCCGCGCCCGCCGGGCGACCTGGGCCACCGCGCGCACCGTGGCCCGCGGGTCGCGCACTTCGTCCGGCCCCGCGGCCCGCAGGACACGGGACCATGCGGCGTGTCGCTCCGCACTCACCGCCCGTCCCCGGCTTCCGCCTGCCGCGAGGCGACATAGGCGACGATTTTCTCCAGGGTCGAGAATCGGTCGACGACGAGATCCTCATCGGGAATGGCGATTCGGAACCGCTCCTCCAGCCGGTTCAGGAACTCCAGCAGCTGAAGGGATCCCAGGGTGAGGGAAAGCAAATGCGCGTCGGGCGCGATCCGGTCCGGATCGAATGTGTCGTCGACCGATTTCAGAAGTGTGGATACATCATAGAATAATTCATCCCTCTGATGACTCGTCACACCGGCATACCTGCTCGGGGATATCATTGGCCAAACATGAACAGATTGTTTCAGAAAGGGCTCCCCTTCTTGATCGCGTACGGACTACCCTGGCCGGTACGGCGGCGCAGCCGTCGCCCGTAGACCCCACGGCATCGAGGAGCAGCCCGTGAACGACCTTTCCTACAGCGACTTCGAATCCGCGCTCCGGCAGTCACTCCCCTTCCTCGACGAGGAGACACCCGTCGACGCGCACGCGAGCCTGACGGAACTCGGCCTGGATTCGCTGACGTTGCTCGGCCTGGTGGCGGAGCTGGAGGACAGGTTCTCGGTGGAACTGCCGGACGAGATGCTGGTCATGGAGACCTTCGAGACACCGTCGACCCTGTGGAACAGCCTGTCGAGCCTCCCCCGCACCTGAGCGTGCGGGCGGCCGTGGGTTCACGGCGCGGATGATCCAAACCAGGAACACACCCGTGACGTGGATCAGGAAGCATCCCGGTGCGCGACGGCCCGGGGCCCCGAGGTGGCGTGCAGCGCGTCCTTTCTGATCACAAATCGGCATTGGACGCACTGTGCCCCTCAGGCCGAGGTGGCGAAGGCCATACCGCCGCGGAACGTCACCACCCTCAAGGCGACGCCCGGGCTCTCACTCATCTCCCGGCACGCCCCGGCAGGTACTACAACCTCTGGCTCAACGGCTCACTGGCTCACTGGCTCCTCTGGACGACCAGCGCGTACGCAAGGCGATCCAGCGCGGGATCGACATCGACCAGGACGTGAAGACGGTCACCTTCGGGCAATATCCCCCCGGTCGGAATGCATGAATCCACGGTCGGCGGCCATTCTGCAAAGGGCCGCCGAGGAGGAGAGCAAGCTCCACGCCAAGGGCAGAACGGGGCCCGACCTGCCCCCCGAATGACGGACGCCTCCGGCCGTCGACGCGTTTCTACGCCGCCGCCGCACAGCGGACCGGTCGTCCCCGCCCGCCCGTCCGTCCGCCCGTCCGCCCGTCCGTCCGGCGAGGCGCCCCAGCCCCAGCGGCCGTTCGCCGACGCGTCGCTCAGGCCTTCAGATCCAGGGCGGACCAGAGTTCCCGCTCCACGTCCGTCAGCGGTATGTGCGCGGCGTGCCGCTCCGGGTGGCCGGACGGCAGCCGGCCGGCCCGCTCCCGTGCGGCTCCGGGCTCCTGACCGCCGACGCGGACCTCCGGCGCCGGAAGTCCCCACAGGCAGCATCCGACCGCGAGGAGCCCCGGCGTCCACCGGGCGACGGCATCGGCCCATCGGCGTTCGCGTTTCACCGTGCGCTCACCGCAGCGGAGCCGTCGGCCACAGCGGCTCGGCCGCCCGCAGTTCCGCCTCGCGCAGGACGCGGAGCACGTTGCGGCCCGTCAGGGCCTCCAGGTCGGCCCGGGACCAGCCGCGGTCGGCGAGTTCACGCAGCAGGACCGGGTAGCGGGACACGTCGGCGAGGCCGGTGGGCTGGTGGTCGATGCCGTCGTAGTCCCCGCCGAGACCGATGTGGTCCACCCCGGCCACCTCGCGGGCGTGCTCGACATGATCGGCGACCTGGGCCACCGTGACCTCGGGGCGCGGGTGCGCCTCCGTCCAGCGCCGCAGCCGGTCGTCGGCGGGCGCGGTGAAGCCCGCCGTGTTCTCCTCGGCGACCCCGGCCGGATCCTCGCCCGGCCTGGGTGCGCGCGGCCAGGACCAGGACCTCTCCGGCAGTCCGAGGCGTTCCCGCTCGGCCCGGAGTTCCTGTGCCCACTCGGCGACCTCGGCCGAGATGAAGTACGGGACGAAGGTGAGCTGGATGACGCCGCCGTTCTCCCGCAGCAGCTCCAGCACCGGATCGGCGACGTTGCGCGGATGGTCGTTCAAGGCGCGTACGGAGGAGTGGCTGAAGAGCACCGGGGAGGTGGAGGCGGCCAGAGCCGCCCGTTGGGTGGACTCGGCGACATGGGAGAGGTCCACGAGGACGCCGGTGCGGTTGAGTTCGGCGACGATCGCCAGTCCGGTCCCGTTCAGGCCGCCGACGCGCGGTTCGTCGGTGGCCGAGTCCGCCCAGGAGGTGTTGTCGTTGTGGGTGAGGGTCACGTAGCGGATGCCGAGCCTGGCGTACGACCGCAGCACGCCCGGCGACTCGGCGAGGCTGTGGCCGCCCTCGACGCCGAGCAGGGAGGCGATCCGCCCGTCGGCGACCGCACGCTCGACATCGGCGGCGGTGTAGGCGATCCGCAGGGTGCCGGGGTAGCGGGCGACGAGCCGGTAGACGGCGTCGATCTGTTCCAGAGTCGCCACCACGGCCTCGGGCTCGGGCAGTTCCGAGGAGACGTACACCGACCAGAACTGCGCGCCGACCCCGCCGGCACGGAGTCGGGGCAGGTCGGTATGGAGGTCCGGGCGACCGTCGGCGAGGCCCTCGACGCTGTAGCCGGAGCGGGCGCGCAGCGCGACGGGCAGGTCGTTGTGGCCGTCGACGACCGGAGTACTGCGCAACACCTCTTCGACCAGATCGGTCGTGGTGTCGGTCATGGGCTTGCCACTCCTTCGTCGAGGTCGTCGAGGTCGTCGAGGTGGTCGAGGGTGTCGGGGACGGCTGGGTCGTCGGGGACGGCTGGGCCGTCGGGGCCCTCCCGGATGTCGGGGACGTCGAGGGGCCGGTCACGCCGGCGGGCCTGCCGGACCGGGTCGGCGACGGGCACGGCGGCCACCAGCCGTCGCGTGTAGTCGTCCTGCGGATCGCCCAGCACCTGGGCCGTGGGGCCCGAGGCGGCGATCCGTCCGCGGTGCAGGACCACGACCCGGTCGGCGACCTGTTCGACCACCGCGAGGTCGTGGCTGATGAACAGCGCCGCGAAGCCCAGGTCCCGCTGGAGTTCGGTGAACAGGTCGAGCACCTTGGCCTGGACGGACACGTCGAGCGCCGAAGTGGGTTCATCGGCGATCAGCAGCGGGGGCCGCAGGGCGAGCGCGCGGGCCAGGGCGGCACGCTGGCGCTGGCCGCCGCTGAGCTCGTGGGGGTAGCGGTCGGCGTAGGAGCGGGGCAGGTGGACGGACTCCAGCAGCGCCTCGGCCTCGGCCCGGACGGCCTTGGCCCCCAGTTCGCGCCGGTGGACGATCAGGGGTTCCGCGATGCTGTCGGCGACGGTCAGCAGCGGGTTGAAGCTTGCGGCGGGGTCCTGGAAGACGTAGCCGATGTGGCCGGCCCGGCCGCGGGTGCGGCGGCGGGCCGTCGACTGCTCCCCGAACACGTGCAGTCGCCCCGCGGTCGTGGCCGTCAGCCCGGCGACGGCCCGGCCGATGGTGGTCTTGCCGCTGCCGCTCTCCCCCACCAGCCCGAGCACCTCCCCCGGCCCGATCTCGAAGCTCACGCCGTCCACCGCCCGAAAGCCCTTCCCACGCAACCGGCCGGGAAAGTCCACGACCAGGCCGGAGGCCCGTACGACCGGCTGTGCGTCGTCCGGTGCGGGAGCCTGCGTGCGGCCTCCGCCGCCGAAGACGGGTACGGCGGCCAGCAGTTCTCGCGTGTACGGGTGGGCCGGCGCCGCGAACAGCTCGCGGACCGGGGCCTGTTCGACGACCTCGCCCTCGCTCATCACCGCGACCCGGTCCGCGAGGTCGGCGACCACGCCCATGTTGTGGGTGATGAGGAGGACGGCGGTGCCGAAGTCGGTGCGGCAGCGGTGGAGCAGTTCCAGGATCTCCGCCTGGACGGTGACGTCCAGGGCCGTGGTGGGTTCGTCGGCCACGATGAGCCGGGTGCCGAGGGCGAGGGCCATGGCGATGACGGCGCGCTGCTTCTGGCCGCCGGAGAGCTGGTGCGGGTAGTGGTCGACGCGGGTGGCCGGGTCCGGGATGCCGACCTTGTCGAGCCATTCGACGGCCAGTGCCCGGCGTTCGGCCCCGCTGCCGCCATGGCCGTGGGCGCGCAGCCCCTCGGTGAGTTGCCACCCGACGGTGAACACCGGATTCAGCGCGGTGGACGGCTCCTGGAACACCATCGCGGCGCGTGTGCCGCGCAGTTCGCGAAGGCTCGCGGGGGACGCCGTGAGGACGTCGTCGGCCGGGTCGGCGGTGCCGTCACCCAGCAGTACGCGGCCCCGGACGGACGCGGTGGCGGGCAGCAGGCCCAGGACCGATCTGGCGGTCACGGTCTTGCCGCTGCCGCTCTCGCCGACCAGAGCCAGCACCTCTCCGGGCGCGACGGACAGGCTCACCCCCCGCACGGCCGGGGCCGTACCGGCGTCCGTGGCGAAGGAGACGTGCAGGTCCTCGATGCGCAGCAGGTCAGTCATCGTCCGCGTCTCCTTCCGGGCCGGCGACGGCCGGGGCGCCACGCCGCCGCAGCCTCGGGTCGGCCAGGTCGGTCAGGCTCTCGCCGAGCAGGGTGGTGCCGAGCACGGTGAGGACGATGGCGAGGCCGGGCGGGATCGCCGTCCACCACAGACCCGAAGTGACGTCGGCGACCGAGCGGTTGAGGTCGTAGCCCCACTCGGCGGCCGAGTTGGGCTCGATCCCGAAGCCGAGGAAGCCGAGGCCGGCGAGGGTGAGGATGGATTCCGACGCGTTGATCGTGAAGATCAGCGGGAGGGTGCGGACCGAGTTGCGCAGCACGTGCCGGAACATGATCCGCCAGGTTCCGGTGCCGATCACCCGGGCCGCGTCCACGAAGGGCTCCGCCTTCACACGGATCACCTCGGCCCGTACGACGCGGAAGTACTGGGGCACGAAGGAGACGGCGACCGCGCAGGCCGCCGCGCCGAGGCCGCCGGCCAGGCTCGACTGCCCACCGCTGATCACGATCGACATGACGATGGCGAGCAGCAGGGACGGAAACGCGTAGAGCGCGTCGGCCAGGCCCACCAGGAGCCGGTCCAGGCGGCCGCCGAGATAGCCGGAGACCAGACCGAGGACCGTGCCGGGGACCACCGACAGCAGCAGTGCGGCAAGGATGATCTCCAGGGCGGTGCGGGCGCCCCACACCGTGCGGGACAGCACGTCGTAGCCGGCGATGGTGGTGCCCAGCAGATGCTCGCCGCCCGGATGCTGCTGCGAGCCGAACAGTCCGCCGTCGTCGCGGAGTTGGGCGTACCCGTAGGGCGCGAGCAGCGGCCCGACCAGTGCGGTCAGCACGAACAGCCCGGTCAGGACCACCCCGGTGACCAGCATGGCCCGCTGCACTCCCGTGCTTGCCCGCAGGGGCAGCGGCAGCCGTCGTAGAAGAACCTGCGCCACGGCTCAGTACCTCACTCGGGGGTCGATCAGGGCCGCGACGACGTCGACGAGGAAGTTCGTCACCGCCACGACGACGGCGAACAGGGCCACGATGCCCTGCACCGCCGGAAAGTCACGGGCCGCCAGATAGTGGGCCAGTTCGTAGCCGAGGCCCTTCCACTCGAAGGTGGTCTCCGTCAGCACCGCTCCGCCGAGGAGGCCGGCGACCTGGAGGCCGAGGACGGTGACCACGGGGATCAGGGCGGGTCGGGTGGCGTGCCGGGTGACCAGGCGGAAGGACGTGACGCCACGGGAGCGCGCGGCCTCGACGTAGTCGGCGTTCAGCGTGCCGATCAGGTTCGTGCGGACCAGGCGCAGAAGAATGCCCGCGACGAGCAACCCCAGGGCCAGGCCCGGCAGTACGGCGTGCCGCAGGACGTCGGCGACCGCCGCCCCGTTGCCGCTGCGCAGGGCGTCGACGAGGTAGAGCCCCGTGGTGCTGGTCTGGTTCTGGAGGAAGAGCTGGACGTCGGTGCTCGCCCGGCCCGATGCGGGCAGCCAGCCGAGCTGGATCGCGAAGACCAGCTTGAGCAGCAGGCCGACGAAGAAGACGGGGGTGGCGTAGGTGAGGACGGCGAACAGCCGCAGGGCCGCGTCGGGGGCGCGGTCCCGGTAGGAGGCCGCCACCATGCCCAGCGGGACGCCCACGAGCAGGGCCACGAGC
Source organism: Streptomyces sp. NPDC002884 (assembly GCF_040295245.1). Classification (NCBI taxonomy): domain Bacteria; kingdom Bacillati; phylum Actinomycetota; class Actinomycetes; order Kitasatosporales; family Streptomycetaceae; genus Streptomyces; species Streptomyces sp. NPDC002884. Next base: position 114,497 of record NZ_JBEOVB010000016.1, on the reverse strand, counting down.
AGGGCGTAGGAGGCGAGTTCGAGGGTGGCTGCGCCATAGGTGCCCAGCACGTGGGTGACCGGCTGGTTGTCGGTGACGGTGTGTCCGAAGTCGCCGGTCGCGAGGGACTTCAGGTATTCCAGGTACTGGGTGAGCAACGGCCGGTCGTAGCCCGCCTGGTGCAGCTTCGCCTGGAGCTGGTCCGGGGTGAGCCGGTCGCCGAAGGCGGCGCTGATCGGGTCGCCGGTCGCGCGCGTCAGGAAGAAGACCAGGCTGACCAGGATCAGCACGGTGGGGATGATGAGGAGGAAACGGATCACCAGATAGCGGGCGAGTCCGTACCCGCCGGCGCCGTCGACCGGGGTGGTGACGGCGCCGGGGGCGTCCTGGGTCAGGGCGCTCACTTCTTCGAGAGCCCGGCCCAACGGAAGGTGTACGCGCTGGTCAGCTCGTCCGGCACCCCGCTGACGTCGGTACGCGTGACGATCGCCGTGGAGCCCTGGACCAGCGGCAGCAGGGGCACCTGTGCGGCGGCCTTGTCCTGTGCCTGCTTGAGCAGTTCCGCCCGCGCGGTCGCGTCTGTCTCGGTCTCCTCCTTCTGGATCAGCTCACGTACGGCGGGGTCGTCGTAGCCGTTGGCGACCCAGCTGTTGGCCGAGTAGAAGGGCGAGAGATAGTTGTCGGCGTCGAGGTAGTCGGCGTACCAGCCGAGCTGGTAGAGCGGGTACAGGTGCTTGATGCGGTCCTTGCCGTACTGGGTCCACTCGGTCGACTGCAGGTTCACCTTGAACAGGCCGGTGGCCTCCAGCTGGGTCTTGATCAGCGCGTACTCGTCGGCCGAGGAGGAGCCGTAGTGGTCGCTGTTGTACTGGAGGTTGAGGGTGACCGGGGTGCTCACCTTCGCCGCCTTCAGCTTCGCCGCGGCTGCCGCCTTGTCGGGGCCGCCCTTCTTGTCCCCGTAGAGCGACTTGAAGGAGGGCGTGGCTCCGGTGAGGCCGTCGGGCACGGAGCTGTACAGCGGCTGGTAGCTGTTCTTGTAGACCTGCTGGGCGAGTTGGGCCCGGTCGACGGAGTCGGCGACCGCCTGCCGAACGGCCAGCGCCTTCGCCCGGTCGGCGTCCTTGGTCTTGGTGCCGTACGGCTGCGTCTGGAAGTCGAAGACGATGTACCGGATGCCGTTGCCGGAGCCGGTGTGGACCTTGATGTCCTTCTTCTTGGCCAGGTCGTCCAGGTCGGCGGTGGTGAGCGTGCGGTAGACGGCGTCGATGCCGCCCTGCTGGACGTCGAGCTTCAGATTGCTGGCGTCGGTGTAGTACTTGAGCTGGACGTTCTTCGTCTTCGGGGCGCCCTGCTGGCCCTCGTAGGCGCTGTTGGCGGTGAAGGAGACCAGCGAGTTCTTGTCGTAGCTCGTGACCCCGTACGGTCCGCTCCAGGGCTTGCCCTCGACGATCGCCTTGTCGTCGAGGATCTTGCCGGCCGGGAAGAGCTGCTCGTCGACGACGTAGCCGGCCGCCGTGGACAACACCTGGGGGAAGAGCGTGTCGTCGGCCGACTTGAGGGTGAAGACGACGGTGGCCGGGGTCGGGGCGGCGACCGAGGCGAGGTTGTACAGGAGCGAGGACGGGCCGTTCTGATCGGCGATCTTCAGCGTGCGGTCGAAGCTGAACTTGACGTCGGACGAGGTCAGTTGGTGCCCGTTGGCGAACTTCAGACCCTTCTTGAGGGTGACCGTGTACTCCTTGGGTCCCGTCAGCTCGATCCCGGTGGCCAGGTCCGGGGAGGCATCCGTCGAGCCGTTCTTCACGCTGAGCAGGGTGGAGTAGACCTCGCTCTCGATGGTGCCGGAGCCCGCGTCCCAGGCGCCCGCCGGGTCGAGGCTGGTCACCTGGTCCGTCGTGCCGATCGTGAGCGCCTCGGCGGAGGCCGTGTCACCGCCGTCCTTGGTGCTGGTGCAGCCGGTCAGGGCCACCAGGAACGCCGTGCCGAGGGAAAGGGCGCCGAGGCCGGACCGGAGCGGTCTGGCCGTGCTGTGCTGTGCCATGTCTGGTCTCTGCTTCCGCATGGGTCGGTACGCGAGGGAGCCGCGCCGGGCAGGACCTGCCGGACGGCGTGCGTGGTCGCGTGGAAGTGAAGGGTGAAGGAACGCGGAGGTGCGCCGGCGGGTTCCGTGCCGACGGCTCGGTCAGTTCCTACAGAGACAGCTGCAGACCAGCAGCAGATCCACATGACGTCGGGAGCACAGCACGAGGCCACTTGCCATGCCGTCCTCCTGGGAGTGTCGTCGGCTCACCGGCCGAGGGAAACGCACTTGCAGAACTGGGAAATCCGCCGAGCCTTCACCTGGGGCACCCCGCCGCGTCGAGGGTTGCCGTCCGGCCAGCCAGGGCTTGATCACCGGAACTCGTAGCTCGCGCTCACCGTAGATCGGCGATTCTCTCGCCGTCAAGGGTTCTCCCTGGCCGGGTGGGACACACGGACATGCAGGTCCAAGGGTCACAGGGTGCTGTTACGAGGCCGCCATGAGCTTGTCATGTGCGGTGAGGAATTCCCTTCACGAGCAGGGCAGTTGGCGGGTGTATGACCATCGGTGTAGCGCTTTCGCTCCAGAACCGGATCGACCCCACTGTGCGGCTCGCGCGGGAGGCCCACGCGGCCGGACTGCGCTCCGCGTGGTTCGGGCAGACCTTCGGGTACGACTCGCCCTCGCTGGCCGCGATCGTCGGCCGCGAGGTGCCGGGACTGCAGGTCGGCACCGCCGCGATCCCCGTCTTCGGCCGCCATCCGCTGCTCGTCGCCAGTCAGGCCCGGACCGCCCAGGCCGCCACCGGCGGCCGCTACCACCTCGGACTCGCGCTCGGCACCAAGCACCTCACCGAGACGGGCTTCGGCATCCCCTACGAGCGCCCGATAGCCCGGCTCCGCGAGTTCCTCACCGCTCTGCGTCAGTTGGTCGAGACGGGGGCCTCCGACTTCCACGGCGAGTTGCTCACCGCGACCACCCCGCTGCCGGCGACGGTGCCGGGCGCCGAACCGCCGGTGCCGCTCCTGGTCGCGGCCATGGCACCGCAGGCCCTGCGCGCCTCCGGTGAACTCGCCGACGGCATCCTGCCGTTGCTGGCCGGCCCGCGCGCCCTGGCCGAGCACATCGTCCCGGCCGTCACCGCCGCGGCCCGGGCGGCGGGCCGCCCGGCGCCCCGGATCGTGGCCTTCGTGCCCGGTGTGGTCACCGCCGACGTCGAGGCCGTACGCCGAATCGCGACCGGGGCACTCGCGTTCTACGAGCAGTTCCCCTCCTACCAGCGGGTCATAGGTCTCTCCGGCGCCACGCGCGCCGCCGACCTCGCCGTCATCGGCGACGAGGAGACCGTCGCGGCCGAGGTACGCCGTTACCGCGAGGCCGGGGCCACCGAGGTGGTGTTCACCGCGACGGACCTCGGCGGCGAGGACGACCGGCGCCGCACCTGGAAACTGCTCGGAGAACTGGCGAACGGCTGGCCCGGGTGACCCCATCCGGCTGGCGCCGCGCCGGTGAACAGACTGTCTGCGCTCCACCGGACCGAGGTGCGAGGAGACTTGGGGCGACTCGCCGTACCCGTTCATCCCGGCCGGCGGCCCATGGCGGCCGGCCCCACAGCGGGCACCCACCCGCCAGGCCCCACACACGACGGAGAACCATGACCGCCGACGGCTCGACCCCCGGCACCCGCCCGCAAGCACGCGCTGCCACGCTCCTGCGCCGCCCCAAGCTGTGGCTGGTGCCCACGATCCTCACCGGGTTGCTCGCCCTGCTGCTGTCGCTGCTCTACATGGGCGGCATCGTCAGCCCGCAGAGCGACCTGCACGACCTGCCGATCGCACTCGTCAACAGCGACACCGGCAAGCCGCCGGCCGGGCAGAAACAGAACCTCGGCACCCAGGTGGCCGCGGCCATCACCTCGGACACCTCCAGCGGCACGGCCGACTGGAGGCAGCTGACCCGGGCCCAGGCCCAGGACGAGCTGGACTCGGGCAAGGTGTACGGCGCACTGGTCGTCCCCGCGGACTTCACCGACTCCGTCGCCGCACTCACCAGCGCGAACGCGACCGCGCGCCCCACCATGACCGTGCTGACCAACCCCGCCAAGGGCAGCCTCGGCTCCTCCCTCGCGAGCAAGATCACCACGGCGGCGGCCCAGCAGTCCTCGCAGTCCATCGGCAAACAGCTGACGGCCGCCGCCTCGGGAGCGAACTCCACGACCAAGCTGCTGCTCGCCGACCCGGTGAACGTCGTCACCCAGGTCGGCCACCCCCTGGGCAACCACAGCGGCCTCGGTCTGAGCGCCTTCTACTACACCCTGCTGCTCGTGCTGGCCGGCTTCATGGGCGGCAACGTCATCAGCAACGGCGTGGACACCGCTCTCGGCTACGCGGACAACGAGATCGGCCCCTGGCACACCCGGCTGCCCACGGTGCCGATCGACCGCACCCAGACACTGCTGCTGAAGATGGCCATGACGGCAGGCATCTCGGTCCTCAGCGTCTCCCTCGTCCTGCTCGCCTGCGTCGGCGTCCTCGGCATGGACGCCACCCACATCCCGCTGCTGTGGATCTACTCCTACTGTGCGACCCTCGCGGTCGGCCTCGGCGTCCAGGCCATCAACGCGGCCTTCGGCGGGATCGGCCAGCTGGTGTCCATGTTCGTGTTCATCGTGCTCGGCCTGCCCTCCTCGGGCGCCACCGTCCCCCTCGAAGCGGTCCCCGGCTTCTACCGTTTCCTGTCCCACTTCGAGCCCATGCGCCAGCTCAGCGACGGCGTCCGGGCGATCCTCTACTTCGACGCGCGCGGCGACGCCGGGCTGACCCGGGCCTGGATCATGATCGCGATCGGCGCGGCCCTCGGTCTCCTCTTCGGCTTCGCGATGGCCGCCTACTACGACCGCAAGGGCCACAAGCGCCTCACCCCGCAGCCCACCTGAGCGCACCCGCCGACCGCCGCCCCCGGTCGGGCCCGCGCGCCGGTCGGCGGCTGCCCGCGAGCGCGCCGCCGAGCGGCTCGTGGATCCGGGCGCCGGGCTCGTCCGGTCCGATGATCCCGACGCTCCTGCCGCTCCCGCCGCCCTGGGCGTACGTCTCGACGGCGTCCGGGGCGGCCTCGGAGGAGGCGTCCCGGATGTGGGCGGCGGACAGGTCGATGACGGCCTTGTCGGGGTCGGTGGCGTGAGGAAACTGCCCCGCAGGCTGACTCGCGAGCCCGGATTCACCTCCTGACGGCCTCCGCGATCCGCTGGGCGGCCTGGGCGGGGGTGAGGTGCGTGGTGTCGACGACCTCGGCCTCGTCGTGCAGCCACGTGCGGGCCGCCTCGGCGTAGGGCTCGAGGTATTTCAGGCGGAACGAGGAGGGGCCGAGGACGGTGTCCCCCTCGATGCGCCCGCGGAGGGTGTCCTCGTCGGCATGGAGGACGAAGTGCCGCACCGGGACGGCATGGTGGGCGAGGCCCGTGCTGATCTCGCGCCAGTACCGCTCGACCAGGACCGTCATGGGCATCACCAGGGTGCCGCCGGTGTAGTCGAGTACACGGCGGGCGGTCTCGACGACGAGCGGCCGCCATGGCGGCCAGTGCTGGAAGTTGTCCGTCGCGGGCAGCCCCGGCGTGATGTCCATGAGTGTCTCCCCGACCTTCTCGGCGTCGAACACCCTGGAATCCGGGATCAGTTGCTGCACGAGTGCACTGGTCGTCGTCTTGCCCGCGCCGTGGGTGCCGTTGAGCCATACGATCATGCGCCCTCACGCTAGCGCCGCACGGGCGGCGAAGACGGGTTCGGGCCGGAACTGCCACCGGGCCGGGTGGGACCGGGTGGCACTCCCGTCGCCGTTCTCCTGCGGTCAGCGGGCCCTGGCGAGCCGCTCGACCCGGTCGTGCAGGTTTTCGACGTGCTGCTCGGACTCCGGCTTCATCAGCACGCTCCGGAGAATCCGGGCGCCGTCGGCGTCGGCGGTGACCTCGGGGTGCCGTGCGGTGAACGCCTCACGGTCGGCCTTGAGGGTGCTCAGGAAGGTCGGGTCGGGACCGGTCATGCCGTCGGCCAGGATGCGGACGGAGGCCGCGTCGACGGCGGTCAGGGAGGCCGGGCCGACGGTGGGAAAGTAGCTGACGATGTCCAGTTCAGGCTGTTGATAGAGCGTCAAGTACTGCGATTCGTCGATGAGTTGCGCCCATCTCAGTGCCGCCCTTCGCCCGGCCGCCAGGACGTTGCCAAGGCCGTCGGGTGTGGGCGGGAGGAGCTGGAAGGTGAGCCACAGGGCGGCGGCGGAGGCGCCGGCGCGCGAGCACTCCAGGCTGATCTCGCCGAGGTGGAGTTCGGCTGAGGTGAAGTAGGTGTAAGGCGAGTCGTGCAGGTAGAAACGGCCGACCTCGGGGTCGCGGAAGAGGACGGCGCCGCAGCCGTAGGGCTGGAGTCCGTGCTTGTGCGGGTCGACCACGACCGAGTCGCACCGGGCCACGGCCCGCCACGGCTCGGCCGAGAGCCCTTCGGGGCCGTCGACGCCGGCCAGGAGCGTGAAGAACCCGCCGTACGCGGCGTCGACATGGACGCGGGCGCCGTGTCGTTCGGCGATCGGCAGAGCCAGGTGGACGGGGTCGACGGCGCCCAGTCCTGTGGTGCCGGTGGTGAGGACGACGGTGCCGACCTCGCCGGTGCGCAGGACGTCCTCCAGCGCGTCGAGATCCATACGGCCCCGGTCGTCGGTGGGCACGGGGTGCCCCTTCACGCCGAGGACGTGACACATGCGGCCGTGGGTGTAGTGGGCGTCCCCGCTGTAGGCGATCCCGCGGCGGGGGTGGAGTTCGCGGGCCACGAACAGGGCTTCGAGGTTGGCGATCGTGCCGCTGGTCGTGAGGTGCCCCAGATGGGTGTCGTAGCCGAACATCGTGGCCAACTGCCCGACGACCTCACGTTCCATCGCTGCGGTGGCGGGACCGCCGTCCAGGGCGTGGCTGTTCGGGTTGATCAGCATCGCCGTGAGGTAGCCGACCACGGCCGCGGGGTGCGGGGGCTTGAGCATCTGGCCCGCGTAGTGCGGGTGGAAGAAGGGATAGTTGTTCCGCAGCCGTCCGGTGAACAGCTCGAAGGCCTCGCGAAGCGCTCGTCGTCCACCTGGAGGGACGGGTGGGGCCGGTAGGGGCCGAAGGTGTCGGCCCAGTCCTGTATCGCGTGTGTGGCTCGACCGAGCCAGTGCTGCAGATCCACTGATCCCCCTCTCAGCCTCGGGGTGCGCCCACTCTAGAATTTATGTGACTGATCAGCAATTGACTGCTCAGCAATTGAGATGGCAGCAGGTGCTCCGGCAGTAAACTCACGGCGATGAACGACATGTCCGAGCCGAACACCGCAGCCGCCGCTCGCGCCGCGAACAGTGGGCTCGTCCGGGACTTCGGCCTGCTGATCAGGTCCGCGACTCGCCTGGAACAGCGGATCGACGCCGCCCTGCGGCGGGAGTGCGGGATCAGCCACACCATGCTGGAAGTGCTCATCCGGCTCTGTCGCAGCCCCGGCGAGGAGGTCTCGCAGCGGCAGCTGGCCGACGACCTCACGCTCACCAGCAGTGGCACCACCCGGCTCATCGACCGGATGGAAGAGGCCGCCCTGGTCCGCCGCGTGCCGTCTCCCGAGGACCGCCGGGTGGCCCTCGTGGAACCGACCGCCGAGGGCCGAGCGACCTTCGTGCGCGCCGCGGCCGTCCATGCCCGCATGGTGGAGAAGTTCTTCGTCGAACCGTTGACCACCGACGACTACACGCGGTTGACCGGCGCCCTGAGCGAGATCGACAAGGCACTGCGCGAGGCCGCCGGCTGACAGGGGCGCGGGACGGCGGCCCGGAGGGGAAGCCTGCGCACCCCGTCCGAGCCGGATCCTGGTCGTTCAGGGCCGTGCGCGGGCGGCCTCGGTGCGGTTCGTCGCGTGCTGTGGAGGAGACCGGCAAACGCAACGGGACTCATCGCCCCCTGGGATCCTGGAGTGCGGTCAGCTCGGTCCCGTCTGACTCCGGGGGTGCCCCTCGGCGCTCGCCGGCGGGGCGGTGCGGACGACGGCCTGGTCGCCGTGCGGGCCGAACAGGTGCAGGATTTCCACCGCTTCGGCGTCGGCGGGACCGAACCAGTGGGGTTCACCGGTGTCGAACTCGGCCACCTCCCCCGGCCGGAGAACGATCTCGCGCTCCCCGAGGATGAGCCGGAGCCGGCCGGCGAGCACGTAGAGCCATTCGTAGCCGGCGTGGGTCACCAGTCTCGGTTCGCGGTGCGAAAGCACCTGCTTGAAGACCTGGACCCGACCCGGGTACTGCGTCAGCGGGACGAGGACGCTTCCGCGCTCCCGGCTTCGAGGCTTCAGATGGACCCGCGGATCTCCGGTGGCCGGAGCCGTCACCAGCTGGTCCAGCGCGACGCGGTGGGCGCGGGCGAGCGGGATGAGCAGGTCGAGCGTCGGGCAGCGCCGGCCCGACTCCAGGCGCGACAGCGTGCTCACGGTGTCGTACCGTCCGACGCCCGGGATTGAGCTGGGGGACGTCGGTCACGTCGCCGTGCCCGGGGCGGTGCCAGGGTGCCAGGCACCGCGCCCGCCCCGACCACGGCCTTCACCATCTGCACACGAGAGGAACACCTCCTCATCACTTCCGATAGGCTCCAGGCGCTCCATTCGCACCACTGAGGGGGGATTCCTCATGCGTATACGCCACACCCTGGCCGCAGTTGCCGCCGCGGGCACGATCGCCGTGACCGTCGCCGCACCGGCCCAGGCCACCGAGTACACGTCCGCGCTGAAGTTCAAGGGCGTCCAGTACGACGCCCCCGGCAGCGACTCCAACCGGTGCTCCGGCGGCAACACCAAGAACGAGTACCTGACGATCAAGAACTACTCCCGCACCGCGACCGTCGACCTCAAGGGCTACGTCGTCAAGGACGCCACGGGCAACAAGTTCACCTTCACCGCCGGCCACAAGCTCGAGCCGGGCGACTACGTGAAGCTGCGCGGCGGCAAGGGCACCGACTCCGACGCGGGCAACGTCGTCTACCGCCAGAACTGCAACTTCATCTGGAACAACGACAAGGACACCATCTACCTGCTCAAGCCGACCGGCGCCAAGGCGGACGTCCACTCCTACACCAAGCGTGCCAACGACGCCGACGGCAACGGCTACATCAACTACCACGGCTGACACCCCGCCGAGTCATCCTTCCCACGGCGGCGAGAGGCATCCTCGGTCGGTCCGCCGCGGTGGCGGATGACAGCACGGGCGCCGGCACTGCCCCAGGAAGTGGCGGCGAGGGAGATGTGGAGCAAGGGACGTACGGGTGCAGCCCGCATGGAGGACTCCGGTCGGTGGTCGCTGACGGCGCGTGGACTCGGCGCGCGGGCAGCGGGCACCGCTCCGACGGCTCCTTCGAGGAACGCTCGGAGGGAGTGGAGATCCGGTGGGGCCGCCCGCTGGAAGGCGGGCGGGGACAGGACTGCGAGGGAGTACGGCTGCATGGTCAGGACCCTGGCCCAGAGCCCCGCAGTCAAGATCACGCATTACGCCGGGAGCACCAGGGGCCTGTCCGGCGGATCCTGCCGGACAGGCCCCTGGCTTCTGCCTCCTGACTCTTGACTCTTGACTCTGGCCTTGGCCTTGACCTTGGCCTCGGCCGGCCCTGAGGAAGGCTCAGCGCTTGAGCGTGAAGGTGAAGTCGCCGGTGAGCTTGCCGCTCAGCCGGACTGCCGAGACGAGCTTCCCCTCCGTGATCAGTCGCTCCACCTCGGCCCGCGAAAGCCCGCACCCCTCGGCGATCAGCCGCACCGGCCGAACCGGTATCCGGGCCGCGAAGCGGACCGAGACCTCGATCGCCTCGCGGCCCGGGCAGTCCGAACCGCCGGTGTCGAGGCGCCAGGCACCGTCCCAGTCGAGGGCGATGCGGTTGCGGTGCCGCACACCCGGATCCTGGAGCAACTCAGCTGTCAGACCAGGGTCGTTGTCATGCAGCCGGTCCAGCAGCTCAGGTCGTACGGAGCGCACGTTCACCCGCTCCAGGACCGTGAGCTTCGCGGTTTCCCCGCAGGAGGTGCAGAGCACGAGGAGCCAGACGTCGAGGAGCTTGTGGTGCGCGTTGACGCGGAATTTTCCGCTTGCCCCGAAACGCTCGGACGCGCACGCGTGGCAGCGGCGGAGAACGGTCGGCAGGCAGGTGGGCACGACCACCCAGTTTTCGAGCACAGAAGTACACCGGTTTCAGTGAGAAGTCCGCAGCAAAAAGCAGCGCGGCGCACAGGTGCGACGCGCGACGAATCAGCACTCGGGAGGTCTCACACGGTGTACAACGGCACTTCCTTGCCTGGACGACTCGGTTCGGCAGCACGGTAGTGGCAGGCGGCGGCGCTGTTCCACCGGATTTCGAGCGACTCAGCGCCGGCATCCGTCCGGCCGACTCCCCTGCCGTTGGCCCGACTTGACATCAGAACCTGCTCACGGCTCTGGACGCGCTGCCCGAAGAGGGAAGCGTGGCCGCGCCGCGGCCCGCATCCAGGTCACCGCACCGGCGATGAGCCGTTCCCTGGGCCGCATCCGCAAAGCCACCGGGGACCGGATCCTGGTCCGCACCGGCCGTACCGGCCGTACCGGCCGTACCGGCCGTACCGGCCGT
>NZ_JBEOVB010000016.1:0-103765 GCF_040295245.1 Streptomyces sp. NPDC002884 | reverse complement strand
CCGTTCCCTGGGCCGCATCCGCAAAGCCACCGGGGACCGGATCCTGGTCCGCACCGGCCGTACCGGCCGTACCGGCCGTACCGGCCGTACCGGCCGCAGTTTGGTGCCCGTCTCGGGGCCGAGGTCGAAGGTCCCGCTCGGCCCGGCGGGACGGCTCCCGTCCCGGCTCGGGGGGTCACGGGACGGGAGCGCGTCACCTGTCTCTTCCTCGCAGCACGGCCGTACGGATGCACGGGTGCGGAAGTGGCGCTCGAGAGCGCGTCAGACGGCCGAGGAGGTGAGCCGTACGGGGAGCTCGAAGAGGTCGTTCTGGGTCACCACGGGCTTGTTGCGCAGGGCCGACGGTGCCACCGCCAGGTCCAGCCCGGGGAAGCGGGCGTACAGCGCGGGCAGTGCCACTCCCGCCTCCAGCCGGGACAGGGCGGCGCCGGGGCAGACGTGCGGGCCGTGGCCGAAGGAGATGTGGCGGGTGCGTGTCTCACGGGTGATGTCGAAGTCGCCGGCCGAGGGGCCGTGCGCTTCCTCGTCGCGGCCTATCGCGCCGTAGGAGACGATGAGGGCGTCGCCCGCCGGGATGACCCGGTCGCCGACCGGCACGTCCTCGGTCGCGAACCGGATCAGCACGTGCGACGTCGGCGTCGACCAGCGCAGGGTCTCCTCGATCACCGCGGACCAGTCCACCGCGCCCGACAGGACGAGTGCCCGCTGGTCGGGGTGGGCGGAGAGGTTGACGACGGCGTTGACGATCAGCGAGATCGTGGTCTCGTGGCCTGCGGCGACCATGAGCTGGAGCGTGGAGACGATCTCCTCGTCGGTGAGACGGTCACCGTCCTCCGAGGCCAGGACGAGCGCGCTGGTCAGGTCGTCACCGGGCTCGGCGCGCTTGGCGGCGACGGTCTCGGCCATGATCCCCGCCAGTTCGACGAGGGTGGCGACGACCTCCGCGGGCGGGGTCTGGGTGGAGAAGAACTTCTCGAAGAGCACCTTCAGCCGCGGCAGCCGGCTCTCCTCGATGCCCATGAGGTCGGCGACGACGTACATCGGCAGCGGGTAGGCGAACTCCGCCTTGAGGTCGACGACGTCGGCGTCGGCGGGCAGCCGGTCCAGCAGTCGCCCGGTGAGCTCCGTGATCCGCTCCCGCATCGCCTCCACCCGGCGCGGGGTGAGTGCCTGGGCGACGAGGCCGCGCATCCTGCGGTGGTCGGAGCCGTCCACGGTCAGCATGGAGCGGCCGGGGTTGGCCAGGCCGATCAGGGGCCAGTCGGACGGGATCTCGCCGCGCTGCCAGGCGCCCCACACGTCGATGTCCTTGACCAGCCTGGGGTCCGTCAGCAGCGCCCGGGCCTCGGCGTGCCGGGTGACCGCCCACACCGGGACCCCTCCGGGCAGTTCGACGGCGGCCAGCGGTCCCGCCGCCCGCAGCTTGGCGCTCTCCCCGTCCAGGTCGGTGACGAACGGATCCAGGGGAATCCGCAGCTCTTCGGTTCCGGACGTCATGATCAGTTGCCTCCCAGGGCAGGGGTGGGGGTGAACCGCACGGGCAGTTCCGTCAGCCCGCGCAGCCAGGGCGAGGGGCGACGGGTCAGCGAATCGGCCGGGACGTCGAGGTCGATGTCGGGCAGCCGGTCCAGGACGACCTCGATCCCCGTCCGGGCGACCACCTCGGCGATCTCCTGGGCCGGGAACGGGCAGCGGTGCTCGCCGTGGCCGAAGGAGAAGTGGGCGTTGTTGCCGCCGGTGAGGTCGTCTCCGACGGGGCGCACCTGGGGGTCGGAGTTGGCCGCCTGGAGGCCGAGGAGGAGCAGGTCTCCGGCCCGGATGTGCTGTCCGCCGAGGTGGGTGTCCCGCGACGCCCAGCGGCCGGCGATGTTCTGGCTGGGCGTGTCCTCCCAGAGCACCTCGTTCATCGCCTCCGCGACGCTGTTGCGGCCGCCGAAGAGCGAGGCGGCGAAACGACCGTCGGTGAGCATCAGCCGCAGCGAGTTGCCGATCCAGTCGGCGGTGGGCTGGTGACCGGCCGCCATCATCACCATGAGGTCCTGGGCGATCTCCTCGTCGGTGAAACCGGCGGGGTCGGCCAGCATGCGCGAGACGACGTCGTCGGCGGGCGCGGCCCGGCGCGCGGCGAGCAGCTCGCCCATGGAGGTGGCCAGATGGCTCTGTCCGGCGAGGGCCCGCTCCCGGCCGTCGATCATGTCGTTCAGCGCGGTGACGAGGCCCGGGCCGTCCTCGTCGGCGAAGCCGTACAGCTGCGCCAGGACGCGTACCGGCAGCAGCATGGCGTACTGGCCGATGAGATCGGCCGTGCCCTCGGCGCACAGCGCGTCGATCAGTTCGTCGGCGAACCGCTCCGCGTGGCGGCGCAGCCGGGTCGGGTCGCTCGCCTCCAGCGCGTTGCTGATCATGGCGGCCCGTTCGCGGTGCCGTTCACCGACCGTGTAGAGGATCGACGGCTGCTTGCGGCCGATCATCGGCAGCAGGGGCCAGTCGCCGGGGATCGTGTCCCACTGGTTCCACAGCTCCGAGTCGCGGCTGAACAGGACGGGGTCGCCCGTGACCTGGTGCAGTTCGCGGTAGCCGAGGACGAGCCAGGCCGGGACGCCGCCGTCCAGCAGGACCGGGGTGACGGCGCCGTGCTGCGCGCGCATCTCCCGGTACAGCCGGGCGGGATCGGTCTGGAAGCGCGGACCGCTGAGCGGTACGGCGTCGGTGCTCACACGAACTCCCGTGGTGAAGCGGCGGTGTGGGCCCTCTGCCCGGCGTACCGGCTCTGGATGTGCTGGACGAGCGTGATGAGGACCTGCTTGCTGGACTCCCGGGTACGGGCGTCGCAGTCGATCAGGGGCACCTGCGGATCGAGGTCGAGGGCCTCGCGGACGTCGCTGTGCGCGTGCCGGGGGCCGCCGAAGTCGTTGCAGGCCACGATGAACGGCGTGCCGTGGCGCTCCAGACGGTCGATCGCGTACCAGGAATCGTCGATGCGACGGGTGTCGACCAGGACGACCGCGCCGAGGGTTCCGGAGAACAGCCGGTCCCACAGGAACCAGAAGCGTTCCTGGCCGGGCGCGCCGAAGAGGTACAGCACGTTGCGCTCGTCGAGGGTGATCCGGCCGAAGTCGAAGGCCACCGTGGTCGCGGTCTTCCCGCGGATCTCGCTGATGTCGTCGACCGCCTCGCCGGCCCTCGTCATCGTCTCCTCGGTGTTGAGGGGACGGATCTCGCTGACCGAACGGACCATGGTCGTCTTTCCGACGCCGAAGCCGCCCACGACCACGATCTTCAGACCGTTGTCGGCGGTGGCACCCAGGGGGGTGCGCACGTCAGAGGTTGCGGAGTCCAACGAGCACCTGCTCCAAGACGTCGGGATCGGGAAGGGCGGAGTTGCGGGGGTGGCGGGCGCTGACCCGGCCCGCGGCGAGCAGGTCGGACAGCAGGATCTTGGTGATGCTCACGGGAAGCCCCAGTTCGGCGGCGACCTCCACCACGGCGGTGGGCGCCTGCGTCAGCCTGAGCACCGCCGCGTGCTCGGACTGCATGCCGACGGTCGCGTCGCTCTCGGCCACCACCAGCGTCACCAGGTCGAAGGGACTGTCGGGCCCCGAGCGGCTGCGTCCCCCGGTGAGGGTGTAGAGCCGGTCGGGAGCGTCGTCCCTGCCTGGGCGCTTCACGCCGTGCGGGGCGGGGCCGTCAGGTGTTCGCCGAGCTGTTCCACCAGCTCGCTCATGTTGTGTCCGACGAGTCCGGGTTCGGCCTCCTCGGTGGTGACCACGGCCAGGTGCGCGCCTTCACCGGCCTCCACGATGAACAGCGTTCCGCCGTAGAACTCGGTCATCGAGGAACGCACGCCCCCGCTGCCGTCGCCGAACTCGACCGAGGCGCCGTGCGACAGCGACTGGATACCGGCGGCGATCGCGGCGAGCTGGTCGGCCTGGTCGACCGTCAGTTCCGGGGTACGGCACAGCTTCAGCCCGTCGCGGGAGAGCACGAGGGCGTGCCGGGCGCCCGGGGTGCGCTCAAGGAGTCCTTCTATGAGCCAGGTGAGCTTCTCGTCGGCGGTGGTCGTGCCGGTCATGAGGTGGTGTCGCCTTCCGGGTGCGAGGAGGTGGGACTGCCGGGAGCCGTCTCGGTCTGCGGGGACGGCGTGGCGTGCGGGTCGTCGGGTGCGGCCGGCAGCGGGTGCCCGCCCGTGCGCTCCGCCGGGCCGGCGGCGCGCACCGCCTGGCGGAAGGCGCCGAAGCGATTGGCGCGGGTGCGGATGTCCTCGGGCGGGTCCGTACGGCGCTCGGCGCTCTGGGCGGCGGCGCGTGCGCCCTCGGCCGCGGCCAGGGTGCGGCCGCGCCGGCGCTTGGGCAGCCCGTCGCCCGTCTGCGGGGCGTCGGCCGTCTGCGGGGCGTCGGCGCCGGTCTCCCCCTGGGGCCGGACCTGCTCCGCAGGCGTGGCGGCTTCGGCGGAAGCGGGTGCGTCGAGGTCCGACTGCGGGGCGCGCGTCGGGGTGCTGCGCGCGGGCGGGTCCGTGGGCCGTCGCACGGGGGACGGGGCCACGGTGAGGATGTCCTGCGGGATGAGCATCAGCACACCCGTGCCGCCGCGCGCGGAGGGCCGGAAGGACACCTTCATGCCGTGCTTGCGCGAGAGGCGTCCCACGACGGCGAGACCGAGCCGGGTGCCGGTGAGTCCGCCGAGTCCGCCCGCGTCGCCGGAGACGGCCTGTTCGGCGCGGCGCAGCTGGACGTCGCTCATGACGAGCCCGCTGTCCTCCACCGAGACGATGGCGCCGGCCGGCACTTCCTCGACGTAGACGTGCACCTCGGCGTTGGGAGGCGAGAAGTTCGCGGCGTTGTCCAGCACTTCGGCGAGCGCGTGCATCACGCCCTCGGCCGCGTGTCCGGCCACCGCGGTGTCGCTGACGGAGTGCAGGCGGATGCGCTGGTAGCCGCTGATCCGGCCCATGGCGCCGCGCAGAACGGACTCCATGGAGATGGGGCGCGCCCAACGGCGTCCCGAACGCGCGCCGGTGAGGACGGCGACGGAGTCCGCGAGACGGCCGGCCTGGGCGGTGCGGTGGTCCAGGTGCAGCAGATCGGCGAGGACGTCCTCGTCGCTGTGCCGTTCCTCCATGGCGCGCAGGTCGGCCAGGGTGCCGGTGGCCAGCGCCTGCATCCTGGCCGCGGCGTTGGCGGTCGCGGAGATCGCGGTGTCGCGGTCGCCGAGGGCACGGTCGAGCTGCTCGGAGAGCCTGCGCACCTCGGCCGCGAGCCGGACCCGTTCGGCCTCGGAGTCCTGGGCGCGCACGGCGCGTTCCCTGGTGAACTCCTCGGCGAGCCGGGCTCGTTCGTGTGCGGTGGCGTCGGTGTGCCGTTGGTGTTCGCGGCGCCATCGCTCCGCCTGGAGGTCGCGCTCCTGGGCGGCGCGCTCGGCCTCGGCGGTCGCCGTCAGCAGCGCGGCACGTACGGAGCGCCCGGCGCGCCGCGCGTGCACGGCGAAGCCGACGGCCACGCACAGCAGAACCGCGGCGATGGCGCCGCCGCTGCCCACGAGCGCCCGCGCCGACTCGGGTACGGACGTGACGGTCCCTATGACGGCAAGGGCGGAGAGGGCGGCGGTCAGCAGGGGTAGGGGAAGCAGCGATCGGATGGTGGATCGGTCGCCGGAAGGGGCGGGCGCGGTCATCGCTCAGGTCCTCGGGTGGCCGCTCGGGAACGCGACCCTTGTGTTGTCCTAAGGGGCAGATAATGCACAGAAGTTTGTAGTCGGTGATCAACCGGGCGTCACTATACGAGAGTTTCGATCACCCCGAACAGTGTTCGACCAGCAGAGTTCGCAAACTCCCCTTCAAGGGACGCGCTGTGCCGACGCCGGACGAAGCCCTTCGACGGCCTCCTCCCCCGGCTGACCAGAGATTCTTTGAGCGGGCTGTGCGGACCGAGCGGACCGAGCGGACTGCGTGGACCGAGCGGGCTGAGCGGACCGAGCAAGTCGAGCGGCCGGGTCGGAAGCCTCGCCTCGGCAGGAGAGGCAGCGCCGCCGTACGCGCTCTCGTGCGACTCATGCGCCTGCCTTCACTCCGTCACGCCCCTGCCCACCCGCAACCGCGGGCACAGCGGCAACGCTCCTTCAGGTCATGTACGCAGCACGGCGGGAACCCGGTGCCCTGGTGTTCCGGGCGAATCTGCGGCGTCAGGCCGGCCCCCTGCTGTCGCTGACCGTGGCGGCACTGATCGCCGGCTTCGCCTTGACCCAGTCCCAGGGCCGGTGGATCGAGATCGGTGAGCTCCTCCACGAGGCGGCATGCGGCTACGCCGGGGCGGCCGCCGTCCTCCTGGCGAGTTGGCAGGGCGGCTCCGAGGTGCGCAGCGGAGTCGACTGGATCCATGCGACAGCCGTCCGCGGAGTCCTCACCCAGCGCCTGGCGGGCCTGGCTTCGGGCGTCCTGTGGCCACTGACCGGATACCTGCTGGCGGTTCTGGTGGTACTCCTGTGGCCGTTCGCGGAACAGCCGTCCCACCGTCCGCCGTTCGACGCCATGACCGTCGACGCGGCGTCGATCATCGCCGTCTCGTGCCTCGCCCACCTGGCGGGCCGCGCCGTCCCGCTCCCGGTGACTCCGTTCGTACTCGTCGCCGCCCTGATCCTGTTCGGACAGAGCCCCTGGTGGACGACCATCGCTCATCCCGTGGAGATCAGCTACACCGGGGACGCGCTTCCGCCCAGCACGTCCGGTTGGGCTCCGGTCCACCCTCCCCCGTGGCTGCCCTGGTGCCGGGCCCTGCTGTTCACCGTCCTGGCGGCGGCGGCCGTCAGCCTCTGCGCGCGCTGCTGGAAGACGGCCGTCGTACTGGTGACGGTGGTCGGGACGGCGGCTCTGGGGCTGGCTCTGACACAGAAGGGCAGTGCCGCGATCTCGGCCGTGAACGTGTCGGAGATGCGGTGCGCGGGGCGGCAGGCCGCTCTCTGCCTCCCGAAGGAGAACGAAGACGCGCGGCGACGTCTCCAGCCCCAGGTCGACCTGTTGGCCGGAAAACTGGAAGGCGTGCGCAGCGCCCCCGCCTACTACGTGGTGAGCGACCAGAGCTACCGCTACAGGGACTGGGCAACCGATGACGACTCCGCCGGATCCGGCCCGCGGGTCATCGGCCTCGCGCTCTCTGCCGACGTCCGGTCCCTCACCACGGAGATCGCCTGCCCGGACCTCTGCGTCGGGCTCCTGGAGGGAGCGGTGTTCGCCTGGCTGACCGACACCTCACCCGACGGGCTGGACGAAGAGCAACTCCTTCTCGTCCAGACCCTGGACGGCCTCCCTCCGAAGCAGCGCGCGGCCTGGCTCGACCGGTACCTGCACGCGGTGAGGTTCGGGAAGACGCTGCCCGACCCGCCTTACGACGCACGGTGGTCGTCATGAACCCACGTCAGCTGCTTCCGGTGTGGTTGCGGGCCGTCCCCGGCCTGCGGTGGCCCTGGCTGCTCGCCGTGTCCGGAGTATGCGCGGCCGGCGTGTGGCTGGGGAGGACGGCCGACCAGGAGGACGTCCTGGCCCTCCTTCTGCTGCTCGCCCCGCTGCTGCCCCTCGTATGGGTAGCCGTCAGTTACGGCGGCAGGGCCGACCCCTTCGCCCCGGTCGTCCGTACGACTCCGGCCGGAGGCCTGCGACTGCTGCTCCTGCGGACCGGAGTCGTCCTGGCGATCTGCCTGCCGCTGCTCGCCGCGGCCGGCCTGACCGGGCTGAGCGGCTCGCTCTGGGCGGCGGCGTGGCTGGTGCCGTGCCTGACCCTCACCCTCGCCACGCTGGTCCTCAGCTCCTACCTCGGCTGCCTGCTCGGCGCCGGCGCGGTGGCTGTCGCGTGGTTGCTCGCGGTCTCGGCCCTCACCCGGCTGTCCATGCGGGTGGACGGGCACGTCTCGTCCTGGCGGCCGGTCCTCCTCAAAGTCCTCATGGACCTTCTCAACTTCGGTTCACAGTTCCTCTGGGCGCTGGCCTCCGGCGTACTGATCCTTCTGCTCACGATCCGCCGTGAATCCTTCGACGACTTGAGGTCCCGATGATCAGCGCCCGCCGAGTGACCGTCCGCCACCGGCGCACCACCGCGGTCGACAGTCTCCATCTGGAGTTGCCCCGCGGCGTCCACGGTCTGCTGGGGCCGAACGGTTCCGGGAAGAGCTCACTGCTTGCCGTGCTGGCGACGGCCACCGGCCCGGCCGAAGGCGAACTCAGGCTTCTGGACAGGGATCCCGGCCGCCCCGCCGAACGGCGGGAGATCCGCCGCAGGCTCGGCTACCTGCCGCAGAAGTGCGAGATGTTCCGTGGGTTCACGGTCCGCGAGTGCGTCGCCTATGCCGCCTGGCTCAAGGACATGCCGGGCCGTGCCGGGGCAGCGGCGGTGGAGCGCGCGGTCGAGAGAGTCGGCCTGGGCGCACGTATCGACAAGAAGTACCGCTCCCTCTCCGGCGGAATGCAACGCCGCGTCGGGATCGCCCAGGCCTTGGTGAACCGGCCGGAACTCCTGCTTCTCGACGAGCCGACGAACGGCCTCGACCCGGAACAGCGCGAGCAGTTGCACCTGTTGCTCAAGGAACTGGCCTCCACGACCACGGTCGTCATGGCCACCCATCTGATGGAGGACGTGGAGGGCTGCTGCGACAGCGTGGTCGTACTCAAGGACGGACGCAAACGGTTCGCCGGGACGCTGGCCGAGCTGCGCTCGGCGGGCGGCTACACACGGGTGATCGCAGGCGACGACCCTCCGTGACGACCCCGGACGCCCGACCGGGACCGCCGCAACGGCTCCCTCTCCCACCACGTCCTGGCCTGCCTGAACCGCATGGGCCCGGCAGCCGCACGGCCCTCCCCCGCATCCCGATTCGCTCTCGCGCAGGAGGCCGTCGAAAAGCGGCGGAGGCGGTCCGCAGGCCGGAGGTAAGATCCGCGGGCGCCGACTGCCCCGTTCAGGCCGGCCGAGCCCTGTGGGGGGGGGATCTTCCGATGACGTTTCGACTGCGCGCTGTCCGCGCGCTCGTGCTGCTGGCCGGCTTCTGGCTGATAGGCGTGGTCCTGCTGACAGTCATGGCCGTACTCGACTGGCTGCTGGTGACAAAGCTGCTCACCGCGCAGGCGGCCTGGCTCGAAGGCGTGGTGGTGACCATCACCGTGCTGCTGGCCCTGGCGATCCTGCGGGGCATGTTCGCCTTCCTGCGGGCCGGGCGTCTGGGCCCGGTGCCGCACGCGGTGGCCGTCACGCCGCAGGACCAGCCCGAGCTGTGGGAACAGGTGCGCGCCGCAGCCGAAGTGGCTGGGCAGGCGCCGCCGGAAGAGCTCTATCTGATCGCCGAGGTCAACGCAGGGGTCGCCGAACAGAACCGCATGCTGGGGCTGTTGCCCGGACGGCGTCGCATGCTGCTGGGCGTGCCGCTGCTCGCCGGGCTGACCCTCCCGCGGCTGCGCGCGGTCCTCGCCCACGAGTTCGGGCACTTCGGCAACCGCCACACGCGGCTCGGCGCGGTCACGATGCGCGGCCGGAAAGCCGTGCTGCACACGGTGGAGGCGTTCCGCGAGGGCAGCACCCAGCTGCACTACGTCCTCGGCTCCCTGTACGTCGGCTACGCCCGGATGTTCCTGCGGGCGTCGCAGTCCGTAGCCCGCCAACAGGAGCTCGCTGCCGACAGGACGGCCGCCCAGCACGCGGGCCGAGACGCGACGGCCGCTGCGCTGCGCATGCTCCCGGTGCTCGACGCCGCGCACACCCACTACCTCGAGACGTACGCGGCGATGGGCGGGCCGTTGGAAGTGCTTCCGCCCGTCGGTGAGGTGCACGGCGGTTTCCGACGGCTGATTGCCGCCCGGCCTGGCGAACGGCTCGTCGCTCTGTCCGCCGGGCAGCGTCCGCCACGGCCTCATCGGTACGACTCCCACCCGCCGACCGCGGAACGGATCGCCCTGATCGAGGAGTTGCCCGCCGACGGCCGGTCCGACAGTTCGGCCGACGAGCCGACCGCAATCGCCCTGCTGCGCGACCCGGACCGCGTGTTCGCCGCCCTGGAGGCGCGCACGCTGCCGCAGGAGACAGCGCTGATGCGGCGCATGAGTTGGGACGACCTCGTCATGGCCCGCGCGGTCGCCGACGCCGAGGGCTGGTCGCGGCCACTGCGGCTCGCCGTGGCCAGGGCCCTGCGCTCCTCGGAGCAGGGCGCGGACAGCGCGGCGGCCGCGCGCCGTGACGCCACGACCGAGAGAGCGGCGGACGACGAGTTGCCCGGCCTGGAGGAGGTGCTCGACGCGTTCGACCGCGGCCTGCTCTGGATGACGGTCGCCGACCGCATCCCCAAGCCGCATCAGGCGGCACGGCTGACCGGACCCTCGGCACGCAACTTCATCCGGCCGAGGGTCTTCGACGGGCTCGCGGGCATGGTCCATCTGCGCCTCACCGAAGCCGGCCACGCGTCCCCGGACATCGCCTGGTCCGGGCAGCCCGGACTCGCCCTGCCCGAGGTGTGGGAGAAGGAGATGGACGAGGCCCTCGACGCGGCTGTCGCCGATACACCCGACACGGCCCCGCTGCGCGCCCTGCTCGCCGGCGTCCATCGCGTCCCCGCGTGACCGCCGCGCCGGCCCGAGTCCCACCGCGGCCCGCTCCCTGCCGTGATCCGGACTCGTGAGCGACCGTGCGCCCGCGCCCGCCCGGCTGGTCACGCGGGCGAGCAGGGCTTCAGAGGCCCTGCCCGGTCGGCCGGGCGTCCGGGTCCCTCCGGCGTTCTTCCTCCTGGACGACGTGGACGGCCCCGATCCGTTGCTCGGGGCCGGTCTCGGGGCGTCAACCGGCCACGGTGGTCAGGTTGCCGGGCACGTAGGATCCACCCTGGTTGTTGAGGATCACGCCGAGCCGGTTGGTCGCGTTGATCATGGCGACGAGGGAGACGAGAGCGATGGCCTGCTCCTCGTCGTAGTGCTCGCGCACTCGGGCCCAGGTCTCGTCGGTGACCCCTGCATATCCGTCGATGATGCGGGTGCCCTCCTCGGTGAGGGCCAGCGCGGCCCGCTCGGCGTCGGTGAACACGGTCGAGTGCCGCCAGGTGGAGACGAGGCTGAGCCGGGCCGCGTCCTCGCCGGCCGCGGCGGCGTCCTTGCTGTGGATGTCGACGCAGAAGCCGCAGCCGTTGATCTGGCTGGCTCGCAGCTGCACCAACTCCTGGGTGGATCTGGGCAGCGGCGACTCCTGGATGACCTGGCTGACGGCGTAGATCCGCTTGCCGACCTTCGTGCCGAGCTCGGTGTCGAACAGGTTCATACGGGTTTCCATCGGGGCTTCCTCACTCATGGAATCGTGTGGCTGATGCCCATGAGGCGCCGGTCGCCGCGCTCCTGTGACACCGGGCGGATGTGACGTGGGCCACGGGGCGCGGCTGTCACGGAACCGGGGTCAGCGGCGTCCCGTGTACGACACGCACCACACGTAGCGAGACAGAAGTCGGGAATTGACGATGGTGGACAGGGGTGCCGGTACCGATGCGGCCTCGACCACGGCCACGGACAGCTTCATCGGCCACCGCAATCTGCTGTTCACGGTGGCCTACGAGATGCTGGGCTCGGCGGCCGACGCCGAGGACGTCCTCCAGGAGACGTGGCTGCGCTGGTCGGGCGTCGAGCACGCCACAGTCCGCGATCCGCGCGCCTTCCTGGTCCGCATCGCCACCCGCCAGTCCCTGACCCGCCTTCGCACACTCCGCCGCCGCAAGGAGTCCTACGTCGGCCCGTGGCTGCCCGAGCCGCTGCTCGTCGCGCCCGACGTGGCCGAGGACGTCGAGCTCGCGGACAGCGTCTCCATGGCGATGCTCCTCGTGCTGGAGACCCTCGCGCCGACCGAGCGCGCCGTGTTCGTGCTGCGGGACGTCTTCGACCTGGACTACGACGAGATCGCGCAGGCCGTCGACAAGACCCCGGCCGCCGTCCGCCAGATCGCGCACCGCGCCCGCGCCCGCGTCGCCGCGCGCCGCCCTCGCGAGACAGTCTCCCCGTCCCAGACCCGCGACACGCTCGTCGCCTTCCAACAGGCGGTGGAGACAGGCGACTTGACTGGACTCCTCAACATGATCGCCCCGGACGTCGTCCTCCTGACGGATGGCGGCGGAGTCGTCCGGGCCGCCGTGGAACCGGTGATGGGCGCGGCCGACGTGACCGAGAGCCTGGCCAGGCTCAGCGGCGCCCCGCTGCAACCGACCCTGGTCAACGGCCACCCGGCCCTGATCATCCGCCGCGACGGCCGGATCGACACGATCTTGGCCCTCCGTCTGGACGCCGGCCTCATCACCGGCCTTTACGCCGTCCGCAATCCCGAGAAGCTGTCACGCATGAACCGCGAGACGGCGATGGGCCGCTGACGCCGGGACAGCCGCCTGGGCCAGCGCCGCAACGGCGCGTGTCACCGCGGGAATCGGAGGTCCGGTCCGTCGGCTCGCGCATGGGAACAGCATCAGCCCGTCCGCGTCGGCCCGCAGCTCGGTCAGGATCAGCTACCACATGCCATCCCCCTGCAGCCGGCGGAGCAGGTCGTACGGAGATCCTCCGGCGGGAATCCACGTCGGCTCCAGACGCCCATGCTCTCCCACGCCTGCCGGATCGCCCTGTCGCCCTGTCGCCCTGTCGCCCCGTCGCCCCGTCGCCCCGTCGCCCCCGAAGATACGACCGTCACTCGCAAGGACGTGCGACGATCGCGGCGTGGCCATACCTGCACCTCCGCCGACCGACGCGTCCCTCTTGCCGACGGGTCGTGCGTCGGCCGTGTCCGTGCTGGGGGCGCTGTTGAACCGCTCGGTGGAGCAGATCGCGGAGGCTGCGGCGGACGTCCGCCGGTTCGACCGGGAAGCGATTCGTGCGGCGGCGGATGTGTGGGACAACAACCTGTTTCCGCTGTTCTGGGCCGTCAGCACCGCCGATGCCGCTGAACGCGAACGGCGGGCGATGACCGCGCTGCGGTGGATGGCCGGCCTCGGCGAGCGGCGGCGCAGTTGGATGACCGAACAGGCCGCGCTTGCCGGGTACGCACTTGAGCCGCTCCTGCCGCCGGCCGAGCCGTACACCCCGGGCCGGGACCACCTCGGACACGTCATGGCACCGGTGTGCCGACTCACTCGGCAGAACCTGGACGATCTGGTCCCGGACTACGACCTGGCGACGGCGTCGGTGCGCCACCTGCAAGTGGAGCGCGCCGGTACTCGCCTGACCGCCTTTCTCCAGTTGGCCGCTGTGCGCAGGTTCGCCGTGGAGCAGGGCACGCCCGCGCCGCCCGCCCTGCTGGGGATCTGGCTGGAGGGCGTCACCGCCGCCGTCTTCGACGGCTCCGACACGCGGGGAGCGACACTGGACGCGGGAAGGGACGGGATCGGGATATCCCTGGGCACGGGCGGGCGGCTCCGCGCCGCGGGTGGCGAGTGGCGCCCCGACGACCGCTCATGGCACCTGTCGACCGCCGGTCGGCGTGCTGACGCCGTCACCCCGCCCCGCACCGGTCGGGCGGACCACCCCCGTCGGCCGCCCGACGCGGACCTCGGGGCCGACGCCCGTGCTGCCGCAGACCTTCTGCGCAAAGCCTTGTGGGAGATCCGTTCGGTGCGTTACGCCGACCGTGCCGACCACGTCCCCGTGCTCAGCCTGTGCCAGGCCTTTTCCGGCGCGGGTGACGCGATTCTGGCCGCGGGATCCCGGCGCGGCGCGCGCCGTCGCGAGGCGGCCTTCCGTGACGTGATCCGGAGTTGGGCGGAGCGGGGCGGCCCGGAACTCACCCGCTGGTTCGCCGGCATCCTTGAGGAACACGCAGACCGCCCGGGGCTCGTCGATGCGCCCCGGGGCACCGAACGGGCCGTCCCCCGTACCGGCAGTCCACCTACCTCCGGTACGCCCTCGCAGGCGGTTCTCAGCATGGCCACCTGGACGGCGGCGCACAGCGCCCACGGATCCGAGCGTCCGGCCGTCGCTCAGCTCCAACTCGCCCTGCCACCCCGCCCCGACGAGAACTCATCAGCGGCGTGGCGACTTCGCACCGTCAGCTGTACCGACCCGGATGCCTTCCGCCTTCACACCGATGCCTTCCAGGGCACCGGCCCGCTCGTCCAGGTGGGCAGGCCCACTGCCGCGTGCAGCCTCGACCTGCACCGGGGAGCCCTGTTCGTCGCGGCCGGTGATGGCTGGAGTGCGTCGGTGGGCTGATCCTTGCCTGTGGCTCGGCTCGCCGCACCGCTCAGCGTTCCCCATGCATGGCCGCGCGGCCGGGCGAACGAGCAGCCGGACGATCGGGCGGCCGGGCGATCGGTGGCCGGCCTGGTCTAGGCGACGGTGTCGGCACTGGACGCCTCGTCCTGCGCCATGCCGAGAAAGCGCCGGATCGATTCGACCGGCATGTCGAGACCCTCGGACGCCGACTCCTCGTCGCCGAACACCTGCACCGCCTCGGCGACCGCCACGGCGAGTTCGACCTCTGCCTTGCGGGCCTTGGCCTCGGCCTTGTCCACGGTGTCCACCACCGCCAACTGGCGGCGCTGCTTCTCCTGAAGTCTCTGCTTACGGGAAAGGTTCTTGTCAAAGCTCTGCACAGACATGACCAAGATCATAATCAGTCGCCTGCGCACCCATGAAATCCGCAACTCACCAGTGCCACAGGGGCACTCGGCGCCCGGTGAGACCCCGTACACGAGCATCCGCGAGCGGAGGTTCTCGCGCAGGCACGGGCTCGGCTCGACCGAACCCAGCGGCGCGGGGTGGTCCCGCAGACCCGTCGACGATCACCGCCGCCGCCCCACCCCTGCCCCCGCCCCTGCCCCCGCCCCCGCCCCGCCGTCGAGCGCGCCGGCCACGCCTCTGTAACGCCATCCCGTGACTTGAGCGAATAACGCGTCGAGGAAATCATCGGTAAAGCGTCCGCTCCCTGCGCAAGGACTCACGCGACGCGGCACGTTCACGGTATTCCGCGGTGCTCCCGACCGCCGTAGCTCCGACCGAGGTGGAGTCATGTCTGCTGCCCAGCACACTTCGCTGCCGTTGACGGCAGCCCAGAGCGGGGTCTGGTTCGCGCACCAGCTGAATCAGAATTCTCCCGTCTACAACGTCGGCGAATTCGTGGAAATCCACGGGCCGGTCGACGGGAACATGTTCGAGACCGCCCTGGAGCAAGTGGTCCGCGAGGCCGGATCGCTGCACATCCGGCCGACGGAGGAACGCGACGGCCCTCGGCAGGTGCTCGGGGCCTCGCCGGGCGCCCGGCTGACCCGGCTCGACCTGTCCGGCGAGGACGACCCGAAGGCGGCGGCGCGCGCGTACATCGCCGCGGATCTGGCGCGTCCCGTCGACCTGGCCCACGGCGAGCTGTTCGGGTACGCCCTGATCAGGCTGGCCGAGGACCGCTACTTCTGGCACCAGCGCTACCACCACCTCGTCGTCGACGCGTTCGCGGCGGCGGCCGTCACCGCCCGCGTGGCCCGCGTCTACACCGCCCTGGCCGCCGGTGAGCCGGCCGACGAGGGCGCTTTCGCGCCGTACACCGCGCTGCTGGACGGCGAGACCGCCTACCGCGACTCCGAGCAGTACGGCAAGGACCGGGCGCACTGGACGGAGCGTTTCGTCGACCGTCCCGACGAGATCGCCACCTTCGCCGGCTCCGGCACCGCCGCGCCGCCGTCGGACACGTTCCTGCGCCACCTCACGCGTCTCTCCCCCGAGGTCCTGGACAGCCTGCGCGCCACCGCCCGCGCCTCCCGCACGACCTGGTCGGCCTTCGTCGTCGCGGCTGTCGCCGCACATCTTCATCGTGTCACCGGAATTCGTGACATCACCCTCGGAATTCCCGTCTCCGCCCGCCATGGAGCCGAGGCACGGAACGTTCCGGGAATGGTGTCCAACGAACTCCCCCTGCGCGTCAGCCTTTCCCCGGAGATGACGGTCGGGGACGTACTGCGCAATGTCGCCGGGGAACTAAGGAAACTGCTGCGCCACCAGCGCTATCCGTACGGTGATCTGCGTCGCGATCTGCGTCTGCTCGACGAGGGACGACACCTTTTCGGCCCGATGATCAACATCATGCCCTTCGATTTCGACGTCACGTTCGCCGGGCATCCGATCACCGTTCACAACATGTCCAACGGGCCGGTCGGCGACCTCTCCGTCTCCGTCTACGAGCGCTCCGACGGCAACGGGCTCCAGTTCTCGTTCGACGCCAACCCCGCGCTCTACGAGTCGGGTGAACTGGCCCGGATCCAGGAGCGGTTCCTGGCCTTCCTCACCGCCATGGCCACCGCGGACCCCGCCCTGCCCCTCGGCCGTCTGGACACCCTGACCGGGCCGGAGGCCGAGGCGGCGCTGTCCGGCACCGGCGAGGCACCCCGCCCGATCGCTCCCGCCACCGTCGCCGACCTGTTCGCCGCGCAGGCCGCCCGCACCCCCGACGCCCGCGCCCTGGTCTCCCCCGGCCGCGCGCTCACCTTCCACGAGCTCAACGCGTCCGCGAACCGGCTGGCCCATCTCCTGGCCGGCCTCGGCGTCGGACCCGAGCAGTGCGTGGCGCTGGCTCTCCCGCGCGGCGCCGACACGGTGGTCGCCATGCTCGGCGTCCTCAAGGCCGGTGCCGCCTACGTCCCGCTGGACCCGGAGCACCCGGCCGAGCGTACCCGGCAGATCCTCGCCGAGGCCGACCCGGCGCTGATCCTGACCACCGCCGCCCTGGCCGGCGCCCTCCCCCGGGGCGAGGACGACGCCCGGGTGCTGCTCCTCGAGGACGCCGGGCTCGGCCTGCCCGGGCTGCCCGACACCGACCCCACGGACGGCGACCGCACCCGGCCGCTGCTCCCCCGGCACCTCGCCTATGTCATCCACACCTCGGGCTCCACCGGCCGGCCCAAGGGGGTCGCCGTCGAGCACCGCGGTCTGAGCAGTCTCTACGAGCACCACCGGCGCGTCCTCATCGAACCTGCCGTGGCGGAGGCGGGCGTCGAGCGCTTCCGGGTGGCGCTGACCAACGCGTTCGTGTTCGACGCCTCCTGGACGGCGCTGCTGTGGCTCGTCGCCGGGCACGAGCTGCACGTCGTCGACGACGCGACCCGCCGGGACGCCGGTGCGCTCGCAGGCTACGCCGACCGGCACGCCGTCGATCTGCTCGACACCACGCCCACCCACGCCCGCCAGCTCCTGACCGCGGGACTCCTGGAGGGCGCGCACCGTCCCCGGGTGCTCGTGCTCGGCGGAGAGGCCGTCCCGGACGACCTCTGGACCGAGCTGCGCGCCACCCCGGGCCTGACCGCCCGCAACGTCTACGGGCCGACCGAGTGCACCGTCGACTCGATGTACTGCGACCTGCGCGCGGCGGCCTCCCCGACCATCGGACGCCCCGTCGACAACCTGGGCGCCCGCGTCCTCGACAGCGCCCTGCGCCCCGTCGCGGACGGGGTCGTGGGCGAACTCTTCCTGTCCGGCGCCGGACTGGCCCGCGGGTACCTGGGCAGGGGCGCGCTCACCGCGGAACGGTTCGTCGCCGACCCGTTCGGCGCTCCCGGCGAACGGATGTACCGCACGGGCGACCTCGTCCGCCGCGGCCCGGACGGTCTCCTGGTCTATGCGGGCCGGGCCGACACCCAGGTGAAGCTGCGCGGCTTCCGTATCGAGCCCGGGGAGATCGAGTCCGTCCTGGCCACCCATCCGTCCGTCGCCCAGTGCGGGGTCGTGGTGCGCGAGGACCGGCCGGGCGTGCGCAGGCTCGTCGCCTATCTCGTGCCCGCCCCCGGTGTCGGCGTGCCGGACGCCGGAGCGCTGCGGGAGCATCTGGCCGCGTCCCTCCCGGAGTACATGGTCCCGGCCGGCTTCGTCACCCTGGACGCGCTGCCCCTGACCCACAACGGGAAGCTCGACCGCTCGGCCCTGCCCGCCCCGGAGATCACCGCCGCGGCCGACAGCCGCGCGCCCCGCACCGCCGTCGAGAAGACGTTGTGCGCTCTGTTCGCCGAACTCCTCGACGTGCGCCGGGTCGGCATCGACGACAGTTTCTTCGCCCTCGGCGGCGACTCCCCGCTGGCCGTTCGGCTGACCGCGCGGGCCCGGGAGGCCTCGGTCGTCATCGACCCCCGGGACGTGTTCCGGCACAAGACCGTCGCCGGGCTCGCGGAGGTGGCGCGCGGCCCCGAGCCGAGCCGGGAGCCGCCCGTCCCCTCCCGCCGTCCGCTGGTCGACCTGGACGACGGCGAACGCGCCGCCCTCGCCGTCGTCCACCCCGGGCACACCGCCGTCCTGCCGCTCACCCCGCTCCAGGAGGGCATGCTCTTCCACGCCCAGTACGAAGGCGCGGACGGCGCGACGGCCGGCATCGACCCCTACATCGCGCAGACCGCGTACGAACTGTCCGGCCCGCTGCGCCCGGACCGGCTGCGCGCCGCCTGCGACGCGCTGCCTGCCCGGCACGAGTGCCTGCGCGCGGCCTTCACCGCCACCGGGTCCGGCCGGGCCGTCCAGGTGATCACCGTGGCGCGGAGCGTGCCGTGGACCGAACTGGACCTGACGGGACTGCCGCCGGAAGGACAGCGGGAGCGGATCGCCCGTGAGCTGACCGCCGACCGCACGCGCTCCTTCGACATGGCCGCCGCCCCCCTCGTCCGCTTCCTGCTCGTACGACTGGACGCCGAACGGCACGTCCTCGTCCTCACCGGCCACCACATCGTGCTGGACGGCGCCTCGCTCGCCCTGGTGCTGGACGACCTGCTCGACGGGTACGCGGGCGAGGACCTCGGCACACCGGCCCCGCTCGCTCTGCGGGACTACGCCGAGTGGCTCCGCGCACAGGACGAGCAGGCGGCCGGGACGGCGTGGGCCACCGCGCTGGACGGCGTCGCGGAGCCGACGCTCGCGGTGCCCGACGCGGACCGGGGCCGGGCGCCCGTCCTCGCCGAGGACGTCCGGGTGACCCTCGACCCGGCACGCACCGCCGCGCTGACCGCCGCCGCCCGCGCCCGGTCCCTCACGCCCAACACCGTCGTCCAGGCCGCGTGGGCGGTCACCGTGGCGCAGCTGACCGGCCGCGACGACGTCGTCTTCGGCACCACCGTCTCCCTGCGCCCGGCCGAACTCCCCGGCGTCGACCGGCTGGCAGGTCTGCTGATCAACACCGTGCCGGTCCGGGTACGGCTCGACGCGGCCGAACCGCTGGAGCGGCTGCTCGCCCGTGTCCAGGACGAGCAGTCCGCGCTCTCCCCGCACCACCATGTGGGCCTCGCCGCACTGCGCCGGCACACCGGGCTCGACCAGCTCTTCGACACCACGACGGTCTTCGAGAACCACGCCGGTGGCACCGTCGGCGTCCGGGGGCGGGCCGGGCTGACCGTGCGCACCGCCGACAGCCACGGCGCCACGCACTACCCCCTGACGCTCATCGCCGAACCGGGCGAGCGGCTGACCCTCCGGCTCGCGTACCGCCCCGATCTCGTCGATCGCGCCACCGCCCAGGCCGTCGTGGCGCGCACGGCCCGCTTCCTGGAGGCGTTCACCGCCGCGCCGCACGCCCCGCTCGCCGCCGTCGATCTGCTGTCTCCCGCGGAACGCTCCCGCGTACTGCACGAGTGGAACGCGGCCGTCGTACCCCCGTCGGACACCCCCGTCCACCGGCGGTTCGCCGAACAGGCGGCGCGCACGCCCGACGCCGTCGCGGTCACCGGCGCCGCCGGCACCCTCGACTACGCCGGACTCGACGCCCGGTCCGATGCGTTGGCCCGCCGGCTGCTCGCTCTCGGTCTGCGGCCCGAGGAGCGGGTCGCCGTCCTCCAGGAACGCTCGCCCGAGCTGATCGTCTCCCTGCTGGCCGTACTCAAGGCGGGCGGCGCGTACATGCCGCTCGACGCCCGGTCCCCCGCCGAGCGACTGCGCGCGATGACCAGCGGCACGCGGGCCCGCATCCTGCTGACCGACCTCGCGTCGACGGCTGTCGCACGGAACCTCGACGCCGGGCGGCTCCTCGTGGTGGACGAACCCGGCCCGGCCGGGTCCGACGCCACCGGACCGCTCCCCGAGGTGCACGCCGACCAGCTCGCCTACGTCCTGTTCACCTCGGGCTCGACCGGTGAGCCCAAGGCCGTCGGCGTGACCCACCGGGCCGTCGTGGACCTGGCCGGGGACAGCGCGTTCGCCACCGAGGCGCACCGGGCGGTGCTCCAGCACTCCACCCAGGCCTTCGACGCGGCGACGTACGAGATGTGGGTGCCGTTGCTCGGCGGCGGCCGGATCGTCCTCGCGCCGCCGGGCCAGTTGGACGGGCCGCTCCTGGAACGGCTGGTCGCCGGGCACGGCGTGACCGCGCTGTGGCTGACGGCGGGGCTGTTCCGGCTGCTCGCCGAGGAGTCGCCGGGCAGCTTCGCCGGGCTGCGGGAGGTGTGGGCGGGCGGCGACGTCGTCCCCGGTGGGGCCGTCCGCGCAGTCATGAGCGTCAACCCGGACCTGGTCGTCGTCGACGGCTACGGGCCCACCGAGACCACCGTGTTCGCCGCGCGCCACCGGATGCGCGCCGAGCGGGACGTACCGGCGACGGTGCCCATCGGACGGCCGCTGGACGGCATGCGCGCCTACGTCCTGGACAGCGCGCTGCGGCCCGTACCGCCCGGTGTCGCCGGTGAACTGCACCTGGCCGGCGCCGGACTGGCCCGCGGCTACCTGGACCGTCCGCAGGAGACCGCCGGGCGTTTCGTCGCCGATCCCTTCGGAGCGCCGGGCGGACGCATGTACCGCACCGGCGACCTGGTCCGCTGGAACGACCGGGGTGAGCTGGTCTTCCTCGGCCGCGCGGACGACCAGCTCAAGATCCGCGGGTTCCGCGTCGAG
This sequence comes from Streptomyces sp. NPDC002884, assembly GCF_040295245.1. NCBI lineage: Bacteria > Bacillati > Actinomycetota > Actinomycetes > Kitasatosporales > Streptomycetaceae > Streptomyces > Streptomyces sp. NPDC002884. Next base: position 82,941 of record NZ_JBEOVB010000016.1, on the reverse strand, counting down.
CCGGGCGAGATCGAGGCCGCGCTGGCCCGGCACCCCGCGGTGACCCGGTGCTGTGTGGTGGCGCGCGAGGACACTCCCGGCGTCAAGCGGCTGACCGCCTACCTGGTGCCGCCGCCCGGGGCCGACGCGCCGACGGACGCCGAACTGCGCACCCATCTCACCCCGTTGCTGGCCGACTACCAGATGCCCGCCGCGTTCGTGCCGCTGCCGGGCCTGCCGCTGACCCGCAACGGCAAGATCGACCGACGTGCCCTGCCCGCCCCCGCGGTCACGGCCGACGCGGCGGGACGCGCCCCGGCCGGCCCCCGTGAGGAACTCCTCTGCGCCCTCTTCGGCGAGGTCCTCGGCCTCGACCGGGTCGGCCCCGACGACGGCTTCTTCACCCTCGGCGGCGACTCCATCCTCTCGGTCCGGCTGGTCGCTCGGGCCCGCAGGGCGGGACTGGTCCTCACCGCCAGGGACGTCTTCACGCACCGGACGGCCGCCGCGCTCGCCCCGGTCGCCCAGGAAGCTGCCGCGCAGGCCCCCGCCTGGGCCGAGGATCCCGAACCGCCCCCGATCGCCCTGCCCGACGACGAACTGGCCGAGCTGGTGGCCGCATGGGAGTCCGCCCGGTGAACGCGAAGCCGAGCACCGCGCCCCGGTCGACGACCGGCAACCGCCCCGACCTCGACATCCTGCCGCTGACACCCCTCCAGGAGGGCATGCTCTTCCACGCCCTGTTCGACGACGAGGGCAGCGATGTGTACACCGTCCAGACCTCGCTGGAGCTGACCGGCCCGCTCGACCGGGCCGCCCTGCGGACGGCCTGCGGGGCCGTGCTGACGCGGCATCCCGCGCTGCGCGCGGGCTTCCTCCAGCGCGGGACGGGACGGGCGGTCCAGATCGTGCCGCGTACCGTCGAGGCGCCCTGGGCGGAGGACGACCTGAGCCCGCTGCCCGAGGCGGAGCGGTCCGCCGCGCTCGACCGGATCACGGCCGAGGACCGGGAACGCCGCTTCACCCTCTCCGCCCCTCCGCTCGTACGGTTCCGGCTGCTGCGCATGGCCGCCGACCGGCACGTCCTGCTCCTGACCAACCATCACATCCTGCTGGACGGCTGGTCGCTCCCGCTGGTGCTGCGCGATCTGTTCGAGCTGTACGACCGGGGTGGCAGCGCCGACGGGATGCCGCCGGCGCCCCCCTTCCGCCGGCATCTCGCCTGGCTGGCCGGCCAGGACCGGGAGACCGCCGGGCAGGCGTGGCGCACGGCCCTCGGCGGCCTGGACGAACCCACCCTCCTGGCGGCCGCCGGGGCGGGCGGCGGACCGTCCGTGTTCCCCGAGCGCGTGGTCACCCGTCTCACGGAGTCGCTGACCGCGGACCTGACCCGGTTCGCCCGTTCGCGCGGCCTCACGGTCAACACCCTGGTGCAGGCCGCCTGGGCGCTGTCGCTGGCCCGGACGACCGGCCGTCAGGACGTGGTCTTCGGGGCGACGGTCTCGGGCCGGCCGGCGGAACTGCCGGGCGTGGAGGAGACCGTGGGTCTGTTCATCAACACCGTCCCGGTCAGGGTGCGCCTGGACCCCGCCGAGACCTTCGACGGCCTGCTGGAGCGCCTTCAGGACGAACAGGCCGCTCTGCTCCCGCACCATCACCTCGGTCTCGCCGACATCCAGCGGCTGGCCGGTCTCGGTGACCTGTTCGACACCGCGGTCGTCTTCGAGAACGCCCCCTTCGACCAGGAGGCGCTGGACCGGACGTTCGGCGGCGTGCGCGTCGCCCTCCTGGAGGACACGGCCACCACGGGCACGATGCACTACCCCCTCAGTCTGACGGCCGTACCCGGACGGCGGCTGCGCCTCGACCTCAGCCATCGCGCCGACGTCGTGGACGCGGCGTCCGCGCGCCGGCTGGCCCGCGGTCTGGTACGGATCCTGGGCGCCCTGGCCGCCACCCCCGGACTGCCCTGCGGCAGCGTCGGCGCGCTCGACACGGAGGACCGGGCGGCACTGCTGACCGCCGGGACCGGACCCGCCGTCCCGCACCCGGCCACCACCCTGCCCGAGCTGTTCGCCGCGCAGGCCGCGCGCACGCCCTCCGCGCCGGCCGTCGTCTTCGAGGGCACGACGCTGACGTACGCCGAACTCGACGAGCGCGCCACCCGGCTGGCGCACGCCCTGCGGGCCCGGGGTGCCGGCCCGTCCCGGATCGTCGCCGTCGCCCTGCCCCGGTCCCCGGACCTGCTGGTGACGCTGTACGCCGTGCACAAGGCGGGAGCCGCGTATCTCCCCGTGGACCCGGACTATCCGCCGGACCGGGTGCGGTACATGCTCGACGACGCCTCCCCCGCCCTGGTGGTGACCCCGGAGGTCTACGGCCGGCTGGCCGGGGAGACGGTGGCCGACGGCGGGGAGCTGCCGCGCGTCGACCCGCGCGGGCCCGCCTACCTGATCTACACCTCCGGTTCGACCGGCCGCCCCAAGGGGGTGCTCGTCCCCCACCAGGGCATCGTCAACCGGCTGCTGTGGATGCAGTCCGCCTACGGACTGACGCCCGAGGACCGGGTGCTGCAGAAGACGCCGTCCAGCTTCGACGTGTCGGTGTGGGAGTTCTTCTGGCCGCTGATCACCGGCGCCGCACTGGTGGTGGCCCGGCCCGAGGGGCACAAGGACCCCGAGTACCTGGCGGAGCTGATCCGGCGCGAGGGCGTGACGACGCTGCACTTCGTGCCGTCGATGCTGGAGTCCTTCCTGCGGACCCCGGCGGCCGCCGGGTGCACGGGCCTGCGCCGGGTCATCTGCAGCGGCGAGGCGCTCCCCGGCGCCCTCGCCGACCGCTTCCACGGCCTCTTCGACACCGCCGGCACCGAACTCCACAATCTGTACGGTCCCACCGAGGCCTCCGTCGACGTCACCCACCGGCGCAGCCACCGCGGCACGACCACCGCCTCGGTGCCCATCGGCCGCCCGGTCGACAACACCGGCGTGCACGTCCTCGACGCGGGTCTGCAACCGGCCCGCCCGGGCGCTCCCGGCGAGCTGTACCTGACGGGCGTCCAGCTCGCCCACGGGTACCACGGGCGGCAGGCGCTGACCGCCGAACGCTTCGTCGCCGACCCGTTCGGCCCGCCGGGGTCGCGGATGTACCGCACCGGCGACATCGTGCGCTGGACCGAGGACGGCGAACTCCTCTACCTGGGACGGGCCGACGACCAGGTGAAGATCCGCGGCTTCCGCATCGAACTCGGCGAGATCGAGTCCGTCCTGGCCCGTCACCCGTCCGTGGGCACCCCGGCGGTCGTCGTCCGCGAGGACGGGCCCGGCGTCAGACGTCTGGTCGCCTACGTCGTCCCGGCCGACCCGGCACGCGCTGCCGGGTTCGACGCCGAGGAGCTGCGCGCCCACTGCGCCGACGCCCTGCCCGAGCACATGGTCCCGCAGGCGTTCGTACCGCTGACGCGGCTCCCCCTGTCGCTCAGCGGGAAGCTGGACCGCGGGGCGCTGCCCGCCCCCGCGTTCACCGCCGTCGGCGGAAGGACCGCCGAGGGCCCGGTGGAGGAGACGCTGTGCGCGCTCTTCGCCGAGGTGCTCGGTGTGCCGGGCGTCGGGCCGGACGACGGCTTCTTCGAACTCGGCGGCGACTCCATCCTGTCCATCCAGCTCGTCGCCAGGGCCCGCCGCGCCGGACTGGCCCTCACCCCGCGCGACGTGTTCCGGCACCGCACGGTGGCCGCGCTCGCCACGGTGGCCACCCCGGCCGGCACCGCGCCCGCCGCCGAGCCCGACGACGCCGGCACCGGACCCCTGCCGGCCACGCCCATCACCCACTGGCTGCGCGAACAGGGCGGGCCGGTGGCCGGGTTCCACCAGTCCATGCTGGTCCGCGTCCCGGCCGGGCTGCGCGAGAAGGACCTGCTCACGGCCCTCCAGGCGGTCCTCGACCGGCATGACGCGCTGCGTCTGCGGCTCGGCGACGGCAGCGCGGACGGCGACGGTGCCGACCGGTGGACGCTGGACGTCGCCGCCCGGGGCAGCGTGCGGGCCGCCGACTGTCTCACCCGGCACCGCGACCCCGGCGGGAGCGTCGCGGACCTGGCCGTGGCGGCACGACGCGAACTCGACCCCCACGGCGGCCGCGTCCTGCGGGCCGTGTGGCTCGACCGCGGCGAGACGGAGCCCGGCCGCCTGCTGCTGATGGTGCACCACCTCGCCGTGGACGGCGTGTCCTGGCGGATCCTCCTGCCCGACCTCGCGGCGGCCTGGCGGGCGGCGGTGGCGGGACAGGACGCGTTCGCCGCGCTGGACGCGGTGCCGACCTCCCTGCGCACCTGGTCGCACCGTCTCACCGAGGCCGCCCACTCCCCGGCGCGCACGGCGGAACTGCCGCTGTGGCAGGAGGTGTCGGCCGCCGAGGACCCGTTGCTGACGGCCCGCCCGCTCGATCCGGCCCGCGACGTCTACGCCACCCGCGAGGACCTCACCCTGACCCTGCCCGCCGAGGAGACGGCCGCGCTGCTGACGGCCGTGCCCGAGGCGTTCCACGCCGGGATCGACGACATCCTGCTGACCGCTCTCGCGCTTGCCGTCGCCCACTGGCGCGGACCGGAGGGGCCCGGTGGCGTCCTCGTCGACCTGGAGGGCCACGGACGACAGGAGGCGATCGCCCCCGGCCTCGATCTCTCGCGCACGGTGGGATGGTTCACCGCCCTGTACCCCGTACGTCTCGACGCCCGGACCACGGACTGGCACGACGTGTGGGCCGGCGGCGCCGCACTCGGCCGTGCCGTCAAGACCGTGAAGGAACAGCTGCGCACCGTACCGGACCGGGGCATCGGCCACGGGCTGCTGCGTCACCTCAACCGCGACACCGCTCCCCTGCTCGCCTCCGGCCGCACCCCGCAGCTCGGCTTCAACTACCTGGGCCGCTTCGCCGCGGGCCACACCGCCGACTGGGAGGCCGCCGACGAGGCCGGCGCCGTCATCTCCCCGGCCGACCCCGGGATGCCGCTGCCGCACGCCGTCGACCTCAACGCCGTCACCGAGGAGCGCCCCGACGGGCCCCGCCTGGTCGCCAACTGGTCCTGGCCCGGCGAACTGCTCGACGAGGCACGTGTGCGCGAACTCGCCGACACCTGGTTCCGGGCGCTGCGCGCCCTCGTCGCGCACACCGCCGCTCCCGGCGGGGGCGGTCTCACCCCGTCCGACCTCGGGGTCGTGGCCGTCGCCGGCGAGCGGGTCGGCCAGGACGAGCTCGACGCCCTCGAGTCCCGCTGGGCGCGGCACACGGTGACCGATGTGCTGCCTCTCACGCCCTTGCAGGAAGGGCTGTTGTTCCACGCGCTGTACGACGAGGAGACGGCGGACGTCTACACCGTGCAGCTGGCCCTCGGACTGGACGGCCCGCTCGACCGCGACGCCCTGCGCACCGCGTGCCGGGACCTGGTCCGCCGGCACGCCCCGCTGCGCACCGCCTTCGACACCCTCGTCTCCGGCGCCCCGGTACAAGTGGTCCTGCGGGACGTGGAACCCTCCTGGGCCGAACACGACCTCTCCCCCGGCGCGCCGGAGGCCGGGCGTGCGGAGCTCCTGGCCGCGGACCGCGGCACCCGGTTTCCGCTCACCGGGCCGTCACTGGCCCGCTTCACCCTCGTCCGGGAGACGTCGGAGCGCCACACGCTGATCCTGACCGTCCATCACCTCCTGCTCGACGGCTGGTCCCTGCCGGTGCTGCTGCGCGATCTGTTCGCCCTGTACGAGGCCCGGGAGAAGGGCGCGGGGCAGCTGCCCAGGCCGTCGGCCGGGGCCACCGTGCGCGACCAGCTGGCCTGGCAGGCCGGGCAGGACCGGGACGCCGCGGAGAAGGCCTGGCGGGACGCGCTCGACGGGCTCCCCGGACCGACCCTGCTGGCGCCGCACGCCGCACGCGGGGGTACGCCGTTGCTGCCCGAGCGGGTCGTGACGGAGCTGACCGAGTCGGAGACCGCCGCGCTGACCGAGCTGGCCCGGACCCTGCGGGTCACGCTCAACACCGTGCTGCAGACGGCCTGGGCGCTCGTCCTGGCCGAGGCGACGGGACGGCGTGACGTGGTCTTCGGCGCCACCGTCTCTCTGCGTCCGCCGGAGCTGCCCGGGATCGAGGACGGGGTCGGGCTGTTCATCAACACCGTTCCGGTGCGGGTGCGTCTGGCGGACGGCGAACCACTGGAAGACCTGCTCGCCCGCGTCCAGGACGAGCAGTCCGCCCTCGCGCCGCACCACCACCTCGGCCTGCCCCGCATCCACGCGCTGGCCGGCGGCACCCCGCTCTTCGACACCTCGACCGTCTTCGAGAACTACCCCGCCGGCCCGGACGAGGTGCGTGCCGGCGACGTACGGCTGTCCGGTCCGGAGGGCCGGGACGCCTACCACTACCCGATGACCGTCATGGGCGTGCCCGGAGACCGGCTGCACCTGCAACTCCGTTACCGGCCCGACCTCTTCGACCGGGACACCGCCGAGCGCTTCGCGGCCGGGCTCCGCCGGGTGCTCACCGGGCTCCCCGGCCGGCCGTCCCCCGCGGAGGGCCCCGTGGACGTCGTGCGCACGCTGTTCGCGGAGGTCCTCGGTCTCGAACACATCGGCGCCGACGACGACTTCTTCGCCCTGGGCGGCGACTCGCTCCGCGCGCTGCGGCTCGCGGGCCGCGTCCGCGCCCTCGGCCTCGATCCGCGGCTCCCGGTGCGCGCGGTCTTCGACCGGCCCACCCCCCGCGCGCTCGCCCGACGCCTCGGCTGACCGAGGAGTCGCTCCCGGCCGGCGCGGGCGCCCGCCCCGTCGGCGTCCCCCTCTCACGACACCCGTGTCGCACCCCTGTCGACCCATCCGTGCCCGCATACCAGGAGGAACCCATGAGCAGCCCCTTCGACAACCCGGACGGCACCTTCCTCGTCCTCGTCAACGACGAGAACCAGCACTCCCTGTGGCCCTCGTTCGCCGAGGTGCCGGCCGGCTGGACGGTGGCCAGGCCGGAAGGCTCCCGCCAGGACTGCCTGGACCACATCGGCGAGCACTGGACGGACATCCGCCCCGCGAGCCTGGTCCGGGCGATGGACGCCGACGCCGCGCCGGCGCGGTGAGCGCGCCCCTTCCGGTCACGGCCGTCGCCTTCCTCGCCCGGGCGAGCCAGCTCGGTCTGTTCTCGGCGGAGACGCTCATCCTCCTCGACCGGGGGGTCGCCAAGAGCGCGATCGGGCTGGTGATGGCCGCGGCCGCGGCCGGCGGGGCGCTCGCCCAACTCGCCGCGAGCCGCTGGGGACACCGCCGGCGCGCCACCCGGCTGACGCTGCTGGGCACGGGCGTGCAGAGCGCCGGCTGTCTGGCGTTCGCCACGCTCACCCCGTGGTGGAGCCTGGCCGCCGCCGACTTCCTGCTGATGGCGGGGGCGGCGCTGACCGCCACGGGGCTGCGCGCCACGCTGGCCGCGCACACTCCCGACGGTCGCACGCCGGGTCCGGACCGACTGGAGCGCGCCTACGGCCGGCTGACGGCCGCGCAGATGCTGGGCGCCCTGGTGGGCCCGCTCGGCGCGGGAGCCGTCCTCCTGCACGGCGGCACCACAGAGGCGGCGTGGGCGGCCACCGCCGTGGCCCTCACCGCGGCAGGGGTGGCGAGTGCGGCGGACCGGCGCGAGCGCGCCACGGCGAACCGCCCCGCGGCCCGGCGGTCGGCACGGGAGGAGCTTGCGGCTCCGGCGCTCCCCGAGCCGGCGGCCGGTCCCTCGTCCGCACTGCTGGGCGCGCTGTGGCCGCCGCTGGTGCTGCTGTTCGGCATCACGGCGCTCTACGGCGGCTACTCCGTGGTCTGGGCCGTGTACCTCCGTGACCTGGGCGCCCGCGACGCGCTCGTCGCCTGGTCCGCGGCCTGTCTGGCGCTGCCCGCGCTCGTCCTGTCGCCCCGGGCCGGCGCCGTCCTGCCCCGGGTGTCCCGGCACGCACGCATCCGTGGCGCCGCGGTGCTCATCGGCTGCTGCGCCTGTCTGTACCCGCTGGTGGGCTCGGTGGCCGCGGCGGTCGCCGTGTCGCTCGCCGAGGGCGTGCTCCTGGCCGTCGCCCTACCGCTCGTCTCCGCGCAGGTGGCGCGCGACGCCGGCCCCGGCCGCACGGCGCGGGCCTTCGGCTTCCTCGGCACGGCGGACGCCCTCGGCAGTGGCCTGGGCACGGCGCTGGGCGGCGCGCTGCTCGCCCAGGGCGGCGCGGCCGAGGCCTTCCGGTTCAGCGGCGTCCTGTGCCTGCTCTGCGCCGCCGCCTCCCTGATCCCCGTCCCCGCCTCGTCCACCCGCCCGCCCACCGCTCCCCCGTCCGCCCCGTCGTCCCTCTCCTCATCAGAAACCGGCAGGTCCCCGCATGTATCACGGTCTTCCCCTCGAATACGTCCTGTCCGCCGCTGAGACCGAACAGATCCAGGAGGCGCTCGGCCGCCTGCGCGACTCCTCCCCGGCCCCCGCCCGGTCCGCCTTCTACGACCGGCACTGGGACGCCGCCTCGCACCTCCCGACCGGACTGCGCACCTTCCTGGAGCACTTCCGGCGCGCCGAACCCGCCGCGGCACTGGTGATCCACGGTTTCCCCGTCGACGACGAGGCCGTGGGCCCCACCCCCGCCCACTGGGCCGACGTGCCGGCCGACGGCCCGCCCCTCGACCAGGAACTGTTCCTGGCCATGGTGGGCACGGCCCTCGGCGACCCCTTCACCTTCTCCACCCTCCAGCTGGGCCGGGTCGTACAGAACCTGCTGCCCATCCGGGGCGACGAGTTGCGACAGAGCGGCCACGGCAGCGAGTGCCTGCTGGAGTTCCACACCGAGGACGGCTTCCACCCGGGCCGCTGCGACTACCTGCTCCTCTTCGGGATGCGCAACCACGAGCGGGTGCCGACCATCGTGTCGTCCGTGCGCGACGTCAAGATCAGTGACGAGACCGCGGACCTGCTCCGTACGCCGAGCTTCCTCATCCGCCCCGACGACGAGCACGTACGCCAGCTCCAGGAGCGCCACCCCGGCCACCCGGCCCTGGTCGGCATGCTGCGGATGCAGTCCGACCCCGAGCCCGTGCCGGTCCTGTCGGGCGATCGGGAGCGCCCCTACCTGCGGATCGACTATCCGTTCATGACGTGCGCGGGCCGGGACAGGGCCGCCGAGCAGGCCCTGGACGAGCTGATGGAGGAGCTGGAGCGGGTCCAGCTGGACGTGGTCGTGGAGCAGGGCAGCCTGGCGGTGGTGGACAACTACGTCGCCGTACACGGCCGCAGGCCCTTCCGGGCGACGCACGACGGGACGGACCGCTGGCTCAAGCGCATGATCGTCAGCCGTGACCTGCGCAAGACGACCCCGCACGCCTCGCCCGGCGACAGGCGGGTCCTCTTCTGACCACACCCGGCACCCGACCCCCTCCCCGCTCCCTTTCCCCTCCCCTCCCCTCCCTCTTCCCGTCCCCCTCCTTGCCTCTCCCTCTGAACACTCCTCTCACCACCTCCCTCGTTCCCCTCACCGAAAGGAACGGCAAGACATGCGCACCATCGTCGTGTCCGGTGGCTCCAGCGGCATCGGCCGGGCCACCGTCGAGCGTTTCGCGCGAGCGGGTGACCGTGTGGTCGGTCTGGACATCGCCGAACCCCAGGACGAGCCCGGCGGTCCCGTCTCCTGGATCCGCTGCGACGTCACGGACTGGCAGGCCGTCGACGACGCCCTGGCCCGGGTGCACCGGGACCACTCCCTGGACGTCGTCATCGCCAACGCCGGCATCAGCGTCCGGCACGGCGTGCTCGACATCACCGAGCAGGCCGCGCGCCGTGTGGTCGACGTCAACCTCCTCGGCACCCTGGGCCTGTGGCGGAGCGCTGCCCGCCTCATGGCCGGCGGCGACGGCGGGGTCCTGCTGGCGACGGCGTCCGTCAACGGCCGCCGCGGCTACCCGCACTACGCCGACTACAACGCCACCAAGGCCGGCATCATCGCCCTCACCCAGACCTTCGCCCTGGAACTCAGTCCCCGCATCCGGGTGGCCTGCGTGAGCCCCGGAGCGGTCCTGACACCCATGCAGCTCGCCGAGTACACCGACGACATGCTGGCCGACGTCAACTCCCGCATCCCGGCCGGCCGCCATGCCCGGCCCGAGGAGATCGCGGCGGCCTTCCACTATCTGGCCTCGCCCGAGGCCGCCTTCCTGACCGGCCAGGAGCTGGTCGTCGACGGCGGTGAGACGGCGGGCGCCACCACCACCGAGTTCGGCACGGCGGTACGCGCCTCCATGCCGGCCTGATCCGCACACGGCACCCCCGCCGCTCTCCACGGCCGCCGTCCCGCCCGGCCTCGGCCCCCGGCCGGGCGGGACGGCGGTACGCGCCGGGGGCCGACGCGCCCCACGCCCCGAAAGGCAGAACCTCACCCATGACAGCGACCACCAGGGAAGCCGTCACGTCCGCGGGCGGGCCCGACCCGGTCCCGCCGGAGATGTTCCGCGAGGTGATGACCCGCTTCGCCCGCAGTGTCACCGTGGTGACCGCCTACGACGAGGAGCACCCGGTCGGCTGCACCGCCACCGCTGTCCTCTCCCTGACCGACCGGCCGCCCACCCTCCTGGCCTCGCTCGCCTCCGGCGGCGGAACACTCCGGCACATCCGGGCCGCCGGCCGCTTCGGGGTGAGCGTGCTTCCCTATCGCCTGCACGCACTGGCCGCACGGTTCGCCGAGCTGCCGGCGGCCCGGCGCTTCGACGGAGTCGACCACGTCTGCGCGCACGGCGCTCCCCTCCTCCGCGGAGCGGTGGCCGGTGTGGTGTGCCGCGTGGACCGGTACGTGCCCCTCGCGGACCACACCCTGGTCATCGGCCGGGTGGTCCACGCGGAGACGGACGAGGCCGCCGAGCCGTTGATCCACTTCGCCCGCCGGCAGACCCGGCCGGAGGTATGACATGGCCGTCCCCACGGCGCGGTCGCCGCGCCCGGACGCCTGGTTGCGCCGCTACGGTGCCGAGCCGCCCTCGGCCGAGGCCACCCTGGTCTGTCTGCCGCACGCGGGCGGCGCGCCGACGTTCTTCCGCGACTGGCCGGAGCTGATGTCCCCCGAGGTGGACGTGCTCGCAATGTGCTACCCGGGGCGTCAGGACCGTCTCCACGAGCTCCCGGTCACCGGCATGGCGGAGATGGCCGAAGCGGTCGCCACCGCCCTCGTCCCGCTCGCCGACCGGCCGCTGGCCGTGTTCGGGCACAGCATGGGCGCGGCCGTCGGGTACGAGGCGGCGCAGCTGCTGCGGGCGCGTCACGGGATCGAGCTGTCGTACCTCTTCGTCTCCGCGATGGTGCCGCCGCACCTGCTCCGTAGGCGCTCCCGGCATCTTCTGTCGGACGCCGGGCTGGTGGCCGAACTCCTCGCGCAGGGCGGCACCGACGCCGAGGTCCTGGCCGACGACGAACTGCGCGCCGTCGTCCTGCCCGCCGTCCGGGCGGACTACCGGCTGATCGACACCTACCGGCACGACGTCGGGGCCGAACCGCTGGACACTCCGATCTTCGCGTACCGCGGACGCCAGGACCCGGCCGTCAGCGAGACCGCCGTGCGGGAGTGGCGGCGCTACACCCGGGGGACGGCCGGGGCGAGGTCCTTCCCGGGCGGGCACTTCTCTCTGCGCGAGGCCCGCCGGACTCTGACCGCCGACCTGCGCGAGCGGCTCCTGGCGTCGGTGCGCCCGGTCACCAGACCGTCGGGTGCAGGGCGAGAACGAGCAGCGTGCAGGGCGAATGCGCCCCGTTGAGCGCGTAGCCGAAACCGCTCGGCACGTAGAGCGCCTCACCCACCCTCAGCCGCAGTTCCAGGGCACGGTCCAGTACGGCGCGGGCCTGCCCGGGCGGCGAGGGTTCCACCCGGCCGCCGCAGCTGCCGCGCACGGGGAGGAGCACGAGGTCGGTCGCCGCGGTGTTGCCGGTGCTCTGCGCGCCGGTCGGCAGGGTGAGATAGGTACTCCCGACACGGCAGCCCAGCAGTTCACCGAGCCCGGAGGTGAGCTGTGTCGTCCCGGCGGCCACACCGTCCGGCCCGGGTTCCGGATCCGGGTCGGGTTCCGGGCCCGGCCCCGATTCCGGGTCCGCGCGTCCACGCCGTACGCCGTCGTCCCCCGCCAGCACGGCGTCGACGCCGTCCGGCCACACGAGGGCCGGTCCCCGGTCCCGGTGGACCGACAGACACAGGGCCAGATCCCTGACGAAGAGCTCCAGACCGGATGCGCCCTTGCCCCAGTCTCCTTCGTAGTCCACGTCCCGCTCCGCTCCGCATCGCACCCGCAACGTCCCGCGTGCCGTGGTTCACGCGCGGACGGCCCGTCCGTGGTGCACGGGACATCCCGGGAAGGGCAGGTCGCCTGTTCATCCGCCACATGGCCGCAGGGACGAGCGGCGCCAGTGGCGTCGACCCGTGCCCGCGGTTTGCAGGAACTCTGCTGCACACGAAGGGGGTGGGGACAGTCCCGGGATCACGGTACCGAACCGGTGGCGGCCCGTCGCCACCCGGCGGCGCCCCCGGGCGGTACGCGGCGTGCGCTCGGGTCAGTCGACGGCTGCGGCCTCCGGGGCTTCGTCGAGGAGTCCCTGCTGCGCCGCGAGGACCCCGGCCTGGAAGCGGCTCTCGGCTCCGAGTGTCTCCATGATGTCGGCGATGTGTTTCCTCGCGGTGCGCAGGGACATGCCGATCCGGCGCGCGATGCTCTCGTCCTTCAGACCGGCCGCGAGCAGCCGCACGATCGTGCGGTGGATGTCCTTCGCGACCAGTTCCAGGCCGTCGGCGGCGGCGTCGGAGAACGGCGCCGCCTGCGTCCACGCCTGCTCGAACACCTCGCACAGGTAGTGGACGACCGAGGGTTCGCGGATCACCACGGCACCCCATGTGCCGCCGCGTTCGGGGACGAAGGCCGTCTTGCGGTCGAAGACGATCAGCCGGCCGAACAGCTCGTGCGCGGTGCGGTACTCGGCGCCGAGGGCGGACACCGTCGCGACATAGGCCTGGCTGGGTCCGTTGAAGCGTGCCGTGTGGTGGTAGAGCGTGCGCATCCGCACCCCGCGCGACAGCATCGCGGTGTCACGGGCCAGTGCCTCCTGGAGGACCTCCGGCACGCGGTTCCCGCCGGGCTGGCTGGTGAGCATCTCCACCATGCACTCCTCGGCGGCCCGGTTGAGGGCGGCCCGCACCTCCTCCACCCCGGGAATCGCCTCGAGGTCGACGGACTCCCGGCTCAGGCTGTCCCGGTAGTGGCCGCGCAGATCGGCGAACTGGTCGCGGATGCGGTGCAGTTCGGCCTGCTGGGTGCGGATCGCCGCCTCCATGGAGATGGTCACCACGGCGGCCACGAGGTCCGGATCAACCGGGCGCAGCCGCGCCGGGTCGTCTAAATCGGGTTTGAGCAGGCCGAGTTCGGTCAGGGAGACGACGGCGGCTTCCACCTCCTCCCGGGCGAGGCCCAGTTCCCGGGCGGCGCGGTCCGGGTCCATGCGTTCGTTGGCCGCCACCCAGCGATACAGGGCGACTTCGCTGTCACTGGGTCGCGCAGGCGGCTCGATTGCCCGATTCTGGTCCGGTATAACCATTTCATCCCCTGTTCGTTTTGCTGCGGGGCAGCTTGGTGAGCACCTCGACCGCTGGTCACGACCGCCGTCGGCACGGAAGTCTTGAGGCACCGGAGATCGAATACACGGAACTATCGGTTCCGTTCGAGAAACTCAGAACCAGGAGCGCCCCACATGAAATCCTTCCGTGCCGCCGCCGCAGCCTCCGCCGTCGCGTGCATCGCATTCGGCGCGTTTATGGGAGCGACCCACACCGTGTCGGCGCCCACGCCCGAAACGGCCGCCCATTTCGTGCTCGCCGACGGCGGGGGGACGGACGGGGACAGCGGGTGGGGCGGTCGCGTCATCAACGACGTGGCGGCCGACACGGCCGGCATCACCGTCTCCGGCGACAGCGGCTGGGGCAGCTCGGGCAGCTGAACCGGTCCGCACGCGGCTCGACGAGTCCGGGGAACGGCGCGACGGCTGAGGCCATGACGACAACGGCATGTCCGGGACCGGCCATGGCGCCAGGTCAGAACGCCGCCCCCGGATCGGGCAGACGGTCACCACTCGGTTTGCACACCCCCACAGTGTCGTCCCCCGACCACGGGCGCACCTTAACCCGCGTCACCGGCAAGCGGCTCGGCGGCGCGCGAGGTGTGTCCGGCAGTCCTGTCCACCGGGCCCGCGAAGGCCCGGCCGTCAGGCCCTTGCGTTCACCAAGAAAGGCACACCTGTGAGTCCGTTCACCGTCGAAATACTGAATCAACTCAGCGACCGTGAGCTCGAAGTGCTCGGCTATCTCGCCGAGGGCCACACGTATTCCTCCATCGCGCGCAGAATGAATCTGAGTCCGCACACCGTGGACACCTACCTGCGCAGAATCCGGGGAAAGGCGGGAGTCAGCAACCGGGCACATCTCATGGTGCTCGCCTTTCAGGTCTCCCGGCACCACGACCTCGGCCTGGCACAGGCCTGATCTCCTCCCCCTCGACGGCGGAGGGCGCCGGTGGGTGATCCCCACCGACGCCCTCCGCCGTCTTGCCGTGCGCCCCGGCGCGGCACGCCGTTCAGTCCGCGACCACCGCCGACCGTTCGCGCCGCTCCGCCTCCCGGCGTACCAGCGGCAGCAGCGTCCGCCCGAACTCCTCGGCGTCACGCAGCGGTTCGTACCCGCGCAGCAGGAAGGTCGTCACGCCGATGTCCATGTAGTCCAACAGGGCCTGGGCCACCGTCTCCGGAGTCCCCACCAGCGCGGTGGAGTTGCCCGCCGCCCCGGTGGCCGCCGCGGGAGCGGTCCACAGGGCCCGGTCGTGTCGCTCGCCCTTCGCCGCGGCGGCCAGCAACCGCTGGGAGCCGGCGTTCTCGGGACGCGCCGACGGCCCGAGCGGCAACGGCGGCCGGCCGCGGTCGAAGAAGGAACCCGCCGTGCCGCGCCGGCGGATCGCGTCGAGGACGCCGTACGCCCGCTCCCACGCCTCCTCCTCGGTACGGCCCAGCACCGGCCGGAACGACACGCTGATCCTGGGCGGCACCGTGCGTCCGGCGGTGCGCGCCGCGGCCCGCACCGCCGCGATCTGCTCGGCGGTCTCGGCCAGCGGCTCGCCCCACAGCGCGAACACGTCCGCGTGCCTGCCGCCCACCCGGTGGGCGGCGGGCGAGGAACCTCCGAAGTACAGCGGGATCGACGGGTGTTGCAGCGGGCGCACCTCGGAGCGGTGGTCCTCGAACCGGTAGCGGCGACCCTCGTGGCCGAAGCCCTCCGGTTCGGTCCACGCCCGCTTCACGACCTCCAGGAACTCGTCGGTGCGGGCGTAGCGGTCGTCCTTGTCCAGGTAGTCTCCGTCGCGCCGCTGTTCGGCGTCGTTCCCGCCGGAGATGACGTGGACAGCGAGTCGCCCGCCGCTGAAGTGATCGAGGGTGGCGAAGGACCGCGCGGCCGCGGTCGGTGCGAGGATGCCCGGCCGGTGGGCCAGCAGCAGTCCGAGGCGCTCGGTGTGCGCGGCCACGTACGCGGCGACCTGGGCGCCGTCGGGCGAGCTGGAACTGTGGCCGATCAGGACGCGGTCGAACCCGGCCTCCTCGTGCACGCGCGCGAAGCGCCGGGTGAATTCGGGGTCGACGGCGGGCCCGTGGGAGCCGCCCTCGGAGTCCTTGGTCCCGATCATCCCGATGAATTCAACCGGCACGGTGGCCACCGCCTCGCATCGTAGGGTTCAGGGCGTCTTTCCCGCGCGGGCCGGTGCCGGGCGCGGCCGCCAGGGCCGTCCGGTCCAGCTTGCCGTGCGCGGTGAGCGGCAGCCGGTCGAGGTAGCGCAGCCGCTGCGGCAGCAGGTGCGCGGGCAGCCGCTCGGCCAGATGCTCACGCACCCGGTCCGGGGGCAGCGCGTCACGGTCGGCGACCAGAAAGGCGCTGAGCATCGGTGCCCGGCCACTGTCGTCGACGAGGCAGGCGGCGCCGTCGACTCCGGGCAGCGCGCGCAACTCGGCCTCAATTTCCCCGAGTTCGATGCGGAAGCCGCGCAGTTTGACCTGGCCGTCCATCCGGCCCGCGTAGTACAGCAGGCCGTCGGCGCCGGCCACGGCCCAGTCACCGCTGCGGTAGCGGCGTCCTGTGCCGTCCGGCGCCACGGGAAAGCGCTCCGCGGTGAGTCCGGGGCGGCCGAGGTAGCCGTGGCTCACTCCCGCACCGCCCACCCACAGCTCACCGGGTTGCCCCGGCGTCACCAACTCCCCCTGCCCGTCGCGGAGTTCCACGGTCAGGTGGCCCAACGGCCGCCCGATCGGGGTGCGTCCGCCGGCGGCCTCGCGCAGGACGTCGGCCGTGACGGTGCAGTGGGTGACATGGACGGTGGTCTCCGTGATGCCGTACATGTTGGTGACGGTCGCGGCGGGCGCCGTGCCCGCGTCCCACCAGCGGTGCAGGTCGTCGGGGACGAGTGCCTCGCCGCCGAGGACCACATGGCGCAGGGCGGGCAGTCGCACCCCGCCGGCCGCCGCCTCGGTGACCAGGTTGCCGAAGGCGGAGGGCACCTGGTTGAGCACGGTGACCCCCTCGGCCGCCAGCAGCCCGGCGAAGGCCTCGGGGTCGGCGGCGGTCTCCCGGTCGACGACCAGCGCCCGGCCGCCGTACAGCAGGGCGCCCCAGATCTCCCACACGCTGAAGTCGAAGCTCCAGGAATGGAACAGCGTCCAGACGTCATCGGCCGCGACGCCGAACAGGGGTACCGCGGCGTCCAGCAGGGCCAGCACCTGCGCGTGCCCGACTACGCAGCCCTTCGGCGCGCCGGTGGAGCCGGAGGTGTAGATGGTGTAGGCGGTGTCCGACGGGAGGACGGGGGTGTCGGCGGCGTCGGGGGCGGGGGCGGGCGGACGGGAGACGAGGACGAGCGGTCCCAGCGCGGCGAGCGGTGTCTCGCCGGGCGCCGCCGGTCCGTCGGTGAGGATCAGCCGGGTGCCCGAGTCGTCGAGCAGATGGCGCTGCCGCTCCTGCGGATACCCGGGGTCGACCGGCAGATAGGAGGCTCCGGCGCCCAGGATGCCGAGGAGCCCGGCGAGCGCGTGCCGGGACCGCCCGGCGCGCAGCGCGACGGACTGCCCCGCGGCCACCCGGCCGCGCAGGGCGCGGGTGACGGCGTCGGCCTGCGCGGCGAGCCGGCCGTAGGTGACCGAGCCCTGGGCGTCGGTGACGGCCGTACGGCCGGGCTCGCGGGCGGCGACCGCACGGAACCGGGCGTCGAGCCGGTCCTCGGCGCCCGTCGCACCGACCTGCTGCGGGCCGGGCTGCGGTCCCGACTGCGGGACGATCGTCGAGGTTCGTTGTGGGACCGGCCGAGGGACGATCGTCGGGGCCGGCTGCGGGACCGGCCGTCGGACCGGCTGTCGGGGCCTCATACGGCGCTCCTGTCGTCCATCGCGGTGGCCCGCCCGTAGGTCAGGGCGTGGGCGAGGTAGCTGGCCACGTCGTCGGGGGTGGTGCCGCGTCCGAAGACACGGTCGACGCCCAGTTCGGCGGCCATGCCGGGGTCGAAGCGCGGTCCGCCCACCACGAGCAGGGGCCGGGGGCGCCCGGCGAACGCCACGTCGAGTTCGGCGCCGAGTTCGCGCACGTTGGTCAGGTGCGCGTCGCGCTGGGTGACGGCCTGGGAGACCAGGACGGCGTCGGCGCGCTCGCTCACCGCCCGCCGCACCAGGTCGGCCACCGCGACCTGGGCGCCGAGGTTGACGACCCGCATCGAGTGGTAGTACTCGAGGCCCTTCTGTCCGGCGAAGCCCTTGATGTTGAGGATGGCGTCGATGCCGACGGTGTGGGCGTCCGTCCCGATGCACGCGCCGACCACGACCAGTTCGCGTCCCAGTCCCTGGTGCAGGGTCTCGTCGACCTCCTGGGCAGACAGCAGCGGGTACTCCCGCTCCAGGACGTCGACCGTGTCCAGTTCCACCCGGTGTGCGACCGCGCCGTAGACGACGAAGAAGCCGAACTCGGTGCCCACCGGCCGGGCGTGGACCAGCAGGGGGCGCTCGATGCCCATGCGGCGGGCCAGTTGGAGGGCCGCGGCCTCGGCGAGGGGGCCGTGCGGCAGGGGGAGGGTGAACGACAGCTGCACCATGCCGTCGTCGGTGGTGTCCCCGTAGGGACGGACCGCGGGCGGCGGCTCTGCGGGGGTGGTCATCGCTGGTCCTCTCCTGCCGGGTCGGGGTCCGCGGACGCTTCCAGCAGCTCGATGGCGGGGTTGCGGTAGCCGGGGGCGCGCCGGGCCACTCCGTCCCGGCCGCGGCCGCCTTCGACGGGACGGCGCATACCGCCGAAGGTGCCCTCGCCGATGGCGTCCAGCAGGCCGCGGTCGCACAGTCGCTCCAGCAGGTCGACGGCCTCGCGCAGCACCGCGTCCGCGCGCCGGGCGATGACGCCGCCGGGAGCGGGCCGGAAGTCCTCCTCCAGGGCGCCGGCGGCGTCCATCACGTACCGGACGTTCTGCAGCGCCAGGTCGCGGTCGGAGAGGAAGGGGGTGACGACGGCCTCGGTCATCATGCCGACCAGCAGGATGTCCTGCCGGGTCAGGGCCCCGGCCAGGTTGAAGAACCCGTTGAGCAGATAGCCGCGGAAGACGTCGCCCGTCATGTGGCGGGTCGGGGGCATCCACTTGAGCGGGGCGTCGGGGAACAGTTCGCGGGCGAGCAGGGCGTGGGCCAGCTCCATCCGGAACGAGTCGGGCAGGTCCGGGTCGATCTCGAAGGCGTGTCCCAGGCCGAGCTGGGCGTCGGTGAGTCCCGCCTCCTTGCCGAAGTACTCGTTCAGCAGCTGGCTGGCGGTCACCGTGTGGGCCGCCTGCATCGCGTCTGCGGTGGTGAGGTAGTTGTCCTCGCCCGTGTTGATGACGATGCCGGCGCGGGCGTGCAGCTGCCGGGAGAACCGCTGGTCGACGAAGGTGCGGACCGGGTTGATGTCGCGGAAGAGGATGCCGTACATGGAGTCGTTGAGCATCATGTCGAGCCGTTCCAGACCGGCCAGTACGGCGATCTCCGGCATGCACAGTCCCGACGCGTAGTTGGTCAGGCGGACGTAGCGGCCGAGCTGGGCCGACACCTCGTCCAGGGCGGCGCGCATCAGGCGGAAGTTCTCCTGGGTGGCGTAGGTGCCGGCGTAGCCCTCGCGGGTGGCGCCGTGCGGCACGTAGTCGAGCAGCGACTGACCCGTGGAGCGGATGACCGCGATGACATCGGCACCGCCGCGGGCCGCCGCCACGGCCTGGCGGACGTCCTCGTGGATGTCCCCGGTGGCCACGATCAGGTAGACGAGCGGTCCGCGGGCCCTGCACCCCTGGCGGATCAGGCGCTCGCGTTCGTGGCGGCGGCCGTCGATGACCGTCAGGCCCCGGGCCATGGCCCGGCGGGCGTCATATACGGCGCTCTCGGCCGCGGCGCCCTCGGGCAGCCGGAAGGACACGTCGCGCGCGGTGGCGCGGGCGGCCAGCTCGGTGAGGTCGCGGCTGGGCCCGGTGCGCAGCGCGTGCCAGACCGGCAGCGCCACCCCGTGCTCCAGACCGACCTGGTCACGCACCGCGTCCACCAGCCGGTTGACCCAGGGGATGCCCTCGGCGTCGGCACCGGACAACCCTGCCAGCCGCAGCGCGGCCCGCTCGACCGCCACGGTGGTGTGGGACCGGGCCATGTCCACCACCGGACGTCCGGCGCGCACGGCCAACTCCCGTGCGCGGCGCATCAGACGGGGATCGAGTCCGAGCTTGCCGGCGGGGGCGGCCGTGGGGCCGGGGGTGACGGTTGCGGCCGGGGCAGCCGAGGGCCGGGACGCGGCGATGCCGGCCGGGACAGCTTGAGGACGAACGGTGACGGGGCCGACCGGGTCGGCCGGAGGCCGAGCAGCATCGGCGCCGGCCGGGTCGGCCGGGCGCTGAGCGGCGACGGTTGCGGCCGGGGCAGCCGCGAACCCAGGGCAGGCGCCGGTACGGGGCGGTGCGAGTCTGCGGGCGAACAGCTGCCGCACCCCCGGCTCGGTGCGCACCAGGTCCAGCGCCTGCTCGGCGTGGCCGGGCTGGTAGCCGTTGCCGATCAGCATGGTGACGTCGGCGCGCAGCCCCTCGGCGCCGAGCGCGGCCGTGGGGAACGAGGTGGCCATCGAGAAGAAGACGACGGTGCCGCCGTCGCGCGTCGCCAGTACCGCCGCGTGCTCACAGCCGGGTACGTCGGTGCACACCACGGTGATGTCGACCGGACCGCCGGCCCCGTCGAGCCGGTCGCTCAGCTCGACCGCGTCGCGGGCGTCGGCCCGCAGGACCGTGCCGGCCAGGCCGGACGCGGTGAGCGCGGCCTCCTCCGCGCCGTCGGGCACGACGCCCACGAGCCGTCCGGCGCCCGCGCGGCGGGCGGCCGCCAGCGCCAGACAGCCCGACTTGCCGGCCGCGCCCAGGACGGCCACGGAGGGCGCGGTGCCGGACCGGGCGGCGTACTCGGCGACGGTACGGGCCGTCAGCGCGGGTGCGCCGCACACGTCGAGCACCGCGAGGGAGAGTTCGTCGGGCAGGTCGGCGGGCAGGGCCGCGGCGACCGACCGGCCGAAGAGGACGGCGTGCCCGCGGGCCGGTACCCGCTCCCCCAGCCCGTCCCAGTCACGCAACCCGTCGGTCAGCGTCAGCGGGGTCAGCGTGAGGGAGACCAGGCTGGCCACCCGGTCGCCGGGCTCGAGACCGAGCGGGGTGCGCGGCCCGGCCTCGGCCACGGTGCCGATCAGCATGCCGCCGGAACCGGTGACCGGGTTGTGCATCTTGCCGCGCTCGCGCACGATCCGGCACACCGTCTCCCGTATCGCGTCCCCGTCCCCGCCGTGCTCCTCGTGGAGTTGCCGGTAGGACGCCGCGTCCAGGTTGAGGTACTCCACGTCGATGCGCAGTTCGTCCTCGCGCAGCGGGGAGTCGGGGTCGAGCCGCTCGGCGGCCTGCGGCAGCACCCCGGCCGGCGCGAGCACCCGGTGCAGTCCGAGCGGTGAACCCTGCGTCCGCGTCGCGCCGTTCACCGGGTCTCCTCCGGCTGCCACTGCGCCCAGTGCGCCTGACCGGCGTCGGGCAGGGTGTGCAGCGGGTCGTAGTAGTGGTGGGTGCGGCGCAGCGCGGCGGGGTCGTCGTGCTCGACCGAGGTCAGATAGTTCTTGGACCAGTCGGAGATGCCCAGCTCGCGGTCGTAGGCGTCGGCCTGGTGCACCCAGCGCTTGCCGACATAGGGCACGTCGCACACCAGCCGGGGGGTGGCGAAGCCCGGCAGGTAGCCCATGATGGCGTGCTGCAGGCGCTGGGCCTCGGACAGCGGGAGCCGCCAGTGCTCGGCGCCGGGCACGATGTCGCAGAGGTAGAAGTAGTACGGCATGATCTGGGCGCTGTCGAGCAGGGCGAAGCACAGGTCGAGCAGGGCTTCCGGCGTGTGGTTGACGCCCTGCAGGAGCACACCCTGGTTGCGTATGTCGCGCAGGCCGGCGGCCAGCAGCGCGCGGGAGGCCTCGGCGACCAGCGGGGTGACCTGCTGGACGTTGTTGGCGTGGGTGTGCATCGCCAGGCCGACGCCGCGCGCGGACGCCTTGGCGGCGAGCTGGGCCATGCCGTCGAGCACCTCGGGGGCGAGCCAGTGCTGGGGCAGTCCGACCAGCCCCTTGCTGGCGAGCCGGATGTCCCGGACGTTGTCCAGGTCGAGAAGCCGGTCCACGAACGAACGCAGCCGCGGCCAGGGCACGTTGGCGACATCGCCGCCGGAGACCACGACGTCGCGCACGGTGGGGGTGGCGCGCAGATAGGCGATCATCCGGT
Organism: Streptomyces sp. NPDC002884; assembly: GCF_040295245.1. NCBI lineage: Bacteria > Bacillati > Actinomycetota > Actinomycetes > Kitasatosporales > Streptomycetaceae > Streptomyces > Streptomyces sp. NPDC002884. The sequence continues at coordinate 61,081 of NZ_JBEOVB010000016.1, read as the reverse complement.
CGAGGCGGTCCGCCGGACGCAGCACGAAGCGGTACTTGTCGATCTGCGGGGTCGAGGTGCCGACCAGATCCATCCGGGTGCAGTGCCCGCAGTACTGCGGGCAGGTGGTGACGAGTTCGGCGAGCACCTTGGTCGGATAGCGGTGGGTGAGGCCCTCGACCACCCACATCTCGGCTTCGTGCAGGGAGTCGCGGGAGGCGAGCGGGTGGCTGGGCCACCTGGGGTGCCGGTCGCTGGCGACGGGCAGCATGTAGCGGCGGACGGGGTCGGCGTACCAGGCGGTGGTGTCGGGGACGGACGTGGGAGCGATGGTGTTGAGGACCTGCGGGGTGAGCAGGATCGGCATCGTCGCGAACTGCGCCTGGTCGGCGGCGAGATCGTCGTAGAACGCGTCGTCGAGCCCGGTCCCGGCCACCTCGCGCAGCTGCCGGACTCCCTTGACGCAGTGGGCGCGCTGCCACTGCGGGTCGCGCCACTCGGCGGCGGTGACGTCCCGCCAGGCCGCGAAGCGCCGCCAGTCGGGCTCGACGGCCTCGTGGCGCCGGTAGCCGTACGGCTGGGCGAGCGCCTCGGGCGCCTCCCGGGTGGGGGGCGCGGCCGGCGGGGGTGCGGTTCTCACGGGGTGCCTCGGTTTCTCCCGGCCGTGGGCGGCGGGTCGGTTCTCGGAACGGAGCGGAACGCGGTCACGGCCGCGCCCCACCGCCGGATCGGCCGCGGACGGACCGCTGGACCGGGTACGGGCGGCGCTGGTGGATCGGGTTCGGGGCGGCACCGGTGGATCAGATGCGACCGGCGCTGCCGGATCGGGTGCGGGTCGGTGCCCGGTCAGGTGGTGAGGGTGTAGAAGAGCTGCCCGTCGCGGTCGGGGCGGCGGGTGAAGCCGGCCCGCTCCATGACGCGTCGGGCGGCGGTGTTGGCGTGCGTGGTCGTGGCGACGACCGTGTCGACGCCCGTGTCGTCCAGCGCCCAGCGGGCGAGCCCGGCCAGGGCCTCGGTCGCGTAGCCGCGGCCGCGGGCGTCCGGGTGCAGGTCGAAGCCGATCTCCACGTGTCCGCCCGTCGGCGGACCCTGGAAGCCCATGCCGCCGACGACGAGGCCGTCCTCGACGCGGACGAGCACGTACATGCCCCAGCCGGGCCGGTGCGATCCGGCCGCGTGCGCGTCGGCGAGCAGCCCCGCCGCCTCCCGTGAGCCCTCCCCGGGGGTGCCGCTCAGCCAGTCCAGTCCGCCGGACCGGCCCTTCCGGATCTCCTGGGCCTCGGCGGGCAGCACCTCCCGCAGCCGGAGGCGTTCGGTGTCGGGAGCGACCACTCGCGTCACGGCTGCTCCCGTGCGGTGGCGCGGGAGGGCGGCGTCAGGCCGGGCTCGGGGTCGGAGACGGACACGACGACGGAGGCCGGGACAGGGGCCGGGACGGGGGTCGGGACAGGGGCCGTGCCAGGGACCGTGACAGGGGTTGGGACGGGGGTCGGGACAGGGGCGACTACGTCGAGGGCGTCGAGGAGGCGTTCGAGGTGCGCCGCCTCGCCGACGGAGATCCGCAGGTACCCGTCGAGTCCGAAGCGGCCCGCGTCGCGCACGAGGATGCCGTGGTCGCGCTCCAGCAGCCGCTCGGCCCGCCCGGAGTCGGGCACCCGCACGGCGAGGAAGTTGGTCACCGACGGCAGCGCCTCGCGTCCCCGGACGGCCAGACCGGCCCGGAACCGCTCACGGGCCACGGCGTTGCCCCGCCGTACCCGCTCCAGGTGGCCGTGGTCGGCGAGTGCGGCCACGGCCGCGGCCTGGGCTGCCCGGTTGACGCTGAACGGCATGCTGCCCTGCACCTCGCGCAGCCGGCCGACGAGGTCGGCGCGGCCCACGGCGTAGCCGATGCGCAGCCCGGCCAGTCCGTGCGCCTTGGAGAAGGTGCGCAGCGCCAGTACGGGAGCGCCTGTGCCGAGGTGGTCGAGGACCTGGGGGGTGCCGGGCGGCGCGAAGTCGAGGTAGGCCTCGTCCACCACGAGGGGGGTGCCGGTGGCGGTCGCCCGTTCGACGAGGAGGTCGAACGCGGCCCGGTCCAGGGCGCCCCCGGTCGGGTTGTGCGGGTTGCACACGTACACCACGCCCGCGCCGTCGAAGGCGTCGACGAGCGCGTCGATGCCGTCCGGGGGAACCTCGCGGCAGCCGCGCCCGACGTTCTCCAGGCAGATGCGATAGCCGGGGAAGGTGCCCGCGGTGGTGACCCCCGGGCGCTGCCGGTCGCCCAGGCACAGCGCGCTGAGCAGGACCAGTTCGTCGCTGCCGTTGGCGACGGCGACCTGGTCCGGCCGGACGCCCAGCAGTTCGGCGAGGGCCTGGGCGGGCGCGGTGCGGGCGGGGTCGGGATAGGTCCCGGTCTCGTCGACGGCCCGGTGGGCGGCGGCCAGGGCGTGCGGGCTGGGGCCGTAGGGGCTCTCGCTGAGATGAAGGCGCACGGGCGCGCCGGCCGGGGTGCGCGGGAGGACCGGGGCGGTCATCGTCCACCGCCGAGCAGCAGGCCGAAGCAGTAACTGCCGGGCTCGGCCTCCAGGGTGAGGAAGCGGTGCTCGGCGCCGGCGGGAACGCGCAGCAGAGCGGGAGAGGTCAGCTCGTGCCGGTCGCCGTCGACGAGGACCTCGATGCGGGCGCCGCCGGGGTGGGGCGAGACGAGGAAGTAGATCTCGTCGACCTCGTGCCGGTGGGGGTCGGCGACGGGCTTGCCGACCAGGTGGTCGAGGGGACCGCCGGCCAGCTCGACGGGGACGCCGCCGAACATGTCGGCGGTCAGGTAGAAGGGCGCCGGGGCGTGGTGCCCGGCCACCGGCAGGAACCGGGGGATGTCGGTGCGGATCTCGGCACCCGCCGCACGCGGAGCCGGAGCGAGGGCCGGGGCGGGCGCGGGGGCCGGAGTGGACATCGGCGTCTCGGTGGTCATCTGGGGGCCCTTCGTCGGTCGGGGGTGGTGAGCGGGCCGGGGGCGCCCAGGTCACGGGCGCGCACGGTGCGCGTGTACGGCGCGTCAGGGACGTCCGGTGATCCGGGGGCGTCGGTGAACGTGTAGGTGAGGGCGTCGAGGGCCTGGTCCAGGGCGGCGAGCATGGCGGTGTGGTCGTCGGCCGTGCCCCACAGCACGGCCAGTTCGGCGGTGCCGACGCCCGGTGGGAGCCGGGTGCCGGGCCGCACCCGGGTCTCGTAGCCGTCGAGGCCGGGCGCGGCGAGTGCTTCCGCGACCCCGTGCACGCCGGTCAGCAGGCCGCCCTCGGCGGGGGCCGGCACCGCCCGGGCGTACACCACCCGCTCCTGCGGTGCCCAGGCCTCGGGCGCGGGGCCGCCCAGCGCCAGCCGGCCCGCCAGGGCCACCGGGTCCAGTCCGCCCGCCAGCCGGCCGAGGCCGCTCTGGAAGCCGCCCAGCCTGCCGTTGACCTCGATCAGCCGGGGGCCGTCGGCGGTCAGTTTGACCTCGGTGTGGGTGATGCCGGTGCGCAGTCCGAGCGCCTCGACCGCGCGGCCGGCCAGATCGAGCACCGCCGCCCGTTCGGCGTCGGCGAGCGGCGCCGGCCAGTAGTGGCCGACCTCGCGGAACGGCGGGGCCAGCGGGAACTTCCCGGTCACCGCCCAGTGCGTGACCCGGCCGTCGACCACCGCGCTCTCCACGGAGACGTGGTCGCCGAACGGGGCCCGGTCGGCTCCCGCCAGGTACTCCTCCAGGACGAGGGCCTCCTCCGCGTCCGCGCCGGTCAGCAACCCCGCCGCGAGCGCGGCGCCGGTGTCCGCGTCCCGCACGGGATGGGTGTTGCGGCTGCCCTCTCCGCGGACCGGCTTGAGGACCGCGGGCAGCCCCACCTCGGCGAGCGCGGGCGCCCAGTCCCGCGGGGTGCGCAGCAGCCGTGTCCGCACCGGGTCCACGCCCCGCTCCCGGAGCCTGCGCCGCTGCTCGTACTTGTCCGTCAGCAGCCGTACGGTGTCGGCGTCGTGGTACGGCAGCCCGAGCCGCGCGGCGAGTTCCGCCGTGGTGGCTAGCCGGCGCTCGCTGAAGGTGAGCACGGCGTCGGGACGGTGTGCCCTGAGGCGCGCGCCGGCTTCGTCGAGGGCGGGTGGGCTGTCACCGTCCACGGCGACGACCGGCGCCAGGTCGGCCAGCAGCGGGGCGATCTGCGCGGTGTGGGCCGAGCGGCACACGGCGAGGACGACGTCACCGAGCGGTTCGAGCCGGTCCACGATGTCCGCGGGGGCGACGGAGCCGAAGTCGTAGACGACGGCGATCACGGGGCGTGGCATGGCCGGCCGTCCTCAGGCGTCGACGTGGTCGGGGTCGGGTGCGTAGCGCACCCCGGAGAGGGCGGCGGACAGCGCGGTGGCCGCGGGCGCGCCCGTCGTGGCCTCGGCCCCGAACATGCCGAGCGCCGGCTCCAGGCCGCCGATCCGCGCGGGGACGACACGTGATGTCTCCCAGTCCGCGCGGCGCAGTCGGTAGCGGTCGCTGACGGCGCGCAGTCCGCGTACGGCGTTGATCTGCGTGCCGTCGTGGGCGAAGCCGAACTTGCGGCACACGGCCTGCGAGGCGGTGTTCTCCCGCCGTACGACGGAGAACGCGTCCTGTGCTCCGAGGCCGCCGAAGGCCAGTTCGAGGACGGCGGCGCGGGCGTGGCCGCCCAGGCCCAGACCCTGGTGGCGCAGGCCCAGCCAGGAGGTCAGCAGCACCTCCCGGGTCACCGCGAAGTCGCGTGCGCCCAGCGACTGGGAGCCCACCACCTCGCCTTCGTGCACCACCACCAGGTACAGCGTCCAGTCGTCGGGACTCCAGTGGGCCATGGCGTTCCAGTGGCGCTGGAGGACCCGGCGGGCGACGGCGGCCGGATCGCCGTCGGTCCACTGCGAGAAGAAGGGCATGAAGCCGGGCGCGTGCACGCCCTCGGCGCCCAGTGCGGCCAGCGCGTCGAGGTCCTGCGGGGACGGCCAGCGCAGTTCGACGAGCGGGGTGCGCACGGTGATGCCGCTCAGTGGCCAGTGCTGCATGACGGTTGCCTCCTAGGAGCCGCTGGCGGCGGTGACGGGTGCGGATCCGGTGCCGGCGGCCGCGGGCTCGTCGGCCTCGGCGTCCGGTGCCGGGTCGGGCAGGTCGGCGCCGGCCGGCAGGGTGCGGCGCAGGGCCGGTCCGACGAGGGCGACGGCGGCGCAGACGGCGATCAGGGCGACGATCAGCGGCAGACCGTCGGCGAGCGGGAGCGTGGCCCCGGCGAGGAGGGGACCGGCCACCGAGCCGGTGGAGACGGCCACCGACAGCATGGCGTTGACCCGGCCCCGGGCGCGTTCCCCGGCGAGGTCGTTGAGGAGTCCGGTGACCACGGGGAACACCAGGGCCTCCCCCACCGACAGCAGCAGCACCCCGGCCATGGCCGTGACGGTCGCGGTGGTGCCGTGCTGGCGGCCCGCGACCAGCACGAGGGCCCAGGCCGCGGCCCACAGGAGACCGGTGAGGGACAGCACGGTGCTGCGCCGCACACGCTGGACGCGCTCGCCGAGGACCACCTGGGTGAGCACGGCGACGACGACGTTCACGGCGAAGGTGCCGGACAGTCCCTCCGGGCCCACCGCGCCGCCGGCCGTGAGATAGCCGGGCAGACCGGATCTGAGCTGCCCGTACGACACCAGCGAGCACAGCGTCACCGTGGCCAGCAGCACCGCGAGAGCCCGCTGTCCGAGCACCTCGCGGTAGCCGGCCGGTCCCGCCGTGGCCGTCTTCGCGCCGCCGCGTTCGATGCGCGGCAGCAGCAGGAGGAAGGCGGCGCCGGCGGCCAGGAAGGTGGCGCCGTCGGCGATGTAGAGCGCCGTGAAGCGGGCGGCGCGCGATCCCGGCCCGGAGGCGGCGACGAGGCCGCCGACGAGGACGCCGATGCCGGTCATCGCGTTGAACACGGCGTAGTCGGCCGAGAAGGCGAGCCCACGCTCCCGGGCCGTGGCGGCACCGGCGTACAGATAGCGCAGGACCGTGCCCACGCCGCTGATGCCGAGCCCGTACACGACCGCGGCGGTGAGCGCGGCCGGCGCCGAGGTGACGAAGGCGTACAGGCCGGTGCCCAGGCCGGCGACGCACATCACCAGCGTGACGACGGCGCGCGGCGCGAGCCGGTCCAGGACGGCGCCCCAGGCGAGGCCGCCGAGGACGGCGGTGGCGGCCTGGACGGCGAGGGTGGCGGCGGGGATCCAGGACGCCAGGCCGCGGACCTGGTCCAGGTAGATCCAGAGGAACGGCAGGACGAGGCCGCCGCCGAAGGAGTTGACCGCGTTGACCGCCAGCACGGCCCGGGTGCGCGGGGAGAACTCGCGCAGGACCGCGAGGGGGTTGGCGCTCACCGCGCTTCCAGGACGTACAGCCACGAGTGCGGGGTGCCGAACGGGACCGTGCGGACCGGGTGGAGGCCGGCGGCCGCGAACAGGTCCTCGTACGTCTCCTTGGTGTGCAGCGGTACGCCCATGAGCGCGTGGGCGAGTTCGTAGCCGAGGGAGAACACCGGCAGGGTGGCGGAGCCCTCGGCCTCCGGGCGGAGCACGGTGTCGGCGAGGACGAAGGTCCGGGCGGCCGGGAACGCCTCGCGCAGCCGGGTGAACAGGTGCGGGCGGGTGTCGGGGTCGGCGAGCAGGTCGTGCAGCAGGAAGAAGCTCATCACGGTGTCCACCTCGGCGATGGCGTCGTGGTGGGCCTCGCGGTGGCACACGTCGAGCACGTCGGCGCGGATCGCCCGGACCCGGTCCTCCAGGCCTGCCTCGGCGATGGTGCGGTGGCCGAGTTCGGTGGCGGGGCCGCTGATGTCCAGGCCGAGACCGCGGGTGCCGGGCCGGGCGCCGACGACCCGGCTGACCCGGGCGGAGATGCCGCTGCCGAGGTCGGCGAGGGTGTGGAAGTCGATGCCGTCGAGGACGTCGTCGAGAGTGGTGGACATGAAGGAGCGGTCGTTCTGGCCGGAGCCCAGGGCGACCATCGCCTCGTCGCGCAGCAGGGTGTCGCCGAAGGTGGCCTCGCCGGTGGCCAGTCGGGCGGCGCCTGAGAAGACGTCGCTGTAGCCGCCGACCGCCCAGGTGAAGTAGCCGCGCATACGGAGCGTCTCGCGTCCGGCGGCGGTGAGGACCGCGGTGTCGCCGTCGTCCTCCAGCCGCAGCCAGCCGCACACGGCCGCGGCGCGCAGCACCTCGCGGACGACGCGCTCGCGGACCGCGGGACCGGCGGAGCGCACGAAGTCGGTGATGTCCAGGCGGGGTTCGGTGGCCAGCCGGTCCCAGACGCCGAGCCGGTCGAGAGTGTGTACGACGGTTGCGGCGACGTAGCCGTTGAAGGCCTGGTCGACGCCGATCGGGGCGGGTGCGGCGCCGTACCAGTCGGCGGGCAGCGCGTCGGGCGGGGTGTGCAGGAGGGTCATGGCGAGATCCGTTCCGTGTCAGGCGAGTCGGGGTGGGGCCGGCGGGGCGTCGGCGCCCAGCAGGCCGACGAGTTCGTCGAGCAGGCGCCGGGGGTCGAGCGTGGCGGTGAGCGGTTCGTAGACGGCCAGGGCCAGGGCCCAGCGGGCGGGTCCGCCCCGGGAGCAGCAGCGCACCAACGGCGTGTCGCGCAGGGGGAGCGGCTGTCGGGCCGCGTCCAGCACCGCCTCCCGCAGGTGTTCCGGCCCGCCGTCGGGGTCGGGGACGAGGGGGGCGGGCCGGGCGTCCGGGGTGGGCAGGATGCGGGCCTGCCAGCGGCCGCCCGGTTCGCTGAAGACGGTGCGCAGGGCCGGGTGCCTGCGCTGGAGTTCGGCGAAGGCGGCGCCCAGGGCGTCGGGCGCGGGCGGCGGTCCCGGTACGACGGTCGCGACGGCCGCGTTGTGGTCGCCGGAGGAGCCGTGCCGGACCAGGTCGTAGAACAGCCAGCGCTGTTCGTACGGCGTGAGCGGACGGGTGGGCGCCGTGCCGGCCGGCGCGGGGCCGCCCGGTTCGCGGCGTCGGAACGGGTGTCCGGGCAGCCGGACCCGGCGGCCGGGGCGGCCCAGCGAGGTGTCGACCGCGTAGCCCCGCCGCCAGAGCTCGGCGAGCAGCCGCGCGTACGAGGTGCCGTCGGCCGGGTCGAGGGTGAGCGCGTCGGGCGTTTCCGGCCGGGGTGCGCCGATCACGACGACGGGCGCTCCGGTGTGCTCCTCGGGGAGGTCTTCGTCGGTTCCCGGGACGCCCGCGGCGGCGGCCGACAGCGCGTCCGGCAGGGCGAGGTCACCGCGTACCGCCGCGGCGGCGAGAGCGCCGGCTCCCGTTCCGCGCACGGCGCACGGGGTCACGCCACGGGCCCGCAGCCAGGCCGCCAGGCCGTACAGGACGGCGACGGTACGGGCCGCCTCGGCGTCGGCGTGTTCCCCGGCGACCCGCAGGGCGTCGGCCACCTCGGGGAGGTCCACGGATGCCGGGGTGAGCGCCGTGCCGTCGAGCAGGAGGAGGGGGCCGTCCCCCGGGGCCCGCACGGGCGCCGGGTCCGTCGGGGCGCCGACGTCCGCGAGCAGCGCGGCGGCTTCGGCGGCCGCGTCACCGGTGACGGCGTACCGGCACGGAAAGCGTTCACGGCCTGTGCTCAGGGTCAGGGCCACGTCGTCGAGGTCGGCGTCCGGCGTGTTCTCCAGCCACCCGGCCAGGCGGCCGCGCGTCTCGGCCAGGGACTCGGGATCCCGGGCGGACACGGCCAGCACACGCGGGAGGTCCGTCAGGGTCATGGGTCGGTTCATTTCGCGGGTCACACCCTTTCCGGCTGCGGGAGGACGGCTGTCGCCGGCGCGGCCCGGTGCTGCTGCACCACCACATGGGCGTTGGTGCCGCCCACTCCGAAGGAGCTGACGCCGGCCGTGCGCGGCCGGCCCGTCGGCTCGGTCCACGCGCGGCCCCCGCTCAGGAGGGACAGACGGCTGTCCTCGCCCAGTTCGTCGATGGGCTCGGCGACATTGGGCGTGGCGGGCAGGTGCCCGTGGTGGACGGCGAGGACGGCCTTGATGAGTCCGGCGACGCCGGCGGCGGTGTTGCAGTGCCCGATCGACGCCTTGACCGATCCGACGGCGACCGGCGGGCCCGTCCGCCCGAGCGCGTCGGCCAGGGCCGTCATCTCGATGGCGTCGCCGAGCCGGGTCCCGGTGCCGTGGGCCTCGACGAAGCCGATGTCGGCGCCGTCGACACCGGCGGCGGCCAGGGCGTCGCGGATGACCCGCGACTGGCCGTCGACTCCGGGTGCGGAGTAGCCGATGCGCGCCTTGCCGTCGTTGTTGACCGCGCTCCCCCGGATCACCGCGTACACCGGGTCACCGTCGCGTTCGGCGTCGGCGAGGCGCCGCAGCAGCACCGCTCCGGCGCCGAATCCGCCCACGGTTCCGGAGGCACGCCGGTCGAAGGGCCGGCACATGCCGTCGTCGGCGTAGAGGAAGCCCGGTCGGTGGCGGTAACTGCCGTCGGAGGCCGGGTCGAGGGAGACGGCACCGGCGAGGGCGTAGTCGCTGCTGCCGGTGAGCAGGCTGCGGCAGGCCAGGTGGACCGCGTACAGGCCGGTGGAGCAGGCGGTGTCCAGCAGCAGCGCCTCGCCCCACAGGTCGTGCAGGTAGGCGAAGCGGGAGGCGACGAAGGTGGGATCGGCGTTGACGACGTCGTCCACCCGGGCCTCGGGGTCGGTGTCGAGGACCTTGGCGCAGCCCGCGTAGAGGCTGGTGCGGGAGGCGATGTCGGACAGCCGCAGGGAGGCGTCCTCGACGGCCGACCACAGCACCTCGTGCAGCACTCCCTGCTGTGGGTCACCGTGGCGCAGGTCGTCCTCGCTGAAGCCGAGGAGGTCTGCGTCGTAGCGGGTGCCCTCGGCGGCCATGCCCCAGCGCGCGACCCGCCGCTGTCCGCCGGGCAGTTCGGTGATCAGTGGACCGGGCCCCTCGGAGAAGCAGTCCCGTCCGGTGCGCAGGTTGTCCCAGAAGGCGGCCAGGTCGGCGGAGCCGGCGAACCGCGCGCCCATACCGACGACGGCGATGGCGTCGTCGTCGGGCCGGGACACGGGCCGTGCCGTGAAGCGCGCGGCGGCCGGGCGCGAGGTGTCGTCCATGTCGCCGCCGACCAGGCGGGTCTGCGACCGGACGGTGGTGTGGCGCAGCAGGTCGCCGATGGACGGTCCGGTCCCGGTGGCGCGGCGCAGTGCCGCCTGGAGCCGGACCAGGAGGAGCGAGTGGCCGCCCACGTCGAAGAAGTTGTCGTCGGGGCCGAAGGCGCGTTCGCCCAGCACCTCTCGCCAAGCGCCGCGGACCGCCTCGTGGAGGCCGGGCGCGGGAGCGGCGGCGTCCCGGGTCTCCACCGGTGCCGGTTCCGGTGACGGGACCGCCGCCATGGCGGTGTCCTCGGGGCGGGGCAGTCGCCGCCGGTCGATCTTGCCGTTGGGGGTGAGCGGCAGCTCGTCGAGGACGACCAGGTGGGAGGGGACGGCGTACGCCGGCAGGCTCGCGCGCAGGTGCCGCATGACCTCGGGCCGGCCGCCGGGCCGGGCGAGCACCGCGTAGCCGACGATCTCCTTCTCGTCCCGGTCGTTGCGGCGGCTGGTGACGAAGGCCGCGATGACGTCCGGGTGGGCGCGCAGGGCGGACTCGACCTCGCCGAGCTCGACCCGCTGACTCCTGATCTTGATCTGGTTGTCGGCCCGCCCGATGAACTCCAGACGGCCGTCGGCGGTCCACCGCACCCGGTCACCGGTGCGGTAGAGCCTGCCGCCCGGCTCGTCGCCGAACGGGTCGGCCCAGAACCGCTCGGCGGTGCGGGCGGGGTCGCCGAGGTAGCCGAGGGCCACGCCGTCACCGCCGAGGACGAGTTCGCCGGGCATGTACGGCGGCGCGGGGACGAGCGTGTCCTCGAAGACGACGTGGGCGCGGGTGCCGGGCACCGGTGCGCCGATGGACAGGGTGCGGGCCGCCTCGGCCACCTCCTCGACGGGGCACCAGGTGGAGGTGAAGGAGTTCTCCGTGGGGCCGTAGCTGTGCAGCAGGGTCCCCGGGCGGGCCCAGCGCAGCGCTTTGCGCAGGTGCGGGACGGACACCAGCTCACCGCCGAAGTACACCCGCCGCAGTGTCTGGAGAAGGTCGGGCGCGTCCTCGATGATGCGGTTGAGGAGCGGGGTGGTGACCAGCAGGGTGGTCACGCCCAGGTCGCGGACGGCCGTGCGCAGGGCGGGCGGGTCGAGGACGAGTTCCTTGTCGAGGACGGCCAACCGGGCGCCGTGCGTGAGGGCGCCCCAGATCTCGTAGGTCGCGCCGTCGAAGTTGAGCGGGGAGAGGTGCGAGACGGTGTCGTCGGGTCCGAGCGGCAGGAAGTCCGGGCGGTGCATCAGGCGCACCACACCGCCGTGGTGCAGCAGGACGCCCTTGGGGCGGCCCGTGGAGCCGGAGGTGTAGAGGACGTTGAACACGCTGTCCGGGCGGATGTCGACGACGGGCGGCGTGCCGGGCAGGGCGGCGGACGCGCGGGCGATGTCCTGCGTGGTGTGGACGGGCAGCCCGTCCGGCACCCCGCCGGTGTCGGCCGGCTCGCCGGTGTCGGCCGGCTCGGCGATGAGCAGCCGGGGACGGGCGTCGTCCAGGACCAGCCGCAGCCGGGCGTCGGGGTGGTCGGGGTCGAGCGGCAGAAAGGCGGCTCCGGCCATGGCGACGGCCAGCATCGCGGTGATCGTGTGCGCACCGGGCCGCAGTGCCAGGGCGACCAGGTCACCGTCGCGGACGCCGGCCTCGGACCGGAGCCAGTGTGCGGCGCGCGCCGCCGCTTCGGTCAGGGAGCGGTAGGTGAGGGTGTGCTCGCCGTGCACGACGGCGACCGCGTCGGGAGCGCGGCGGGCCTCCCGCAGCACCAGCTCGGGCACGCTCGGTCGCGCGGCGGTGTCCCCGGCGTCCGGAGCCGGACCGTCGCCCGAGGCTGCCTCGGCCAGAGCGGCGAGCAGTTCCCCGCAGCGGGCGCCCGGGCGCCCGGCGGCCGAGAGCAGCGCGTCGAGCTGCCGGGCCATCAACGCGGCGGAGGTCTCGGTGTACAGGCCGGTGTCGTAGTCGATGCGCAGGACCAGCCGGTCGGTGTACTCCAGTGCGGCCAGGGCGAGGTCGTACTTCGCCGAGGCGGTGTCCAGGTGCACCACGCGCACGAGGGCCCCGGGCACCTTCTGGACACCGCCGGTACGCGGCTGGTGCAGGAACACAGCCCGGTACGCGGGCGTGGCCGCCGACGGCGGTCCGCTGTCGGCGAGCGCCTCCATGGAGTCCAGCACCTGTTCGCCCAGCCGCCGGGCGTGGGCGCCGAACTCCTCGTCGGCGGCCATGCGGCTGCGGACCGGCAGCACCCGGGTGAACAGGCCCACCGCGTCCTCCGTGCCCGGCGCGTCACGGCCGGCGAACGGCATGCCCAGGACGCCGTCCTGTTCGCCGGACCAGGCGTGCAGCAGCAGACTCCACGCGGCCAGCAGCGCCACGGCGGGCGACACGGAATGTGCGACGGCGAGGTCCCGTACGGCGGTGAGGCGTTCCGCGGACAGGGTGCGCTCGGCCCAGCCGGCCGTACCCCGCAGCTGCTGCTCGCCACGGACCAGATCGGGCAGCGGGCCGAGGGTGACGGGATCGTCGGCGAGCAGGTCGCCCCAGTACGGGGCCGGCGCGTGCTCCGCGTCGGCGGCCTCCGTGACCGGCGGCGCGGCCCGCGGGCCGGGTGCCGCGGTGGGCCGCGTCGGTTCGACGGGATCGCCGGCGCCGGCTGGTCCGCCCGAGGCGGCACGGACGCGGTACGCGGCGAGTACGTCGGCCGCGATGACGTCCAAGGTGCGCCCGTCGGCGACGATGTGATGCACCGTCAGGACGATCAGGGCGCCGTCGTCGTGGTGCAGGACCTCGGCACGCAGCAGGGGCGCGCCGCTCGGGTCGAGGGGCCGCTGCGCCGCCCGGACCGCCTCCTGGCGCGCCGCGTCGGAGCGGCAGGAGCCGGACCGCCGTACGACGCTCAGCGCAAGCGGCGCCGTCGGCTCCGGGCGGAACCACAGGTCCCCGTCCTCGGCGTCGAAGCGGCCGGCCAGTTCGGGCCGCCGAACGAGCAGGTCGGACAGCGCCCGCCGCAGGGCCCGGACGTCGAGGTCGCCGAGGAACTCCAGGGCCACCGGCACGTTGTAGCGGCCCGACTCCGGCTCACAGCGGTCCGCAAGCCAGATCTCCGTCTGGGCGGCCGAGACCGGCAGCCTCGCCGTGTGGCCGCTCACGGGCGCACCTCCGACGCGTCGGCCGCGATCGCCCGCGCCAGCCCACCCACCGTGGGGTTGCGGAAGAGGACCCGCACCGAGATCTTCCGGCCCAGCTCCGCGCCCAGATCCCTGACCACGTGGAGGGCGCCCAGGGAGTGACCGCCGACCTGGAAGAAGTGGTCCTCGTCGGTGAATTCGTCGTGTCCGAGTGCGTCGGCCCAGGCCTTGCGCACCAGCTCGGTGAGCTCCCCGGTGCCGCGTGTCTCGGATTCGGTCGCCGTCACGGCAGTCGTGTCCTTCCGTACTTGTGGTCAGGCAGATGTCTGCTCAGGCGGATGTCTGCTCGTCGGGCACGAACGCCCGGTAGGTGTCGTCCACGGAGTCCCACAGACGCGGGAAGAGGCTTCGTTCGGCCATGGCGCGGACGCCCGCCGTGGACTGGCCGCGCAGGCTCTTGGGCAGGTCCTCCCGGGTGTCCTGGCCGGCGGCCGCGGCGGTCTCGGGGTGGCCGCCGAGCTGGGACCACACCAGCCGCAGATGATGGTGCTTCCAGGCCGCCACCGCCCCGTCGAGGCGCAGCAACGCCTGCCGTACGAGGGCGAGATCGGGGGCCCGGTCCTCGCGGGCCGGCGACGCGGCGCGGCCCTGCGCCGTGATGAGCTCCCGTACGCCGATCCCCTCGCGGGCGACGGCGGCCTCCGTCTCCTGCCACAACGCGGTGGCCGCGCGGCGCAGGTTGCGGGCGCCGGGCGAGTCGAGACCGGTGGTGTTCTCCGGGAAGGTCTCACGCATCAGCAGCAGGCTCTCCTGCGGCAGGAAGTCCAGCAGCGCCTGAAGCGCCCGGACCGCGACGTCGCCCATCGCGGCGGCACGTTCCAGCAGTTGGGCGGCGAGAAGGTAGTCACGCCCACGCAGCCCCTCGGCCGCGCGACGCATCTCGTAGTGCATCTCGCACCACGCGTACTCGGTGATCAGGTGCACCGTCTGGAACAGCCGCTGGTCCGGGTGGACGAGCCCGTCCTCCGGCAGCAGGGCCGACAGGGCGGTGGTGAGCCGGGTGTCCTCTTCGTAGTTGCTGCCCCGGTCGTACTCGTAGACGAAGAGACGGTTCCGCTCTTCGGGGTTCATCGTCCGGCGGGCCGTTCCCGGCCTGCCGGGCTGCGCTTGCTTGCTCATCGTGGGGAAACGCCTCCGGGCGAGGGGGTCGTGGACGGGGGGAGCCGGCTCAGCCGACGAGGGCGCTGTGCCGGTCCGGGGCCGGGAACAGCCGGTTGTCCAGGACCGCCGCGAGGTAGGGCACGCCCTGCGTGTATCCGGTGCCGGAGCGCTCGCCGATCATCCGTACGGCCAGGCGGTAGTGGGTCTGCTTCCACCGCTGGTGCACCGATTCCAGCCGGTCCGCCGCGGCCCTCAGCGCGGCGTCGTCCGCCGGGTCCAGCCGGTGTGCGGCGATCAGGGCGTGCCAGGTGCCCTGGACGGTGGCCCGCCCGTTCACCACCCGCTCGCGCACCGCGGGCACGGAGGTGTAGGCGGACGAGGCGAGCCGGGCGAGGCTCGGCGTGGAGCACAGCGACTCGAAGGTCTTGTAGCCGGCGGACTGGATGGCGCTCGCGCCTTCGGTGAAGGTCCGGAAGGTCTGGAAGGCCTCGGGCCGCATGGTCGCCAGCAGGGAGAACAGGGGCAGCGATTCCTTGAGGACGTCGGCCACGGCGCCGACGAGCTCGGCGGACTCCCCCGGCCGGTCGTCGTCGAGCCGCCGCACCGCCGTGGCAAGAGCGGACGACATGAAGGTGAACGTCGTCTCGAACGACTGAAGGGTGCGCAGGAAGAGGTACTCGTCGTGCAGGACGTACACCGGCTGCACGCTGGCCGACAGCGCCAGGGCCCGCTCCGGCGCGGCGGTGCGCAGGATCTCCGCGGCCAGCGGACCGCCCGGGGTGCGGCCGGGGACCGCGGCGACGGCCACGGCGTCCACGACTCCCGACGGCAGCGTGCGCAGGGCGGCGGGCTCCATCACCCGTACGGCCAACCGGGCACGCTTGGCGACGAGTTCGGGCGAGGGCGGCATGTCGTGCGGTGCGTCCGGGGTGTCCGTCGACGCCCGCTCCCCGAACCGTACGAGATCGGCGAGCAGGAGCAGCACCGTTTCGTCGCGTGAGCGCAGTGCCTCGCGCCAGTCGGCCGGCGCGGGCCGCGTCAGCAGGGACAGGGCCGTGTAACTGGGGTAGTCGTAGCGGTCGTCGTATTTGTCGAGGACGACGTCGAGGAACTTGTGCAGGAAAGACGGTCCGTCACAGCCCTCGGACGGGAACGCGGACTCCGACTCCAGATCCGCACCCGCATTCGCATCCGCACCCGCATTCGAGTCGGAATCCGAATCCGAGTCCGACTCGGCCACCGAACGACGTATCTCGTCCAACAGGCGGAGGAGTTCGGCGTCGAGGAAGTGTTTGCCGACCGACCGCAGATGCCCGAGAACGAGGGCGTAGGGGAAATCCGCAGACCGACCGTGCACCGCCCAGGCCCGTACTGCCTCTTCTGCGGAGTTCATGTGCTTTCCCGGAATGCCGACGAGTCGGAGCCTCCGCATTCGGTCCTCACCGGGGGCCGGGAATTTCGAGCGACCATGGAATGGTGTCCTTTACTCGGAACGAGTGGCGACCGCGAGATCCCGAGGCGCTTTGCCCTTCGAATACAGCGCCGCTCGCCATCACTTTCTGGACAAGATCCTCCGCCTCCCGATGCGAACTCCCAAGTCACCAATATCCGGTCACGCGCGAGCGGTCCCGGGGTCGCGTGAGTGCTTCGGTCCGCCCCTGCGCTCCGGACCGCCGGGCGGGCGCGGGCGACACACGGGCCGCGTGCGCGGCTGAACCGCCCCGCTGCATCATGTAGGCATGATCACGATTCATCTGAGGTACGAGATCGACGCCGACAAGCTGGCGGACTTCGAGGAGTACGGCCGTCGCTGGATCGGGCTCGTCGACCGCTTCGGCGGGACGCACCACGGCTACTTCCTGCCGAGCGAGGGCGACAGCGACATCGCCTACGCCCTCTTCTCGTTTCCCAGCTTCGCCGCGTACGAGCAGTACCGAACGGACAGCGCGTCCGATCCGGAGTGCCAGGACGCGATCGAACTGGCTCGTCGTACGCGCTGCATCAAGCGCTACGAACGCCGTTTCCTCCGGCCCCTGGACGGCGTCTCCTAGAGCGGGGGAAGGCGCGTGCTGCGGCCGTGCGGGCGGCCGGCGGCTGAGGGGGCGTTGTCAGTCCTCGTTCGTAGGATCACGGCATGTCCGATGCCTTCACCGTCCTGTGGACCCATGACACGTGCCGTGCTCTGCGCAAGGCAGGGCGCGTGGGCGAGCGGCCCCCGGTCGCCTTCAGCGGCGTCCATTCCTCCCTGCCCGCCTGGTCGGGTGCCCGTGTCGGAGACGAGGTGTACGCGTTGCACGTCAACCGGTGCGAGGTGTTCGTGGTGAGCCGGATGCGGGTGACCGACATGGAGCGACGGGACTGCTGCGGCGCCGCTCCCGGGACGTGGCAAGAGCCGTCGTTTCCCGGGCACGGCGAGTGGTCGATGCTGGGCGCCGGCGGTTGCGGGGCCGCGGCGGTGCACGTGGACGCGACGCCCGTACGCTTCGACACGCCGATCTCCGGCGATCTTCTGCCGAAGCTTGCCTGGCGCAATCGCCGAGGCCGCACACGCAACTTGAAGTACGTGGTGGAGGGCCGTCTGGAGCGGTCGGTCAGCCTTCAGGGCTTCTACCGTCTGACGCCCGAGTCGGCCGGCGAGTTGGCGGAGGTCGTCACGTCGGCCGGCGAGTCGGCGGAGGTCGTCAGCAGGACCGCCTCCTGATCGCTCGCGGACGGGGCCGGAAACCGGATCGCCTCTTTCGTCCACCGTCCACCGTCCACCGTGCCCGAGGGGCGCTCCCCGCACGGGGCGGGAAGCGCCGAGTCGCCTCGGGACGTGGCTCAGCCGGCCGGGACGGTGTCCTCGAACGTGGTTCCGGCGGTGCGGTAGGCGTTGACCTTGGTAGTGACCTGAGCCGGCGTCAGGACCTGGTCCTTCACGTGGAGGACGTAGTCGACCTGCTGGTCGTAGGCGCGGGCGGTCGTGCCGGTCTGTCCGGCCAGGTCGATCAGCCACTGGTTGAAGTTGATCGACATGGGCCGCTCGGGCAGGTAGGCGGCGTCATGGGTGCCGAAGGGCCGGCCGTCGACGTAGTACGTGATGGTGCTGTCGTCGATGGTCAGGACGAGGTCGTGCCAGCCGGCGTAGCTCTGCCGGGACTCGGTGTGCTGGTTGACGGCCTGCCACGGGTCCGGATCGTAGGTCTCCCAGGACGTCGTGTAGAGGATGTTCGACGGCTCCCCCCAGCCGCCGTTGGGAAGGTACTCGAAGTCGTATTCCGCGTAGTCGTCGGCCATCGGGGCGGTGAGGTCGTTGATGGTGAAGAACGTCTGGACGAGGTGATCGCCGTCGGGCCCGGAGAGCGGCGCGTCGGAGAACTTCACGCGGGCCGCGTAGGTGCCCTTCTTGAACTTCGTCGCCTTGGTGAGGACTTCGGTCTGCCTCGTGCTGTCCGCCGTCCCCGCGGTCGACGTCCGGAGGTTCATCACGGAGTTGCCGGCGGCACCGGCGAAGGTGACGTTCTCCGGTGCCCAGGTGGCGCCGGGCACTCCGGGACCACCCGAGTTCGCGCGCACGCTCCAGCCGTGCGCGGCGATCCTCGGGTCACTGGAGGTGGTGTAGTCGAAGTCGTCGAACAGGCTCTGCCCACCGGTGGGCGGGTCGGTGGGCGGGTCCGTCGGAGGGTCGGTCGGGTCGTTGCCTTCGGGGGCGGTGCCCCACACCGTGGCGCCGGACAGCTGGGCGGTGATCTTCGACCAGTCCGCGTAGGTGGTCCGGGCGGGACCGAACGAGTAGTCGTCGCTCTGCCTGAGGGTCTGCCAGTCCGCGCGGTAGAAGCGCAGTTGCATGTCGCCGGTGTCGGCGCCCGGCGCGAGGGCGCCCGCGCCCGGGGTGAAGCCGATCTCCAGATAGCGGTCGGCGGTCGCCGTGGGACGGGCCAGGGCGCCGAAGGTGCCGGTGATGTTGCCGCAGCCCTTCACGGCCCAGGAGCAGGCGAAGCGGTAGCCGGCGCCGGCGCTGTCGGCCTTGAAGTAGTAGCGGACTTTGACGGTGCTGAGCTGGACGGCTCCGTCGCCGGTGTTCCTGACCTTGAGCCAGGGCTCGGACTGGTCCGCCGTGGCGCCTGTGGCACTGGTGCGGTACTGGACGGCCACGTCGGCGGCGGCGGCTCGGGCGGTGGCGGGCAAGGCGGCGAGGCCGGCGGCGCCCAGGGCGACGGCCACAGCCGAGGCGGCGGCGACGCGCAGCCGCCTCGGACGGTTTCTCGACGTCATGGTGATTCCTTTCCGGGACTGGGTGTCAGGTGTTCGGTGCTGGGTCGGGACGGTCCGCGCGCGGCTCTCGGGGACGGCGGCGGACTTCGAGCGCGTCGAGCCGGGCGGTGTGCAGGTCCAGGCGGGAGAGGAAGTCGCCCCACTCGGAGGGGCCGCTCCAGCCGCGGTCCGCCAGGGCGCACAGGCGCGGATAGGTGAGGTACTCCAGGCGCTCGGGGGTGGCGGCGAACTCGGTCCACATCTGGGCCTGCGTGCCCAGCACCCGCGCCGCGACGTCCGGGGCCGCGCCTTCGGGCACCGGGTCGTGGCCGTGGACGTCCCGCAGACCGACGACGGCCCCCGGTTGGCCGGGGGGCTCCCGGGGATCGGCGCTCTGGGGATGGTCGAGATAGGTGGCCCGGTAGTGGGCGTTGATCACGTCATGACCGCGGCGGGCGGCGGCGAGGGCGTGCGCGGGGTCGCGCCAGGCCATCACGGTGAAGCCGTCGGGCAGTTCGGTGCCGCTCTCGGCCCAGCCGACCGGGCGACGTCCGTTGCGGACGAGGAAGTCGCCGATCCGGCCGAGGAACCAGCGGTGCAGGTCGGCGGCCCCGCCCAGGCCCTCGGCCGCGACGCGTGCCCGGGCGAGGGGACTGCGTTCCCACTCCGTGAGAGGGCATTCGTCCCCGCCGACATGGAGGTACGGCGACGGAAAGAGCTCCATGACCTCTTCCAGCACGGTGCGGCAGAAGTCGAGGACCTCGTCGTGCACGCCGAGGACGGTGTCGCACACCCCCCACCGGGTCCAGACCTCCAGGGCCCGGCCGGGGTCGTTCCCCAACCGCGGATAGGCGGCCAGGGCGGCGCGGACGTGGCCGGGCATCTCTATCTCCGGCATGACCGTCACGCCGCGCTCGGACGCGTACTCCACCAGGCCCGCGAGCTCTGCTCGGGTGTAGGCGCCGCTGTGGGGGGTGCCGTCGTGGTCGTCGCCCGTCGTCCCGGTCATGGACCGCAGGCGGTGGCCGCCGATCTCGGTCAGCTTGGGGTAGGCCGTGACCGGCATGCGCCATCCCTGGTCGTCGGTCAGGTGCAGATGGAACACGTTGATCTTGTGGAGGGCGAGGAGGTCGACGTAGCGGCGCAGGTACTCCACCGGCTGGAAATGGCGTGCCACGTCGAGCATGGCCCCGCGCCAGGGATGGCGGGGGACGTCCGTGATCTCGGCACAGGGCAGGGCCCACCGCGTCCCACGCTGCGGGGTCCGCGCCAGGGCCCGCACGGGCAGGAGCTGCCGGATCGTCTGCACCCCGCGGAGCAGACCGGTGAGCCGGGCGGCGCGCAGCAGCACGGAGTGTCGACCGATCGTCAGTCCGTAGCCCTCGATGCCGAGACCCGTCAGATCCGGGTCCAGTACGAGGACGACCGCTCCGTCGTCGGCGGGGTGCAACGGCAGTCCCGAAGCGGGGGCGAGAAGGGTGCGCAGCAACCGCGCGGCGCCCTCGGCCCCTTCGCCGACACGCAGACAGGTGTCGGTGGTGAAGGTGAACTGTCCTGGTCTCGCCCGGGCCTTGGTCGGCCGGGGCACAAGCGTGGCGTCCAGAGGGGGTGCGGGCACAGTTGTCTCCCGGGGGGTCACGCGTGCGAGGAAGGCTGGCTGGTCAGCCCTTGACGGCTCCGGCCGCGAAGCCGGCGGTCACATGGCGTTGGAGCAGCAGGAACACCGCCAGGGCCGGCAGGGCGAACAGGGTGGAGGCGGCCATGGTGGCGCCCCAGTCCGTACCGAAAACGTTCTGGAACGAGGAGAGCCAGACCGGCAGTGTGCGGCTGTCCTGGTGCTTGATGATCAGGAAGTTGGCGTAGGTGAACTCGTTCCAGGCCGTGATGTAACCGAACAGCGAGGTGGCCATCAGGCCGGGGGCGAGCAGCGGGAAGGCGATGTGCCGGAAGGCGCCGACCCGGGTACAGCCGTCGACCTGCGCCGCTTCCTCCAGTTCGGCGGGGATGGCGGCGATGAATCCGCGCAGCACCACGATCGTGAACGGCAGCGTCATCATGAAGTAGATCAGCGTGAGGGTGGGCAGCCGGTCGAGCATCCCGGTGTCCCGGGAGATGATGTACACCGGGATGATCAGTGCCTCCCAGGGCGCCATCTGCGCGATGAACACCATGAGCATGAACTGGCGCCGGCCGCGCCATCGCATCCGGGCCACGGCGAAGGCGGCGCCGAGTGCCACCACCAGGGCGAGCAGGACGGCGCCCAGGGTGACGAGGATGCTGTTGCGCCAGAACAGTGCGAATCCGTCGGCGTCGACGGCGGTGCGGAAGTGGTCCAGGGTCCAGGTCCGCGGCAGGAGTTGCGGGTTCTCGGACTGGATGTCCCGGTTGGGCTTGAACGCGGTGACGACCATCCAGTAGACGGGGAACAGGCAGACGACGATCGTCGTGCCCGCGGCGGCGTGCAGCGGAAGGCGTCGAAGTCGGGGGCGCGGCGGACTCACAGGGCTTCGCCCTCCTGACGGAGCAGTTGGCGGAAGTAGAGGACGAGCACCGCGGCCATCATCAGCACGGTGACCATGGAGGCCGCCGAGCCGAGGTCGTAGCGCTGGCTCGACAGTGCGGTCTGGACCGCGTACACCGGCAGGATGGTGGTGGCGTCGCCCGGTCCGCCGTTCGTCATCACCCAGATCTGAACGAACGCCTTGAACGTCCAGATCACCTCCAGCGAGAGGACGAGCATGAAGATCGGCCGGATCATCGGGAAGGTGACGGAGCGGAAGATGCGTCCGGCCGGGGCGCCGTCGATGCGAGCCGACTCGTACAGCTCCAGAGGCACCGTGGCCAGCGCCGAGTACAGGGTGATGGCCGCGAACGGCACGGACTGCCAGACGATGAGCAGGACGAGGATCGTGAACGCGGCCGGACCGTGGGCGAACCAGGGATAGCGATCGAAGGAGTCGAAGCCCAGCCCCGTCAGCGTGTGGTTGACGATGCCGAACTCCGAGTGGAAGAGCCACTGGAAGACGGTGGTGGCGGCGATGACCGGCATGGCCCAGGCGAGCACGAGCGCGCTGAGCACCGCGGTGCGGCCGAGGCGGCCCAGCCGTTCGATCACCAGGGCGACCAGTGTGGCGAGGAGCGTGATCAGCACGACGTCGACGGCCATGAACAGGAAGGTGCGGCGCACGACCTGCCAGAAGTGCCCGTCCGTCAGCAGCGTCTCGTAGTTGCGGAGCCCTACGAACCGCGCGTCGCCGCGGATGAGCTGGCGCAACCCGAAGTCCTGGAGCGAGATCAGCACGGTGCGGGCGAATGGATACACCAGCAGATACAGCATCCCCAGCACGGTGGGCGCGACCAGCAGGTACGGCCATGCGCGGCCGGGGCGGAGCCGCCCCGCGCGGCGGCCGGCGCCTCGGCCGGCGCCTCGGCCGGACGGTTCCGGTCCCCGCTGTGGCTGCCGTCGTGACGGCCGGCCGAGCGGGAGGCGTATCGCTGTGCGTTCGCGGATGATCGACACGACGTCGTCTCCTTCCGGTGCGGGGCGCGGGTACCGGTTCAGGAGCCCGACTTCATGGCGCCGGTGATCGACTCGGAGGCCTTGGCGGCCTCGTCCTCCGCGTCGGCGCCGGTGAGCACCGCGGTCATGTAGTCCTTGATGGGGTTCTTCGCCTCCACGGCCGCCCAGCCGGGGGTGTTCGGTGTCGCCCGTCCGACGGCCGCGCCCGCCGCCATCGCCGCGGCGCCCGGATCGGAGGCGACCGCGTCGGCCAGGGTCGTCTTGTTGGGCACGTAGCTCATGGCGACGGCGAGCTTGCGCTGCCAGGCGTCACCGGTCAGTTCCTTGATGAACGTGAACGCGGCGTCCTGCTTGCCGGAGGCCGCCGGGACGACGAGGTCGGAGCCGCCGATGAACACCGAGCCGGGCCGGTCCGCCGTCTTCCCGGGGATGGGGAAGTAGCCGAGCTTGCCCTTGAGTTCGGGATTGCTCTCGGTGACCACGTTGGCTCCGCCGGGCGTGGAGATGATCTGCGCGACCTGCCCCTTGGCCATGACCTCCGCCTGTGGCGGCTCGGCCTCGTCGGAGTCCCGCGGTCCCTTGCCCAGAGCCTGGAGCTCCTTGTAGAAGTCCATGCCGCGCAGGGCCTCGGGGGTGTCGAGGGTCCCTTTCCAGGAGCCGCCGGACTGCTCGGCGAGGTCTCCGCCTTCGTCCCAGATGAACCCGGCCAGCGCGTACCAGGTCTGCCCCGGGAGGTAGATCCCCTGTGTGCCGCCCTTGTTGAGCTTCTCGGTGGCGGCGATCCACTGGTCGCGGGTCCTGACGGCGGCCGGGTCGACGCCGGCCTTCCGGAACAGGTCGGTGCGGTAGATCACGACACGGTTGGCCGCGTAGTACGGGATGCCGTACTGCTTGCCCTCGTACGCGCCGGGCTCGGCCAGCCCCCGCAGCCAGTCCCCGCCCCCGAGTTCGTCGACCTTGTCGCTGAGGTCGAGCAGTCCGCCACTCTGCGCGAACTGGGCCACCTGGGTGTTGCCCGTCTCGATGACGTCGGGGGCGTCGTTGCTGGCGAGTGCGGCGGTGACCTTCTCGCCGATCCCGTCCCACTCCTGGATCTGCACCTTGACCTTGATGTCCGGGTGCGCGGACCGGAAGCCTTGAACGAACTCCTTCTGGAATTGGGCCGAAACGCTGTCGCGCATGAGCCACACGTCGATCGTCGTCGTGCCCCCGGCGGAGTCACCGGGCGACCCGGAGCCGCCGCAGGCGCTCAGGCCTCCAGCGATCACCAGTGTGCAGACACCTGCAAGCATGCGGAGCTTCACAGTTCACCCCTGGGAGAAAGGCGCCGGGCTACCTGACCAGTTGACGAACTGGACAGGTGACCTCTTGTTGGTCGATGAAGGTGGCATAGACCAATACAAGCGTCAAGACCCCTTGCCGCAAAGGACTTTGGGCCGCATCGCACGAGGAATCCCCTGCCGGACGAACCCGGAGTGGCTACACTGCACCTGACCAGTACTCACCGAGTGGTCAACAATGTAGAACTGGTCAGGTGACTTCGCAGGGCAGCACACGGCAACGCAGAGCAATGCAGGGCAACGCAGAGCAATGCAGAGCAACGCAGGGCATCACAAGGCAACGCACACAGTCGGGCAGGAGCGGCACATGAGCGCTGGCGGGTCAGGAGCGGTCCTCAAGCGGGAACGCGTCCGCGACTACATCCTCGAACTCATCGAGTCGCTGAGCCCCGGCGACGCCATCGCCTCCGAGCGCTCCCTGTGCGCCGGACTGGGCGTCTCACGGCCGACACTGCGGGCGGCCGTCGACGAACTCGTCGCAGCGGGCCTCCTCGTACGCGAGCACGGGCGCGGGATGTTCGTGGCGCCCGCGAAGATCACCCAGGAACTCGTCTCGGACCAGCAGTCCATGGCCCTTCCACGGGCCTCCGGCGCCTGGTCGAGCCGCCTGCTGGAGTTCACCACCATCGCCGCCGGCGCCCGCGTCGGGCGCAAGCTGCGTCTCTCGCCTGCCGCCGACGTCGTCTACGCGGCCAGGCTGCGCCTCGTCGACGGTGCCCCCATGGCCATCGAGCACCTGCACATCCGCGCCGACCTGGTACCCGCGCTCACCGCCGGGGAACTGGAGGCCGGCGACCTGTACGACCATCTCCGCGACGGGCACGGGATCCAGGTCAGCGAAGCCGTGCAGACCATCGAGCCCACCGTCGTCAGCCAGGCGGAAGCCAAGCTCCTCTGCGTGCCACACCTGTCTCCCGCGCTCCTGTTCGAACGCCTCACCCACGACACCGGCGGCCGGCCCGTCGAGTACGTCCACTCCCTCTACCGGGGCGACCGCTACCGGATCGTCTCCCGCCTCACCCTGGGCCCCACGGCCACCCGCGAGTCCCCGCCTGCGGGACACCTCCCGGGCATCCCGCCGGGCGCCTTCGCCCACCAGGACTCCGTCGCCCTGACCACCCAGGGCGACATCCAGCCCGCCCGCTGACAGCGCCGCCGGCCGACGCGCCCGGGCCCGGAGCGCGGCCGACCGGAACGTCGAGGTCGGAGCGCCTGAGCCGGAGCGCCGAGGCCGGAAGGCGCGTCCCCGAGGGCGCCCGTCGGTACGCGGGTGGCTGCCGTGCCGGCCGGCCTCCCCCGCAGCCCTGCCCCCCCCCGGAGCCCAGCCTCCCCTGCAGCCCGGTCGACGCCGCCCGCGCTCAGGCGGTACGGCGCCGACGGGCCCAGCGACGGCGCCGCGCCCACGACCACCGGCCGGACCGGCTGTCCGCGATGCGGTCGCGGAGGTACATGTGCGGCAGTTCGGCCGTCCGGCCGGCGAGCTCCTCCAACGCCGACAGATAGGAGCCGTCCCTGCCTCGCAGCTCCCGCTCCCGTTCCACGTAGGGCCTGGCCGCCTGCCAGACGCTGATGATCCGGTACCGCAGGAGGGGCAGGAACACCTTCTCGTCGACGATCCTGAAGACGGTCAGGTTGGCGAGGGACTGGTAGTAGTACACGACGTTGCAGAAGGCCTCTTTGGCGTCGTGCGGAAGCCCGCGCACCCCACCGTCGGGAGCGTGCTCCTGCTGGAGTCGCGCGCAGACGTAATCGTGCTGGTCGTGGAACGAGGCCGACCGGAATTCGGCCAGAAGATTGATCATGGCCTGGATGTGATTCGCCTGTCGGCTGATGCGGGCCTGCCGCATGCCGAGCCAGGTGGACGCGGCGATGGCGAACACCGCGATGACCACCGGAAGGACGTTGACCAGTAAGGCTTTGTGCACCCGGTCAACGCTAGGCAGAAGCCGTCGCCGACAAGCCGGATGGTCATATTCGGAGCCATTTCGCCACAGCCTGCCGATATTCGGCACCCGAGAGATCACCTAGCGTCCGAAGGCGATCGACACCGATCCGGTTGCCGAACCCGCGACCTCACCCCAGGGCGGCCGCCGAAGACACTGAGGGGACGGCGCACACGGGGCGCGTGAGGCGTATGAGACACATGGGATATACGAGACAGATGAGGTGGACGGGGCGGACGGGGCGGACGGGGCGCACGAGGCGCTCCTGGCCGATGCCTGGCGATTGGCAGGCGCAAGCACTTCGCCGCTGACAAGCAAGGACTTCGCCACCCGGCCGATCTTCATCCCGGGTCGGACCCGGGCGCCGGATACCTCAGCGGCGCGGGCCGCACCGGGCCCGATGTCCCATTTGTGCGCATAGTCCATGATCGCCCTATGCTGTTGTACGGGAGAGCTCGAGCAGTCGACGTGCCGGCTCCGTGCCGGCGGGAAGCGGGCTTCCATGGCTGAGCGATTCAAAAGGCTGGGATTGATCGGCGAGGTGTCGGCCGAGTTCGTCGGCACCATGATTCTCATCCTCTTCGGCTGTGGCGTGGTGGCCCAGGTGGTCGCCGGTGGAGCGCTCACGACGCCGCCCGGAGGACTCGGAAACCACGACAGCATCGCCTGGGCCTGGGGCCTTGGCGTCACCCTGGGTGTCTACGTCGCGGCGCGACTGAGCGGCGCCCATCTCAATCCGGCGGTGACGGTCGCCCTTGCCACGTTCAAGGGCTTCCCGTGGAGCAAGGTGGCGCCCTACGCGCTGGCCCAGACCGCCGGCGCCTTCGTGGCGGCCCTCATCGTGCGGTGGAACTACACCGAAGCACTGGCGAAGGCCGACCCGGGACACACCATCAAGACACAGGGCGTGTTCTCCACGCTCCCCGCCAACGGCAATCCGAACCTGCCGGTCCACGAGTGGGGCGCGTTCCGTGACCAGATCATCGGCACCGCCATCCTGCTCCTGCTGATCCTGGCCGTCACGGACCTGCTGAACACACCGCCGGGCGCCAACCTGGCCCCGTTCATCGTCGGTCTGATCGTCGTGGCCATCGGCATGGCGTGGGGCACCAACGCGGGCTACGCGATCAACCCGGCGCGTGACTTCGGGCCCAGACTGGCCAGCTTCTTCACGGGCTACGGCACAGCATGGCGAGATCAGTACGGGAACCTCTACTTCTGGGTGCCGATCGTCGGTCCCCTGATCGGCGGCCTGCTCGGCGCCGGCCTCTACAAGGCCTTCATCGGTCGGTTCCTGCCGACGGCGGAACCCGAGCCTCCCGGCCGAGTTCCGGCCCCCGAGGAATGACACCCACAGCAGAGGCGGCAACCCATGGCTGACTTCGTGGGCGCGGTGGACCAAGGCACCACCAGCACCCGATTCATGATCTTCGACCACTCCGGCAACGAGGTGGCGAAGCACCAGCTGGAGCACGCCCAGATCCTTCCGCGCTCCGGATGGGTCGAACACGACCCGGTGGAGATCTGGGAACGCACCAACTCGGTGATGCAGAACGCGCTACGGCACGGCAACCTCTCCCCCGAGGATCTGGCCGCGATCGGCATCACCAACCAGCGGGAGACCACCGTGGTGTGGGACCCGCGCAACGGACGTCCCTACTACAACGCCATCGTCTGGCAGGACACCCGCACCGACTCCATCGCTGCGGCCCTGGAACGCTCGGGCAAGGGCGACGTGATCCGCCGCAAGGCGGGGCTGCCGCCGGCGACCTACTTCTCCGGCGGCAAGATCCAGTGGATTCTGGAGAACGTCGACGGCGTCCGCGCGGCGGCGGAACAGGGTCACGCCGTCTTCGGCAACACGGACGCCTGGGTTCTGTGGAACCTGACCGGCGGCCCCGACGGCGGTGTCCACGCCACCGACGTGACCAACGCCAGCCGCACCATGCTGATGGACCTGGAGACCCTCGACTGGGACGACGAGCTGCTGGGCTTCTTCGACATCCCCCGGCAGATGCTGCCCACCATCAATCCGTCCTCCCACCGCGAGGCGTTCGGTGTGACCCGCACCTCCCGGCCGCTGCGCGCCGCCATCCCCATCTGCGGGGTGCTCGGCGACCAGCAGGCCGCCACGGTGGGGCAGGTCTGCTACGCGCCGGGCGAGGCCAAGAACACCTACGGCACGGGCAACTTCCTGGTGCTCAACACCGGTACGGAGCTGGTCCGTTCGCAGCACGGGCTGCTCACCACCGTGGCGTACCAGTTCGGCGACAGCCCGGCGATCTACGCGCTGGAGGGCTCCATCGCCGTCACCGGGTCGGCGGTGCAGTGGCTGCGCGACCAGATGAAGATCATCAACGATGCGGCGGAGAGCGAGACGCTGGCGCGCACCGTGGAGGACAACGGCGGGATGTACTTCGTGCCCGCCTTCTCGGGCCTGTTCGCTCCGTACTGGCGCTCCGACGCCCGCGGCGCGATCGTCGGCCTGGCCCGCTACAACGACAACGGCCACCTGGCCCGGGCGACGCTGGAGTCCATCTGCTACCAGAGCCGCGACGTGGTCGAGGCCATGGAGCAGGACTCCGGAGTCCACCTCGACGTGCTCAAGGTCGACGGCGGCGTCACGGCCAACAACCTGTGCATGCAGATCCAGGCCGACGTCCTCGGCGTCCCGGTCAGCCGCCCGGTCGTCGCCGAGACCACCGCGCTCGGCGCCGCCTACGCGGCGGGTCTGGCCACCGGCTTCTGGCGCGACACCGACGAACTGCGCACCCACTGGCAGGAGTCCAAGCGCTGGGAGCCCCAGTGGTCCGACGACCAGCGCGCGGAAGGCTACGCGGGCTGGAAGAAGGCGGTGGAGCGCACGCTCGACTGGGCCAAGGTCGAGTAGCCCGACGCGAACAGGCGCCGCCCGTGTACCGCGGGCGGCGCCTGCTCACGTCACGCGCCGGTCACGCGCCACGCGAGCGGGCGCGCCACAGACACCAGGCCGGTGCTCGTCGCCACCGTTCTCGAAGCGCGGCCCGAACTCCACGGGACTGAACGACTTCGTGTCGAATGCCCTCTACTACGGCGGTGGCAGGAGCGGGTTCACGAGCACGCGGCCGTAGCGGTGGCCACCGGACATTCGCTCCGGTGGCGCCGCACGAAGGCGTGCTCAGCACGTCCAGGACGTCCAGGACGTCCAGGACGACACTCCGCGCCACCGTCGCCCGGTACCGCAACAAGCCGACTACACCGAGCGGGTCATCATCGAGCACCCGCGGCCAAGGAACTGATCATGGAACCGAGTTGGAAACTGACGGCCCTCGCCGTGGCCGCGGGGTCCCTCCTGACGGCCTGCTCGGCGGACGACTCCCTCGACTACCAGAGCGACTACGCCGGCCACACACCGCTGCACGTGGTCGGCTATCCCTCCCGGGGAAGCCTCGACGTGGTACAGAACGCCGTATGGCGCCTTGCCGACGGTGACGCCGGCGCACTGGCCGGCCTGGCCGTCGACGACCGGTCCGCCGACGCCACGGCACGCAACTGGGTCGATGCATATGGCACCGACGCCCAGGGACAGGTGACCGCCGACTTCTACGACGAAGGCTCCACGCGGCAGGTCGTGGTCCTGTACTTCGCGAGCGGCCAGGTCAAGGAGATCGAGGCGCGCATCGGCGAGGACGACGCCTGGGGCCTCACGATGGACGAACCCAAGCCGTCCGAAGCCCGCGCCAAGCCCACGTGGGCCCCCGCCCAGCCCGGCGGATCGGGCTCCCGTTCGTCCGGGAACTAGCCGGACGGCAACCGCCCCACGACAGCGTGCCGAACCCACCTGCCGGGCGCCTCCCCCTTCACCCTCCCCGCTCCCCGCTTCCCGCTTCCCGGGGGCGCACGTCGGTCGGGCTGCTACGTGACCGCGTAAAGAACGCCGTTCACGCTGCTGACGTAGACCACTCCGTCGGCGAAGGCCGGCGTCGAGTACACGGGGCTGCCCGTCCGGAATTTCCACCGCTGTAGGCCGGTGGCGGCGTCCACGGCATAGAGGTTGCCGTCGCCGCTGCCCGCGTAGGCCATCCCGTCGACGACCGTCGGCGCGCTCACGAACGAGGCTTTGCCGACGCGGGATCTCCATCGCTGCTTGCCGGTGCCCACGTCCACGGCAAAGAGGTTGCCGTCCCCGCTGCCGAGGTAGACCGTCCCGTCGACGACCGTCGGCGCGCTCACGTACTTACCGGCAGCGAACTTCCAACGCTGCTTGCCGGTCGCGGCGTCCAGCGCGTAGAGATTGCCGTCCTCGCTACTGACGTAGACCACGCCGTCGACGACTGCCGCTGCGGAACTCAGCAAGCCGCGGGTGGTGAATTTCCACCGCAGCCGGCCGGTACCGGCGTCCACCGCATACGCGGTGCCGCTCAGCGCGCAGGCATAGACCACCCCGTCGACAACGGTCGGCAACTCCTCGACGCGGCTGTGGGTGGTGAATTTCCACCGCTGCTTCCCGGTGCCGGCGTCGACCGCGTACACGTAACCGTCTTCGTAGTCGTTGCCGCCTCCGCCGAGGCGGAAGGTGACATCACCCCCGCCGCCGACGTACACCACGCCGTCCACGACAGTCGGCGACGAACTGCTGCCCTTGCCGGTGAGGAATTTCCACCTCTGCCTGCCGTTGCCGGCGTCCACCGCGTACAGGTTGCTGTCCTCACTGCCCACATAGACCGTCCCGTCGGCGACAGCCGGCTCCGTACTCACGTCCGCGCCGGTGGGGAACGCCCAACGCCGTACGCCGGTTTCGGTGTCCAGCGCGTACAGGCTGTCGGTGTCGCTGCCGATGTAGACGACGCCGTCGGCGACGACCGGCGACGCGTACACGAGGTCACCCGTGACGAACCTCCAACGCTCCACGCCGGACGGAGCGGCGGGAGCGGGAGTGGGGGATGCGCTGGGTCTTCGGGTGGAACCTGACGGCGCCTCGGATTCCTTGGCGGAGGAGTCGTCGTCGCTGATCTTCCAGCCGACGAAGCCGAGTCCTACGGCGGCGGCCCCACCGAGGCCGAGCAGGGCCCGTCGGCGGGTCGGGCCGGCACCGGTCGCACCGGTCGCACCACTCACCGCCGCCTCCGGACTCGCGGGCGAGGACTCGGCTTCGGACTGCTCGAATTCCGGCGCCTCGGACTCCGGCGTCTCGAATTCTGGCGCCTCGAACTCTGGCGTCTCAGCTTCGGGCTTCTCGGCCGGTGCCGGAGCCGAGGTGGGAGCCGGTACGGGATCAGGGCCAGGCTGCAGTGCTGGTGCTGGTGCTGGTGCTGGTGCTGGTGCTGGTGCTGGTGCTGGTGCTGGTGGGATCGTGGGCCCGTGTGCGGTGGTGCGCGAGTGCAGGGTCGCGGCGACCGGTGCGGGGAGCCAGCCGGGCTGGGTAGGTGGGTTGGGGACGGCCTCCCCGGCGGTGGCCCTTCCGGCGGTCTCGGCCTCCCTTGCCTCCTCGGCGGCAGCGTCCGCCAATTGTTCCAGCAGCGCCGCCACGGTCGGGCGCCGGTCGGACCGCTTGGTCAGGCAGCGGGCCACCACGGCCCGCAGAACGGGCGGGAGTCGGTGCAGGTCGGGTTCCTCGTAGACGACACGGAAGCTCAAGGCATGTCCCGAGCCCGTCCCGAACGGCCCCGATCCCGTAGCGGTGAATGCCAGCACCGCCCCGAGGGAGAAGACATCGCTGGCGGGCCCGATCGGCATGCCGGTCAGCTGCTCGGGAGACATGAATCCCGGCGTGCCCACCACCATGCCGGTCCGGGTCAACGCGCTTGCCTCGTGCGCCACCGAGATCCCGAAATCGATCACCCGTGGTCCGTCCGCCGCGAGCAGGATGTTCGACGGTTTGAGGTCCCGGTGGACCACATCGGCCGCGTGGATCGCCTCCAGCGCCTCGGCGAGACCGGCGCCGAGTGCCAGCACCGGGCCCAGCGGCCAGGGCCCGTGCGCGGTCACGGCATCGCCCAACGCAACGCCCGGCACATACGCCGTCGCAAGCCACGCCGGCGACCCGTCCGGATCGGCGTCCACCACACCGGCGGTGAACACCCCGTTGACTCGTCGGACGGCGGCCACCTCCCGGGCGAACCGCCGCCGGAACTCGCCGTCCTCGGCCAGTTCGGGGCGCACCACCTTCACCGCCACCGCCCGGCCGCCGGGCGAACGGCCCAGATACACCCGGCCCATTCCGCCCGCACCCAGCCGCGCCACGATCCGGTACCGCCCGACCTGCTCCGGATCCCCCGCTTCCAGCGCCTCGAACGCCTCCACCCGCACCCCCTGCCCCGGTCCACGCCTCGGGTCCCGAGCCTCGGGCCCGCCGAAGATCACACATCATCCCCCACTCGCCCGTCTCCTGCACCACCGTCAGCCGCGGTCGTCATCCCGGCACGCGAACCGGCCGCCGGCACGGAACATCCACCTTCAACATCAATATGAACCAGGACCTGTCCGGCCGATCAAAGTAAGGCGGGCGGCTCAAGCGGGAACCGACTTGATCGTTCCTTGGTCAGTGTGAGTGAGGTGGTCGGGTCGCCACGGGGATGCCGGCAAGTCCGCTTGCTCAGCCACTCCGTGGCGCGGTCTTCTGGGGAGGCGCACGGATGGACGTGGCGGAAGCGGAAAACGGGTCGCACGCTTCTGCTCCGGGGTGCGGCTGGTACTTGCTCGCTCCCGCTCTCGCCGCCTTCGGTGTGTACGGCGGCACGATGTGGACCATCCGGTCGTGGGCGGATTGCCCGCTCGGGAACGACGCCGGCAACAACATCGGACTACAGATGATGATGCCCGTCGTGTGGCTCTGCATGACTCTGTTGCTGCTTCTGCTCCAACTTGCCTTGCTTCGATGGCCCCTTCGGGGCGGGCAGGCAGTCATGTGGCTCGCACCGCTCACGGTGGCCGTGGCGCTGACTTTGCTGTACCGGTTCGGCATGGGTTGGCCGTACCAACCGCCCGGAGGCCAGTGCGTGGAGGGCTACCCGCTCTTTCCCTTCACGGGCAAAACGGGCCCACACTCCGCCGAGTAGGCACTGCCTGGCCGATCATGTACGGCGGAGGAGTGCCCACCGCGCAAGGAGTTGGATCCGATCCTGCTCCGGCTGCCGCAGGTGACTTGGTCAGACGCCATTGGCCGAGATCTCAGCCGTGTCCGCCTCACCGGTTCTGGGCGTCACGCAACCGCTCGCTCTGCTTGGTGATCGGCTCGGTGGGGAACGTCGGCACACGGCCGACCTCGAGTGAATCGTAGGTTGCGATGACGCTGCCGGTTCTCACGACGATGGACAGCTCGTCGCGCTTGCCGAGATCGACCGCGGTGTACTCCCTGAACTGGACGGCCTCGTCACCGACTTCGGGGGCCTTCTGCGCCTCCATGGTGGAGGTATAGGTACCGACCCAACCATCACCCCGATAGGTGTGGCACGAGCGGAGGGCCCGCTTGAGATCCACAAAGAGTTGCTCGGCCTCACCGTCGTCGTAGGAGGCGAGGGTGACCCCACCGCCGTAGATGCCGTCCTTCCAGTTGATGACCTGGACAACGACCGCAGTGGCGTTGATCGCGTTGCGGATGTCGTGCACCGTCTGGCAGTCGGGATCCGAGGCGGGCTTGAACGAGGGGTAGGCGGTCGGGTCACGGCGCTCCTGGACGGAGATCCCGCCCGCGCGCGCCTCGGGCAGTTCCGCCTCCTGCAAGGTCAAAGCCCTCAGCTCGGACTGACTCAGCGACTTCGCCTTTGGCCTAGCGCTCGGGGTGGGCTGTTCGGCTTCGGGAGTCCTGGCCGGGCCCTCTGCGGTCGAGCAGCCAGTCAAAACCGCGACAGTGAGCAGCGTCAGTAAGGTATGTGCCGACAGCGGCACGCGGGCATGCATGTTTCCCCCCGGCATCAGATCAAGATCTTGATCCTAAGTGGGCCCCGACCGAGCCACCAGAGCCGACGGCTCCCTGAAGCGAACTGATCCCTCACTCGTCCGAGGTCTGTCTGCTGCCCGAACCCTGTGTCGGTGGCCGGCCCGGCGCCGACAGCACCGAACGTCTGTCGGGCGACTCACATCATCGGCAATTGCCGGGGCCTGCTCGGTACCGGGATACATTCAATGGCGCGCTCGAGGAGAACCATCCGCTCCGCTTGTCCGTACTATCTCTCCATCAGAGCTCTGCACAGGCACCCGTCGCTGCGTGCCCGGCAGGCAACAACCCGCCAGACAGCGGGCACGGCAGGTCCGTCAACTGCCGCCTCACACCGAGGAAAGGTCGTGCGTTTCATGTCCGACAACACTTCCGCCACCGAACTCGCCTCGCAGTACACCGCTCAGGTGACCGCCGACCTGGAACGCAACGCCAAGGAGCAGGAACGCGTCGACGCTGAAATCACCGCTCTGCAGGAGCAGTTGGCTTCCCTTCAGCGGAATCACACCGTGCTCGTCAGCATCCAGCAGGCCATCGACTCAGCGCCGGCGCCCGACATCACGGCCCGGCCGTCCGACAACGTCCCGGTGCCCGCCCCGCGCAAGAAGGCCGCCGCGTCCGCCGCGTCCGGCACGACCAAGCGGGCGCAGACGAAGAAGGCTTCCGCTTCCAAGCCCACCCGCCCGGCGGAGAAGACGTCCGCCCCGAAGCCCGCGGACAAGCCCGAACCGTCGCAGACGGCGCAGACGACACTCGTCGACCTCGTCCGCCTCCACCTCACCGAGCAGAGCGAACCCCGGTCGGCAGCGGAGATCGCCACCACTCTCGGCCAGGCCCACCCCGAACGCAATATCAAGACCACCGTGGTGCGCACCACCCTCGAAGGCCTCGTCGCCAAAACGCAGGCACAGCGGTCCAAGCAAGGCTCATCGGTCTTCTACACCGCCGCCGACTCAACCGCCTCGGCCACAGCCGTGCAGAGCGAGGAGCAGACCGCGTCAGCCGGCGCATGACATCCGCCGAGACGTGTGAGGAGTGAAGGGACAAGCCGCGCGCACTGCCGCACGCGGCCCCCTTACGAGGAACTGCTGGCGGCAGCCTTCGACAGGGATGCTGGGACACCTGTGGCTCCGTCAGAGGCCGGCTGGATGGCTGGACAGCCAGTCGTTGTGCTTGTCGCTCAGGCGGTCTCGCTCTGCGGGTGTCGTGAGGATGACGTCCGCGCCGCCGTCGTAGGGGTGGTGGATGCGTTGAAGGGCGGTGTCGGTGATGAAAACTTCGGCGAGTCTGTCGCCCGCGACAGCGCGTAGCAGACCGTCGATGCAGCCGTGTCGCCATGGCCGCCGGTCTGCGTAGAGGCGCGTGTAGGTGTGGTTCTCCGGATCGGGGTCGTCCTCGTCCGACTCGGTCCACCAACGGACCCCGTCGACGTGCAGCGTCTGTCGCGGCTCCGGGAACCTGGCAGGCCCCATCGACGTGATCGACCAGTCCATGGTCACCACGAACACCTCTGTGTCCGCGAACAGTTTGCCGAGGATCGCGTTGTATCGGTGCAGCACGATCGCGTACTCGTCTTCGGACTCCGGGTAGCGCTTCGACCTGGGGAGGCTGTGGAAACGCACCCACCGGTCTGCGTACGTACTACGGAATGAGTGAGCGATGGGCGGGCCCGACGGTCGTCGTTCTCGCCACAGCGTCGCGAGCAGTGTGGGGGTTTCCTCCGTGCTCATCCGTCGACCTTCGCCACACCAATCGGGCAGGACACGCCGGCCCACCGATCCTGTTGTGCCGGGGGACCCGTCGGCCGCGGTTCGGCTGTCGGGTGGGCCGGCTCGTCATTCCGTGAGGTGGGCAAGAAGTTCGTCTCCAACCGGATAGGGGCGTTCCTGGGGCAGCAGCCGAGTGGCGGAGTCCATGTCACCGCTGCTGACGAGGGTGTGGATCTTGTGAGCGAGCGGGGTCACGTCGCGGATACCGACCGTCCACTCGTCCGCGTAGCGTCGTACGGCCTCACCGGAGAGACCGAGTTGCAGGGCGGTGCGGCAGGGGCTGTAGGCGTAGGTCCCGCTCCGGGTCCCACTGCACGCGAGCGGGCGCGCGTTTCAACTGACACTGCCAGGTGGCGCGGTCGGGGTGCACCCCGCGAACATAGCTGGACAGACACGCGTGGCGCAGCGCCCACTCGAAGTCGTCCCGGCTGATCTCGACAGCGAGGACGTTCTCCTGCCCTTCCTTGGCGCCCCACCCGCAGCGGTACATCATCCACTGGAACGCGGCTTGATCCATATCAAGCCGCGTTCACAGACCTTTTCCCGACGGGACAGGACTGCTCGCTTCGTCCCTCAGCCCCAAAACCCGTTCCGCCTCCCGATCTGACGACCTACTCTGCTGCTTGATGCTTTGAGCCGGTGAAGGTCTCGGGCAGTACTTCTGAGCCAGCGGGCACTTGAGCGCGCTCATACAGTCAAACGGGTGGGGATGACAGTGGTTCGCCAATCACGGGTCGGCATCGCTATGGCCATGCTCATGACCTTCTTGGTGCTCTCTGCATGCGAGTCGGGGCAGGGCTCCCGGGCAGGCGCAGCGTCGGAAGAGACCAAGGCGGCCGGCGACGAGGACAAGCCGTTGGGCAAGGTGGACCTGGAGCGGGTAGCGATCACGGACACGGATCTCGACGGCTACGAGGTCGAACAGACCCTGGCCGCTCCCGCGGCGTCTCACAAGACGGCGGATCCTGCCGAATGCGCACCCGTCGTTCAGGCAACGGGGGGAAGCAGCGGCTTCGCAGCCACCGCGCGCATCGGCCGGATGATGTTCCCGAAGGAGCACGGCACCGGAACATCCATGATCCTTGCGTCACACAGCGCCGGGGATGCCACTCGGGTGATCGACGCTCTCCGCACGGCCGCCGAACGATGCAAGACCTTCTTGGACATTGGGGTGGGCTTTCGGTACGACGAGGTCGTACTCCAGTCCGACCCCGGCTACGGTGATGAATCCGTGTCCCTGCGGCTCACACAACTCGCGGCGTTCGGTGAGGACGACGAGCCCGTTCGAGTTCCCTACGCCGTGGTGGCCGTTCGGCAAGGGGCGACGGTCGCCATGTTCTACGCGTTCAACCGCCCCGGAGGGGCAAGTGCCAAGGGGCCAGCTGTCGTACCGGAAGAGATCATCAAGACGCAGCTGGACAAGCTCAGCAAGCCGACGACTTCCAAGTGATCGTAGGCACGTACCGGCTTGAGATCCGCAGCGCCGTCGGTCGAGAGTAGTACACGATCGTTGGGCCAGGCCGGTGTGACGGCCTCCAGGGTCCAGCCGTCCTCGGTCGTGGTGTGCAACCCACCGCCAAAGAGCCCTGCGATGTGTACGCGGCTGCCGGCGATCGGTCCCCGTCCAGGGCACGTCAGGTCGGCGACCGCGTCGGGGGTGCTGTCCTCGGAGTCGGGATCGTGGTCCCTGGCGATCCTCTCGACCGGTGACGGCATCGAACAGCCCGTGACCGTCGTGCGAGACGGCCATGACCAGGTCATGGCCGCTCTCAGGGTGCACCGCGAAACCAATCCCGAGAAGTCCACCGACAGGGACCCCGTAGGCGTACTCGAAGACAGGCCGCCAGGGCGCGGGCGCGGGAACGCACGATGCACCTTGGTCACGGATGGAGTCTGTGAACGGCGTTCGAGTGGTTGGCTCCTGCCCTCGGGCCATGAGACCTCGCGGTCTTCCTCTGGAAGCATGGGCGACAAGGGGATCATTCCTGGGCTCAGCCTCAGCGTGGTCAGGACCGGTGACGGTCCGCCCGCGAGGGGTCCGGCGTAACCGGGAGGCGCGGCGGGCGGAGGGTGCGGAACACTGTGCCGGGTGATCGTGATGCAGCCCGTCTTGGAGATGACCACCACTGACGGCTTCGGCCTCTGGCCTGTCGCCGAGTTCGAGTCGTTCGGTTTCCTGCCGCTCAGCGGCGAGCTGTCACCTGCTGAGGTCGGGACAGCGGTGATGCGCATTGCAGAGTGCAATGACGCCGATCCTGCCGATGGTCGTCCGCATCGGCCGGTCGCCGTTCTCGACTCATTTCTTCACGGACTGCTGACCTTCGACACTTTGTTTGCGGCCGGCGGGCTACGGGTCACCGACAGCTCCACGGGTGTCGCCTTTCTTCCTGGTTGCTGTGATGGGCTGGAGGACTGGTGCGACTGGCAGCGGTTCGTCGACGATGGTGGCCTGCTCGGCTTCGGCCATGACCCCGTGTCACCGATTGCGGAGCGCTTCGGCAGCATGGTCCGGCTCACCGTCAATACTGAGCAGAGCGGCAGCCCGGTGATCAAGCTGCCCGCCACTGAACTCCGTCACCTGCTTGCCGATGCCGAGCGCGGCCTCGTCGACTTTCTCGCGCTGGCGGCCGATTGGGCCTCCAAGCAGTTGCCGGACCGCTGCTCTGCCGTCACAGCCGCACTCGCCCGCGTTCTGGACCTCCCTGCGCCGGACACAGCGCCGGAGCGGTAGCCCGGGCCCGGGATCGTCATCATGTGCGGCGCGGTGGCCATGCGCCTGCCTAACTGCCTGACACTTCGACGTGTACGCCGACACTTGATCGATGGAAGTGCGTGCACGAACCCGTCGAGCTACGGATAGAGGTCTGTCAACGCGGCTTGATGATCCATGTCAAGCCGTGTTGACAGACCTTTCCGCAAGCTGCACGCACGGCTGGAACGATGCCTCAGGACACAGCAGTTCGGGTACTGCGGCCGGGCACTACCGGTGAGCTTGTCCTGTCTCCTGTCTCGCCGCCCTGGCCGACCGTCGCGGCCTGTTCGAGTCTCCATAGGGAACCTCTCGCGGAGCGGCACGCGATGCTCGGAGCTCAGATGTTGCTCAGACGGCTTGCTGGTCGGCCGCCGTACTGGTCAGCTCGACGCACGCCTGAGCGACACCGAGCGCTCAGTGCCGAAGGGGTCCCATGGACAGTGCTCGGCAACACACCCTGGTCTCAGGGTGCACACGGGGGAGAAACGCTCATGCGATACGGACTTCGCGCTGCCTTGGGGACAGCGGTACTGCTGGTCACGGCCTCGACAGGCTGCTCGGGTGGCGACGGGAGCTCCACGAGGCCGTCCGGCTCCCGCGCCCCCGCCTCGACCGCCGCGCCGACTCCCTCGCCTCCGGACCTGGCCGAGGTGATCAACAGAACCCGAACCACCCTGATGACGTCGGAGGCAGTGGGTGCCGACGCCCCCGGCTCCCAGGGCCCGATGCTGGTCGAGCCCTGGCCGACCGGCGCCGCCTACGCCTGGGAGACCCGCGACCAGCGACTGTGCTGGGCGTCGGTCGCCGAAGCTGCAATCTCCATGCGAGCCTGCGCTTCCAAGCCCATGGCCATCGAAAACTCAAGGGGGGTGCACCCGCTCGCAACCCTCTTCACCGACGGCTGGGTTCGTCTGTTCGCCGCCGACCACCAGCAGGTGACTTCCTCGACCTGCGGCGGAAAGCCCCTGGAAGTCCGCCGCGTCGGCACCGTTGCGCAGGGGGTCCGGACACTGTATGCCGTGTGGTTCCCGGACTACACCAAGGGCAGCATTGCGCTGTCGCTGAGCCACGACGGCACAACGTCCGAGGCCTCGCTCGAGCTCGGCGACGCTGGCGACCGCACCTGCGCCGCTGTCCCCTAGGTTCTGGTCCGGAGCCAGATGATCGTTGCTGCAACGGCAGCAAGGATGAGGTCTGTGAACGCTGCTTGATGATCCATGTCAAGCCGCGTTCACAGACCTTTCCAGGGCCTGCTCCAGGAGTCGACCGGACTGGCAGAGTGGCGCGCTCTTCACCAGCCGTTCTGGGAGTCTCCCAGCACGGTGCTGCCGAGGTATGCGGCGAGTCTCTCTGCCCGTGGAAGATCGCCCCACTTGTCGACGTGAACGAAGAGGGTGTGGTGATCTGCCGGCTGCAACCAGTTGACGTCGTCGCAGTTGAAGAGAATCTCCACGCCGTCGTACTTGGCAACGCCGTACGAATCCGTCTCGGCGTCGTCCGGCCATCTGCCGTGCAGGCCGATCGAGGCCATTCCCTTCCCTACGGCTCGCACGAACTGCTCCTCCACGGTGCCCGGCCGAACGTAGTGCAGGACGGACAGCGGCAGTTCTGGCTCAAGCGCAGAGTCCTCCGCAGCCGTGATCGCCAAGCCGAACTCCACATAGTCATGTGTCACCGGGTCCAACCGGGCACTGGCGTAGTCGAACTCGTCGTCGGGCAGCGCCGCCGCCATTCGCCGCGCGTCCGCGACAGTGAGCAGATCGGCCATCAAGGTCACCTCGTCGTCCTGCTCCGCCAGCAAGGCGTTCAAGCGCAGTGCCTGCGTCCATGCCTCAACAGCGTCGGTGGTCCGAAAGACGGGATACGCCCGCGAGTTGCCCATGCGCCCTACCCTCACACGGGGCAAAGGATGCGCTGCAAGCGGGCCTCTGCCGGGACCTTGCCGGCTTCGGCCGTGAAAGGGGCTGTGAACGCTGCTCGATGAACCATGTCAAACCGTGTTCACAAACCTCTTGGGGCCGCTGCTGTCAGGCGACGTCCGGCACAGGGCAAGCGTCTTGGAATCGTCGAGGAAGATGTGCACATGGTTGATCACTCTCATGGGATGTCTCCCATGTCGCTCGTGGACGAGGACTGGGCTTACGCGCTCTGCGGTGGCACGGCGGCCAGGGAGTGTTTCACCTTCGGGAGCGCCACCGTTGTTGTCGGCGATGCCGGGACACTGATCATCGTGGAAGCCGGGGACGCCCTCGACAGGAGTTGCGTGTGGAACGCATGCGAGGTCCGCCTGCTGGGCCCTGCGCCAACACCCGTCAGGAAACGCCTCGTGGGAGAGCCATGGGAGCGGGGCACCGCCGATGACGGGATGCTGCCTGTTCATCTGACGGTCCGGAACTCGGAAGGTCTCCTGTATCTCGGCACCGGGTCCGTGACCCGGGCCGGAACGGTACTCCATCCGGGAGACAACGAGCACGTGCTCACCGACTGCGCCCTTCGGCTCGATGAGCCCTTGAGCAAGTTCGACTTGGACCGCGTCCGCCCTCCCCTCCCTCCAGTAGATCTCCCGGACCTGGAGTGGCTCCGGCACATGGACGGCAACCGAGCCGGTGCGCTGGAACAGTTCATCACCGGCTGGTATCCCGCCGCGTCTGAGCCTGTCGAGTCACCGTCAGTACAGGCATCTGTCCTGGATCTGCCCGATGGACTGGAGCAGTTCTACCGGCTGGCACAGCACCGCCCTCGTTGCCTGGGAGTGCAGAATCGACTCCTTCCCCTCTCCGGGCTTCAGACCGATCCCACGGGGGAGATGCTCGTCTTCGGCGTTGAGAACCAGGGAGGATTCTTCTGGTCGCTGCTGTGGACGCTCGACGGCCCCGAAGCCGATCCGACCGTCTGGTTCCGTGAGTACGACGAACCCGCGATCGCCGAGCAGGAGCCCCTCAGCGGTTTCCTCATCCAGTTCTCGCTCTATGAAGCCTCCATGGGTGCCGACTACCGGGCACTTCCCCGCCAACTCACAGCACAGCAGGTCGACCGGCTCACCGAGGGACTTATCCGCGTGCCCCTGCGCCCGTTCTGGCCCTGGGCTCCCACGCGCTTCTACGTAGCCCCCGGACTCGTCCTGCATGTCTCAGACGAAGGACGTGACAACGGACTCAGCGCCTGGG
The DNA here is from genome assembly GCF_040295245.1 of Streptomyces sp. NPDC002884. Classification (NCBI taxonomy): domain Bacteria; kingdom Bacillati; phylum Actinomycetota; class Actinomycetes; order Kitasatosporales; family Streptomycetaceae; genus Streptomyces; species Streptomyces sp. NPDC002884. Next base: position 20,059 of record NZ_JBEOVB010000016.1, on the reverse strand, counting down.
CCGGCGCCACCCACCGCAGCGCTCTCGCACCCTTGGCCGACGCCCCGGTGGAGTGGAGCCGATTCGACGGCTGACCTCGCGAAGCCACCGTAGCCTCGCTGCAGACACCGGCAGAGGTCTGTGAACGGGGCTTGAAGACCCATGTCAAGCCTCGCTCACAGCCCTCTTTGCTGCCGATGGCACCTCGAGGGACCAACGCTGAGAAGGGCGACGATGCGGGCACGGCAGGCCGGTACAGCCTTGGAGACCATGTCACGTGGCTGGTCCGAAGGCTGTCATGCGGAAGCCACCACCTCGCCGGCCATGATCTGGGGAGGGTTGGGAAGCAGTGACGCCAGGTTGTCCCGCACGAAGTCCGCAGCCCTCGAGATCGATTCTTCGGCACCGGCCTGGTCCTGGAAGACGCTGGTGGAGACCATCACTCCCTCCCCGGTATCGATCCAGTAGTAGGCCACGAAGCCGGAGACCTGGCGCATGAGCGGCACGAACCCCTCGTTCACGAGACGTGCCGCCTCGGCCGAATCGGTCACCCCTTCGTACCGCCGGACTGCTGCGTACATCCCCAAGCTCCTCACGCCATCTGGGTTCGGTCCTCTGCTGAGACGTCGTACCCCTGCGACGGCCGTCTGGCTCATGGGGTGTCCGCCGATCACCTGAAGGATCGCCTCGGGTGATCCGAACGGCGGCCGCCGGCCAGGACGCAAGGCCCTGCGCAGGTGCGCCACGAGACAGCCTCGACGTGGAGCAGAGCAGCCTGGGTCGGTACCTTCCCCTGCCATTGAGGCCGTGACCTGAGGGGCTCTGGGACGGCGACGCTCGCGACGAGTCGAGCCCGGTTCGGTCAGGCTTCAGCACCACTGCGGCTGTGGCCGGTCCGGCGATACCACAGGGACAGATCACTGCTCGTCGCTACGGCAAGGGTCTGGCCGGAGGGCGAGAAACCGACGGCTCGGAGCTCGGAGTAGTTGGAGTGGAAGATGTGCCACCACTGCTCACCGTACGGACCGGAGTGAGGCAGTCCGCTGCCACGGGAGAGCAGGACACGCTCATTGGGCCAGGCCGGGGCAACGACCTCCAGAGCCCAGCCGCCCGCGGTGGAGGTGTGCAGGCCACCCCCGAAGAGCCCGGCGATGCGCACTCTGCTTCCGGCGACGGGTCCCAAGCCAGGGCACGACAGATCGGCGTCAGCGTCAGGGGTGCTGTCCTCGGGGGCGGGGTCGCGGTCCCGGGCGATCTTCTCTCCCGTGACGGCGTCGAAGAGACCGTGACCGTCGTGCGAGACGACCATCACCAAGTCGTCTCCGGTGTCCGGATGCGACGCGAAACCGATCCCGAGTAGTCCGCCGACAGCGACGTAGGCGATGTGCTGCCAGGGCTCGGGCGCTGGTAGTACGGGGGCCGCGAGGAGCCTTTTCCGCATCGCCTGCTGGTACGCGGAGAGCTCCGACTCACAGTCCGGCTGCTCGACCAGAGCTTCCTTCTTCGTCCACTTCATCACGCGGCCATGATCCATCCCTCGACGGTTACGCCCAAGGGAGTTGATACAGGCCAGGGTCAGGTACATGCCCCTGGAGTCTGTGAACGCGGCTTGATGATCCATGTCAAGCGGCGTTCACAGCCCCTTCGACGGTGGCCCTCCGACCTAACGGCGCCGGAAGCCGCTCGTCGGCCTGCGGCCGCTGGAGCGCGCGCTGCTGTCACAGGCCTGCCAGGGTGAGGATGTGGTGCATGTGCCGGTGCGAAAGGTCGGGATTGCTGGCTGCCGCTGTGGCGACCGATTCCGATGAGTCGGCCAACAGCTGCGTCAGGTCGTGCGGCAGCAGCCGGGGGTGGGTCGCGATCGCGCGGCGCACCATCTGATCGGGATCGGCGGCCAGGCGTCGTACAAGGTCCACCGGCAGGTCGAGGTCGCGTGGGGCCAGCTGTCGCATCCTTGGGTCGGCATCGGTCGCCAAACGCCGAAGGACGTCCGCAGGGAGGGGGAAATCGTCGGCCGGACGCCATCGGGTCTTTTTCTCGGGGCGGTAGCTGCGGTCGATGCGTTCGGCGGTGCCGGGGTCGATCCGGTCACGGGCGTGCAGAGCCATCGTCGTACGGACGCTGCTCTTCTCGTCGTTGAGCAGTCGGGTCACGACCGGCGCAGGCAGGCGGCCGGACAGCGCGGCCGAGGCGCGGAAGCAGGCGTAGGGCGAGTCCACGTACGGCAAAGGGTCAGAGGTTACCCATGGAAGACGTAGCGTCGCGAGTTCCGCACGCGCCAGTTTGTTCGTGAGTTGCTGTTCAAGCGTGTCATCGTCCCGGTTTTGGGGATCGATGAGCCAGTCCGCGAGCGGCACGTCGGAAAGGATCTTCGTGTGGATCGCGGCGCGGGTGGGCTCAGGGGTGTCTTGACGGGCAAAGACGCGGAGCGCGACCCGCAGGCTGGGATCCTCGGCAAGCAGTTCACGCAGCGGCGCTGGAAGGTCGGGGTGCTGGGCGACTTCCCGGCGCACCAGCTCGTCCGGATCATCGGCCAGTCGGCGGGCTGTGTCTGCGTCCATCGGGCAGTGGCGTATCGCTCCGGCCCGCGTGATCGGATCGGCCAGCAATACCGGAAGCAGGTCGGCGGGTGGTACGGGATGGGGAAGCCGTCGATAGTAGGTCGCGCAGGCTCCCGCGCGCACCGTGTACTCGGCATCCGTCAGCAGGAGCCGCCGCACCGGTTCCGGTGCCCGCGTCCACCATTGGGCAACCGTCGCCCGGATCTTCGGCTCGGGATCGGCCGCCAGCTGCGCTCGCAGATCCGCCGGCACGTGATCGCTCTGCGCCAGCTGCTCACGCACCTGCACGTCGGGGTCACGGAGCAGCCGCTCGAACAGCTCTCGCCGTGCGCCGCGCGCGCCGATCACCAGGGCCACGCGTACCCCTGGATCGCGGTGTTCGGCAAGGCGCATCCGGAAGGCACCCGGGAGGCCGGGGTTGAGCGCGAGCGAGTGTGTGAGCCAGTGATCGTCAACATCGATGATCTCGGCGATCATGTCGTCGGCTAGGTCCGGACGCTTGGCAACACTGCCAAATCCTGTGCGATGGGCGAAGAGGCGGCGGACGAACTCGGGCGGTAGGGCAGGGTTCCCTGCGAGTCCCTCCACCACCTTGTCGAGGTGAACCGGTACCGGCATGACGTCCGACAAGGCAAGCGGCCCCTCTGGTTCTGCGAGTTGACCGCCCAGTTTCTCATACGCGGTCGTCCTGACCTGAGGGCGTTGAGGCAGGCAAGGGTTCAATGACTGGTTCTGGAGGCTGTGAACGCGGCGTGATGGCTCACGTCATCCTGTCCCGCTTCCACGCGGCGGGGAAACGGCCTTCGCGGAGGGCGGGCAGGCCGATTTCCGGGGAGTAGGCCTGGTAGACGGTGATGGTGGAATCCGAGTGAGCCGCACGGATTCTGTGTCGCGGTTCTTCCATGGAGTACAGCGTGGGGTCGGCCGGTTCGGGCGGCCACTGATTTTCGACTGCCGTTCGCTGCGTCGGGAGAGCGCCGGCCGCAGCGGCGTGCGTATTTGCCGGGTCACGGCTTTTCAGTACCTACAGCGGCTACGGTCTGCTTGTCCGTGGCCTCCGGCGCCGGATGACGGGCTACGTGGTGACGCGTTCACGGTGTGCTGCGCGATTCCGTGAGCTGTAGGTGTGGTGCCGGCGGCAGCGGCGTCGGCGCTGCCGTCTCCGGTGCGGCGTGGAACGCCTCGATCACGTAGGCGGCGAAGCGGCGGGAGGCCGTGACCCGGGCGGCACGGGGTGTGTTGTGGAGGCCCCGGTGGGCCATGAGCATGAGGATCAGGTCGTCGACGACGAAGCCGGGCCGGAGCCGGCCGGTCTCCTGGGCACGGCGGGCCAGTTCGGCGACCGCTCGCAGCGTCCCCTCCTGGTCGGCGGCGAAGTCCATGGCCTCGGGAAAGGCCGTCATGAAGGCGTCGGCGAATCCCCGGCTGTGCGCGTGGAGTTCGCAGATCCGCTCGACCAGGCTCCGGAATCCGTGCCACGGGTCGGGGTCGGTGAGGGCTTCGTGGACGGCGGCCCGGCAGGCTCGCCGCTGCTCGGCGAAGGTCTCCGCGATCAGTGCCTGCTTGGTCGGGAAGTGCCGGTACAGCGTGGCGGGGCCGACGCCTGCGTGCCGGGCGACCTCGCGCATGGGCGCGCTCAGGCCTTCCTCGCCGAACACCGCGCGGGCGGCGTCCAGGATGCGGGCCCGGTTGTCGCGGGCGTCGGAGCGCACGGTCTGAGGCAATTCGGCGGTCATGGTTTCTCACTTTAGCCAAACGGACGGGGGCGTCCGTTACGGTCCGATGGCGGCGCTGCCCCTTCGGCCCGGCACTCGGCACTCGGCCCGTGACGTCTCGGCGTTGAGGACCGGCTCGACGCCCACGGCCGCAGCGACTGCGACTGAGACCTGACCGTGCACCGACCCATGCGCCGACCCGAGGAGCAGAGATGAAAGCCGTCGTCATCAGGACGTTCGGAGACCCCGACGGTCTGGAGGTCGTCGATGTGCCCGTGCCCGTTCCCGCCCCGGGTCAGGTGCGGATCGCCACGGAGGCGATCGGGGTGGGCGGCGTGGACGCCGTGATCCGCCGCGGAACGCTCGCCGCCTACGGCTTCCGGGAGGGCCATCTCCTCGGCAGCGAGGTCGCGGGCAGCGTCACCTCGGTGGGAGAGGGCGTGGACGCCTCGTGGATCGGCCGGCGGGTGTGGGCGTTCACCGGCCTGGCCGGTGGGTATGCCGAGCAGGCCGTCGCCTCGGTCGACGATGTCCTTCCGCTGCCCGACGGCCTCACCGGCGCCGACGCGGTGACCCTCGGCGGCTCGGGCGTGGTCGCCCACTTCGCCCTCGACCGGGCCCGTTTCACGCCCGGGGAGACGGTGCTGGTGCGCGGTGCGGCGGGCAGCATCGGGATCACGACGGTCCAGCTCGCGGCCGGCGGCGGCGCGGGCGCGGTGGCGGTCACCACGTCATCGGCGGAGCGTGGCGCGCGCCTGCGGGGCCTGGGCGCGACCCATGTTCTCGACCGTTCCGGCGAGGGCGGCCCGGACGCGCCGACGGGCTTCGACGTGGTGATCGATGTCGTGGGGGGTCCCCGGCTTCCCCTGTTCCTGGACAAGTTGAACGCGAACGGGCGGTATGTGGCGGTCGGTGTGGTCGGTGGGCAGCCACCGGCGGACTTCGGCATGCACCTGATGAACGCCTTCCGCAGGTCCCTGTCGTTCGCCACCTTCAGCTCCGACACCGTGCCCGGCCCCGACAGGCGGGCCGTGCGGTCGTCCCAGTTCGCCGCTGCCGCGGACGGGGATCTTCGCACGGTCGTGCACGAGACGCTGCCGCTGGACCAGGCGGCGCTCGCCCACCGTCAGATGGACGCGGGCGCCGTGTTCGGCAGGGTCGTGCTGGTGCCCTGAGCCGGCAAGGGCGACCTTTCGCGGCCCGGGGCGACGGAACGGGCCCGGTCGGGGAGCGACGGAACGGGACCCGGCCGGGGAGCGACGGAACGGGACCCGGCCGGGGAGTGACGGAGTGGGACCCGGCCGGAGGGAAGGAGTGGGACCCGGTCGGGTCGTGAGGGGGGAGGGGGCGCCCACCGTGGGCTGTCGGCGTCGGCAGGGACGGTCGAAAACGGCTCAGTGGGTCTGCGCGTGCTCCCGGACGTTTTCGGGTCGGGTGCGCAGGACGCCGGCGGTGGCCGCGGCAGTGAGACAGAAGACGGTCGGCAGGAGGAACGTGTGGTTGAGGTCCATGATGTGGGTCATCCAGCCGATGACGGCGGGGCCGGCGAGCATGCCGAGGTAACCCAGGCCGGCCACTCGGGAGACGTTGGCGCCGGCGGCGGAGGGGTCAGCGTGTCCTGCGGCGCTGAACAGCTGCGGAACGCAGCCGGAGAGCCCCAGGCCGAACAGCGCCCATCCCGTCAGGGTGAGGGCGGTCCAGGGCGAGAAGGTCACGATCGCGATGCCGACGGCGGCCAGGGCGGAGCCGTACCGGAGGATGGCGACGGGACCTACCCGCGCGGAGAGCCCGTCGGCGAGGAGCCGGCCGATGGTCATCGTCGCGGCGTAGGTTCCGTAGGCGAAGGCCGCTGAGCTCTCGGAGGCTCCGAGGACCGTCTGAAGGTGCAGGGCGCTCCAGTCGTTGGCGACGCCTTCGCACAGCATGATCATCAGGGCGAGGACGGCGAGGAACCAGATCCGGGCGGGGGCAGCGCGCCGTTTCGGGTGGGGTTCGACGGCGGCCTCGCCCCCGACGGCGGCTTCTTCCCCGGCGGCGGGCACGGGTGTGGCGGGCAGCAGGCCACGGGCGGCCAGCAGTGCGGTCGCCAACCCGGCGGCGCCTGCCGCGGCCAGGGACGGCGCAGGGCTCCAGCCGATGCCCGTGGTGGCCGCGCCGACGAGAGCCGCGAGAACACCTCCGACGGAGAACGTGGCGTGGAAGGCCGACATGACGGGCCTCCCGTAGGCCTTCTCCACCTGGACGGCGTGGGCGTTCATGCTCACGTCCAGGCAGCCGTTGCAGAAGCCGAAGACCAGCAGCGCGGCACCGAGCGTCCAGGGGTCACGGGCGAGGGCGGGCAGGACCAGCGTGGCGCGCACAGGGCGCCGGCCGCGGGCACCACGGTCCGGGTGCCGAGTCGGTCGGACAGCGGTCCGGCCAGCTGCATCCCGATGAAGGCTCCGGCGCCGAGGGCCACCAAGAGGCCGCCGAGTACCGCATGGCTGATGCCCACACGTTCCTCGATGGCGGGAATCTGCACCACCCACATGCCCAGCAAGGTGCCGTTGAGGACGAAGTAGACGAAGGTCGCCCTACGGGCAGCTCGGAGCGCTCTATCCATGCGCTCACCATAACGAACAGTTTTGCTGTTTGAAAATCCACCTTTCGAACAGCTTGATTGTTCGTTCTGAACTGCGGTTGAATCTTGGCATGCGTAACGCGGACCGTCACCGACTCATCGCCGAAGCCGTCGCCGACGCGGGCACCGCCACCGTCGCCGACCTGGCGGCCCTGAGCGGCGCGTCGGAGATGACCATCCGGCGCGACCTCGACACGCTCGCCGCCCAGGGGGTCCTCGAACGAGTCCGCGGCGGCGCCCGCACCCTCCTGCTGCGAGGCGAGGAACCGCCGTTCTCGATGCGCGCCCACGAAGCCTTCGATGCCAAGCGCCGCATCGGAGCGGAGGTCGCCTCGCTCATCGCCGACGGCGAGACCGTGGTCCTCGACAGCGGCACCACGTGCCTGGAGGTCGCACGGCTGCTCCGGGGGCGGCCGGTCACCGTGATGGCCCTGTCCCTCCAGGCCATCCATCTCCTCGGCGACTCCCCCGGCCCCACACAGCTCCTCGTGCCCGGCGGTCGGCCGCGGGCCACCGAAGGAGCGCTGACCGGCCCCCTCACTCTCGCCTCGCTGTCAGCCCTGCGCTTCGACACCGCTGTCGTCGGCTGCTGCGGGCTGAGCGCCGCCGACGGCCTGACCGCCTATGACCTTGACGAAGCAGTGGTCAAAAAGGCGGCCATCGCCTCCTCGCGTCGCATCGTGGCCGCCACCGACGGAAGCAAGATCGGCCGAACCGCTCATGCCCACGTCGGCGCTTCCACGCTCCTGCACGTCCTGGTCACCGACGCCACGGCACCCGGCGACGAGACCGGCGCCATCGCTGACGGCGGCACCGTCCTCAGACTCGTCTGACGCCCCACGAGCGCAGCCCCACGAGCGCAGCCCCACGAGCGCAGCCCCACGAGCGCGGCCCCACGAGCGCGGCCCTGCGGGCACCACACCCGGCAGGGCCGTCAGAACCCACGGCAGGCCCCAGGGCCCGCTGGCCTGAGGGGTAACGGAGTTCACCGCTGGTTCTCCGCGTCCGGCGGCGGCGCTCAGCCCTTGCTCCACTTCTGGTTGTCGGCCCCGGTGCAGTCCCATATCTGGAGCCCGGTGCCATCGGCGGTCCTGGCGTCCATGACGTCCACGCACTTGTCCGCCTGCCGGTTGACGAGGTCGTGGGCCTCGTTGAGCCGGAACTGCTGGGCAGGATCGCCGTTGCAGTCCGCGAGCTGGATCCGCGCGCCGTTGTCCGTCGACCCCCAGGCGACGTCCATGCACCTGCCCAGCGCCCGTACGGTGCCGTCCGACGCGAAGGTCCAGCTCATCCTGGCGGCCTCCGCGCAGCCGAGGATGTCCAGGGGCACGCCGTCCTTGGACTCTCCGCCGCTCACGTCGATGCACTTTCCCGAGGCGTGGCCCCGGATCGACACGCCCGAGACGGTCGTGGACCCACCGGTTCCGGTCGTTGCCTGTCCGGACGAGGACGTTCCGGTGCTCGAAGACTTCGTCGTGTCCGTCGACTTCGACGAGGACGAATCCCCTTCACCGTCCTTCGTCGCGGAGTCCTCGTCGGTTCCCTCCGCGCCCTTGTCGCCGGTCTTCCCTGTGGAGCCGACGCTCGTCAGGTGCGACACGGAGTCCGACGAAGGGGACCCCGAGCCGGCTGCGCCCGGGGCGCCACCGGTCCCGTCGCCGCCGAGGTCGCCGTCCGCGGTGGTGACGGAGGCGGAGCCTCGTCCGCCTCCGTCGCTGAAGGCGTTGATCAGAAAGGGCACGGCGATGAGGCTCACGGCCACGACGGCCGCTCCGGCCAGCACACCTTTCTTGGAGCGGCCCGAAGCGGTCCGCGTACCTGTCTCGGTGTCGATGTCGGTGACGGTGACGGTGTCGGTGTCCGAAGCGGTGGCCGCGGTGTGAGCGCCGAGAAAATCGTTCGCGGATCCGAGGGCGGGGAGGCCGGGTTCGGGCCGGGTTCGAAAGCCGGTGGTGGTCCCGGCACCGTGGGCCGACCCCGACCCCGACCCCGACCCCGACCCCGACCCCGACTCCGACCCCGACTCCGACCCCGACTCCGGCTCCGGCTCCGGCCCGGCAGCGGACCGCACCACCGGATCCGTCTCGACGACCCGCACGGCGGCCATCCGCGCCTCGGTCATCGCGCTGCGCCGGGGTATCCCCGCGCGTCCGCCGAACATGCTCCGCCTGGGCAGGGGCGAACGTGACCCGGCGGCTTGCGTCTCGGCGGAGGCGTCGGCACCGGCGGAAGCGCCGGGCTCCGTGGCCGTCCCGGAGTGGGCGGCGGCGTGCTCGTGCTCGTCCTGAGCCGCGTCGGCGGCGTCGGCCGTACGGTCGCCGGGGTCTGCCGTCATGGCGTCCTGACCGATGCCGCGACGGCCCGGAACTCGTCCCACTGCACCCGAGGCCGTTGCAGGCCGCGTTGTTCCAGATATCGGCTGGTGGTGCGCTTCGTCCGGCGCAGGAGCCGCACCGCGTCGGTCGGTCGTCCCGAACCCATGGGCTCCACCACCTTGGTGGGTGACAGCAGCCAGCCGTCGCCGTTCGCCCGCAGTTCGCCGCGGACGAGCGCGTTGTCCATGTGGTTGAGGCGGTCGTCGTGCCGGTGCACCAGCAGGGACGCGGGGCCCGGTGTGGCGGCGCAGTCGGCCGGTACTTCCACCGCGAAGCCGTCGTCCGTCGGAACCGGTCGGGTGCGGGCCAGAACGGGCGCCCCGAAGGAGTCGCGGGCGGCCAGGACCGCGCTGGGAAAGCGGGCCAGCCGGTCGGCTCCCGGCAGCGGGTTCCGCCCGCGCGGGCCGGGGGACCCGGGCAGGGGAAGCGGCGGCAGTGGTGGCCGTTCGATCACCTGGTCGGGAGTCACGGTGATCAGCAGCCGCAGGTAGTACCAGTCCATCAGCCGTCGCATCGGCGCAGCCACGTACGAGCGGCTGTGCGGCTGTCGCTCGAAGAGCATCCGCCAGTAGTCCTCGGCGCCCTGAGGCCCCGTCATGATCTCGTCGGGGCAGTCGGCCCGTCCGGCGACGAAGATCTGCGGAGCGTGGTCGAGCCCGCTGCCGGTGGGATCGGAGAAGAGCAGGGCGACGCGTCCGTCCCGGCGTACGTTCAGGGCCTTCTGCGCGAATGCCAGGGACGTGGTCAGCAGGAGCGTCCCGTCCTCGCGGCGCCGCACGGCCGTGGGCCAGGCCAGCGGCGTGCCGTCCCGGCCGAGCGTGACGAACTCGCAGGTGCGGTAGGCGTCGAGGACGCCGGGAGGGGCGGAATCGAGTACGGTCACCGTCCTGCTCCCCCGTCCAGGGGGGCGCGCATGGCGCGGCAGGCGGTGGCGTACTGACGCCGGCCGACGGACTTCCACAGCAGGCGGCCGATCAGCGGGGCCCGGCCGAGGAAGTAGGCGCGCTCCGGTGGCGTGGCCTCCTCGAGAATCGCGCCGAGGGCGAGCAGGAGCTTGTCCCTGGGAATCCGCTCCAGTCCGCGCCGTCCGACCAGGTCCCATTCGGCGACCGTCAGGTGCTCGGCGATCAGCGGCAGAACCAGCCGTTCCTCGTCGTCGAGGTGTTCGAGCAGCGCGGTGCGGTGCTCGTCCAGGGCCAGCGCCAGTTCCTCTCCTGCGATGTGGTCGGCCCCGCCTTCCCATGCGGGTATCCACTCGGTGACGGCCGCCAGGCTCTTGTCGATCCGCTGGTGCTGCTCCTCCATGCGGACGACGAGTCCGTCGTCCGCCGCGCGCTCACGCAGCAGCGGCCAGACGAGTTCGTCCTCGAGGGAATGGTGGCTGTGCAGACCTGCGAGATACTCACGCAGGTGTTCCGCGACCTTCGTCGCCCGGGCCGTCCCGCCGTCGGGAACGGCGCGCACCAGCCGGGGCAGGAACGCCGACTCGCGACGGAAGATCCGATGGACCACGATCATCTCGTGGGTGTACGGACGTCCTGCTGTGGGAAGTTCGTCAATGGTGCTGTCGGGGGACACGCTTGCTGGCTCCAACGATCAGGTACAGGCAACAGCCTCCCAGGGTTCCGCCTCCCTCTTGGCGCTCGCTTGGCGCCTGCTTGGCGCGCCACCTGGGGTTGGTGAGCATCGCGTTTATCGTCTGTTGACCGGCCGGACCAGCCGCTCGGGTAGATTCGCGCGCCGTGCTACGCATTCGAGTCCTGGGTCCGCTGGGCGCCGATGTCGGGGGCAGACCCGTCGAACTGGGTGCTCCGCGACAGCGGGCCGTCCTGTCGCTGCTGATCGCCGCCCGCGGCAGCGTCGTGCCGGTCGACCGGATGGCGGAGGAACTGTGGCGGGGAGCGCCGCCGGCGAAGGCCACGGTGTCCCTGCACGCCTATGTGTCGAACCTGCGCCGGTCGCTCGAGCCGGGGCGGCCCGCGCGCGCCCCGGCGACCGTGCTGGTCACCGCTCCCCCGGGCTACGCGCTGCGGCTGCCCCGGCACGCGGTGGACGCCTGGCGGTTCGAGGACCGGGTGGACCGGGCCCGTCGCGCCCCGGCCGAGGAGGCCCGGGGGCTGCTCGCCGAGGCACTCGGGTGGTGGCGGGGGCCGGCCTTCGCGGAGCACGCGGACGAGGGGTGGGCGGCGTCGGAGGTGACCCGCCTGACCGAGTTGCGTACCGAGGCCCGCGAACTCGCCGTCGCAGCCGAGCTCCGGACCGGGCGGGTGTCCGAGGCGGCTCTGGCGGCCGAACTCCTCGTCGGGGAAAGCCCGTTGCGGGAGGAGGGCTGGCGGCTGCTCGCCCTCGCCCACTGGGCCTGCGGCCGGCAGGCCGACGCGCTCTCCTCGCTGCGGCGGGCCGCGAGGACACTGCGTGAGGAACTCGGCTGCGATCCCGGCCCGATGCTGGCCGAGCTGGAGCACGCCGTGCTCGCCCAGCGGCTCGACGTGCTGCGCGCGTCCGTGTCCGGGCCCCTTCACGCTCTTCCCGCGCCCGCGCCCGTGCTCGCCCCCGCGCCGCCGGCCGTCACCGAGCCGGACCTCGCCGTCGCCGATGCACCACGACCCGAGCCGGACCTCGCCGTCGCCGAACCACCACGGCCCGGGCAGGATCTGTTCGTCGGCAGGAGCGGTGAGCTGCGCGCCGTGGACGCCGCCGCGCGGGCCGCTCGGCGGGACGGCGGAGTGGTGCTGGTCACCGGCGAGGCGGGGGCGGGAAAGTCCGCCCTGCTCGGCCGGCTGGAGGGCCGGCTGCGGTCCGGCGGCTGGCGGGTGGTGATCGGGCACTGCCCGGAGTACGAGGGTGCGCCGCCCGCCTGGGCATGGGTGGAGGCGCTCGGTATGCTCGCCCGCGATCTGCCGCCGGCACGGCCCGAGGAGCTGGCGGCTCTGCTGCGCGATCCGGAGAGTGTGGCCGCCACGAGCCCGGACGAGGCGACCGCGGGGCGCTTCCGGATGCACCGCGCGCTCGCCGCCTGGCTGCGGGCCGCTGCCGCCGAGTCGCCGCTGGCCGTCGTCCTGGAGGATCTGCACCGCGCCGACGGTGAGACGCTCGCCCTGCTCGAAGCGGCGGCCGCGGTCACCGACGTGCCCCTGCTCACCGTGGCCAGCTACCGTCCGGCCGAGGTGGGTGAGCACCTGGTCAAGACGCTCGCCCACCTCGCCCCCGGCGCCCCGCACCGGATCGCGCTCCGTGGCCTGTCGCCGCGGGACGTCGCCACCATGGTCGACACCGTCTGCGGCGAGTCCGTGGACGCGGCGACGGTGGCGGCGCTCGCCGAACGCACCGGCGGCAATCCGTTCTACGTCCTGGAGAGCGCGCGTCTGCTGGCGAGCGAGGGCGCCCTGGTCGCGGTCTCCGAAGTCCCCCAGGGCGTCCGCGACGTCCTGCGCAGACGCCTGGCCCTGCTGCCCGCCGCGGCCCGGTCCGCCGTGCAACTGACCGCCGCCGTGGGGCTGGAGGCCGATGTGGCCCTCCTGCTCGACGCGGCCGACGCTGCCGAGGACGAGATGCTGGAGGGGCTCGACGCCGCTCTGGCCGCGGATCTGCTGACCGCGCCCGAACCCGGCCGGGTCCGGTTCGTGCACGCCCTGGTGCGCGACACCGTGTACACCGACCTGTCAGGTGTCCGGCGTTCACGCCTGCACGCGCGCATCGCCCAGGTGCTGCGGCGCCACCGTCCCGACGACTTCGCCGCCCTGGCGCACCACTTCAGTCATGCGGGCAGCCCGGCGGACGCGCCTCCGGCCGTCCGCTACGCGCTGCGGGCGGCCGAGGTCGCCGAGCGGCGCTACGCCCACGACATCGCCGTAGGGCTGATCCAGCAGGCGATCGAGGTGCACGGCACCGCCTCGGGCGGCCTCGACGCGCAACCCGACCGCGCCGTCGGCCTGTTGGTGCGGCTGCTCGGCGCGCAGGTCCGGGGAGGCTCGACGGACGCGGCCCGGCGCACCCGGCAGCGGGCGGTGGAACTGGCCGAGCAGGCCGACCGGGGCGACCTGGTGGCGGCGGTCTTCGGGGCCTGGATCGAGCCCTCCCCGTGGCACAGCAGGCTGGGCGGTTCGTACGATCCCGCGCTGCTGGCCCGTCTAGAGGAGCTGGCGTCCGATCCGGGCCTGGACGATCCCGCCCGCGCCGGCGTGCTCCAGGCCCTCGTCGACGCGGTGGCCGCCGAGGACCCGCCCCGGGCTGTGGAGGCGGCGCGCACCCAACTGCGGCTCGCCCGCGTGAACGGCGAACCGCGGCTGCTGGCGGCCGCGTTGATGACGTCGGCCAAGCTGCTTCCGCACGAGGCACGCGACGACGCACGGACTCCGCTGGTCGCCGAGCTGCGCGAGCTCGCCCGCACGCACGACCTGCCCGCCTACCGCTGGGTCTGCCAGAACCTGGACGCCATGACCGCCGCCACCCTCAACGATCCGGCCGCGGTACGCCGGCACAACGCGCAGGGCCTGGTGCTCGCGCACCGCTACCGGATGGTGTGGGCGCAGGGCATCAACGCCGCGACCTCGGCCATGCTGGCGAGTGTCGCGGGCCGTTTCGAGGAGGCGGAGTCCTCGTACGCCGAGGCCGACGTCCTGTTGCAGCGTGTCGGGGCACACCATGCCCAGGGCCTGCGCACGCTGGGACTGACCACCATCCGGCTCTCCCAGGGCCGGACGGCCGAGATCGAGCCGGTGATGCGCGGGGTGTACGACACCGTCGGCGCCCCGGTCGGGGTGGCGCTCGCTCTCGTCCTGGCCCGCCTCGGCAGACTCGACGAGGCGCGTGCCGTGCGTTTCCCCGCGGAACCCGTCACCGACCACCTCTACGGCATGGAACTCGACTTCCGCTCCCAGCTCGCCGTCCTCCACCACGACCAGGACACCGCCTCCGCGCTGATCGAGCACCTGCTGCCCCTCCGGCGCCAGCTGGCCGGCGCGGCCGGCGCGGTCTACGCGACCCGTCCGCTGGCCCACGCCCTCGCCGACCTGTACCTGCTCCTCGACGAGGAGCAGGCCGCGGCCGAGCACTACGCGCTGGCCGAGCGCACCGCCCTCGCGTGGGGCTCGCCCCATCTCGCCGTGGGTGCCCGCCAGGCCGCCGCGGAGCTGTCCGCGACACGGGCACGGCGGCGGACCTTCGCGACATAGGCCGCTCCCGGCCATGGCGCGGGGGCCGCGCAGCCGCACGGCCCCCGACCGGAAACGGCGATGCATCCGGATCCGTCGACCCGGCGGAATAGATTTGTCGCCGTCCGAGGGGGACAAACGCTCAGTACGGGCAAAGAGGATCAGTGGAGGAAGTCGGCACGACTTCGGTGCGGGGCACCGTCGGCTTACGAAGCGATCACAGACGAGAAGCGGGTATCCGGTGGCGTACACGGACAGCGGTGTGGATGATCCGAGCAGGGCCGACTGGGCCGAGGCCTTCGCCGCCGATCCCGACATCGGCGGTGACCTCGCCACCGTCGACTGGGCGTCCACCTCGCTCGGGCCGCCGGCCGACTGGTCCCAGAGCCTGCTGACGGCGGTACGCATCCTGCTGTCGTCGCGCTTCTCCATGTGGATGGCCTGGGGCCCGGACCTCACGTTCTTCTGCAACGCCGCCTATCGCCACAACACGCTGGGCCGCAAGTACCCGTGGGCGCTGGGGCGTCCGGCCCGTGAGGTCTGGTCGGAGATCTGGTCCGACGTCGGCCCCCGTATCGACCACGTCCTCGCCTCGGGCGAAGCCACCTGGGACGAGGCGCTGTTGCTGTTCCTGGAACGGTCCGGTTACCGGGAGGAGACCTACCACACGTTCTCCTACAGCCCTCTGCGAGACGACGCCGGCACCGTGGTGGGCATGCTGTGTGTCGTCAGCGAGGAGACCCAACGTGTCGTGGGCGCCCGCAGGATGGCGACGCTGCGCGATCTCGGCTCGGACCCGAGTGTCGTGCGTACGGAGACGGAGACGCTCGCCTTTCTCGGCCGTCAGCTCGAACGCAACCTCGCGGACCTGCCGTTCACCCTCACCTACCTCCTGCACGAGGACGGCGCGCGTCTGGCCTGCACGACGGGATGGCCGACGGGCCTGCCCACTGCTCCGGAACTGCTGTCGCCGGAGGACTCCGGCCCGTGGCCGGTGGCAGCCCTCGCCGACGGCGCGTCCGTCTGCGTGCGGCTGGACGCCGACGTCATCGGCGAGCTGCCGGCCGGCGCCTGGCCACAGCCCCCCGAACAGGCCCTGGTCGTACCGCTGGTGCAGCCGGGCGGCGCGCCGTACGGCTTCCTCGTCGCCGCGCTGAACAGATACCGGGCCCTCGACGAGGAGCACCGGGGGTTCGTCGAACTCGTCGCCGGCTACCTCGCCGCCGGGATCGCCTCCGCCCGCAGCTACCGCGCCCAGCAGCGGCGAGCGGAGGAACTGGCCGAACTCGACCGTGCCAAGACCACGTTCTTCTCCAACATCAGCCACGAGTTCCGCACCCCCCTCGCGCTGATCTCCGGGCCGGTCGAGGAGCTGCACCGGCACCTCGCGGACGCCGACGTCCCGGTCCGGCAGGAACTGGAGGCGATCCGGCGCAACGCGCTGCGTCTGGGGAAGCTGGTCAACACCCTCCTGGACTTCTCCCGCATCGAAGCGGGCCGGGTCCAGGCGTGCTACGAACCCGTGGATCTGGCCGTGCTGACCGCCGAACTCGCCAGCGTCTTCCGGTCCGCCGTCGACCGGGCCGGGCTCGACCTCGTCGTCGACTGCCCCCCGCTCGACCGGCCGGTCCACGTCGACCGGGACATGTGGGAGAAGGTGATGCTGAACCTGCTGAGCAACGCGCTCAAGTTCACCTTCGACGGCTCCCTCGGCGTCACGGTCCGTGAGGAGGACGACCGGGCGGTGGTGACGGTCTCCGACACCGGCGTCGGCATCGCGGCGAACGAGATGCCGCACCTGTTCGAACGCTTCCACCGCATCAGCGGCGTCCGCGCCCGCTCCCACGAGGGCAGCGGCATCGGCCTGGCCCTGGTCCGGGAACTGGTCCTGCTGCACGGCGGCACCATCACGGCGGACAGCGCCCCGGACCGGGGTACGTGTTTCACCGTCCGGCTGCCGTTCGGGTCCGCGCATCTGCCCGCGGACGCCGTCCACGAGTCGTCCCGGACCCGCCCCGCGTCGGACGTCGCCGTCCCCTACGTACAGGAAGCCCTGCGCTGGCTCCCCGCCGACAGCGGCACGGCGGTGCGGGACAAGGCCACGCACGACGCCTCGTCGTCTTCCGCCGTATCCGGATCGGCCGTGCGCGCACGCGTCCTGGTCGCCGACGACAACGCCGACATGCGCGAGTACCTGGTCCGTATCCTGACCGGCGCCGGCTACCGGGCCCACGCGGTGAGCGACGGCCTGGCCGCCCTGGCCGCCGCCCGCGCCGAGGCCCCGGACCTGATAGTCAGCGATGTCATGATGCCGCTCATGGACGGCCTCGCCCTGGTCGGCGCCCTGCGATCGGACACCCGGACCGCCTCGGTCCCCGTACTGCTGCTCTCCGCCCGGGCGGGCCAGGAGGCGTCCATCGAGGGACTGTCGGCGGGCGCGGACGACTACCTCGTCAAACCGTTCGCCGCGGCCGAACTGCTGGCCCGGGTACGGGCCAACGTGGAACTGGCCCGCCTGCGCACCCACCATGTGCGATGGCGCGCCGCCCTCGTGGACTCGCTCCAGGAAGCCCTGCTCGTGATGGACGACAGCGGCACCGTCCTCGAGATCAACGCCGCGTTCGCCACCATGCTCGGCCACGGCCCCGACGGGTTGCCCTACGCACCGGCCCACCCCTGGTGGCCGGACGCCACGAGCGACCCCGCGGCCCACCGGACGGTGGCCGACGCCTTCGCCGACCTGCTCACCCGGGGACACGGCAACCACACCCTTCCCCTCACCCATCGGGACGGGCACCGGTTGTACGTCAGAGCCGCCTTCAACGACGCCAGCGATCCCGACAGCGGACGCCGGATGATCGTGGGAACCTTCCGCGACGTCACGGCCGAACGCCATGCCATCCAACGCGAGAGCGCCCTCGCCTCGCTCAGCACCCGCCTCGCCGAGACCGCCGGCCTTCACCAGTCGCTCACCGCGGCGCTGGACCGGCTCCGGGAACTGTGGCACGCCGACCATGTGCTGTCGGCGGTCTTCGCCGCGGACGGCCGCCCGGACCTCACCGCCACCCGCCCGCTGACCTGGCAGGACATCCCGGCCGAGCGGCAGCGGGCCATCAGCGACCTGCAGAGTCAGCCGCTGCTCACCCCTGTCGTCGACGAGACCGGGGCGGGGATCCTCCTCGAACACCCCGAGGGCCCCATGGCGTTGTGGATCGAGCTGGAGCCGGCCCGCCGTTTCAGCCGCGAGGACGAACTGCTGCTGGCGCTGCTCGGCGGTCACCTGGCCCAGGCGCTCACCCGTGCCCATCAGATCGATCAGCAGCGCGAGACCGCGCTCGCCCTCCAACGCGCCATCCTCGGTCCCTCCCTGCTGCCCGAGGGGTTCGCCGCGCGCTACGAGCCGGCCACGCCACCGCTGGAGATCGGCGGCGACTGGTACGACGTCATCGCCCTGCCGGACGACCGGATCGGCATCGTGGTCGGCGACTGCGTCGGACGCGGGCTGCAGGCGGCCACCGTGATGGGCCAGCTGCGCAGTGCCTGCCGTGCCCTGTTCCTCCAGGACCTCGGACCCGCCAGCACGCTCATGGCTCTCGACCACTTCGCCAAGGGCATCCCCGGCGCCATGTGCACGACCGTCTTCTGCGGCGTCCTCGACCCGCGGACGGGAAGCCTGACCTACTCGAGCGCGGGCCATCCGCCGGGCGTGCTCGCGCTCCCGGACGGCGGCACCCGTCTGCTCGAAAGCGGACACGCGCTCCCTCTGGGCATCCGCCCCTCCCACGACCGCCCCGAGCACGTCTGTTCCGTCCCCGCCCGCTCGTCGCTCCTGGTCTACACCGACGGCCTCGTCGAGCGGCGACGGCAGTCGCTGGACGTGGGTATCGCCCGGGCGGGCGAGGTGTTGCGGGACGGCCGCGATCTCGCCGCCCGTGAGCTGGCCGACCTCCTGATGTCCGAGCTGGCCCCCACGAGCGGTTACGACGACGATGTCGCCCTCCTGCTCTACCGGCATCCGGGCCCGCTGCGATTCGCCTTTCCGGCGGAGTCGGGCCGGCTCGCCGTCGCGCGTCACGCCCTGCGCGAGTGGCTCGCCCGGTGCGACCTGCCCCGGCGCACCGCCCAGGACGTGCTGATCGCCGCCGGTGAGGCCTGTGCCAACGCCGTGGAACACGGCCACCGCGCCTCCCCCGACGGAACCGTCCGCCTGTATGCCGAGGCGTCCTCCGACACGGTCCGGGTGGTCGTGGCGGACAGCGGGATCTGGAAGCCCGGCAATCCCGCCGACACCCCTCACCGCGGCCGGGGGATCGGCATCATGAAGGCTCTGGCGAGCCATGTGACCATCAGTCCCGGCCCCCTGGGCACCACCGTCGAGATGCACACGAGGATCCTGTGATGCCCACCCAGCTGACTCTCACGCACGGCAGAACCTCCGGCAGCGGCACCCTGCTGACCGTCGCGGGCGAGATCGACATGAGCAACAGCGGCGCATTCGCCGACGCCATCGACGGTGTACCGGGGCCGGTCGTCGTCGACCTGACGGATGTGGAGTACCTCGACAGCGCGGGCCTCAACGTCCTGTTCGCCCATGCCGACCGCATCGAGCTCATCGCCGGCCCGCTGCTCGAACGGGTCCTGACGGTGTCCGGCCTCACCCGTCTCGTCACCGTCCGGTTCCCCCGGCCGGACGGCCCCGCCACCGCGTGAGATCGGCGGGAGGCCGGACGGCCGACGTGAACGGCGCCGGACCCGCGGTGTCAGGCGATGCCGGCCAGCCGCAGCAGCAGCGCCTTGACCTCCGTGGCGGCGAGATCCCCGGTGACCTCACCGGGGCGTGAGCACAGCAGGACAGGCCCCTCCTCCGTGCGCTCCGGAAGCCTGCCGTGACTGCCGCGGACCGGGGAGGGGTCCAGCGGGACCACCGCCATCCGATACCGCAGGCCGAGCTTCTTGCGGGCGAGCGCTCCTGCCGCCTTGACCTTCACATAGGGGTCGAGGGGATCCATGAACAGTTCGGCCGGGTCGTAGCCGGGCTTGCGGTGGATCTCCACCAGCTGCGCGAAGTCGGGTGCGCGGGCGTCGTCGAGCCAGTAGTAGTACGTGAACCAGGCATCGGGCTCCGCCACGGCCACGAGTTCGCCCGAGCGCGGGTGGTCGAGGCCGTGCCGCTTCTTCCCCTCGTCACCGAGGAGTTCGGCGACGCCGGGCAGGTCCTCCAGCACCTCCCGCACACCGGGCAGGTCCTCGGGACGGTGTACGTAGACGTGGGCGAGCTGGTGGTCGGCGACCGCGAAGGCACGGGACGCCATCGGGTCGAGGTACTCCATACCGTCCTGGGTGTGCACCTCGAGCAGGCCCGCACGGCGCAGCGCACGGTTGATGTCGACAGGCCTGCTCACCTCGCCTATCCCGTACTCGGACAGCACGACGACCGTACGGCCCTCCGCCGCCGCTTCCTCCAGCAGCGGGGCCAGCGCGGTGTCGAGGTCGGCGGCCGCCTTCAGCGAGCGCGGGTCGCGCGGGCCGAAACGCTGGAGGTCGTAGTCCAGGTGGGGTACGTAGCACAGGGTCAGGTCGGGGTTGCGGGTGCGCAGGATGTGGCGGGTCGCGTCGATGATCCAGCGGCTGGAGACCAGGTCCGCGCCCGGTCCCC
>NZ_JBEOVB010000015.1:0-212189 GCF_040295245.1 Streptomyces sp. NPDC002884 | reverse complement strand
TCACCCGAGAGACTCTCTCAGGCTTTCCTCCGGGCGCTTCCCTTCGGTCTTGCGTTTCCGACTCTATCAGATCTTTTCTCGACCCGATTTCCTCGCTGCTTTCCAGGTTCCCGCTTTCGCGTTTCCCTTTCCGGCGGTTCCGACTCTATCAGATCTTTTTCTTGATCCGATTCCCTGTCGGGAGGATTGTCTTTGGCTTTGGACTTTCGCCTGTCGGCCTTTCGACATTCACTACGTTAGCCGATTCCCTCTGCAACTCATAATCGAGTTCTGCCGGGTTGGAATGCGGACATGCAGGCATGCCGAATTCGCTCCCGTTGAGGGGCGTTGTAGGTAGTGGGTTGGCCGCTTCCGACTGCCGGCGAATGCCGTACCCGGTTCAAGCGGCTCGGGCTACGTTACGCGCCGGCCAACAGCGAGTCAACTTCGGCGACGTCTGGGGACATGGGCCCGATAGGGGCTCACCGTCGGGTCGTCGGCGACCCAGTATCGCCAGGGGTGGACCGCTCCGTCGCCGGAGACTCCGGTGCGCGGGCCGTTGCGTACCTGGTCGGAGGGGACCGGGGTGCCGGTCAGGATCTTCAAGGGGGTGTCCCCCGTGGCGCAGGCGTCCGTACCGTCGAGGGCCCGGTCCACGTCCAGTGCGGTGGCCAGGCGGGCAGGCCCTTTGGCCAGTTCCTTGTCATTTCGGGCCGAGAGTCGACGTTTGCGGGCCGACTCGGCGCCCTCGACGATCTCGCCGGCGCGGAGCAGGACGGCGCTCGCCGTGCCGTCCGGACCGCAGACGAGGTTCATGCAGTGCCACATGCCGTAGGTGAAGTAGACGTACACATGTCCGGGCGGACCGAACATCACGCCGTTGCGGGCCGTGGGACCGCGATAGGCGTGGGACCCCGGGTCGCTCGGACCGTCGTAGGCCTCGACCTCCGTGAGGCGCAGGGTGATCGGACCGTCGGGGGTCGTCCGGACGAGGAACCGGCCGAGCAGATCCTGGGCCACCTCCAGGACAGGGCGGTCGAAGAAGGTCCTGGGGAGGGGCGTACGGTCGGGGGTCGCGATCATGCCCTCCGAGCGTAGTGCAGACGTGTGAGTGCGTCGGGGTGGTCAGCGGGCATCCGTCTTGCCAGGGTGTGGGGCACGGAACCGGCCACGCCGGGATCGCGTATGTAGGGGTCGAGGGATCCCGTAAGAAGAAGGTCGTAGAGGGAGAGACATGGCGTTCAAGAAGCTGCTCGCGAGTCTGGGGGCCGGTGGGGCTTCGGTCGAGACGGTGCTGACCGAGGTCAACGTCGTTCCGGGCGGTGTCGTACAGGGTGAGGTGCGGATCCAGGGCGGATCCGTCAACCAGCAGATCGAGGGGCTCTCGGTCGGGCTTCAGGCCAAGGTCGAGGTCGAGAGCGGCGACCAGGAGTACAAGCAGGACATCGAGTTCACGAAGCTGCGGCTCGGGGGTGCCTTCGAGCTCCAGGCCGGCGCCGTGCACGCGGTGCCGTTCGGGCTCGAGATCCCGTGGGAGACGCCGGTCACGACGATCGACGGCCAGACGCTGCGTGGCATGAACATCGGTGTGACCACGGAGCTGGAGATCGCCCGCGCCGTGGACTCCGGCGACCTGGACCCGATCAACGTGCACCCGTTGCCGGCGCAGAAGGCGATCCTGGACGCCTTCATCCAGCTGGGCTTCCGCTTCAAGAACGCGGACCTGGAGCGCGGGCACATCCGCGGTACGCGGCAGAAGCTGCCGTTCTACCAGGAGATCGAGTTCTTCCCGCCGTCGCAGTACCGGGGGCTGAACCAGGTCGAGCTGAGCTTCGTGGCCGACGAGCACACGATGGACGTCGTGCTGGAGATGGACAAGAAGCCGGGCCTGTTCAGCGAGGGCAGTGACACCTTCCGCTCGTTCCAGGTGGGTCTGCACGACTACCAGGGGACCGACTGGACGGGGTACCTCAACCAGTGGCTGTCCGAGGTCGGCAGCAAGCGCAACTGGTTCTGAGCAACAGGGAGGGCCCGGAGTGCCGTACGGCGCTCCGGGCCCTCTGTGCGTCCTCGCGCGGGGCGTGGAGGTCGTAGGCTCCGAAGGGAGTGCCCTGCCGATCGATCAGGAGGTGTCGGAGTGACCGAGCCGAAGAGGCGGCCACTGCCCCACGATTTCCATCCGCCGGTGCCGTCGTTCACGGTCACGAGCGAGGATGTGAAGGAGGGGGCGACGCTCAAGGACGCCCAGGTCCACGCGGCGGGGAACATCTCGCCGCAGCTGCGGTGGGAGGGTTTCCCGGCCGGGGCCAAGAGTTTCGCGGTGACCTGCTACGACCCCGATGCCCCGACGGGCAGCGGATTCTGGCACTGGGTCCTGTTCGACATCCCGGCCTCGGTGACCGAACTGCCCGCGGGTGCGGGCGGCGGCACGTTCGAGGGGCTGCCGGAGGGCGCAGTGCACGCGCGCAACGACTACGGCACCAAGGAGTTCGGCGGGGCCGCTCCGCCGCCCGGGGACGGACCGCACCGGTACGTCTTCACGGTGTACGCGGTGGATCAGGAGAAGCTCGGCCCCGACGCCGACGCCTCGCCCGCCGCCGTGGGATTCAATCTGCGGTTCCACACCGTCGCCCGCGCCCAGCTGATCGGTGAGTACGAACTTCCCGCGGAGGGATGAGTCAGCTCATCGTTCATGGAACGTTTGCCCGCCTCTGGTCTTGGAAGTGATCAGGGGCGGGCATTTTTGTTGCCGGGGGTCGCGGGGGTCACCTCCCGTGAAGCAGCAGATATTGCGTTGTCCATCTCGGCGTGCCCGGCCAGAGTTGATCCCAGTCCGCCACGGGGTGGGCCGGTGCACACAGGAGGTGGGCTGGTATGCGGGACACGCTGGTACTGAACGCGAGCTTCGAGCCGCTGTCGACGGTGACGTTGAACCGAGCCGTCGTTCTGGTGCTTCAGGACAAGGCCGTCGTCGAGCAGGCCCACCCCGAACTGCGGATGCGCGGAGCCGAGGTCGACATCCCGGCGCCCCGGGTGATCAGGCTGTGCAGATACGTACGGGTGCCGTTCCGAAGACAAGCTCCGTGGTCGAGGCGGGGTGTGCTGATACGCGACCGGCACCGGTGCGCGTACTGCGGTCGCCGGGCGACGACCGTGGACCACGTGGTGCCGCGGGCCCAGGGCGGTCAGGACGTGTGGCTGAACACCGTCGCCTCGTGCGCGGAGGACAATCACCGCAAAGCGGACCGGACTCCGGAGCAGGCGGAGATGCCGTTGCTGCGGCAGCCGTTCGAGCCGACGCCTGCGGACGCGATGCTTCTGGCCCTGGGCCAGGACGACTTCGCCGCCCTGCCGGACTGGCTGGCCGGGGAGGCCGCGTAGCGCTCCGCGCGGGGCCGGCTCTCTGCCTGCGGGCCAACTGTCGCTGAACGCACGGTTCCCCGCGCCCCTTCAGGGCGCGGGGAACCGGACGGAGCCGAAGAGATCCCTCAGTCGATCGACGGCTTCTCGCGGCGCTCGTTGCCGCTGTCGCCGTTGCCGTTGCCGTTGCCGGAGTTGCGGCCTCCCGAATTGCCGCCGAAGTTGCCGAAGTTGCCCATGGCGCCGGACAACCCCTTGAGGGCGTCGCCGATTTCGCTCGGGACGATCCAGAGCTTGTTGGCGTCGCCTTCGGCGATCTTCGGGAGCATCTGGAGGTACTGGTAGGAGAGGAGCTTCTGGTCCGGGTCGCCCGCGTGGATGGCCTCGAAGACCGTACGCACGGCCTGGGCCTCGCCCTCGGCGCGCAGGGCGGCTGCCTTGGCCTCGCCCTCGGCGCGCAGGATCTGGGACTGCTTCTCGCCCTCGGCGGTGAGGATGGCGGCCTGGCGCGTGCCTTCGGCGGTGAGGATCGCGGCGCGCTTGTCACGGTCGGCGCGCATCTGCTTCTCCATCGAGTCCTGGATGGAGGTCGGGGGCTCGATCGCCTTCAGTTCCACGCGGTTGACGCGGATGCCCCACTTGCCGGTCGCCTCGTCGAGGACTCCGCGCAGCGCCGCGTTGATCTCCTCGCGGGAGGTCAGGGTCCGCTCGAGGTCCATACCGCCGATGATGTTGCGGAGCGTGGTGACGGTGAGCTGCTCGATCGCCTGGATGTAGCTGGCGACTTCGTAGGTCGCGGCCCGGGCGTCGGTCACCTGGTAGTAGATGACGGTGTCGATGTTCACGACCAGGTTGTCCTGGGTGATCACCGGCTGGGGCGGGAACGGCACGACCTGTTCGCGCAGGTCGATGCGGTTGCGGATGGTGTCTATGAACGGGACGACGATGTTGAGTCCCGCGTTGAGTGTCCGCGTGTAGCGGCCG
The DNA here is from genome assembly GCF_040295245.1 of Streptomyces sp. NPDC002884. Classification (NCBI taxonomy): domain Bacteria; kingdom Bacillati; phylum Actinomycetota; class Actinomycetes; order Kitasatosporales; family Streptomycetaceae; genus Streptomyces; species Streptomyces sp. NPDC002884. The sequence goes on along the minus strand of NZ_JBEOVB010000015.1, from coordinate 207,866 downwards.
AACCGCTCCACGATGGCGGCACTCGCCTGTGGGATGACCTGGATCGTCTTGATCAGGGCGATGAAGACCAACACCACCAGAATGACCAGGACGATGATGACCGGTTCCATCGCGGCTCCCCGTACCTTTCTCCGCCTCGGCGCTTTCGGAAGATCTTATGCCTGTTGAAGATCTTGCTGGACGAGTGTGACAGACCGTCGTACGGCTCGTGCGGTGTTCTGTTCACTTACGTCGTGCGGGAGTTGCGCCACGTCAGATGACGATCGCCGTGGCCCCCTCGATGTCCACGACGTCGACTTCCTGCCCCACGTCGTAGGCGCGGTCGCTGTCGAGGGCGCGTGCCGACCAGATCTCGCCGGCGAGCTTGATGCGGCCGCCCGAGCCGTCGACGCGCTCCAGCACGACGGCCTGCTTGCCCTTCAACGCGTCGATGCCGGTGGCGAGTCGGGGACGCTGCTTTGCGTGCTTGGTCGCGATCGGGCGTACGACGGCGATCAGTGCGACGGAGACGACGATGAAGACGAGCACCTGGGCGACGGCTCCGAAGCCGAGGCCGGCCGCGACGGCGGCTGCCACCGCGCCGACCGCGAGCATGCCGAACTCGGGCATGGCGGTCACCACGAGCGGGATTCCGAGCGCTGCCGCGCCGACGAGCCACCACACCCACGCGTCGATGTCGTTCACACCGTCATGGTAGAGCCGCACGTCCTGCCGGGGACAGGGCGCACAGGGAGCGGTCAGGACATCGGCAGGCCCTGTGCGGTCCAGCGGTCGCCGACCTGTTCCACGACGAGCGGGAGGCCGAAGCAGAGGGAGAGGTTGCGGGAGCTGAGCTCGAGCTCGACCGGGCCCGCGGCGAGGACCTTGCCCTGGCGGATCATGAGGACGTGGGTGAAGCCGGGGGCGATCTCCTCGACGTGGTGGGTCACCATGATCATCGAGGGGGCGATGGGGTCGCGCGCGAGGCGGCCGAGACGGCGGACCAGGTCCTCGCGGCCGCCGAGGTCCAGACCGGCGGCGGGCTCGTCGAGGAGGAGCAGCTCGGGGTCGGTCATCAGGGCGCGGGCGATGAGGGTGCGCTTGCGCTCGCCCTCGGAGAGCGTGCCGAACTTGCGCTCCAGGTAGTCGCTCATGCCGAGGCGGTCGAGGAAGGCGCGGGCGCGCTGCTCGTCGATGTCCTCGTACTCCTCCTGCCAGCCGGCGGTCATGCCGTACGCGGCGGTCAGTACCGTCTGGAGGACGGTCTGGCGCTTGGGGAGCTTGTCGGCGAGGGCGATGCCGGCCATGCCGACGCGGGGGCGCAGCTCGAAGACGTCGGTGCCGGGGCTGCCGAGGGTCTCCCCGAGGATGGAGACGGTGCCGGCGCTGGGGAAGAGGTAGGTCGAGGCGATGTTCAGGAGGGTCGTCTTGCCGGCCCCGTTGGGACCGAGGATGACCCAGCGCTCGCCCTCCTTGACCGACCAGGAGACCTGGTCCACCAGAGCCCGGCCCTCACGGACCACGGATACGTCCTGAAGCTCCAGAACATCGCTCATGAGCGCGTTGTCTCCCCTTGCTGTGTGGCCGGTCGGTTGTCGCGGGCGCCTGTGGCTCGGACCGCCGCGCATGGGTGGGCGCGGCCTCTCCGGGAAAATCTACGCCACCGGTCGGGCGGCCCGTTCCATCGGTCCGGTCCTTAGGGTGGGGGCATGCTCTCGGAACCGCGCTCTGGTCGCCTTGCCGCTTGGGGAAATGCCCTGTTGGCCGGAATTGTCTCGCCGGACGACGCCGTGCTCGCCATCGTCGGCGAGGACGCCGTGCACCGGGTGGAGGGGCTGCCCGGTGAGTCGGCGCCCGTCGGACTCACGCTCGCGCTGGGGCGGCTGCGGGCGCTCGGGGTGAGCGGGCTGCGGGTGGCGCTGCCCGCGCCGGGGCATCCGCTGGGGTTGAGCGGCCCGCCGGAGTTCAACAAGCGGGCGCTGGAGGCGGAGGAGGCGGTGGTCTGTCACGGCGCCGGGTACGGGCTGGTGCCGGAGGTGTACGAGGCCGGGCCCGAGGGTGACGTGCATGTCGAGGTCGTGTGGCACTGCCTGCCGGTGCGGGAGGCCCCGCCGGCCGACGTGCCGTCGCTGGGCGAGGCGGAGCGGGAGCTGGCGGAGGCGTTGCGGGACGCCACGGCGGTGCTGGCGCGGCTGGACCTGGCGGGATCGGGGCCGGTGGCGGAGGCGGCGATCGACGCGTACCGGGCCCGGTCCGAGCGGGGGCGGGAGGTCCTGGCTCCGGGGTATCCGCCTCGGGCGGTGCGGGTGCTGGAGCTGGCGCAGCGGGTGGGGCTGCTGGTGTCCCTCGCCTATGAGAACGGACCCGGGGGTGCGGTGAGCTCGGCGGAGATGGCGGTGCGGGCGGAGGCCCTGCGGCCGGTCGAGCGGACGGCGCGGCGGGCTCAGGTCGCCGCGTACAACTCCGTTGTGGAGGAGCGGGAGCGGGGGGTGCGGTGAGCGTCGCTGCTCGGGTGGCCCGGGTGGGTGTGAGCCTCTGGGGGCTGTGCCCCCGGGCCCCCCTTCGGCCCTGAAGGGGCCTTGTCCTCAAGCGCCGGACGGGCTGGATCGCCTTGCCGGGCGGCGGTGAAAGGTGCCGACATGCCGAGCTCCGGCGGGCTGGCTGGCCGGGTGGCGGTGAAGGGCGCCGCCATGTGGGGCGCCGGACGGGCTGGGTTGTCGGGCGGTGGTGAAGTGGTCGCGGCAAGCGGAGGGGCCCGCGCGTCGTCCGTGACGCGTGGGCCCCTCTGTGGTGCGGCTACGAACTCAGTCGTTGATGCAGGTGTTGCCGAACGCCGGGTTCAGCACGCCGACCAGGTTGATCGTGTTGCCGCAGAGGTTGACCGGGATGTGCACCGGCACCTGGATGACGTTGCCCGAGGCAACGCCCGGCGACTTCACGGCCGCGCCTTCGGCACCCGCGTCGGCGACGGCGGCACCGGCCGAGGCGCCCGCGGCGATACCCGCGACGGTGAGGGCCACGGCAGCCTTCTTGGCGATGTTCATGGGAAGAGTTCCTCCTGCGTTTGCGTATCCGACCCGGCCGCGGGTCGTGGACTGCCCAACGCGGGAGTGATCGGGAACGATGCGGGACCGCTCGGAAGACACCTCGTTCGGATCATTGGAGCGACAAACAGACCGGCCTCCCTCGGTGGGGGCCGAGGGAGGCCGGAGGTCACCGCGGGTGCGGGCGGGACCTCAGTGGTTGAGACCCAGGTTGCCGAAGGCCGGGTTCAGCACGCCGATGACGTTCACGCTGTTGCCGACCACGTTGACCGGGACGTGCACCGGGGCCTGGACGAGATTGCCCGAGACGACGCCCGGCGAGCCCTTGGCCTCGCCGAGGGCGGTGGCGCCGTCGGAGGCGGAGGCCATGCCGGCACCCGCCGCCATCAGCCCGCCGGCCACCATCGTCACGGCCGCTGCCTTCTTCAGGTTCTTCACTTCTGACCCCTCCTAGCGATTACCGCGGCAGTCGCCGCGGCACGCACTGGAGAACGGCGGCGGGCCCCGAAGGATGCGCCGTTCGGGGGACATTCCCACGACGGTATGAATCTCGGATCGGAAGTTAACCTTCCGCGTTGCCCCGCCGGAGCGCCCCGCGACGCTCCGGGTGGTGCGCCGGAGCGCGTCTCAGCGGGTCACGCCATGACGTACGGCCCACAGCGCGGCCTGGGTGCGGTCCGCGAGGTCGAGCTTCATCAGGATGTTCGAGACGTGTGTCTTGACGGTCTTCTCGGAGAGGACCAGGGCCCGGGCGATCTCGCGGTTGGAGCGGCCGTCCGCTATCAGGCCGAGCACCTCGCGCTCGCGTTCCGTGAGCGCGCCGCCTCTGCCCTGGCCCGAGGTGCCCTCGTCCTGGGAGAGGAGTGCGCCGGCGACCTCCGGCTGGAGCAGGATGTGCCCGGCGTGGACCGAGCGGATGGCGCCGGCCAGGGCGTCGGGGTCCACGTCCTTGTAGACGTACCCGGCGGCGCCCGCGCGCAGGGCCGGGACCACGGTGCGCTGTTCGGTGAAGCTGGTGACGATCAGCACGCGCGCGGGGTTCGCCAGGTCGCGGAGCCTGCGGAGGGCCTCGACGCCGTCCATGCCGGGCATCTTGACGTCCATCAGGACGACGTCCGGCTTCAACTCCTCGGCGAGGGCGACTCCTTCGGCGCCGTCAGCGGCCTCGCCGACGACCTCGATGTCGTCCTGCACCTCCAGGAAGGTGCGCAGGCCCCGGCGGACGACCTGGTGGTCGTCGACGAGCAGCACCTTGATTGCGTCAGCCACCGGGAGCCTCCATCTCGATCGTGGTGCCCTTGCCGGGCGCCGATTCCACCGTGAGCGTGCCACCGACCCCGCCGGCCCGGTCCCGCATCGAGACCAGCCCGAGGTGCCGGCCGGCCCGGCGGACCGTCGTCGGGTCGAAGCCGCCGCCGTCGTCCGTGACGCGCAGGACCGTGCCGGGGCCGCGTTTCGCGAGGGTCACCTCGACGCGTTGCGCCCCGGAGTGGCGCAGGGCGTTGTGCAGCGCCTCCTGGGCGACCCGCAGCAGGGCGTCCTCCTGCGCGGCGGGCAGCGCGCGGACGCCTTGGCTGGTGAAGGTCACGCGCGCGGTGTGGGCGCGGTCGAGGACCTGGATGTGGGTGCGGAGGGTGGCGACCAGGCCGTCCTCGTCGAGGGCCGCGGGGCGCAACTCCACGACGGCGGCCCGCAGTTCGTCGGCGGCCTCGGCGGCGAGCGCGGCGACCTGTTGCAGTTCGCCCTTCGCGCGCGCGGGGTCGCGGTCGACGAGGGCGGTGGCGGCCTGGGCCGTCAGGCGCAGGGAGAACAGCTTCTGGCTGACGGCGTCGTGCAGTTCGTGGGCCAGCCGGGAGCGTTCCTCGGCGATCGTCAGTTCGCGGCTGCGCTCGTACAGGCGGGCGTTGGTGAGGGCTATCGCGGCGTGCTGGGCGAGGATCGCGAGCAGTTCCTCGTCGTCCTCGGTGAAGCCGCAACCGCCTTGGGGCCTGGCGCAGTTCTTGTTGGCCAGGAACAGAGCGCCGAGGACCTCCTCGCCGTCCCGGACGGGCAGGCCCAGGAAGTCGGACATCTCGGGGTGGGCGGACGGCCAGCCCTCGAAGCGCGGGTCCTTGCGGACGTCGGCGAGGCGCTGGGGCCGGGCCTCCTGGAGCATCGCCGCCAGGATGCCGTGCTGGCGGGGCAGCGGGCCGATGGCCTTCCACTGCTCCTCGCCGACGCCGTCGACGACGAACTGGGCGAAGCCGCCGTGGTCGTCGGGCACGCCGAGGGCGGCGTACTGCGCGTCCAGCAGTTCGCGGGCGGAGGCGACGATCGTCTTGAGGACGTCGCGGACCTCGAGGTGCCTGCTCATGGCCAGCAGCGCGGTACTCACCGCGGCGAGGCCGGACCGGGGGCCTTGACTCATGCCCTCACGGTACCGGCGGGGTGTGACAGCGCGGATCGGACCTGTGGCGGCCGCGGGCTGGGGCGCAGGACCTAGGGCGGAGGTCCCGGTTACCGCGGACCAGGGCGCGGGGACCGGGTGCGCGGGCCTACGACCAAGGGCCCCTCCGGCTTGCGTCCCGCGTCCGAGGCGGAGGCGCGGGGCCGGTTCCTAGGTTGGGATCACCGCCGCAAGGAGGCGGTCGGACGAGGGGACGGTTGTCATGCCGGTTGCGATCATCACGGGTGCGTCGAAGGGGCTGGGGCGGGCGCTGGCCGAGGCGCTGGCCGCGCGGGGCTGGGATCTGGTGCTCGACGCCAGAACCGCGCAGGTGCTGAAGGAGACGGCGGCGGCCGTGGCGGCGCACGGGGCCCGGGTCGAGGCCCGTGCGGGGGATGTCACGGACGCGGCGCACCGGGCCGAGCTGGTGGCGGCCGCCTGGCGGCTCGGGGGCTGCGACCTGTTGGTGAACAACGCGAGTGCGCTGGGCGCCGAGCCGCTGGTGCGGCTGGCCGAGCTGCCCCTGGACGGCCTGCGGCGGGCGCTGGAGGTGAACGTCGTGGCGGCGCTGGGGCTGGTCCAGGAGGCGCTGCCGCTGCTGCTCGGGGCGCCGGCCGGCGCGGTGATCACCGTCAGCTCGGACGCGGCCGCCGAGGCGTACGGGACCTGGGGCGGCTACGGGGCGTCCAAAGCGGCCCTGGACCAGCTCGCGGCGGTGCTCGGGGCGGAGGAGCCGGGGCTGCGGGTGTGGGCGGTGGACCCCGGGGACATGGCCACGGACCTGTACGCGGCGGCCGTACCGGACGACGACGATCCGCGGCCGGATCCGGCCGGTGTGGCGCCGGCCTTCCTGCGGCTGCTGGACGAGCGCCCGGCGAGCGGGCGGTACGGGGCTCCGGCCCTGCTGGAGGGACGGCGATGACGCTGGCCGTGCAGCGGGTTCCGCAGGAGCTGTCGGCGCGGGTGCCGGCCGAGCAGCGGGGGCCGGGACGGGACCGTGACGACGTGCGGCTGCTGGTGTCGCGGGGGACGGAGGCCACCCATCACGCGTTCCGGGAGCTGCCGTGTCTGCTGCGGGCCGGGGACCTGCTCGTGGTGAACACCTCGCCGACGCTGGCGGCGGCCGTGGACGGGCGGGTCGGGCACGCGCGTGTGGTGGTGCACTTCTCCACGCGCGGTGACGACGGGCGGTGGGCCGTAGAGCTGCGGGAGCCGGACGGGAAGGGCACCACCCGCGCGCGTGCGGGCGGGCCCGCGGGGACCGAGGTGCGGCTGGCCGGGGGTGTGCGGCTGGCGCTGGAGGAGCCGCTGAGCCCGGGGAGCGGGCGGCTGTGGTGGGCGCGGGTGTCCCCTGCCGGGGCGGTGCACGGGCTGCTGCGGGAGCACGGGCGGCCCATCCGTTACTCCTACACGGAGCGGGACCAGCCGCTGTCCGTCTACCAGACGGTGTTCGCGCTGCCGTCGGCCGACGGCACGGGCAGTGCGGAGATGCCGAGCGCGGCGCGGCCCTTCACCGCGCGGCTGGTGGCGGAGCTGGTGAGCCGGGGGGTGCAGTTCGCGCCGATCACCCTGCACACCGGGGTCGCCTCGGCGGAGGCGCACGAGCCGCCGTATCCGGAGCGGTTCGCGGTGCCCGAGGCGTCGGCGCGGCTGATCAACGCCGTGCGCGGTGGTGGAGGGAGAAGGGCGGGCAGGCGGGTGATCGCGGTGGGGACGACCGCGGTACGGGCCGTGGAGTCGGCGACCGGGGCGGACGGGCTCGTACGCGCGCGTGCGGGATGGACGGATCTCGTCGTCACGCCCGCGCGCGGAGTACGGGCGGTGGACGGGCTGCTGACCGGGCTGCACGAGCCGGAGGCCTCGCATCTGCTGATGCTGGAGGCGGTGGCGGGGCGGGCCGCGATCAGCCGTGGCTACGACGAGGCGCTGGGCGGGCGCTACCTGTGGCACGAGTTCGGGGACGTGCACCTCGTCCTTCCGGAGGAGAGTGCTGACGCAGAGCATTGCTCGGGCAACTATCAGTGAGAACAGAGGGGGGCCCGTGTGAGCCCGCACATAGGGCGCGGATCACGTACTACGGGCAATAGGAGATAAAGGGGACGCGGTGAACGGGGCAGATGGTTCCATCTGTCCCGATTTGCCCTTCCCTGATCCACTATCGGGGATCGTACGTCACACCTTTGCCTGCCGATTTTGCGGCCGCTAACAATGGCTCTCGTCGCTCAGCGCCGTGGGTTCTCCCCCGGCGGCGCCCGTGCCTCAAGCACCCGCTGTCCGCCGTCGGACGAAGAGAGCGACCTCCGCGCTATTCGAAGAGGTCCATCCGCATGCCCAAGAACACTCGCAAGATCGCGATCGCCGGTGCCGCCACGCTCGGTGCCGCTGCCCTCGCCTTCTCCGTGGTGCCGGCCGACGCGCAGACGACCACTACGGACGCCGTCTCCTCGGCCCGGGTCGCCTACAGCGCTGCGCCGGTGAAGGCCGTCAAGGCCAGCGTGACCGACCAGCTGGCCACGACAAGCGTGAAGGTCGACGCCATCGAGGCACAGAAGAAGGCCGCCGCGGACGCCGCCGCGAAGAAGAAGGCCGCCGCCGAGGCCGCCGCGAAGGCAGCCGCCGCGAAGAAGAAGGCGGCCGCCGCGGCCGCGGCCAAGAAGGCCGCCGCCGCGCGCAAGGCCGCCCAGGAGGCCGCGAGCCGGTCCGCCAAGCGCGTGGCCGTCAAGCAGGTCGCCACCAAGAGCTACGCCAACAACCTCGACGGCTGGATCAAGCACTCCCTGGACATCATGAAGTCCAAGGGCATCCCGGGCTCCTACAGCGGTCTGCACCGCAACATCATCCGGGAGTCCTCGGGCAACCCGAAGGCGATCAACAACTGGGACATCAACGCCATCAACGGCATCCCGTCCAAGGGCCTGCTCCAGGTGATCCCGCCGACGTTCGCGGCCTACCACGTCGCCGGAACGTCCTGGAACATCTACGACCCGGTCGCCAACATCACCGCCGCGGCGAACTACGCGGCCGACAAGTACGGCACGATCGACAACGTCGACAGCGCGTACTGAGCGACCCCCGTACGCCGATGGGCGGCACCCCGAACCGGGGTGCCGCCCATCGGCGTACTGCCGCTGCGACTACTTGCGCATGACCTCGGGCTCGTGGCGGCGCAGGAAGCGGGCCACGAAGAAGCCGCAGATCACGCCGAGGACGATCAGCGCGACCATGTCCAGGCCCCAGGCGCCGACGGTGTGCTCCCACAGCGGGTCCGTCTCACCGCCGTCCTTGGGCGGGCTGATCTTGTTGAAGTCCAGCGTGGCGCCCGCGGCGGCGACCGCCCAGCGCGAGGGCATCAGGTACGAGAACTCGTTGACGCCGACCGCGCCGTTCAGGGTGAACAGGCAGCCGGTGAACACGACCTGGATGATCGCGAACATGACCAGCAGCGGCATGGTCTTCTCGGCCGTCTTCACCAGCGACGAGATGACCAGGCCGAACATCATCGAGGTGAAGCCCAGCGCCATGATCGGGATGGAGAGCTCGAACATGGTGGCGCTGCCGAGGACCAGGCCCTGCGTCGGGATCTCCCGGCTCGCGAAGCCGATCACGCCGACCATCAGGCCCTGGAGCAGGGTGACCACGCCGAGCACGAACACCTTGGACATCAGGTACGCGGACCGGGACAGGCCGGTCGCGCGTTCCCGCTCGTAGATGACCCGTTCCTTGATGAGCTCGCGGACCGAGTTGGCCGCGCCCGCGAAGCAGGCGCCGACCGCGAGGATCAGCAGGACGGTGGTGGCCGTGCCGTTGGGGATGATCCGGCCGGTCTTCGGGTTGACCGGGTTGGGCAGCAGGCTGTTCCCGGAGTCGATGAGCAGGCTCACCGCGCCGAGGACGGCCGGCAGGATCACCGTCAGGGCCAGGAAGCCCTTGTCGGAGGCGATCACCGAGGCATAGCGGCGCACCAGCGTGACGAACTGGGACATCCAGCCCTGCGGCTTCGGCGGCTTCATCGCCTGCATCGGCGGCATCTGTACGGACTGCGGCGCGATGGCGTCGATGTCCGCGGCGTACATCTGGTAGTGCTGCGAGCCCTTCCAGCGGCCCGCCCAGTCGTAGTCGCGGTAGTTCTCGAAGGCGGAGAAGACGTCGGCCCAGGTGTCGTAGCCGAAGAAGTTCAGCGCCTCCTCGGGCGGGCCGAAGTAGGCGACGGCACCGCCCGGCGCCATCACCAGCAGCTTGTCGCAGATCGCGAGCTCCGCCACCGAGTGCGTGACGACCAGGACCGTGCGGCCGTCGTCGGCGAGGCCGCGCAGCAGCTGCATGACATCGCGGTCCATGCCGGGGTCGAGGCCGGAGGTCGGCTCGTCCAGGAAGATCAGCGACGGCTTGGTGAGCAGCTCCAGGGCCACCGAGACGCGCTTGCGCTGGCCGCCGGAGAGGGAGGTGATCTTCTTCTCTTTGTGGATGTCCAGCTTGAGCTCGCGCAGCACCTCGTCGATGCGGGCGTCGCGCTCGGCGCCCGTGGTGTCGGCGGGGAAGCGGAGCTTGGCCGCGTACTTGAGAGCCCTCTTGACGGTCAGTTCCTTGTGCAGGATGTCGTCCTGCGGGACCAGACCGATGCGCTGGCGCAGCTCGGCGAACTGCTTGTACAGGTTCCGGTTGTCGTAGAGGACGTCGCCCTGGTTGGCGGGACGGTAGCCCGTCAGCGCCTTGAGCAGGGTCGACTTGCCGGAACCGGACGGTCCGATGACCGCGATCAGGGACTTCTCCGGGACACCGAAGGAGACGTCCTTCAGGATCTGCTTGCCGCCGTCGACCGTGACGGTCAGGTGGCGGGCCGAGAAGGAGACCTCACCGGTGTCGACGAACTCCTCGAGCCGGTCGGCGACGATCCGGAACGTCGAGTGGCCGACGCCGACGATGTCGGTGGACCCCAGCTGGACCGAGCCGCCCTTGGGGATCGGCTGGCCGTTGACATAGGTGCCGTTGTGCGAGCCGAGGTCGCGGATCTCCATCCGGCCGTCGGGCGTCGAGTGGAACTCGGCGTGGTGACGCGAGACCTGGAGGTCCGAGACGACCAGCTCGTTCTCCAGGGCACGGCCGATGCGCATCACGCGGCCGAGGGAGAACTGGTGGAACGTGGTCGGGCTGCGGTCTCCGTAGACCGGCGGCGCCCCCGCGCCTCCACCGGGCACCCGCTGCGCGTACGGCTCGCTCGGCCCCTGCTGCTGCGGGACCTGCGGCGCGCCCTGCGGCGGCGGCTGCCATCCGGCCTGCGGCGCCTGCTGCGGCGGGGCCTGCTGGGCCCAGCCCGGGTTCGCGGCCTGCGCGGCGTACGGCTGCTGGGGCTGCGCGGCGGGCGCCTGCGTCCCCGAGAGGTTCACCCGCGGCCCGTCGGTCGCGTTGCCCAGGTGCAGCGCCGAGCCGGGGCCGATCTCCAGTTGATGGATCCGCTGCCCCTGCGCGAACGTGCCGTTGGTGCTCCCGTGGTCCTCGACGACCCAACTGCGCCCGTTGAAGCTGACCGTGGCGTGACGCCAGGAGACCCTGGCGTCGTCGAGGACGATGTCGCCCTGCGGATCACGTCCGAGGGTGTATGGCCTGGACGGATCGAGCGTCCAGGTGCGTCCGTTCAATTCCAGTACGAGTTCCGGCACTCCAGCCCCACTGAGTTGTCCCCCGAGTTAGCCCCATCAACGGGGAGTCTAGGGATGTCGAACATCGGGGGGAACTATTTCAGTAGCGGCCCCCTGACCGAAAGTCGGGCCTTGTGAAGAGCGTGGGCGAGCGTATCGGCCGTTCCCGTTGACGGGGTTGAAACCGGCCCGGAGAGTGGTAAAGGCACGCGAGGGGGACGGAAGCGGCGATCTTCGTCGCCGCGCGCCGCGGATCGGGGGGTCTGCATGAGTGCCGGTACGGGTGTCGAGGGCAGTGGGAGCGCGGCGCGCGGCAGGGGCGTGCCGTGGATCGACGTGCTGCTGGCCGCGGTCGCGGCGGTGAGCTGGGCGCTGATCGGGATGGCGGGGACGGCGGCGCTGGGACTGCATCTCCTGGAGGCGGACTCCGCGGGCTCGTTGGGCCCGATGACGGCCGCCGTGGTCGCCCTGGCCGCCGGCGGCTCGGTGACTCCGTCGGGCGATGTGTCCGCTTTCGGGCTCACGGGCGCGGAGGCGAACACGGCCATCGAGATCACGCCATTGGGGGTGAGCCTGGTGGGCGCGCTGCTGCTCTCGTGGTTCTTCCTGCGGTCCCTGCGCACGGCGGGAGTTGTGATCGCCCCGGCCGAACTCCTCGCGCGCGTCGGGTCGGTGGTCGCGCTGTACGTGGCGATGCTCGGCGGACTGGCCTGGGCGGGGCACGACGTCATCACGATCGACGGGGGCGCGCTGGGGCTGGACGACCTGCCCGGCGGTGGCGGTGGCGGTGGCGGTGGCGGTGGCGGCCTGGAGATCCCCGGGATCGGGGACATCGGCGGACTGCTGCCCGACCGGCTCGGCGACCTCGTCGACGCGAAGGCCGCGGTCGGCTTCACCGTCGACACGGCGCCCACCCTGCTCGGCGGCCTCGGCTGGTCCCTCGGCATCCTGCTGATCGCGCTGCTGGCCTCGCGCCGCACGCCGCTGCCGAGCGGCTGGGAGGCGGTGCACCGGGTGGTGCGGCCCGCGGTGTCCGCCGTCGTGACCGTGCTGCTGGTGGCGGTGGCGGCCGGGTTGGCAGCGGCGGCGTACGCGGCGATCGGCGACGACCACCCGAAGCGGATCGCGGGGGCGGCGCTGCTCGGCGCGCCGAACGGGGTCTGGCTGGGCATCCCGATCGGCTTGTTCGTCCCCTGGGACGGCCGGGCGACGGGCGCGCTGACGCGCGTCCTCCCGGATCCGCTGGACGATCTGCTGGGCGTCGGCACCGAACGGTCGGTGACCCTGGGCCGCCTCGCCGAGCTGGACGGACGGGTCTGGCTGCTGGGCGTGGCGGCCGCGCTGATGATGCTGCTGGCGGGGGTGCTGACGGCGGTGCGGACGCCTGCGGGGTCGACGGGATTCGCGCCGGCCGCGAGGGGCGGGTCGAAGGCGGCCTCCAGGGCTGGGTCGGGAGCGGTGGCCGCGGCCGGACCGGGACCGGGAGCGGGAGCTGCGGCCGCGCCGGGAGCGGGAGCCGGGTCCGGGGGCCGGGGCGGGCTCGGAGGCGGGGCGGTCGGATTCGCCGGGCGGTGTGCCGTGCGGCTGGGGGCGGCGACCGCCGTGGCGTTGCCGTTGATCGCCTGGCTGACGAACGTGTCCGTGGACGCCTCGCTGTCCGTGCTGGGGTTCGACGCCTTCGGGGCCGGGATCGAACTGCACGGACACCTCGGTGCGGCGCTGCTGCTGGGCGCCGGGTGGGGCGCGGGGGCGGGGGCCGCCGGTGCGCTGCTGGCACGGGCCACGGGGGCCGCCGGGCGACGGGCGGCGCCACTGGCACGCAGTGACCCGAGTGGCACCGCGGGCCCCGGCGGGACCCGGGGGCCTTCGGGGCGCCCGGACGACCTGGCCGGGCCGTACGCGCCGGGCGCGCCGGCGTACCGGCCGCCGAATCCGGCGACCAATCCCTATCTGCGGGTTCCGGAGGAGTTGCGGGAGTCACGGGAATCCTGGGACACGCGGCCGGAGCGGGCTCGGCCCGAGCGGCCCAGGGGGGACAGGGGCGGGCCGTCGAGGCCGTACGAGAGCTCCCGGCGCACCGAGCCTCCGCCGGGCGACGGGCGGCCGCCTGCCGGACCACCGGGGGCGGACGACGTCTACGGCGCTCCGACGGTGGTCCGGCCGCTCGGGCCGCCGCCCCGGGCCCCGCGCCGTCCTCCCGGCCCGCGGCCCGGTGAGCGGCCGGCGCCCGGACCGCAGGAGGGTCCGCCGCCTCCGCCGCCACCGCCTCCTCCCGCTCCTCCCAGGGGGCCCGGGAAGCCTGGCGGGCCGCGGTGAGGGGCGGGGGCCGAAACGCCCGCGGAACGCCCGCAGCCGGCCGTTGAGGAGCGCGCCACCTCGTCGACATCCACTGTTCCCCGTCCGTCAGGCGGACCTCGGCGGCGCGCGGCACTGGGTGCCGGATACGGTGGGTACACCATGAGCGCTTTGCAGACTTCGTCCTCTGACGTCCCTACGCTCCTTGTCAAGATCTTCGGCAAGGACAGGCCGGGCATCACGGCCGGCCTTTTCGACACCCTCGCCGCCTTCTCCGTCGACGTGGTCGACATCGAGCAGGTGGTCACCCGGGGCCGGATGGTCCTGTGCGCGCTCGTGACCGAGCCGCCGGCCGGTCTCGAGGGGGACCTGCGGTCGACGGTCCACAGCTGGGCCGAGTCGATGAAGATGCAGGCCGAGATCATCTCCGGCCTCGGTGACAACCGGCCGCGCGGTCTCGGCCGGTCGCTGGTCACGGTGCTCGGGCATCCGCTCACCGCGCAGGCCACCGCGGCGGTGGCGGCGAAGATCACGAAGGCCGGTGGCAACATCGACCGTATCTTCCGGCTGGCCAAGTACCCCGTCACCGCCGTCGAGTTCGCCGTCTCCGGTGTGGAGACCGAGCCCCTGCGCACCGCCCTGGTCACGGGTGCGGCGGCGCTGGGGGTGGACGTCGCGGTGGTGGGCGCGGGCCTGTACCGGCGGGCCCAGCGGCTCGTCGTCATGGACGTCGACTCCACCCTGATCCAGGACGAGGTGATCGAGCTCTTCGCCGCGCACGCCGGCTGTGAGGACGAGGTCGCCGAGGTGACAGCGGCCGCGATGCGTGGTGAGCTCGACTTCGAGCAGTCGCTGCACGCGCGCGTGGCACTGCTGGCGGGGCTGGACGCCTCGGTCGTGGACAAGGTGCGCGCCGAGGTCCGGCTGACGCCGGGCGCGCGCACGCTGATCCGGACCCTGAAGCGGCTCGGATACCAGGTGGGGGTCGTCTCCGGCGGTTTCACCCAGGTCACCGACGACCTTCAGGAGCGGCTCGGCCTGGACTTCGCGCAGGCCAACACGCTGGAGATCGTCGACGGCAGGCTCACAGGCCGGGTCACCGGCGAGATCGTGGACCGTGCGGGCAAGGCGCGGCTGCTGCGCCGGTTCGCCGCCGAGGCGGGCGTACCGCTCTCGCAGACCGTGGCGATCGGTGACGGCGCCAACGACCTCGACATGCTCAACGCGGCCGGTCTCGGGGTGGCCTTCAACGCCAAGCCGGTGGTGCGCGAGGCGGCGCACACGGCGGTGAACGTGCCGTTCCTGGACACCGTGCTGTACCTGCTCGGCATCACCCGCGAAGAGGTCGAGGCCGCGGAGACGCACGACGAGCAGTAGCCCCGCGCGGGCGGGGCGAAGAGACGGGGGTGCCGGCGCACGGACGCACGGGCGCCCCGAGGGACGAAGAGGGCCCGGCGCCGTGGTGGCGCCGGGCCCTCGCGGGTGCCGGGTGGGTCACTCGGAGGGCGCCCAGTAGTCGAGCAGCGTGGCCACGCCCGGTTCCAGGGACTTCCAGGAGCCGTCGAAGGAGACGACGGCGAAGGCGGCGGCCGGGAATCCGCGGCGGCCCATCCGCTCGGCGGCGTCGCCCTCGCTCCGGCCGGAGAGGATGTCGGCGAGACCCTGGATGCCCGGGTTGTGGCCGATCAGGACGAGGTCACGCACGTCGTCGGGTGTTTCGTTGAGCAGGGCGATCAGCTCACCCGGGGAGGCCTCGTAGATCCGCTCCTCGTAGACCGTTTTCGGCCGCTGCGGGAACTCGTGGACGGCGAGCTTCCACGTCTCGCGGGTGCGGGCCGCGGTGGAGCAGACGGCCAGGTCGACGGGGATACCGGTGTCGACCAGCTTGCGTCCGGCGACGGCGGCGTCCTTGCGCCCCCGGTCAGCGAGCGGACGCTCATGGTCGGTCACCTGCGGCCAGTCGGCCTTCGCATGACGGAGGAGGACGATCCTGCGGGGTTCTGCGACGCTCATGAGTCCCAGCTTCGCATGAAACAGGCCATGGGGCGCAGGGAGTTGACATGCGGCTTCACCAGCGGTCCCGGGCTCCGCCCTAGCGGGTGATCAGCTGTTGCACGCGCTCGACGAGGTGGGTGATCGCCGGGTCCCCGGTGGCCGCGTCGGCGTCGGCGGGGTTCAGTATCAGCACCAGCAGGGTGATGAAGGCGAGCGTCGGGAGGGCGAGGGCCCACCAGGGCAGCCAGGTGTCGACGCCGCCCGAGGTGGCCGGGTGGGGCCGGGTGTGCGTAGGGGCCGACATGGGTGCCTCCGCTGTCTTCGAGTGGTCCGTGGACCTCGGCAGGTGACCGGCGTCCTGCGGTCACACCTCGAAGTTACGGAATCGGCGGCCCCCAACCCATCCGGTGATCCACCCACTTGACCCTGACCCTCACCCCCTAGGGGACAGGGGGGTTAACCCCACCCCCGTCGCTCGGACGGGTTCACGGCGGGGCGGACGGGGCCGGTCGACACGGCCGGGCCGTCAGGGCGAGGCGATGGTCGCGATGACGGCGATGACGACGAAGATGGCGAAGAACGCGCCGAAGACGATCAGCATCTTCTTCTGGCCGTTCTGGGGATTCGGGTCGAGCACTGGCATACGGCAAGTCTCCCACCCCGCGTCCCCGGTGGTCCCCCGGGGGGTCAGCGGGCGGCTTCCTCCTCCACCGTGCGGTCCCGGCCGGCCAGGACGCCCACGACCGTCTGCGGGACCATCAGGGCCGCCATCAGCGCGAGGGGCAGGCCCCAGCCGCCGCTGTGCTGGTAGAGCACCCCCACCAGGAGCGGGCCGGGGATGGAGATCAGATAGCCGGTGCTCTGCGCGAACGCCGACAGCTGGGCCACGCCCGCGCCGCTCCTGGCGCGCATCCCGACCATCGTGAGGGCCAGCGGGAAGGCGCAGTTGGCGATGCCTAGCAGCAGGGCCCAGGCCCAGGCGCCGCCGGCCGGCGCCAGGTACAGGCCGGTGTATCCGACGAGGCCGCAGCCGCCGAGCGCGAGCACGATCGGGCCCTGGTGCGGCAGCCGGGTGGCGACGCGCGGGATGACGAAGGCCAGCGGCACGCCCATCGCCATCGTCACGGCGAGGAGCAGCCCGGCCGTGCTCGCGGGCACCCCGGCGTCCCGGAAGATCTGCGGCATCCAGCCCATGGTGATGTAGGCGGCGGTGGCCTGCAGGCCGAAGAAGACGGCGAGCGCCCAGGCGGTACGGCTGCGGGTGATGCGCAGCGGGGCGGCCGACGGCTGCGGCACGCGCGCGTGGACCTGCGGGGCGGACCGCGGGCCCCGCTCCGACCGCTCCGGCGCCGTGGCCGCGCCGCCCGGTGCCGTCGCGCGGTCCCGTGCGAGCGGCAGCCAGGGCAGGACGGCCGCCGCCGCCAGGCCCGCCCACAGCGCGAGTCCGGTCTGCCAACTGCCGCCCAGCGCCTCGGTCATGGGCACGGTGACGGCGGCGGCGGTGGCGGTGCCCAGGGCGAGGGCCATCGAGTACAGGCCGGTCATGGTGCCGACCCGGTCGGGGAAGTGGCGTTTGACGATGACCGGCATCAGGACGTTGCTGACGGCGATGCCCATGAGGGCGAGGGCACTGGCGGCGAGGAACCCCGCCGGGCCGCCCGCGTAGGGGCGCAGGAGCAGTCCCGCCGTGATGGCGGCCATGCCGGCGCACACCACCGCGCCCGGCCCGAAGCGGCGGGCGAGACGGGGTGCCATGACGCCGAAGACGGCGAAGCAGAGCGGGGGCACGGAGGTGAGGAGCCCGGCGACGCTGCCGCTCATGCCGAGTCCGTCGCGCACCTCTTCCAGGAGGGCGCCCAGGCTCGTGATGGCGGGCCGGAGGTTGAGGGCGGCCAGCACGATGCCGACGACGAGCAGCCAGGTGCGCCGGTTCCACGCGCGCGTGGAGCCTTGCGGGTGCTCGCCCTGCGCCGAGGTGCGGAGGTGCGGGGGTGTCGTCGTCCGGGTCTGCTCGCTTGCCATGCCGACCATCATAGAATCATAGGATGATTGGTTGTCCATGCCCGGGTTCCCCTCGGCCACCCCACCCGTGCGAAGGTGTGCCATGCCCCTGAGCCATCCCCGGCGATCGGCGCTCTCCGAGCAGGTCATCGCCGCGCTGCGCACCCAGATCACCTCGGGCGAGTGGCCGGTCGGCGCGCGCATCCCCACCGAGCCCGAGCTGGTCGAACAGCTGGGCGTCGCCCGCAACACGGTCCGCGAGGCCGTCCGGGCGCTCGCGCACAACGGGCTGCTGGACATCCGGCAGGGCTCGGGCACCTACGTCGTGGCGACCAGCGAACTGGCGGGCGTGATGCACCGCCGCTTCGCCGACGCCGACCCCGGGCACATCGCCGAGCTGCGCGCCACGCTGGAGTCGAGTGCGGCCAAGCTGGCGGCCGGACGGCGCACGGAGAAGGACCTCAAGCAGCTGGACACGCTCCTCCTGCGGCGCGAGGAGGCCTGGGACTCAGGGGACACCGAGGCGTTCGTGACGGCGGACGCGACCTTCCACCTCGCGGTGGTGGCGGCCTCCCACAACGACGTCATGACCGCGATGTACGCGGACCTCGGCGAGGTGCTGCGGGACTGGCTGCGCGAGGACGTCGGCGAGGAGCTGACACCGGAGACGTACATGGACCACACGCGGCTGGTGGACGCGATCCGCGCGGGCGACGCGGAGGCCGCCGCCGTCGAGGCGGCCGGCTATCCCTTGCTGTGCCGGCCCGGACGGTTCACCGCTTCTGATGGCTGACCCAGGCCGAGCGGACCTCCTTCCAGCAGCGGCCGGTGAGCCGTACGGTCTGGGCCGGGCCCGCGTCGAGCGGGGTGCCGTCGGTGTCGAGATCCCACCAACGGTCGCACTCGATGTGCAGGCGGACACGGTCGGTGTCGGCGTAGGGGTTGTGGCAGTGGGCGACGACGCGGGAACCGAGGATCTCGGTGCGGCACTCCGCGCCGAACGGCTCCTCGGGTGCGGCGGTGGCCGGCCGGGCCGCCACGCGTGCGTGCGGCAGCGCGTCGTACGGCAGCGACAGGACGAGACAGACGGCGACGGTCACTGGGGCCAGGCTGCGAGACAGGCGCACAAGGGGACCTCCTCGGCCGTGCTGGGGAGGAAAGCGCGGTAAGGAACCCGCACTTCAGAGTGCCTCGCCGGGTCACTCCCCCGCCTGGCCGGTGAGCCGAACGGGTGACGCCCCGCTCCCCGCGCGCGGGCGGGGGAACGGGGCGTCGACGGCGTGTCGGTGATCAGGCTCCGATGGCGTGCAGACCACCGTCGACGTGCACGATCTCCCCCGTGGTCTTCGGGAACCAGTCGCTCAGCAGGGCGACGACGCCGCGGCCGGCCGGGCCGGGGTCGTTGAGGTCCCACTCCAGCGGGGAGCGGTCGTCCCACACGGAGGCCAGTTCGGAGAAGCCCGGGATGGACTTGGCCGCCATGGAACCGATGGGACCGGCGGAGACCAGGTTGCAGCGGATGTTCTGCTTGCCCAGGTCACGCGCCATGTAGCGGCTGGTGGCCTCCAGGGCCGCCTTGGCGGGGCCCATCCAGTCGTACTGCGGCCACGCGAACGAGGCGTCGAAGGTGAGGCCGACGACCGAGCCGCCGTTCTGCATCAGCGGCAGACAGGCCATGGTGAGCGACTTCAGGGAGAACGCCGAGACGTGCATGGCCGTGGCGACCGACTCGAACGGCGTGTTGAGGAAGTTGCCGCCCATGGCGTCCTGCGGCGCGAAGCCGATGGAGTGCACGACGCCGTCGAGACCGCCGAGCTCCTCGCCGACGATGTCGGCCAGCCGGCCGAGGTGCTCGTCGTTCGTCACGTCGAGCTCGATGACCTTGGTCGGCTTCGGCAGCTTCTTGGCGATGCGCTCGGTCAGCGTGGGCCGCGGGAACGCGGTCAGGATGATCTCGGCACCCTGCTCCTGGGCCAGCTTGGCGGTGTGGAAGGCGATGGAGGACTCCAGCAGCACGCCGGTGATCAGGACGCGCTTGCCCTCGAGGATTCCGCTCATGGTGATCAGTGACCCATTCCCAGTCCGCCGTCAACGGGAATGACGGCTCCAGTGATGTACGAGGCGTCGTCCGAGGCGAGGAACCGCACCGTCGCGGCGATCTCCTCCGGCTGCGCGTACCGGCCGAGCGGGACCTGCGAGACGATGCCCGCGCGCTGCTCGTCGGTGAGCACCTTGGTCATGTCGGTGTCGACGAAGCCAGGCGCGACGACGTTGAAGGTGATGTTGCGCGATCCCAACTCACGGGCGAGGGAGCGCGCGAAGCCGACCAGGGCGGCCTTGGAGGCGGCGTAGTTCGCCTGCCCGGCGGAGCCGAGCAGGCCCACGACCGAGGAGATCAGGACGACACGGCCCTTCTTGGCGCGCAGCATGGCGCGGTTCGCGCGCTTGACCACGCGGAAGGTACCGGTGAGGTTGGTGTCGATGACCGAGGTGAAGTCCTCCTCGGACATGCGCATCAGGAGCTGGTCCTTGGTGACGCCGGCGTTGGCGATCAGGACCTCGACGGGGCCGTGCTCGGCCTCGATCTCCTTGTAGGCCTGCTCCACCTGCTCGGAGTCGGTGATGTCGCACTTGACCGCGAAGAAGCCGGCCGGTGGCTCGCCCGAGCGGTACGTGATCGCGACCTTGTCGCCGGCATCGGCGAACGCTCGGGCGATGGCGAGGCCGATGCCCCGGTTTCCTCCGGTGACGAGAACCGAGCGGCTCAACGGATCACCCTTTCGATAGGGGTCTGACGCACCCGCCCGAACACTGGAGGGCAGGTGACTTCCCTCGAAACCTATCGGTCTGCCTCGTCCGACGGACATTCGGGCACCGACAGTGGCTCACCGGACTGACTGTGGGGTCTCTACAGAAAGTTTGCGGAAGCGGGGCGGAAACGTGTGGTCCGGGGCTGCCGGGCGCGACATGATCGAGGCCTTCACACGTGACGACACCAGGGAGAGACGTAGGTGCCCCACAGCATCGATGAGAGTTTCACGGCCCTACCCCTACGCGCCCTCGCCGACGCCGCTCTCGCACGCGCGCGTGCGCTGGGGGCGGAGCACGCGGACTTCCGGTTCGAGCGGGTGCGCAGCGCGTCCTGGCGACTGCGGGACGCCAAGCCCTCCGGGTCGTCCGACACGACCGACCTCGGGTACGCGGTGCGCGTGGTGCACGGCGGTACGTGGGGGTTCGCGTCCGGCGTGGATCTGACGATGGACGCCGCGGCCCGGGTCGCCTCGCAGGCCGTGGCGATGGCCAAGCTGTCGGCGCAGGTGATCAAGGCCGCCGGTTCGGACGAGCGGGTGGAACTCGCCGACGAGCCGGTGCACGCCGACAGGACGTGGATCTCGTCCTACGAGATCGACCCGTTCACCGTCCCCGACGGGGAGAAGGCGGCGCTGCTCGCGGACTGGAGCGCGCGACTGCTGGCGGCGAACGGGATCAACCATGTGGACGCCTCGCTGCTCACCGTCCACGAGAACAAGTTCTACGCAGACACGGCGGGGACGGTGACCACCCAGCAGCGGGTACGGCTGCACCCGGCGCTGACCGCGGTGTCGGTCGACGAGTCGAGCGGCGAGTTCGACTCGATGCGCACGATCGCGCCGCCCGCCGGCCGCGGCTGGGAGTACCTCACGGGCACCGGGTGGGACTGGGACGAGGAGCTCGACCGGATCCCGGAGCTGCTCGCCGAGAAGATGCGGGCGCCGAGCGTCGAGCCGGGGCTGTACGACATCGTCGTCGACCCGTCGAACCTGTGGCTGACCATCCACGAGTCCATCGGCCACGCCACCGAGCTGGACCGGGCCCTCGGCTACGAGGCCGCCTACGCCGGCACCTCCTTCGCCACCTTCGACCAGCTCGGCAAGCTGCGCTACGGCTCGGACCTGATGAACGTCACGGGTGACCGCACCGCCGAGCACGGCCTCGCGACCGTCGGCTACGACGACGAGGGCGTCGAGGGCCAGTCCTGGGACCTCGTGAAGGACGGCACGCTCGTCGGCTACCAGCTGGACCGGCGGATCGCGAAGCTGACCGGGTTCGAGCGGTCCAACGGGTGCGCCTTCGCCGACTCCCCCGACCATGTCCCGGTGCAGCGCATGGCCAACGTGTCGTTGCGGCCGGACCCGGCCGGGATGTCGACCGAGGGTCTCATCGGCAGCGTCGACCGGGGCATCTACGTCGTCGGCGACCGGTCCTGGTCCATCGACATGCAGCGCTACAACTTCCAGTTCACCGGGCAGCGGTTCTTCCGGATCGAGAACGGGCGGATCACCGGCCAGCTGCGGGACGTCGCCTACCAGGCGACGACCACCGACTTCTGGGGCTCGATGGCGGCGGTCGGCGGCCCGCAGACGTACGTCCTCGGCGGCGCCTTCAACTGCGGCAAGGCCCAGCCGGGCCAGGTCGCGGCGGTGTCGCACGGCTGCCCGTCGGCCCTCTTCAAGGGCGTCAACATCCTCAACACCACGCAGGAGGCCGGTCGATGAGCGTCAACTCCGGAATCGGCTGGGGGTCCGGGGGTCATCCCCCGGAAAGGCACAGTCTCAACACCACGCAGGAGGCCGGTCGATGAGCGCGGGCAAGAAGGCGCAGCAGCCGCACGAGATCGTCGAGCGCGCCCTCGAACTGTCGCGGGCCGACGGCTGCGTCGTGATCGCCGACGAACAGTCGACGGCGAACCTGCGCTGGGCCGGCAACGCGCTCACGACCAACGGCGTCACGCGCGGGCGCACGCTCACCGTGATCGCCACGGTCGACGGCAAGGAGGGCACCGCCTCCGGTGTCGTCTCGCGGGCCGCCGTCACCGCGGACGAGCTGGAGTCCCTCGTCCGGGCCGCCGAGGCCGCCGCGCGGGGCGCCGGCCCCGCCGAGGACGCGCAGCCGCTGGTCAGCGGTGTGGCGCGGTCCCCCGAGTTCACCGAGGCGCCCGCGGAGACCTCGTCGGCGGTGTTCGCCGACTTCGCGCCCGCCCTGGGTGAGGCGTTCGCACGCGCGCGTGCGGGCGGTCGCGAGCTGTACGGGTTCGCCAACCACGAGCTCGTCTCGACGTACCTGGGCACGTCGACCGGGCTGCGGCTGCGGCACGACCAGCCGAAGGGGACGCTGGAGCTCAACGCCAAGTCCCCGGACCGGACCCGCTCGGCGTGGGCCGGGCGCTCGACCCGGGACTTCAAGGACGTCGACCCGGCGGCGCTCGACGCCGAACTGGCCGTACGGCTGGGCTGGGCGGAGCGGCGGATCGAGCTGCCCGCCGGGCGGTACGAGACGCTGCTGCCGCCGACCGCGGTGGCCGACCTGATGATCTACCAGCTGTGGTCGGCGTCCGGCCGTGACGCGACCGAGGGCCGGACGGTGTTCTCCCAGCCCGGCGGCGGCACCCGGCTCGGCGAGAAGCTGTCCGACCTGCCACTGACGTTGCGCAGCGACCCGAACGAGCCGGGTCTGGAGGCCCCGCCGTTCGTCATCGCGCACTCCTCCGGCGGCGACCAGTCGGTCTTCGACAACGGGCTGCCCGTGCGGCCCACCGAGTGGATCGCGGCGGGCGAGCTGAAGCACCTGACGACCACCCGGCACAGCGCGTCCCTGACCGGCCTGCCGGTGGCTCCCGGGGCCGACAACCTGATCCTGGACGGCGGCGAGGACCGCTCCCTGGAGGAGATGGTCGCGAGCACCGGGCGCGGACTGCTGCTGACCTGCCTGTGGTACATCCGCGAGGTCGACCCGGCGACCCTGCTCCTGACCGGGCTGACCCGGGACGGCGTCTACCTGGTGGAGAACGGCGAGGTCGTCGGCGAGGTGAACAACTTCCGCTTCAACGAGTCGCCGGTCGGCCTGCTGGGGCGGGCCACGGAGGCGGGGCGCACGGAAAAGACGCTGCCCCGGGAGTGGAGCGACTGGTTCACTAGGGCTGCGATGCCTGCGCTGAGGGTGCCGGACTTCAATATGAGCTCTGTCAGCCAGGGCGTATAACCTCGTAACCGGTGGTCGCTCGACCCCGGACGCAGCCTGAAGATCATCAAGGAGATACGAGAACCGTGACGGACATCGTCGACGAACTGCAGTGGCGCGGGCTGATCGCCCTCTCCACTGACGAGGACGCATTGCGCAAGGCGTTCGCGGACGGTCCCGTCACGTTCTATTGCGGCTTCGACCCGACCGCGCCCAGCCTGCACCTCGGCAACCTCGTGCAGATCCTGACGATGCGCAGGATCCAGCAGGCGGGCAACCGTCCGCTGGGTCTGGTCGGGGGCGCCACCGGGCTGATCGGCGACCCGAAGCCCACCGCGGAGCGGACGCTGAACTCGCCCGAGGTCGTCGCCCAGTGGGTCGAGCGGCTGCGCGCGCAGATCGCGCCGCTGCTCGACTTCGAGGGCCCGAACGCGGCCGTCATGGTCAACAACCTGGACTGGACGCAGGGTCTGTCGGCCATCGAGTTCCTGCGGGACGTCGGCAAGCACTTCCGCGTCAACAAGATGATCGCCAAGGAGGCCGTCTCCCGGCGGCTCAACTCCGACGCGGGCATCGGCTACACCGAGTTCAGCTACCAGATCCTCCAGGGCATGGACTTCCTGGAGCTGTTCCGGCGGCACGGCTGCACGCTCCAGACCGGCGGCAGCGACCAGTGGGGCAACCTCACCTCGGGCACCGACCTGATCCACCGGGTGGAGTCCGACGCCGTGGTGCACGCGCTGGCCACCCCGCTGATCACCAAGGCGGACGGCACCAAGTTCGGCAAGACGGAGACCGGCACGATCTGGCTCGACCCCGAGATGACCACGCCGTACGCCTTCTACCAGTTCTGGCTGAACGCGGACGACCGGGACGTGTCGAAGTTCCTGCGCATCTTCAGCTTCCGGTCCCACGCCGAGATCGAGGAGCTGGAGCGGCAGACCGAGGAGCGTCCGCAGGCCCGGGCCGCTCAGCGCGCGCTGGCCGAGGAGCTGACGACGCTGGTGCACGGCGCCGACCAGACGGCCGCCGTGGTCGCCGCGTCCAAGGCCCTCTTCGGCCAGGGCGAGCTCGGCGGGCTCGACGACCGGACGCTGGCCGCGGCCCTCTCCGAGGTACCGCACATCCGGGTCGCCGAGCTCGGACCGGTCGTGGACCTGTTCGCCGAGGTCGGTCTGGTGGCCAGCAAGTCCGCCGCGCGGCGGACCGTGAAGGAGGGCGGGGCCTACGTGAACAACGTCAAGGT
This sequence comes from Streptomyces sp. NPDC002884, assembly GCF_040295245.1. Classification (NCBI taxonomy): domain Bacteria; kingdom Bacillati; phylum Actinomycetota; class Actinomycetes; order Kitasatosporales; family Streptomycetaceae; genus Streptomyces; species Streptomyces sp. NPDC002884. The sequence goes on along the minus strand of NZ_JBEOVB010000015.1, from coordinate 183,248 downwards.
CACCGCGGAGGACTCCGTGCCGGCGAAGGAAGAGCTCATCCACGGGCGGTGGCTGGTGCTGCGGCGCGGGAAGAAGAACCTGGCCGCCGTCGAGGTCACCGAGGTCTGAGTGCCGCGCTCGCGCTCTGCGGGTGACGCATGAGGGGTGCGGGTCTGTGCCGGCCGCGGCTTTCGTCGTGGCGTGTCGCGCAGTCGCCCGCGCCCCTGTGGGGCGGGTCGGTCATGTGCTCTGCTTGCGCTTGCCCAGCGTCGCCATGTAGAGCATGTCTCCCAGGGCGACGATGATGATCGCGGCGATCAGCTGGAACAGGTGACGGCTCCAGTCGATGCCGGACGTCTCCTCGACCCCTGCCGCTCGGGCGATCGAGTTGCCCACGATCGCGCCCAGCATGCCGAAGATGGTGGTCAGCCAGAGCGGGCTGTGCTGCTTGCCCGGGAGGATCGCCTTCGCGATCAGGCCCAGCACGAATCCCACGATGATCGCCCACAACCAGCCCATGGCTGCCTCCTTGTACGGCTCTACGTGAGCATTGGACCCAAGTCTCGGTCCGCTCGCCGTACGGCGCATGTCGGGTGCGGCCATACGCGGGAGGACGCAGAACGTTCGCCCGGGCGGTGGGCGACCCGGTCTCGAAGGCGGCGCAGTCGCGGCGTAACGTGGACGATGTCCGGGCCCGGCTCCCCGATCGGGTGCGGACCGGAGAGGGGCCGGGGCAAGGCCGATGCGGGCGGACGGTGGAATGTGATGCGGAAGCAGGGTGGCGGCGGCAACGTCCAGGTGTTCCGGATCACCGGTGCGCGACAGGGACTCCAGGACGACGTGCGGGGCCGGCAACGGCGCTACATCATCTCGATGTCGATCCGTACGCTGTCGGTGATCCTCGCGGCGACGTTGTGGAACGTGGAACGGCACGTGGCTGTCGTGGCGTTGGTCCTGGGGGTGGTACTCCCCTATATCTCGGTGGTGATCGCCAACGCGGGGCGGGAGAACGTGCCTTCGCTGCCCTCCACCTTCCTGACCGCGCCGGTGCGAACCATGATCGCGCCGCCGCGCGCCGAGGGTGAATCCGTGGGCTCCGTCCCGGAAGAGGAGGGCTTCGCGGAATCCCTCCGGAAGGAGCCGGCGCCCGATCCGACTGAGCGCCGGCCGTGAACAGACCATGAACAGGCTGTGCCCGAAGCTCAGGAAAAGCTCAGATCAATCATGTTGTTCCAGTGCCGTGGTCACCATGGGCCGTGACATACTTCGTACGCGCTCCGCATCCCCCGTCGGAGCGACGGACCGACGCCGGGCAGCTCCCCCCGTGGCTGCTCGGCGTCGCCTTTGTGTGCGTGTGGTGAGACAAGCCTGTGAGTGACGAGACCCCGATCTGTTCCGCCAAGGGCTGCCGTGTCGACGCGGTGTGGGTGCTGGCGTGGAACAACCCGAAGCTGCATACGCCGGAGCGGCGCAAGACGTGGCTCGCGTGCGAGGAGCACCGGGAGCATCTGTCGCAGTTCCTCGGCGTCCGGGGCTTCCTCAAGGACGTCGTCCTGCTGACCGAGTGGGAGTCCCCGCAGGCAGGCTAGCCGCCGATCGCCGACATCGGCCGGTCCGGCTGGAGGAAGGTCGGGTCGTCCAGGCCCGAGCCCGCCTTCTTGCCCCACATCGCCAGCCGCCAGATACGGGCTATCTCCTCGTCGGGGGCGTCTGAGCGCAGGGCCGCTCGCAGGTCCGTCTCCTCGCGGGCGAAGAGACAGGTGCGGACCTGGCCGTCGGCCGTGAGGCGGGTGCGGTCGCAGGCCGAGCAGAACGGGCGGGTGACGGAGGCGATCACGCCCACCCGGTGCGGTCCGCCGTTCACCAGCCAGCGTTCGGCCGGGGCGGAGCCGCGCTCCCCCTCGCCCTCGGCGGTGAGGTCGAAGCGGGTGCGCAGGGAGGCCAGGATGTCCCCGGCCGTGACCATGCCCTCGCGCTTCCAGCCGTGCTGGGCGTCCAGGGGCATCTGCTCGATGAAACGCAGCTCGTAGTCGTGCTCGACGGCCCAGGCGAGGAGGTCCGGCGCCTCGCCCTCGTTCAGGCCGGGCATCAGGACCGAGTTGACCTTCACCGGGGTCAGGCCTGCCTCGCGGGCGGCTTCCAGGCCTTCGAGGACGTCCTTGTGCCGGTCCCGGCGGGTGAGGGTCTTGAAGACGTCGGGGCGCAGGGTGTCGAGGGAGACGTTGACCCGGTCCAGGCCCGCCGCCTTCAGGGCCGAGGCGGTGCGGCGCAGGCCGATGCCGTTCGTCGTGAGGGACATCTGCGGGCGGGGCGTCAGGGCCGCGACCCGCTCGACGATGCCGACCAGGCCCGGGCGCAGCAGGGGCTCGCCTCCCGTGAAGCGGACCTCTTCGATGCCGAGCGTGGAGACCGCTATGCCGATCAGGCGGACGATCTCGTCGTCGTCGAGGAGGTCGGGCTTGGCCAGCCACTGCAGGCCCTCCTCGGGCATGCAGTACGTGCAGCGCAGGTTGCACCGGTCGGTCAGCGAGACCCTCAGGTCGGTGGCCACTCGGCCGTAGGTGTCGATGAGCACGTGGGCCCCCTCCCTCGTAGCGATCGCGTGTCCTTCTCCGTCACTTGCGAGCCTACGTGACACCGGTGACAACGACAGTGCCCGATCACACGAGATCCCAGAAGACGGGACGCGGCCGCGTCGTAGGGATCTACGGCGCGGCCGCGGGGGGGCGTGGTCAGCGGTTGCTCAGTGGGCTCCGGTGCCGGTCAGGGAGCGGACCTCCAGCTCGGCGTACTTGCCCTTGTCGGGCTCCTCCTTCGACAGCAGGGTGCCTACGACGCCCAGCAGGAAGCCGACCGGGATCGAGATGATGCCCGGGTTCTCCAGCGGGAACCAGTGGAAGTCGACGTCCGGGAACATCGAGGTGGGCTTGCCCGAGACGACCGGCGAGAACAGCACCAGGCCGACCGCGGTGACCAGGCCGCCGTAGATCGACCACAGGGCTCCGGAGGTGGTGAACCGCTTCCAGAAGAGGCTGTAGAGGATCGTCGGGAGGTTGGCGGAGGCGGCGACCGCGAAGGCGAGGGCGACCAGGCCGGCGACGTTCAGGTCGCGGGCGAGGGCGCCCAGGAGGATGGAGACGGCGCCGATGCCCACGGTGGCGTAGCGGGCCGCGTTGATCTCCTGCTTCTCGGTGGCGGTGCCCTTCTTGATGACGTTGGCGTAGATGTCGTGGGCGAAGGACGAGGACGACGCCAGGGTGAGTCCCGCGACGACCGCGAGGATGGTGGCGAAGGCGACCGCCGAGATGGTGGCCAGCAGGATCGCGCCCCAGTTGGAGTCGACGCCGCCGAGATGGAGCGCGAGCAGGGGCGCCGCGGTGTTGCCCGCCTTGTTGGAGGCGGTGATCTCGTCCGGTTTGATCAGCGCGGCGGCGCCGAAGCCGAGGGCGAGGGTCATCAGGTAGAAGGCGCCGATCAGGCCGATGGCCCACAGGACCGACTTACGGGCGGCCTTGGCGGTGGGCACGGTGTAGAAGCGGATCAGGATGTGCGGCAGGCCGGCGGTGCCCAGGACCAGGGCGATGCCGAGGGAGATGAAGTCCAGTTTGGTGGTGCCGGTGGCGCCGTACTTCAGGCCGGGCTCCAGGAAGGCCGCGCCCTTGCCGCTGTTGTCGGCGGCCGAGCCGAGCAGGTCGGAGAGGTTGAAGTCGAACTTCAGCAGGACCAGGAAGGTGAGCAGGAGGGCGCCGGCGATGAGCAGGACCGCCTTGACCATCTGGACCCAGGTGGTGCCCTTCATACCGCCGATCGTCACGTAGACGATCATCAGTACGCCGACCAGCGCGACGATGCCGACCTTGCCGCTGTCGCTGGTGATGCCCAGCAGCAGGGAGACCAGGACGCCCGCGCCGGCCATCTGGGCCAGCAGGTAGAAGATCGACACCACGATGGTGGAGGTGCCGGCCGCGGTGCGGACGGGCCGCTGGCGCATGCGGTACGCCAGGACGTCGCCCATCGTGTAGCGGCCGGAGTTGCGCAGCGGCTCGGCCACCAGGAGCAGGGCGACCAGCCAGGCGACCAGGAAGCCGATGGAGTACAGGAAGCCGTCGTAGCCGAAGAGGGCGATGGCGCCCGCGATGCCGAGGAAGGACGCGGCGGACATGTAGTCGCCGGAGACGGCGAGCCCGTTCTGGAAGCCGGTGAACTGGCGGCCGCCGGCGTAGAAGTCGGCCGCGTCCTTGGTCTGGCGGCCGGCCCAGACGGTGATGACGAGGGTCGCGGCGACGAACACCGAGAACAGGATGATGATCAGCGTGCGGTGCTCGCTGGCCTCGCCTGCGGCGAGCAGGGTGTGCTGTGCGGGGCTCATGCTCCGCCCTCCATCCGGGACTTGATGGCCTCGGCCTTGGGGTCGAACCGCGCGGCGGCGGTCCGCGCGTACCACCAGGCGATGAGGAAGGTGGTGAGGAACTGGGCGAGGCCGAGGGTCATGGCCACGTTGAAGTTGCCGAAGAGCTTGGTGCCCATGAAGTCGCCGGCGTAGCTGGACAGCAGGACGTACAGCAGGTACCAGACGATGAAGGCGACGGTCAGCGGGAAGGCGAAGTTGCGGTAGGAGCTGCGCAGTTCACCGAACTCCGCGCTCTCCTGCACCGCGACGAACTCCTCGGTGGACGGGAGTTGGGCTGGGGATTTCGAGGGGGGCGGTGTCTCGGTGGCCACGAAGTCTCCTCGTTGCGGATGCGGGTCGGACGGCGAAAGGAGGCGAGTGTCCTCTCGCTCCCTGCCCAAGGTCACGGCGCCGCACAAGGACGGGTTCAACGCGTCGGGCGGGTTTGTCGAAGTGGCCTTCGGCAGGTCATGACCAACGAGCGTGGGCGGCGTCAGGTCATGGGTCGGCAAACTCGCCGCCTGGAAGTCATTGCTGGCCGGCGAGTCAGGGAGATAGCTTCGGGACCAGCACCACCCGTCATGTACCTGCCCAAGCAGCACCTGCGCTTGGGTCAGGTCCCGTTTCCGGATGATGTGGAGACCCCATGGCTCATCTGCCTTCCAGACGCCGCCTCGCACTCGCGGTGCCCGTCGTGCTGTCGCTGACCGCCTCCCTCGGCTTCCTGCCGACGGCGGCCTCCGCGGTACCCGTCACGACTTCCGCCACCCAGACGGCCGATGCCGGAACCCTGGCGTACGTCGTCAACACGAAGGTGGACCACCGCACGATCGGGTCGGTGAAGAAGGCGATCGCCGCGGCCGGCGGCACCGTCGTCGCGACGTACGAGAAGATCGGCGTGATCGTCGTCCATTCGGCGAACCCCGACTTCGGGCCCCAGATACGCGCGGTGCGCGGCGTGCAGTCGGCGGGTGCGACCCGTACCGCGCCGCTGACCGCCGCGGGGACCACCGACGAGGGCGCGGCCCAGGTCCTCTCCAAGGCGGAGGCCGCGAAGATCGAGAAGGCCTCCGACGCGGCGGGCCAGAGCGAGCCGCTCGAGGCCGACCAGTGGGACCTGCGCGCGATCGGCGCCGACAAGGCCGCCGGGATCAACCCGGGCAGCAAGAAGGTGACGGTCGCCGTGATCGACACCGGCGTCGACGACACCCACCCGGACCTCGCGCCGAACTTCTCCGCGTCCCAGTCGGCGAACTGCGTCGGCGGCGTCGCGGACACCAGCGAGGGCGCCTGGCGTCCCTACACGGCGGACGACTACCACGGCACCCATGTCGCGGGGGAGATCGCCGCGGCCCGCAACGGCATCGGTGTGGCGGGTGTCGCGCCCGGCGTGAAGGTCGCCGGCATCAAGGTGAGCGACCCCAAGGACGGCCTCTTCTACCCGGAGAACGTCGTCTGCGCCTTCGTGTTCGCCGCCGACCACGGCGTCGAGGTCACGAACAACAGCTACTACGTCGACCCGTGGCTGTACAACTGCATGGACGACCCCGACCAGAAGGCGATAGTCGACGCGGTCAACAGGGCCCAGCTGTACGCCCAGAAGAAGGGCACGCTCAACGTCGCCTCGGCGGGCAACTCCAACCACGACCTGGACTCCGACTCGCTGGTCGACGCCTCCAGCCCGGACGACTCCACGCCGGTGGAGCGGACCGTCGACCCGCACGAGTGCTTCGACGTCCCGACCCAGCTGCCGGGGGTCGTCACGGTGAGCGCGACGGGCGTCAAGGGCACCAAGTCGTACTACTCCACCTACGGCCTGGGCGCGATCGACGTCGCGGCTCCGGGTGGCGACAAGTACCAGATCCCGGACACCCCGTCCGCCAACGGCCGCATCCTGTCGACGCTGCCGAACAACACGTACGGCTTCCTGCAGGGCACCTCCATGGCGTCCCCGCACGTCGCCGGTGTGGCCGCGCTGCTGAAGTCGACCCACCCGCACGCGAGCCCGGCCCAGCTCCAGGCGCTGCTCAAGCTCCAGGCCGACAGCACCGCGTGCCCGACCGAGCCGTACGACGGCAACGGTGACGGCATCGTGGACGCGACCTGCGTGGGCGGCAAGCGCCTCAACGCCTTCTTCGGCTTCGGCGTCGTGAACGCGCTGCGTGCCGTGAAGTAGCCGTCCGAAGGACGACGCGAGGGCCGGGCGGACATCCGCCCGGCCCTCGTGCGTGCGTGGAGCGTCCGCCGGGCGTGACGTGGTACGGCCGATGGTGCACCACGGGGAGCAATATATTGATTGAATCAATAATGCATAGTTCAGTCATGACTGGAATCAAGTTCGCCTGGTCGGAGCTGGGCGGCGATCCCGCTCTCCTCACGCGCGTGTCGACCGTCGTCCGGGAGGACGCCCTACAGGCGCGTCTTCCCGTACGGGAACTGGCGCGCGCCTGCGTGGGCGTGTGCGCGCTGGCCGGCGCCGAACTGGGGGCGCGACGCGCCGGCCTCCCGGAGGTGCCCGGGGTGCGGGTGGACGACGGCGCGGTGGCCACCGCGTTCGTCAGCGAGCGGCGGCTGCTGGTCGACGGGCGAGCCCCGGTCCTCTTCGCGCCGCTGTCGCGGTTCTGGCGGACGGCCGACGGATGGGTGCGCACCCACGCCAACTACCCGCACCACCGCGAGCGGCTGCTCAGGGCGCTGGCACTGCCGGAGGGCGCCGACCCGGACGTCGTCGGGGCGTCGCTCGCGGAGCGCTCCGCCCTCGATGTGGAGGACGCGGTGTACGCGGCCGGAGGTCTGGCCGTCGCGTCGCGCACGCCCGAGGAGTGGGCGGCGCAGGAGCAGGCGGCCCTGATCGCCGCCCGTCCCCTGGTGGAGCGGGGGCGGGCGGACGGGGCACGCACGCGTACGTTCGCGCCGCTGGAGGACGGCCCGCTGCTGCCCGCCGCCGGACTGCGCGTCCTGGATCTGACCCGGGTCCTGGCCGGGCCGGTCGCCACCCGCACCCTCGCCCTGCTGGGCGCGGACGTCCTGCGGGTCGACGCGCCCCATCTGCCCGAGCTGCCCGATCAGCACGCCGACACGGGCTTCGGCAAGCGCTCGGCGCTGCTGGACCTGACGACGGACCGGCGCGCCTTCGAGGAGTTGCTGGCGGCGGCGGACGTCGTGGTCACCGGCTACCGGCCGGGCGCCCTGGACCGGTTCGGGCTCTCCCCCGAGGCACTGGCCGAGCGCCGGCCCGGACTGGTCGTGGCACAGGTGTCGGCGTGGGGCGCGTACGGGCCGTGGGGCGGGCGGCGCGGCTTCGACAGCCTGGTCCAGGTGGCCACCGGCATCGCGACCGTCGAGGGCTCCGCCGAGCGGCCGGGCGCGCTGCCCGCGCAGGCTCTCGACCACGGCACCGGCTATCTGCTGGCGGCGGCCGTGCTGCGGGCGCTGACCGACCAGTCGCACGACGGCGGCAGCCGGTTCGTGAGGCTGTCGCTGGCCCGGACCGCGGCATGGCTCACCGAGGAGGCCCGGGCGAGCGAGGGCGTGGACGCGCCCGGCGGGGACGTCCGGAGCGGGGCGGGCCGGATCGGGCCGGATCGGAACGAGGCGGGGCGGAACGAGGGCGTCCGGATGGGCGAAGGGGAGGGCAAAGGGATGACCAAGGCGCGGGACCGGGAGGTCAGCGGGGGCCGGAGCGTCGGTCCCGGCCCCTGGCTCGCCGAGACCGACAGCCCTCTGGGACGGCTGCGCCACGCCCTTCCGCCGGTGTCGTTCGACGGCGGGCCGGGCGACTGGGCGCGGCCGCCGGGGCCCTGGGGAGCCGATCCGGCACGCTGGCTCTGATCCTCCGGACGATCCCCTCCCGCACCGATGCCGCACTCCCTGGCCGGTTCAGGATGAGTTGCCCTGATTTGCCGGGAATGGTGAAGATCCTGGCATGGCCCTCATACGACCGACCGACGCGACCGAATCCATACGCCGAACCGGCCCCGGCCGGGCGGTGGCGCTGCTCGCCCTGGTGGGACTCGCGGCGCTGATCCCGCTGCTCGGGCCCTCCGTCGCCGCGCACGGCACCGGGGAGGCCGCGGCCGCGGACTCCGGCGTGGTCGCGCTGCTGCGGACGCTGCTGTTCGCGGCGCTGTGCGTGCAGGTGGGCGAGCTGTTCGCGGCCGGCCTCGCCCGATGGGTGCCCGGCGCCCCGCCCGGCCGGCCGACCGGCTGGGCGCCGTACGCGGCGGTCGTGGGGTTCGCGGCCGCGGCCACCGCCGGTGAGCTGGCGCCGCACGGCCATGGCTCGCGCGGCGGTGTTCTCGCGCTGCTGGAGGCGATCGCGTTCGCCGTGGCGGGGCTGTGCGCGCTCACGCGCCGGCCGAACCGTCAGGTCTGGCCGCTCGCGGCGGTGGTCCTGGCCGAGGCGCTGCGCGCGCACCCGCCCACCGAGTCCACGCCGATGATCGGTTCCGGGCTGACGGTGGTGCATCTGACGTGCTCGGCACTGTGGGCGGGCGGCCTGCTGAACGTGCTCCGCACACTGCGGCGATGGGACGACACCGAGGCGGGCGCCGCGCTGCTCGGGCTCTACGCGCGCGTGGCGGCCGTCCTGTTCGCCGGGATCACCGCGACCGGGCTGTGCAGCTCTCTGCGCCGGATGCCCTCGGGAACGGTGCTCGAACAGCTGACGACGACGGCGTACGGGCGCGTGCTGCTCGCCAAGGTGCTCGTCGTGGGCGCGGTCGCCCTGCTCGCCCTGTGGGCGCGGACACGGTTGCGCCGGGCCCCCGACCCGCTGGCCGCCTGCTCCCCCGCGCGCGTGGAGATCGTCGCGCTGGGGGTGGTGGTCGCGGTGTCGGGCCTGTTGACGGCGTTGCCGCTGCCGATCAAGGGTTGATGATCAGTACTCGAGGATCAATGGTTGAGCTCAGGTGTTGAGGATCAAGGGACGAGGGTCGGCTGTCGGACGGCGGCGGCCTGTCGCGCCGAGGACCAGCAGGACCTGTGCGGCGATGTAGGTGAGCATGATCCACAGGTCGGGGCGCGGGGGCTGGGGCCAGTCCGCGACGCCGGTGGCGATGAGGGTGTCGGAGAGCAGGAACAGCGCGCCGCCCGCGCCGGCGACGGGGCCGAGCCGGGTGGTGGCGGAGTACGCCATGGCCGTGAGCAGCGTGCTGTAGACGGCGACCGGGAGACGCAGGTCCGCGGGGAGGTCCGGCCACAGCAGGGCGACGGTGGCGATCAGGGCGATGGCGTAGCAGGGGGCGAGGAGGGCGCCGCCCGCGTGGGGCCGGCCGACGCGGGCGAACAGCACCAGGTAGCAGACATGGCCTGCGGCGAAGGACGCCATGCCGGCGAGGAAGGCGGGGTCGGCGTCGAACAGCAGCAGGGTGTCGCCGCCCCAGCCGCACAGGAGGGCGGCGACCAGGAGCCGGGGCGCGCCACGCAGGACCGCCCAGGCGGCGAGAAGGGGCATGAGGAGGGGCTTGGCCACCGTGTGCCCGGTGTCGTGGCCGACCGCGAGGCTGAGCAGGTCGACGGCCGCGGCGAGGGCGAACAGACCGAGGAGGACGCGGGAACGGGTCACGCGGCCGTGGTCTCCTCGACCGCGGCGGCCGTGGACGAGGGCGCCGGAGCGGACGCGGGCTGCCAGCCGGGCCCGCGGAACACCCGTCCCGTCCGCTCACGCCAACTGCGCGCCGACCTCACGTCCTTGACGATCGCGACGTACTCGTGCGTGGCCACCTTGATCGGGTTGAACGTGTTGATGTTCTTGGTCAACCCGTAGACGGGCCGGTCGATCTCGGGCACGAACGACCCGAAGAGCCGGTCCCAGACGATGAGGATGCCGCCGAAGTTGCGGTCCAGGTAACCGCCCTGGGAGGCGTGGTGGACGCGGTGGTGGGAGGGCGTGTTGAACACGAACTCGAACCACCGGGGCATCCTGTCGATCCGCTCGGTGTGGATCCAGAACTGGTAGACGAGGTTGGCCGAGGAGCAGAACGCGAGCGCCGCCGGGTGGACGCCGAGGGCGATGAGCGGGACGTAGAACGGCCAGACGGTCAGTGTGGTCCAGGGCTGGCGCAGGGCGGTGGTGAGGTTGAACTTCTCGCTGGAGTGGTGGACGACGTGACAGGCCCACAACACGCGGATGACGTGGTGGCCGCGGTGGGACCAGTAGTAGAAGAAGTCCTGCGCGAGCAGCATCAGCGGGAGCGTCCACCACAGGACCGGGACACGGAGCGGGGTCAGCTCGTAGATCGCCGTGTAGATCGCGAGGATCGGGATCTTCCAGACGAAGTCGAACACGAGACTCCCGAGCCCCATGCCGACGCTCGTCGCGGCGTCCTTGGTCTCGTACCCGGCCGCATCCTCCTCGGGATGGAGCCGGACGCTGATCACCTCGACCACGGTGAGCAGCACGAAGGCGGGTATCGACCACAGCACGACATCGGGCAGGTTCGGCATGTGGGCACCGTAGAACGGCTGATGGGCTGCGGCTAGACGTTGTTACCCACAAGTATTACCGACGGTACGCGCTTGCTTGTTGGCGATCTCCACCAACCGGCGCCCAGCACGGACGCACCGCCCGCCAGGATGACCGCCGCCGACCGCCCCGCCCCTCACACGCCCGCCGCCCCCAGCAACGCCCCGAGGAGATAGGTCACCCCCATCGCGAGCGCCCCGCCCCCCACGTTGCGCAGTACCGCGCGTCCCGGTGCCGCCGCCCCCAGGCGGGCGCTGCTCCATCCGGTGCCGGCCAGGGCCGCCAGGACGGAGGCGACGGTCACCGGGAGGCGCCAGTCCGACGGAGGCAGCACGATGGCGAGCAGCGGGAGCAGGGCGCCGGCCGTGAAGGCGAGGAAACTGGCCCAGGCCGCGTGCCAGGGGTTGGTGAGGTCGTCGGGGTCGATGCCGAGCTCCACGCGCGCGTGGGCCTTCAGGGCGTCCCGTTCCGTGAGCTGGACGGCGGCCTCGTGGGCCACCTCCCCGGACAGTCCGCGCTCCACCAGCAGCTCGGTCAGCTCCGCCAGCTCGGCCTCCGGCTGCTCGCGCAGCTCCCGCCGCTCCAGCGCGAGGGCGGCCTTCTCGGAGTCCCGTTGGGTCGACACGGAGACGTACTCCCCCGCCGCCATGGACATCGACCCGGCGAGCAGACCGGCGAGGCCGGCCGTCAGCAGGGCCGAGCGGTCGTCCGTGGCGCCGGCCACGCCGACGACGAGGCCCGCGGTGGAGACGATGCCGTCGTTGGCGCCGAGGACCGCGGCGCGCAGCCAGTTCAGCCGGGATCCGAGCGAGCCTCCGTGGGCCTCGGCGTGGGTGGGTTCCGTCACAGCACGGAGGATGGCACCCCGAAAGGCGCCTGCCCCGCACCGACGCTCGTCGTCGCGGGAGCGGGAGCGGGAGCGGGTGCGGGAGCGGGAGCGGGTGGGGTGCGGGTGCGGGCACGCCGGGCCGGGACGCCCGGGCCGGCCGGAGGGGACCGGCGCGGTGAACCAGCTCCCGGCGAGCCGGAATTGGCCGGGTATCAGCCGAGAACCGTGGGCACGCGCGCGTGCGCCCCGCGAACTCCCGTACGGCCCGAAGGGCTTCGTACGCCCCCACTTCGGGGCGGGTGAAGCGAGGTGTCGGTGGGGGCCCGTATCCTCAGTGACCATGCTCGAAGACCACACGACGACAGCGTCCTCCCCCACGGAGTGGCCGACCGCGTATCCCCCGGGGTACGCGGTCGTTGACGTGGAGACCACCGGCCTGGCCCGGGACGACCGGATCATCTCCGCCGCCGTCTACCGGCTGGACGCGCGCGGCGAGGTGGAGGACCACTGGTACACGCTGGTCAACCCGGAGCGCGACCCGGGCCCGGTGTGGATCCACGGTCTGACGAGCGACGTGCTCGAGGGTGCGCCCCTCTTCCAGGAGGTGGCCGCGGAGTTCGCCGCCCGGCTCGACGGGCGGGTGCTCGTCGCGCACAACGCGGTCTTCGACTGGCAGATGATCGCGCGGGAGTACGCGCGCGCGGAGCGCGAGGCGCCGGTGCGGCAGCGGCTGTGCACCATCGCGCTCTCCAAGGAGCTCGGTCTGCCGCTGCCCAACCACAAGCTGGAGTCGCTGGCGGCCCACTTCGGCGTGGTGCAGCAGCGGGCGCACCACGCGCTGGACGACGCGCGCGTGCTCGCCGAGGCGTTCCGGCCGAGTCTGCGGGCCGCCGCGGCGGGCGGTGTCCGGCTGCCGCTGCTCGAGTGCAGGCCGCTGACCGAGTGGGCCGACCGGCCCGCGCCCGGGATCGGCAGGCAGGCGAGCGGTCCGGGCAGTGGCTACGGCAGCTATCGGCCCGGCAGTTGGCGGCCGTCCCGCAAAAGGCCCGCATGCCCCCATCCCAACCCCGGCCGGTACGAAGACGGCAAAAGCCTCAAGCAGGGCATGCGGGTCGCCTTCTCGGGCGACACGTCGATCGAGCGGGAGTTGCTGGAGGACCGGGCCGCCGAGGCGGGGCTGCACGTCGCCACGAGCCTGTCCCGGCTGACCAGCCTGCTGGTCACCAACGACCCCGACTCGGGCACCTCGAAGGTCGTGAAGGCGCGGCAGTTCGGGACGCCCGTCGTCGACGAGGCCGCCTTCGGGCAACTCCTGCGGGATGTGGAGCCCGCCGACGAGTGACCCGTGCGTACGGGTGATTGCCGCGCGACTCGCCCGCCGCCCGCTCGCCCGCGCGGGGGCGACGGCTCACCCTGTGGCGCATGGCGAGATGCGAAGTTTGCGGCAATGACTACGGAATGACCTTCGAAGTGCACGCGCAGGGCGCGATCCACGTCTTCGACTGCTTCTCCTGTGCGATCCATCGCATGGCCCCCATCTGCGAGCACTGCCGGGTGCAGATCATCGGCCAGGGCGTCGAGGTGGAGGGTCACTGGTACTGCGGCGCGCACTGCGCCCGCGCGGAGGGCAGGGCGGGCATCGTCGACAAGGTGTGAGCCCACCCGGCCGCTGCCGGGGCCCACACCGGAAGAACCCCTTCCGGTACCCGGCCGAATGCGCCCCACGACCGAGTTGTACGGTCGTGGGGTGTACCGCTTCCTGTTGTCCCGGCAGTGGGTGATCCTCACGCTGGTCTCCCTCCTCCTCATCCCCACGATGATCAGGCTGGGCTTCTGGCAGATGCATCGCTACGACGAGCGCACCGCGCGCAACCAGCTGGTCTCCGACGCGCTGACCGCCGAGGCGGTGCCCGTGGAGAGGCTGACCACCCCCGGGCACGCCGTCACCCGCGGCGAGCGGTACCGCAGCGTCACCGCCACCGGCTCGTTCGACACCGAGCACGAAGTGGTCGTCAGGCGCCGGGTCAACGCCGACGAGACGGTCGGCTTCCACGTCCTCACCCCGTTCGTCCTGACGGACGGCAAGGTGCTGCTGGTCGACCGGGGCTGGATCCCCGCGGACGCCCCGAGTCAGACCTCGTTCCCCGAGGTCCCCGCGCCGCCGGCCGGCCGGGTCACCGTCACCGGGCGGCTGATGCCCGACGAGACGACCGCGGCGAGCGGCATCAAGGACCTCAAGGGACTGCCGGACCGGCAGATCATGCTGATCAACAGCGAGCAGGAGGCCCGGCGGCTCGGCACGCAGGTGCTCGGCGGCTACATCGCGCAGACGGCGCCCGAGCCGAAGGGCGACAGCCCGGAGCTGGTCGGGCGGCCCGGCAGCGAGGACGCGGCCCTGAACTACGCGTACGCCATCCAGTGGTGGCTGTTCTCCGTGGGCGTCCCCGTCGGCTGGGTGATCCTGGTCCGCCGCGAGACCCGCGACCGGGCTCAGGCCGCCGTCCGGGAGACGGAACAGGCCGAGCCGGCGACGGTCTGACGGCCGCGGAACCGGCGGCAGCGGCTGCCACGGACCGGGCCGTGCGCGAGGCCGCGAGCATCCTGCTCGCCCGCCGCCCGCCGCCCGCTCGCCCGACCGCCGACCCGCCTGACCCGCCTGCCGGCCGAAGACCGGCGACCACGCTCCGGCCGCCCGGCTGCTGACCGCCCGACTGTCCGACTGTCCGGCCGCCCGACACCCCTGCCGCCCGACTGTCCGACTGTCCGGCTGCCCCCTCGCCGGAAACGCCGGAAAGGCCGGAAGCGCCGGACGACCGAGGGCCGGCGACGGCACCCCCGACCGCCCGGCTGTCACCTCGTCGCCGGAAACGCCGGACGACCGCAGGCCGGCGACGACAGCCCGGTGGCCCGGCGTCGTGACACCCCGGGCGCGGGCGCCCCGGCGGTCCCGCCGTCACCCGCCCGGCCGCAGCCCTGATTGCCCCCGGGGCCCGCCGGGAACCCGGAACTGCGTGCACCCCCGCATCGAGAACTACGCGCTCATCGGCGACGAACAGACCGCCGCCCTGGTCGGCATGGACGGCTCCGTCGACTGGCTCTGCCTGCCCCGCTTCGACTCCGGAGCCTGCTTCGCCCGCCTCCTCGGCGAGGAGGAGAACGGCCACTGGCGCATCGCCCCCCAGGGCGTGCAGGGTCCCTGCACCCGGCGCGCCTACCGGCCCGACACCCTCGTCCTCGACACCGAATGGGAGACCGACGAGGGCGCGATCCGGGTCACCGACCTGATGCCCCAACGCGACAAGGCCCCCGACGTCGTACGCATCGTCGAGGGGCTGCGCGGCCGGGTCACCGTCCGCAGCGCGCTGCGGCTGCGCTTCGACTACGGCTGGATCATCCCGTGGATGCGCCGGGCCGACGGCCACCGGGTGGCGATCGGCGGCCCCGACGCCGTCTGGTTCCGCAGCGAGCCGGAGGTACACACCTGGGGCGAGGACTTCACCACCTACTCGGAGTTCACCGTCGCCGAGGGCGAGTCGGTCGCCTTCGTCATGACCTGGCACCCCTCGCACGAGTCGCGCCCGCCGCTCGTCGACCCGTGGGAGGCGCTGCGGGTCAGCGTCGACGACTGGCAGGCGTGGGCCGCCCGCTGCCGCTATTCCGGGCCCCACCGGGACGCCGTGGTCCGCTCCCTGATCACCCTCAAGGCCCTCACGTACGTCCCCACCGGCGGTATCGTCGCCGCGCTCACCACCTCCCTGCCCGAGGAGATGGGCGGGGTGCGCAACTGGGACTACCGCTACTGCTGGCTGCGCGACTCCACCCTCACCCTCGGCGCCCTCCTTGCGGCCGGCTACGAGGACGAGGCCGAGGCCTGGCGCAACTGGCTGCTGCGCGCCGTCGCGGGCGATCCGGCGGACCTCCAGATCATGTACGGGCTGGCGGGCGAGCGCCGACTGCCCGAGTGCGAGCTGCCCTGGCTGTCCGGCTACGCGGACTCCAAACCGGTGCGCATCGGCAACGGCGCCGTGGACCAGCTCCAGCTGGACGTCTACGGCGAGGTCATGGACTCGCTGTCGCTGGCCCGGACCGCCGGCATGTCGCCCCGGCCGCACATGTGGTCGCTGCAGTGCGCGCTGATGAAGTGGCTCTGCGAGAACTGGCGGCAGCCGGACGAGGGGCTGTGGGAGGTGCGCGGCGGCCGGCGCCAGTTCGTGCACTCCAAGGTGATGGTGTGGGTGGCCGCCGACCGGGCCGTCCGCGCGCTGGAGGAGTACCCCGACCTGAGCGGCGATCTGACGGGCTGGCGGGCCCTGCGCGACGAGGTGCACCAGGAGGTGTGCGAGCGGGGCTACGACCCGCAGCGGGGCACGTTCACCCAGTACTACGGCTCGCGCGACCTGGACGCCTCCCTGCTGCTCATCCCGCGCGTCGGCTTCCTGCCGCCGGACGACCCGCGCGTGGTCGGGACCGTCGACGCGGTCCGCGCGGAGCTCGGGCACGGCGGTCTGCTGCGCCGCTACAGCACGGACGGCGCGACCGTCGACGGCCTGCCGGGCGACGAGGGCACCTTCCTGGCCTGCTCGTTCTGGCTCGCGGACGCGCTGCACATGACGGGCCGCAGACAAGAGGCGCGGGAGCTGTTCGAACGGCTCGTGGGCCTGGCCAACGACGTGGGGCTGCTGGCGGAGGAGTACGACCCGAGGACCGGCCGGCACCTCGGCAACTTCCCGCAGGCCTTCAGCCACATCGGCCTGGTGAACACCGCCCTCGCCCTGTTCGGCGCGGAGGAGGCAGGATAGGAGCCATGGATCTTGGACTGAAGGACCGGGTGTACGTGGTCACCGGGGCGACCCGCGGCCTCGGCAACGCCGCCGCGCGCGAGCTCGTCGCGGACGGCGCGAAGGTGGTGCTCACCGGACGGGACGAGAAGCGCGTCGCCGACGCCGCGGCCGAGCTGGGACCGAACGCGGTCGGGGTCGCCGTGGACAACGCCGACCCCGGGGCGGCGGAGCGGCTCGTCGCGACGGCGCGTGATGCCTTCGGCGGGTTCGACGGGGTGCTGGTGAGCGTGGGCGGTCCGCCGCCCGGGTTCGTCGCGGACAACACGGACGAGCAGTGGCAGACCGCGTTCGAGTCGGTGTTCCTCGGGGCGGTCCGGCTGGCGCGGGCGGCCGCCGCCGAGCTGGAGGCGGGCGGGGTCATCGGCTTCGTGCTGTCGGGCTCGGTGCACGAGCCGATTCCCGGGCTGACCATCTCCAACGGCCTGCGGCCGGGTCTGGCCGGGTTCGCGAAGTCGCTCTCCGACGAGTTGGGGCCCCGCGGGATCCGGGTCGTGGGGCTGCTGCCGGCCCGTATCGACACCGACCGGGTGCGGGAGCTGGACGGGCTGTCGGCGGACCCCGAGGCCACCCGGGCCGCGAACGAGTCCCGGATTCCGTTGCGGCGGTACGGGGCTCCGGCGGAGTTCGGCCGGACGGCCGCGTTCCTGCTGTCGCCGGCGGCCTCCTATCTGACGGGCCTCATGGTGCCGGTCGACGGCGGAATGCGGCACGGGTTCTGACCACGTCCCACGCCGGGCGCGGAGACCGGCCACGGCCGACGCGCCGGGTACGGGGTCCGGCCACGGCCGGGCACGGGGCACGCGGACCGGTCACGCCCAGGTGGCGGGCACGGGGTCCGGTCACGCCCAGGTGGCGGGCACGGGACACGCCACAACAGGGCGCCGGGCGTGGGAGACGGTCAGAACCGGGCAGCACGCACGGGGACCGGTCCCGGACGACCGGCGGGCGCAGGGACCGGTCAAGGGCGGTTGACGGGCGCCGGGACCGGTCACGGTCCGGGGGCGGGTGCGGGCACGGTTGCGGTCCGGGGGCGGAGCCGGAGCCGTCGGCCGGCACCCGCCCGCGCTCCCCGGTGCCTCAACTGACCCTTTCGGCCTTGTGTTTGACGCCTCTCATCCGCACCTCGGCGGGCAGTGCCGCGAGCGCCGCCGAATCCCGCGCGTGGGTCAGGGCCTGCGCCGTCAGATGGTCCAGTGCCGTCGCCGGGTCCACGTGGGGCTCCAGCACCAGGCGGACCCGTGCCTCGGGCGCCTCCCTCCGGCCCTTCAACGCCACCTGGGCGTGGGCGACGCCGTCCAGCCGCTCCGCCTCGCCGGCGAGTACGCCCTCCAGGGCGCGCCCCCGCAGCAGCGCGCCCGCGCCGTCGCCCGTGTCGACGAGGAGCTCGCCGAGCCGGCGGCGGCGCAGGACCGCCGTCAGCCACCACAGGGTCAGCAGGACGAGGAGCGCGAGGACCGCGATCACCGTCGGCCACCACCAGGCGTCGCCGCGCCAGCGGGTGCGTTCGGCGGTGGTGAGAAGGGTGTCGTGCGGGCCGTCGTGAAGCCACCAGGAGGGCGCGGAGGCGCCCAGGCCCACGGCCAGGACCGCGCCGCCGACGGCGAGCAGCACCAGCCCGACGACTCCGAGGAGCACACGGTTGACGGTACCGAGCATCGTCCTCACCCCTTCTTCCCGGGTCGCCGCACATGGACCGACAGGGCGAGCGGCCGGACGAGTCCCAGGCCACGGATCGCGTCGGTGAGCACGGCGTCCAGGTCGGCGCGCACGTCGTCGAGGTCGCGGAAGTGGGAGAGCGCGCGGACGTCGGCCTTGCGGCGGCCGGTGCGCACCCGTGCCGACTGCACACCGGCGACCTCCATGGCCCGGTCGCGCAGCACCAGCGCGGCCGCGTCCCGGTGGAGGCCCGCCCGTACGTCCGGGTGGGTGCGGCGCATCGGCAGGAGGTCCCTGAGGCCCGGGGTCACGGCCAGGAGGATCAGCCACAGGCCGAGGGCCGCCGCGACCCCGGCGCCGACCAGCACCCAGATGTCGTCGAGGGGGCGCTCGGCGAGCTGCCGGGCGAGTCCGCTCCGCCAGGCCATGGCGGACCGGTGGGCGCGTACGGCCGCCACGTCGTAGAGGAAGGCGGCGGCGACGACCAGCAGCAGCGCCGCGACGACAGCGGCCGGCCGGCGGCGCGCCGACCAGAAGCGGTGGTCCGCGGGGCCCGCCGCGGCGGCACCGTCTTCCTTCGTGGGTTTCTCCAGAACGGGCAGTGTGCTGCCCTGCAAGCCTCCGGGCTCGCTCATCGCGCCCTCCCGTGCGCCACGCCGGGGGCCGCTGTCAGGTGCAGCCGTTCCACCTGGACGGCGACCTCCGGGACGTCCATTCCCACCAACGCGCCTACCCGCTCGGTGACATGTCGACGCACCCGGTGACAGCGTCCGCCGATATCGGTCGGGTAGTCGAGTTCGAGATGGACCCGGACGTGCGCGGCCTCATGGTGGACGACCACCGTGGCGTGCGGTCCCGCGGCGTCGGGCGGCAGGGGGCCGACCGCCTCCCGCGCGGCCTGGGCGGCGATCTTCGCCACGACCCGGTCGGCGATGCGGGTCGCGCCGCGCGCACCCGGGGCGACGACGGACGGGCGCCCGCCGACGCCGACGCCGGCGTCCCCCTCGTCCATGGAGGTCACCGGCGCCGGTCGTCGCGGGTGCGGAAGAAGTCGCCGAGTTCCAGGTCCCCCTCCAGGAACCGGCCGACGACGAACCCGATGGCGCCCAGCGCCGCCACCAGGAGGAAGGCCCCGAACCCGCCGAAGTATCCGGCGAAGCCCAGCGCCATGCCGGCGATCATGCCGACCACGGCCATGCTCAAGGTGCTCTCCCCTCAGCGGTCCGGTCACCCGGCCGACTGCGTGTCACTGGATCCGGGGCTCCGGCTCCTCGTCCTCTTCGTCGGGCAGCTTGACGTCGCTCACCGCGATGTTGACCTCGACGACCTCCAGTCCGGTCATCCGCTCCACGGCCGCGATCACGTTCTCCCGTACGGCCTGTGCGACATCGGCGATGGCCACGCCGTAGTCGACGACGATCTCCAGGTCGAGCGCGGTCTGTACCTCGCCGACCTCGGCCTTCACCCCTCGGGTCACCGACTTCGAGCCGCCGGGCACCCGGTCCCGTACGGCGCCGAAGGTGCGGCTGAGCCCGCTGCCCATCGCGTGGACGCCCAGGACGTCCCGTGCCGCGAGGCCCGCGATCTTCTCGACGACTCCGTCGGCGATGGTGGTCCGCCCTCGGGTCGCCGGATCCCCGCCGCCGCGCCTGGTCGTCTTGCGGGTTCCCAGCGGCTCGGCGCCGCCGTCGGGAATCTGCGTCCGGTGCTGCTCCGCTGCTGCCTCGGTCATCGCCGTACGTCCTTACGTCCGGTTCGTTCCTCGTCCCTTCCACCACGGTAAGCGCGGTTGCCCGGCCGCGCCCCGGGGATGCGGCAGGCTGGAGCAATGACGGCGGACGGATGGACGAGCGCGGTACGGCATCAGCTGGGCCTGGGCAGGCTGCTCCCGCTGGGCGGGCCGCGGGACGGCGCGTGGATCACGGAGGCGGCGGCCGAGGCGGTGCTGCGGCGGGCGGTGCGGGAGGTGGAGGGCGTGCGGCTCGGGGCGCTCCGGCTCGGTCCCGCGGATCCGGACGGGGCCTCCGAGCCCGTCGTACCGGCTCCGCCCAGTGCGCTGGCGCCGGGTCCGTTGCGGATGACGGCGGAGTGCGCGACGTCGGCGTCCGAGCCGCTGCCGACGGCGGCGGCCCGGCTGCGGGGCGCCTTGGCGGCGGCCGCCGGGGAACGGCTGGGCCTGGTGGTGTCGGAGGTGGACCTGACCGTGACGGCGCTGCTCGACGAGCTCGACATGCTCGCCGAACGGCCGGAGCCCGAGCCGTCCGCCGCACCCTCCGGCGCGCCGGTGCCGGGCGGGGCGGCCCTGCTCGGCGACGAGGCGCTCGCGGCCACGGCGGCGCTGTCCGTGCCCGGCGTGACGGGTACGAGCCGCGTCCTGGGACGGGCGGTGCGCGTCGAGGAGCGGCAGGACGCGACGGCGGCGCTGCCGCGACGGCACGCGCGCGTGGAGATCACGGTGGGGGCGGACCGCCGGGCCCTGGACGTGGCCCGTGCGGTGCGCGCCGTGGTGTCGGAGGCGCTGCCGGACCATCCGACGGTCGCCGTACTGGTGACGGCGGTCGGCTGACGGCGGACGGCGGTCAGCCGTCGGCGCGGTCAGCCGGGGGTCACTCGCCGACGCCGGCCATGTCCCGCAGTCGGCGGCCCTGGGCGGCGCGCTCGGCGGCGCGTTGCTCGTCGTACGTACAGTCCCCGGCGCCGCGCAGCAGCGCCTTGGTCTCGATGACGGCCTCCCGGGGCGCGGCCAGGATCGCCGCGGCCAGCTCACGCGTCGCGGTGTCGAGGTCCTGCACGGGTACCGCGATGTTGGCGAGCCCGGAGCTCACCGCCTCCTCGGCGTGCACGAACCGGCCGGTCAGGCAGATCTCGGCCGCGCGGCCGTAGCCGACCAGGGAGACGAGGGGATGCGTGCCCGTCAGGTCCGGTACGAGGCCGAGGCCGGTCTCCCGCATGGCGAACTGCACGTCGTCGGCGACGACGCGCAGGTCACAGGCGAGAGCCAGTTGGAAGCCCGCGCCGATGGCGTGGCCCTGGACGGCGGCGATGGACACGAGGTCGTTGCGCCGCCACCAGGTGAAGCCCTCCTGGAACCCGGCGATGGCGGCGTCGAGTTCGGCGTCGCCACTGCGTGCGAGATCGATGAAGGACTGCTCGCCCTCGATCCCCTCGGGCGTGAACATCTGCCGGTCGAGCCCCGCGGAGAAGGACTTGCCCTCGCCACGCAGCACGACCACGCGGACGGAGCCCGGCACCAGCCGCCCGGCCTCGGCGAGCGTCCGCCACATGGCGGGGCTCTGCGCATTGCGCTTGGCCGGGTTGGCCAGGGTCACCGTGGCGAGCGCGTCGTCGACGGTGAGCCGTACGCCGTCCTTGTCGAGCAGGGGAACGAGTTCCTGGTCAGGCGTGGCCATGAGGCGCCTCCGATGAGTGCGGTCAGCTAGCGGTCAGCTAAGTGACTGCACAGTAACCACCCGGCCGATCGGACAACCGACCGGGTGGCCACCGTCACCATCGAAAGCGGTGGGCCGCACCGGGTCAGGACGAGGCGGCCTTCTTGCCTCGGGTCGCCCCGCCACGCCCACGCAGCGTGACGCCCGACTCGCTGAGCATCCGGTGGACGAAGCCATACGAGCGACCGGTTTCCTCGGCCAACGCCCGAATGCTCGCACCGGAGTCGTACTTCTTCTTCAGGTCTGCCGCGAGCTTGTCGCGCGCGGCGCCGGTCACCCGGCTGCCCTTCTTCAGAGTCTCGGCCACCCGTGCCTCCTCATGGGAAGTGCGCTCTGGTCATCCTCATGATCACCCCTCCGGCGCGCGATGGCCACCCATTCGGCAAGGTCCGTGCGACAGGGTTTTGACGACAGGAGCGCGTCCCCACAAGTGGAATGCACGATTCCACCCGGTGGTGTTCGTGGGGCCGAACGGGTTGTTGTGCGAAGTGGCAGGTCAGAGACGCGCGACGGCCGATCCCTTGTCGACAAAGGGATCGGCCGAAAAATCGATGTAGGACACACCTCGATACGAGGAGATCTCACACAGATGATGGATCACCGGTGGGCCGAATGATCCAGACGAATGATCCAACATCGTGGATCACGTCGTGGATCACGTCTTGGATCATGTGTCGGACCACCTGCCGGAGCACGCCGTGGGGCCCGTTCCCGATCAGGCGAGCGCGACCAGATCCGCGTAGTCGGCACCCCAGAGGTCCTCGACGCCGTCGGGCAGCAGGATGATCCGCTCGGGCTGGAGCGCCTCCACGGCACCCTCGTCGTGGGTGACGAGGACGACCGCGCCCTTGTAGGTGCGCAGCGCGCCGAGGATCTCCTGGCGGCTGGCCGGGTCGAGGTTGTTGGTGGGCTCGTCGAGCAGCAGCACGTTGGCCGAGGAGACCACGAGGGTGGCGAGGGCCAGCCGGGTCTTCTCGCCGCCGGAGAGCACGCCGGCGGGCTTGTCGACGTCGTCGCCGGAGAACAGGAACGAGCCGAGCGTCTTGCGCACCTCGACCAGATCCAGGTCGGGGGCGGCGGAACGCATGTTCTCCAGGACCGAGCGCTCCGGGTCGAGGGTCTCGTGCTCCTGTGCGTAGTAGCCGAGCTTGAGGCCGTGGCCCGCGACGACCTCGCCGGTGTCGGGCCGCTCCGCGCCGCCGAGCAGCCGCAGCAGGGTCGTCTTGCCCGCGCCGTTCAGACCGAGGATGACAACCCGGGAACCCTTGTCGATGGCCAGGTCGACGTCGGTGAAGATCTCCAGCGAGCCATAGGACTTCGACAGGCCCTCGGCCATCAGGGGCGTCTTGCCGCAGGGCGCGGGCTCCGGGAAGCGGAGCTTGGCGACCTTGTCGGACTGGCGGACCGCCTCCAGGCCGGAGAGCAGCTTGTCGGCGCGGCGGGCCATGTTCTGCGCGGCGACCGTCTTGGTGGCCTTGGCGCGCATCTTGTCGGCCTGCGAATGCAGCGCGGCGGCCTTCTTCTCGGCGTTCTGGCGCTCCCGCTTGCGGCGCTTCTCGTCGGACTCGCGCTGCTGCTGGTAGAGCCGCCAGCCCATGTTGTAGACGTCGATCTGGGAGCGGTTGGCGTCCAGGTAGAACACCTTGTTGACGACCGTCTCGACCAGGTCGACATCGTGGCTGATGACGATGAAGCCGCCGCGGTAGGTCTTGAGGTAGTCGCGCAGCCAGACGATCGAGTCGGCGTCGAGGTGGTTCGTCGGCTCGTCGAGGAGCAGCGTGTCCGCGTCGGAGAACAGGATGCGGGCCAGTTCGACCCGGCGCCGCTGGCCGCCGGAGAGCGTGTGCAGGGGCTGGCCGAGCACCCGGTCGGGCAGGTTGAGCGCGGCGGCGATGGTGGACGCCTCGGCCTCGGCGGAGTAGCCCCCCTTGGTGAGGAACTCCGTCTCCTGGCGCTCGTACTGGCGCATCGCCTTGTCACGGGTGGCGCCCGAGCCGTTCGCGATCCGCTGTTCGTTCTCGCGCATCTTGCGGATCAGGATGTCCAGGCCGCGGGCGGAGAGGATGCGGTCGCGGGCGAGGACGTCGAGGTCGCCGGTGCGGGGGTCCTGCGGGAGATAGCCGACCTCGCCGGAGCGGGTGACCTGGCCGGCGGCCGGGATGCCCTCGCCGGCCAGGACCTTGGTCAGCGTGGTCTTGCCGGCGCCGTTGCGCCCGACCAGACCGATGCGGTCGCCCTTGGCCACGCGGAAGGAGGCGTTCTCGATGAGGATGCGGGCACCGGCGCGCAGCTCGATGCCGGAGGCGGAGATCACGGACAGACTCCAGTGCGGGGGTCGTTGGCGGGATGGGCGGCCGAGGACGTTCCCGCCGTCTAATGCGCGAGGAGAATGGCCATGAGGGCCAGTCTAACGGGACCGTGCAAGCATTTTTTCTGGGTCCAGGTGTTCGATCTTCACGCGCTCCCGCCGGATCCTCCTCGCGGGGGCGTTGTCGGTGGCGGGTGCCAGACTGGGCAGCGGGTGACGAATCCGGCATTGATCACAAGGGAGTGATCGGCATGGCAGGCACGAACAGCGGGCGGCCCAGCATCTATCCGACGGTGCTGTACACCGACGCGAAGGCGGCGATCCGGCAGCTCACGGAGGCCCTGGGGTTCACGGAGCTGTCCGTCTACGAGGGCGAGGACGGCTCGGTCGTGCACGCCGAGCTGGTGCAGGGCAACGGCGCGGTGATGCTCGGCTCGAAGGGGCGCGGCGGGGTCTTCGACACGGCGATGAAGGACGCGGGCCCGACGGGGGTGTACGTCGTGGTGGACGACGTCGACGCACACCACCGGCGGGCAGTGGAGCACGGCGCGGAGATCCTGATGCCCCCGACGGACCAGGACTACGGCTCCCGGGACTACATGGCCCGCGATCTCGAGGGCAACCTCTGGAGCTTCGGCACGTACGCGCCCGAGATACAGGGCTGAGAGCCCCGCCGGAACCTGTGGGGTCGCCCGCGCGGAGCCCGTGCCGGACTCGTTCAGCTGCCCCCGGTGTGCACCTGGAAGGCGGCCCGGCGGACGGCCTTGGCCAGCGCCGGGTCGGGGTGCGCGGCGGCGAGCGCCACCAGCACCTGCACGGTGCGCGGATGTCCGACGGCGCGCACCTCGGTCAGCAGGGCGGGGACGGTCGGCTGGAGCGCGGACTCCAGGTGACGTACGAGCATCGGCGCCTCGCCGTGGTCGGCGACGGCCGCTGCGGTGTCGACCCACAGCCAGGTGGCCTCCTGCCGGGTGAGCACCTCGTGGGCGTCCTCCGGGTCGACGCCGTCGTGCTCGGCGAGCCACAGGAGCGCGTACGGCCGCAGGGCCGGTTCGTCGACGACCGCGCGGACATCGGGCTCGGCGGGGGCGCCCACGACGCGCAGCGCCTCGAAGGCGAGGCCGCGCAGCAGGGCGTCGTCGCCACGGGCGGCGAACAGCAGCTCGGCGACGGCACTGCCGACGGTCCGGGCGGCGAGCCAGGCGCGGTACTCGGCGCGGGCCGCGTTCGGGCGCAGCTGGGCGCAGCCGCGGAGCATCGCCTCGGCCGACTGCTCGATGTTTCCGGCGGGGCTCTGCGCGGCGACGCAGATCTGCTCCAGCTTGACCCAGACCGCCCAGCTGCCCAGCGGGGTGAGGGTGGCCTGGCCTGCGCCGCAGGTCAGGGCGCCCACGGCGGCGAGGGCGTGCAGGGCCCAGTCCAGGAGCGGGGCGAGTTCGGCGTCCTGCGCGGGCTCCGCCGGGTCGGCGTCGGCGGAGAGGAGGACGGGGGCGACGGGGGTCGTGGGTTCCGAGCCGGCGCCGTAGGGCACCTCGCAGCGCTCGGTGCGCAGTTCGGTGACCCGCTGGCGCAGCAGGTCCAGGAGCTGCTCCACGGGGACGGGCCCGGCGGAGAGCTGGAGGAAGGAGAGCACCTGGGGCATGGCCGAGACGACCTCGGCGACGGCGGCGGGCTCCTGGTCCCCGGGTTCCGGGGAGGCCAGCGACCAGGCGTCGAACAGGGCCACCCAGCCGCGCAGGACGGCGCTGTCGTCGCGGTTCCAGGCGCGCAGCCGCCAGCCGGGGCGGGCGCTGCCGCCGTGCACCTCGACGAGGCCGGCGAGGCGGGCGGTGTCCCAGTCGGCGCGGATCCGGTCCGTGGTCAGGCCCAGGTCACTGGCGGCCCGTTCGGCGGTCGCGTCGGAGAGGGTGGCCTTGCCGTCGGTCGTGGCGGCGTCTCGGCCGGGGCCGAGGGCGTTGTCGGCCCAGCGGGCGACACGGGCCGCGGCGGCCAGTCCGGAGCGCGCCATTCTGGCCAGCTCCGCGGGGGCCGGGGTGCCCTCCGGCGGGCGGGGTGCGGGGCGGCGCGGGCGCCGCTCGTTCACAGCTGAGGGGGCGGCGGCCAGGGGTCGCGGGCGGACGAGTCGAAGCCTGGAGTCGCGCGGGATACGGGACGTCACGGGTGCAGTCTTCCGGTTGACGGTCCGAAAACCCAAACGGAATGTCACGGCGGGCTACGGGACTGGCCAAGGCACGGGGTTCCGTGACGGGCGGAGAGGCGCCTTCAGGCCAGTGGTACGGGCTTAAACGGAACCAGCGGCACCGGTCCGGCCGCCCGGTCGGGGCGCACCGCTCGGGCCCGGTCGGCGGGTCCGTCGGCGGGTCCGTCGGCGGGTCCGTCGGCGGGTCACGCCGGTGGGCCGGATCAACGGGTCGGGTCAGCGGGTCACATCAGCGGGGTCAGGAAGCGGCGCAGGGCTTCCTCGTAGGCCGCGGGGTCGGGGTTCCACATGGCGCCGTGGGGGGCGTGCGGGACGGTGTGCAGGGTGACCAGCTCGGGGCGGAGGGCGGCGAGGCGGCGGGAGGCGCCCCAGGGGGCGACGGTGTCGTCGGGGCCGTGCAGGACGAGGGTCGGGACCCTCAGCCGTTCCGGGTCGGCGACCGTGTCCCCGTGGCCGCCGGGGCCGGTGTGCAGCCCGGTGCGGCCCTCGGCGGCACGGACGGCGAGCGGCAGCAGGGCGCCCGGGGTGTGCCGGGCGGCGGCGAGGGCACGCACCGTCGTCCGCCAGTCGAGGACCGGGGAGTCCAGCACCAGCCCGGAGACGAGGTCGCGCAGCCCCGAGTCGGCGGCGGCCCGCAGGGCCATGGTCGCGCCGGTGGACCAGCCGAAGAGGACGACGCGTTCGGCGCCGTAGCGCACGGCGTACCGCATCGCCGCGTCCAGGTCGCGCCACTCGGTCTCGCCGAGGTGGTTCAGGCCGTCCGGGGAGCGGGGCGCGCCGAGGTCGCCGCGATGGGCGAGGGCGAGGACGGGGAAGCGGCGGCGGTGCAGGAAGCCCATGAGGTTCAGGGCGTGTTCCCGGGTGGTGCCCAGGCCGTGCACGGCGATCACCCAGGTGCGGCGCGGGCCGGGCACGAACCAGGCGGGCAGGTTGCCCAGCTCGCCGGGGACGTCGATGTCGGCGTGGTCGAGGCCGAGGGCACTGCTCGGGTTGCCCACATGGAGGTTGGGGGTGAGCCAGACCGCGTCGCCGGAGCTCAGACTGCCGTGGGTGACCCGCTCCAGCCGGCGTACGACGGTGTCGGCGGAGTGCGGGGCGGTCGGCAGGACGGGACCCACGACCGCGTGGGAGCCGTTGCCCGCGAGGCCGTAGGTGCCGGGGCGCAGCGCGGCGAGATCACGGGTGAGGGTGATCCGGCCGGCGGCCGTGCCGTGCACGGTGAGCCGGGGTTCGGTGGGCAGGGGCCGGCCGGGCGGCGCCTTGAGAGCGGCGTCGCTGGCCAGCCGGCCGGCGGCGACGGTGGCGGCGCCGGCGGCCAGGGCTGCGGTGACGGCGGCGGCCGTCGCTGTGACAGTGCGCACCCGTCCAGTGTCCTGGCCCGCCTCACTCCCGGCCAGTGGTGGAGCCGGTCGGGGGACGGCCGGTCACTCCCGCTGCCCGTACCCGCGCAGTCGCTCGCCCGCCTCCGCGACCTGCCCCTCCGTCAGGAGCGCCGGTTTCAGGCCGGGAACGGAGGAGGCCGTCAGCCACAGGCGGCACATCCACTCCAGCTGGGCCGTGCGGTCGTAGGCCTGGTCGAGGGTGGCGCCGTGGGTGAGGGTGCCGTGGTTCTGGAGGAGACAGCCGCTGCGGTCGACGAGGGCGCGGAGCATGTTCTCGGCCAACTCCTCGGTGCCGTAGGTCGCATAGGCGGCGACCCGGACGGGTCCGCCGAGCGCGCCCGCCATGTAGTGGACGCGGGGCAGCTCGGTGACGAGGGTCGAGACGGCGGTCGCGTGCACGGCGTGGGTGTGGACGACCGCCCCGGCGTCCGTGGTGCGGTAGACGGCGAGGTGCATGGGCAGCTCGCTCGTCGGGCGCAGGGTGCCGAGCACCTGCCGGCCGGCGAGGTCGACGCCCGTGACGTCGTCGGGGGTGAGCCGCTCGTAGGGCACGCCCGACGGCGTGACCAGCACGGTGTCGCCGACGCGTACGGAGACGTTGCCGGAAGTGCCGACGACCAGCCCGTCGGTCACGGTGCGGCGGGCCGCCGTGACGAGCGCCTCCCAAGCCCGCGCCTCCTCGAGGACGGCGTGTCTCCCCCGCCCCTCCGCCCCGTCCTGCACGCCGTCCCGGTGGTCCCGGGCGTCCCCCTGCTCGCGTCGCTGCTCAGCCATGCCGCGATCCTGCCAGGAGCCGTCGGAGGCCGCCGCCGGGCGCGGACACGGTAGGCCGGAATCCGCCCCTCCGAAAGATCGCATATCGGTATACATCACCTCCTTGAGGTGATCGGCCGGATATCGACTGGATATCGACCGTCGTCCACCGATGCCCGCGGAGCTTCCCCTAGCCTCTGGACGGCTCGTCCGCACGCCGTCGTTCCGGGGGGAATCATGGCCCGCGCCCACACTCCGTCACCGCGTCGCCGCGGCCGCGTCCGGGCGGCCTGCGCCGCGGCGCTCGCCGCGGCGGGCACCGTGCTCGCGCAGACGCCCGTCCACGCGGCCGAGCCGCCGAAGGGGCACGACGTCTCGTCCCACCAGAAGGCCGTCGACTGGGCCGGGGCGAAGGCCGCGGGGGCGAGATTCGTCTACGTCAAGGCGACCGAGTCCACCGCCTACCGCAATCCCTACTTCGAGGCGCAGTACGCCGGGGCCGGCGCCGCCGGGCTGTTGCGCGGCGCCTACCACTTCGCCCTGCCGGACAAGGGCTCGGGCACGGAGCAGGCCGCCCATTTCGTACACAACGGCGGCGGCTGGAGCGCCGACGGCCGGACCCTGCCGCCCGCCCTCGACGTCGAGTACAACCCCTACGACCGGGGGCGCCGGTGCTACGGCCTGACCGAGGCCGCGATGGTCGCCTGGATCAGGGCCTTCAGCGACGAGGTGCACCGGCTCACCGGCCGTCGCCCGGTGATCTACACGACGACCCACTGGTGGAATCTCTGCACGGGCGGCAGCGGCGCCTTCGCCGCGGATCACCCCCTGTGGATAGCCCGTCACCGGGCGTCGGACGCCGGAACGCTGCCCGCCGGATGGCCGACGTGGACCTTCTGGCAGTACGCCGACAGCGGCAGCCTGCCGGGTGACCAGAATCTCTTCAACGGCTCCGAGACGCAGCTGCGCGGGCTCGCCAAGGACGGGTGACCGTACGGCGCTTGGGGCCTGCCCCCGCGCGGCGCCGGGCCGCCGCTCCGACCCCCTTGCACAGACACCCGGAAGCCCTGCTCAGTTCACCTTCCGTTCACCCAGATTGCTTACGGTCAACGCGCCAATGACTTCGAACGATTGCCTGGGTAAATGGAAAACTTCTCGCTGATCCTCGCGATTGTGGTCGTCACCGCACTCGCGTTCGATTTCACGAACGGTTTCCACGACACCGCCAACGCGATGGCCACCACCATCTCGACCGGTGCACTCAAGCCCAAGGTTGCGGTGGCCATGTCCGCCGCGCTCAACCTTGTGGGAGCTTTCCTCTCGGTGGAGGTCGCCAACACGATCTCCAAGGGTCTCGTCGACGAGACCGGCATCCGTCCCGAGGTCATCTTCGCCGCCCTGGTCGGCGCGATCCTCTGGAACCTGCTGACCTGGCTGGTAGGCCTGCCGTCCAGTTCCTCGCACGCCCTGATGGGCGGTCTGATCGGCGCCACCATCGCCTCGGCCGGCATGGGCGCGGTGCACGGTGACGCCCTGGTCACCAAGGTGCTGATCCCGGCGATCGCGGCCCCGATCGTCGCGGGCGTCGCCGCGATGCTCGCGACCCGCCTCTCCTACACCCTCGGCAAGAAGGCCGACGGCAAGGCCGCGGCCAAGGGCTACCGCGCGGGCCAGATCGCCTCGGCCGGCCTGGTCTCCCTCGCCCACGGCACCAACGACGCGCAGAAGACGATGGGCATCATCACCCTGGCCCTGGTGGCCGGCGGTGCCGTGGCCCCCGACTCCGACCCGCCCACCTGGGTCATCCTCTCCGCCGGCCTGGCCATCGCGCTCGGCACCTACCTCGGCGGCTGGCGGATCATCCGCACCATGGGCAAGGGCCTGACCGACCTCCAGCCGCAGCAGGGCTTCGCCGCCCAGACCAGCGCGGCCACGGTCATCCTGGCCTCCTCGCACCTCGGCTTCTCCCTCTCCACCACCCACTCGGTCTCCGGTGCCGTGATGGGCGCCGGACTGGGCCGCAAGGGCGGGGTGGTCCGCTGGTCGACGGCGACCCGGATGTTCGTCGCATGGGGCCTGACGCTCCCGGCCGCGGCCCTGGTGGGCGCGCTCGCCGAGGCCGTCACCGGTCTGGGCGACTGGGGCACGGCCCTCGTGGCGGTCTTCCTGATCGCCTCCAGCGCGGCCATCTGGAAGGTCTCCCGGCGCGAGGTCGTCGACGCCTCGAACGTCAACGAGCCCGAGGAGCCCGCGGGCGTCGTCACGACGGCGATCGCCGCCGTCACCCCGCCGCCCACGGGCACCCTGGCCGAGGACCTCACGGCCGGCCGCACGACGGACCTGACGGCCACGATCCCCGCCCCGGCCACAGAGCCCGCGACCCCCGCCGCTCCCCCGGCCGCGGCCGTCTGAGCCCGCGCACCCGGTACGAAGGAAGAGAAGCAGCATGAAGATCGACTGGGCAGCCCTGGGCTCCGTCTTCGGTGTCAGCCTCGTGATCACCGTAGGCCTCGTCGCCCTGTTCACCCTCGGGATCATGGGCCTGTCGCGGCAGGAACGCGCCACGGCGCAGGGCGACTCGGCCACCCTCGCGGTGACCGGCGCGTACGCCTGCTTCGCGGCCTGCGCGGCGGCGGTGGCGTACGGGATCTCACTGATCGTCGCCTGACGCACCATCCGAACACCCGAGGGGTGCGGGACGGAT
Organism: Streptomyces sp. NPDC002884; assembly: GCF_040295245.1. Taxonomy (NCBI): domain Bacteria; kingdom Bacillati; phylum Actinomycetota; class Actinomycetes; order Kitasatosporales; family Streptomycetaceae; genus Streptomyces; species Streptomyces sp. NPDC002884. Next base: position 152,290 of record NZ_JBEOVB010000015.1, on the reverse strand, counting down.
CACCGTCCCGCACCCCTCGGCGTTCGTGGCCACGCCGACCGGTCCTGTGTGGGGTTCTGCACACTCCAGCCTCGCAGGTCAACAGCAAGTTGACGGGTCTTGCGGGCCGTGGTGGACTGCCCGAGCCATGTACGGCGGCAGAAGAGGAAGCCGGTGTGAATCCGGCGCGGTCCCGCCACTGTCACCGGGGTAGAAACCCCCGGGAGCCAGGAACTCTCGCCGCCGGTCTCGTCGAACCAGGGCGTGGACACCCTGAGTGAGGACATATCGCCATGCTCGCTCGGCCGTTGAGGTACACCACCAGGTCGCTCCCCGACCCCACGGCCGGCTGAGCCGATGCGTGCCGATCGCCTCTACGCGTACGGCGCCGCCACCGGCCTTCTGGGCGACCTGCTGCTCGGCGATCCGCGCCGAGGGCATCCGGTCGCCGCGTTCGGGCGGGCCGCCGGTGCCGTCGAGCGACTGCTGTGGCGGGACCACCGGGGACAGGGCGCCCTCCACGCCGTCGTGTGCGCGGGCGGGGTCGTGGCCCTGGGAGCCGTCGCCGAACAGGCCGTACGCCGTTCCCCCGCCGCTTCCGTCGCTCTGGTCTCCGCCGCCACCTGGGCCGTGATCGGGGGCAGTTCCCTGGTCCGGGAGGCCCGGGTCATCGGGCGGGCGCTCGAAGCGGGGGACATCGAGGCCGCCCGGGAGCGGCTGCCGCATCTGTGCGGGCGGGATCCGCACGCGCTGGACGCCGACGGGATCGCCCGGGCCGTCGTGGAGTCCGTCGCCGAGAACACCTCCGACGCCGTCGTGGGGGCACTGGTGTGGGGTGCCGTGGGCGGGGTGCCGGGCCTGGTCGGGTTCCGGGCCGTCAACACCCTGGACGCCATGGTCGGTCACCGGTCGCCGAGGTATCTGCGGTACGGCTGGGCCGCCGCGCGCCTCGACGACGTCGCCGGCTGGCCGGGAGCCCGGCTGACCGCCGCGCTCGCCGCCGTCGCGGGGGACGATCCCCGGGGCGCCCTGCGGGCCTGGCGGGCCGACGCCCGCAAGCATCCGAGCCCCAACGCCGGTCCGGTGGAGGCCTCGTTCGCGGGCGCCCTCGGGGTGCGGCTGGGCGGCACCCTGTCGTACGCCGGGCGGGTCGAGCACCGGCCCGTGCTGAACGGCGCGGCCGGGCGGCCCGTCGTCGCCCGGGACATCGAACGTGCCGCGTGGCTCTCCCGCCGCGTCGGTCTGCTCGCGCTCGGCGTGACCGTCGCCGCGCGCGCCGTCGCCACGAGCTTCGTCGCGAGGAACCAGAGCAACCGGAGCAACCGGCCGAAGGGGCGTACTTCATGAGCGGGGGACTCCTCGTCGCCGGCACCACCTCCGACGCCGGCAAGAGCGTCGTCACGGCCGGGATCTGCCGGTGGCTGGTGCGGCAGGGGGTGAAGGTCGCGCCCTTCAAGGCACAGAACATGTCCCTCAACTCGTTCGTGACGACGGAGGGCGCCGAGATCGGGCGGGCCCAGGCCATGCAGGCCCAGGCCTGCCGGGTGGAGCCGACCGCGCTGATGAACCCCGTGCTGCTCAAGCCGGGCGGTGAACAGAGCAGCCAGGTCGTGCTGCTCGGCAAGCCGGTGGGCGAGATGAGTGCCCGTGGCTATCACGGGGGACGGCAGCAGAAACTCCTCGGAACCGTTCTCGACTGCCTCGCCGAGTTGCGGGGCACGTATGACGCGGTGATCTGTGAGGGGGCGGGCAGTCCGGCCGAGATCAATCTGCGGCGGACCGACATCGTGAACATGGGGATCGCGCGGGGCGCGCGGCTGCCCGTGCTCGTCGTCGGCGACATCGACCGCGGCGGTGTCTTCGCCTCCTTCTTCGGCACCGTCGCCCTGCTCTCGCCGAAGGACCAGGAGCTGGTCGCCGGGTTCCTGGTCAACAAGTTCCGGGGGGACGTCTCCCTGCTGGAGCCGGGCCTGGACATGCTGCACGGGCTCACCGGGCGGCGGACGTACGGCGTGCTGCCGTTCCGGCACGGGCTCGGGATCGACGAGGAGGACGGGCTGAGGGTCTCGCTGCGGGGAACCGTGCGGGAGTCGAACACCGCCCCGCCCGTCGGCGAGGACGTGCTGCGGGTCGCCGTGTGCGCCGTCCCCCTCATGTCCAACTTCACGGACGTGGACGCGCTGGCCGCCGAACCCGGCGTCGTCGTGCGGTTCGTGGACCGGCCCGAGGAGCTGGCCGACGCCGACCTGGTGGTGATTCCGGGGACCCGGGGGACCGTGCGCGCCCTGGAGTGGCTGCGGGAGCGGGGGCTCGCGCAGGCCGTCCTCCGCCGGGTCGCCGAGCAGCGGCCCGTCCTCGGTGTCTGCGGCGGTTTCCAGATCCTCGGCGAACACATCGAGGACGAGGTGGAGAGCCGGCTCGGGCGGGTGGAGGGGCTCGGAGTCCTTCCCGTCCGGGTGCGGTTCGCCCGCGAGAAGACCCTCACCCGGCCGGCCGGAAGAGCCCTCGGCGAGCGGGTCGAGGGGTACGAGATCCATCACGGGGTCGCCGACGTCACCGGCGGGGAGCCGTTCTTCTCCGATGACGAGGGGAACGGCCTCGACGGCTGCCGGGTCGGCCAGACCTGGGGCACGCACTGGCACGGCTCACTGGAGTCCGACGGATTCCGGCGGGCCTTCCTGCGCGAGGTGGCGGCCGCCGCGGGCCGTCGTTTCGTGCCCGCCGCCGACACCTCGTTCGCCGGGCTGCGCGAGGAGCAGCTCGACCGGCTCGGCGACCTGATCGAACAGCACGCGGACACCGACGCGCTCTGGCGGCTCATCGAGTCGGGCGCGCCGCAAGGACTGCCTTTCATTCCACCGGGAGCGCCCGCATGAGCACAGTGTTGTTGTTGTCGACCGCCGACACCGATCTGCTGGCGGCCCGGGCCGCCTCCGGTGCCTCGTACCGGATCGGCAACCCGACCCGGGTGGACGTCGCCGGGGAACTCCCCGCGCTCCTCGACGGCGCCGACATCGCGGTCGTCCGGCTGCTCGGCGGGAAGCGTGCCTGGGAGGACGGGCTCGCCGCGCTCAGGGCGTCCGGTGTGCCGACCGTGCTGCTGGGCGGCGAGGCCGTGCCCGACGCGGAGTTGATGGCCGAGTCGTCGGTGCCGGCCGGTGTGGTGGCGGAGGCGCTGCGCTATCTCGTCGAGGGCGGCCCGGACAACCTGACCGAGCTGGCCCGGTTCCTCTCCGACACCGTGCTGCTGACCGGTGAGGGGTTCGTCGAGCCGCAGAAGATGCCCGAGTACGGCGTCCACGGCGAGCGTGCCTTCGTCGAGGGGCGGCCGACCATCGGGGTGCTCTTCTACCGGGCGCACGAGCTGAGCGGCAACACCGCCTTCGTGGACACGCTGTGCGACGCCGTCGAGGCGCGGGGCGCCAACGCCCTGCCCGTGTACTGCGGTTCGCTGCGCGGGGCGGACCCGGGGCTGTACGAGATCCTCGGGCGCACCGACACCCTCGTCGCCACCGTCCTCGCCGCCGGCGGCACGCACGCCTCGCAGGCCTCGGCGGGCGGGGACGAGGAGGCCTGGGACATCGGCGCGCTCGCCGAGCTCGACGTCCCCGTGCTGCAGGGGCTCTGCCTCACCTCGTCGAAGAGCGTGTGGGAGGCGTCCGACGCCGCCCTCTCCCCCATGGACGCGGCGATGCAGGTCGCCATCCCGGAGTTCGACGGGCGGATCATCACCGTCCCCTTCTCCTTCAAGGAGCAGGGCCCGGACGACGTGCCGGTGTACATCGCCGATCCCGAGCGGGCCGGACGCGTCGCCGGGATCGCCGTACGGCACGCCCGGTTGCGGCACAAGCCGAACAGCGAGAAGAAGCTCGCGCTCGTCTTCACCGCCTACCCGACCAAGCACTCGCGGGTCGGCAACGCGGTCGGCCTCGACACCCCCGCCTCGGCCATCCGGGTGCTCGACGCGCTGCGGGACGCCGGGTACGGCGTCCAGGGGCATCCGGACAACGGCGACGAGCTGATCCACCGGCTCATCAACGCCGGTGGCCACGACGTCGAATGGCTCACCGAGGAGCAGCTGGCCGCGGCGCCCGCGCGGGTGCCGCTGGCCGACTACCGGGCGTGGTTCGACAAGCTCGACCCCGGTCTGCGCGACGGCATGCTCGAGGCGTGGGGCGAGCCGCCGGGCTCGCTGTACGTCGACGGGGACGACATCGTGCTGGCCTCCCTCCAGTTCGGGAACGTCGTCGTGATGATCCAGCCGCCGCGCGGCTTCGGCGAGAACCCGATCGCGATCTACCACGACCCCGACATGCCGCCGTCGCACCACTACATGGCGGCCTACCGGTGGCTGGAGAACAGTTTCGGCGCCGACGCGATCGTGCACATGGGCAAGCACGGCACGATGGAGTGGCTGCCGGGCAAGGGGCTCGGGCTGAGCGGGGGCTGTGCCCCGGACGCGGTCCTCGGGGATCTGCCGCTCGTCTACCCGTTCATCGTCAACGACCCCGGTGAGGGCACCCAGGCCAAGCGGCGCGGGCACGCCACCGTCGTCGACCACCTGGTGCCGCCGATGGCGCGCGCCGACACCTACGGCGACCTGGCCAAGCTGGAACAGCTCCTCGACGAGTACGCGCTCGTCTCCGACCTGGATCCGACGAAGGCGCCGGCCGTGCGCGCGCAGATCTGGACGCTGGTCAAGGCGGCGGAGCTGCACAACGACCTGCACGTCGACGAGCAGCCGGGCGACGACGACTTCGACTCGTTCGTCATGCACATCGACGGCTATCTGTGCGAGATCAAGGACGTGCAGATCAGGGACGGGCTGCACATCCTCGGCGGCGGTCCGGTCGGCGAGGCGCGGGTGAACCTCGTGCTGGCCGTGCTGCGCGCCTCCCAGGTGTGGGGCGGGCAGGCGAACGCGCTGCCGGGGCTGCGGGCCGCGCTGGCCGACCGTTTCGGGCTGGTCGAGAAGGAGCTGCTCGCCGAGCCGGGTGCGCCGGTGAAGGTGCCGGTCGAGCTGTCGGACCTCGTCGACGGCCCCGCCCGTACCGCCGCCGACGCCATCGACCTGCTGGAGCAGCTGTGCCGCCGGATCGCGGAGGGCGCGGAGGAGCGCGGCTGGGCGGCCGCCGGGAGCCGGGCCCTCGTGCGTGAGGTCCTGGGCACCGAACTCCCGGACGCCGTCGCGGTGCTGGAGTTCGCGTGCACGGAGGTCGTACCGCGGCTCGCGAGAACCACCGACGAGATCGGGCACATCCTCAAGGCGCTGGCCGGCGGTTACGTCCCGGCCGGTCCGTCGGGCTCTCCGACGCGCGGCCTGGTCAACGTCCTGCCGACCGGGCGCAACTTCTACTCGGTCGACCCCAAGGCCATTCCCTCCCGGCTGAGCTGGGAGGTCGGGCAGGCCCTCGCGGACTCCCTCGTGCAGCGGTACCTCCAGGACACGGGCGACTACCCGAAGTCCGTCGGCCTCACGGTGTGGGGCACGTCCGCGATGCGCACCCAGGGCGACGACATCGCCGAGATCCTGGCGCTGCTCGGCTGCCGTCCGGTGTGGGACGACGCCTCGCGCCGGGTGACGGGCTTCGAGATCGTGCCCCTGGACGAGCTGGGCCGGCCCCGCATCGACGTGACCGTCCGTATCTCCGGGTTCTTCCGGGACGCGTTCCCGCACGTGGTGGGGCTGATCGACGACGCGGTGCGGGCGGTGGCCGAGCTGGCCGAGCCCGCCGAGTCCAACTTCGTGCGCGCCCACGTGGACGAGGACGCCGCGTCGCACGGCGACCGGCGACGCGCGACGGCCCGTATCTTCGGCTCCAAGCCGGGGGCCTACGGAGCGGGGCTGCTGCCTCTGATCGACGCCCGCAACTGGCGTTCGGACGCGGACCTCGCCGAGGTGTACGCCGTCTGGGGCGGCTACGCCTACGGGCGCGGGCTCGACGGGCGGGCGGCGCGCGGGGACATGGAGACGGCGTTCAAGCGGATCGCCGTCGCGGCCAAGAACGTGGACACGCGCGAGCACGACCTCGTCGACGCCGACGACTACTTCCAGTACCACGGCGGCATGGTCGCGATGGTGCGGCACCTGACGGGCGCCAACCCCGAGGCGTACGTGGGTGATTCGGCGACGCCGGACCAGGTGAAGACGCGCACGCTGGGCGAGGAGACGCACCGGGTCTTCCGGGCCCGGGTGGTCAACCCGCGCTGGATGGCGGCCATGCGCCGGCACGGCTACAAGGGCGCCTTCGAGATGGCGGCGACCGTCGACTACCTCTTCGGGTACGACGCCACCGCCGGAGTCGTCGACGACTGGATGTACGAGAAACTCAGCGCCGAGTACGTCTTCGACGCGGAGAACCGGGACTTCATGCGGAAGTCCAATCCGTGGGCGTTGAGGGGGATTACCGAGCGCCTGCTGGAAGCGGCGGACCGCGGCCTTTGGGCGGAGCCGGACCAGGAGACCCTGGACCGGCTCCGGGCGACCTACCTCGAGCTTGAGGGCGATCTGGAGGGGGGCGAATGAACTCCCGAGAAATCCCCGCGTCGGCGGGGACCAAGTCATCCCGCGCAGAGCCCACGGGTTCGACTTCGGATCACCCCCGCGTCTGCGGGGAGCAAAGCACCAGGTTGGCCTACCCCACTGCTCTCGGCACACGGCCTTCGCGCCCAACACTCGAAGGAGTGATCCGCACATGACTACGCCTTTCCCGTTCACGGCCGTCGTCGGCCAGGACGACCTGCGGCTCGCGCTGCTGCTGAACGCCGTCTCGCCGAAGGTGGGCGGGGTGCTGGTCCGTGGTGAGAAGGGCACCGCCAAGTCCACGGCGGTGCGCGCCCTCGCGGCGCTCATGCCCAGCCTGGACGTGGTCTGCGGCTGCCGGTTCTCCTGCGACCCCGACTCCCCCGACCCCGCCTGCCCGGACGGGCCGCACGAGCCGGGGGCCTTCGAGACCCGGCCGGCCCGGATGGTCGAGCTGCCCGTCGGCGCCTCCGAGGACCGGCTGGTCGGCGCCCTCGACATCGAGCGGGCGCTCGCCGAGGGCGTCAAGGCCTTCGAGCCGGGGCTCCTCGCCGACGCGCACCGCGGGATCCTGTACGTCGACGAGGTCAACCTCCTCCACGACCACCTCGTCGACCTGCTGCTCGACGCGGCCGCGATGGGCGCCTCGTACGTGGAGCGCGAGGGTGTCTCCGTGCGCCACGCCGCGCGGTTCCTGCTCGTCGGGACGATGAACCCCGAGGAGGGCGAGCTGCGGCCGCAGTTGCTCGACCGGTTCGGGCTGACGGTGGAGGTGGCCGCCTCGCGCGATCCCGACCAGCGGGTGGAGGTCGTACGGCGCAGGCTCGCCCACGACGACGATCCGGACGGTTTCGCCGAGCGGTGGGCGGACGAGGAGAGCGCCGTACGCGGGCGGATCGTGGCGGCGCGGAAGCTGCTGCCGTCGGTGCGGCTGGGCGACGGGGCGCTGCGGCAGATCGCGGCGACCTGTGCCGCCTTCGAGGTGGACGGCATGCGGGCCGACATCGTGATGGCGCGGACGGCCACCGCGCTGGCCGCCTGGGCCGGGCGGACGGACGTGCTCGCGGAGGACGTGCGGCAGGCGGCGCTGCTGGCGCTGCCGCACCGCCGGCGCCGCAACCCCTTCGACGCGCCGGGGCTCGACGAGGACAAGCTGGACGAGACGCTGGAGGAGTTCGGCGGCTCGGACGACGAGGATCCCGACCCCGACTCCGACCCCGACGGGCCGGGCGGCGGGGACGGCGGTCAGCCGCCGCGGTCCGACGGTGACGGTCCGCGGGACGACGACACCGCCGCCCGGCCCGAGACGGACGGGACCACGGAGAGCGCAGAGAGCGCAGAGGGCACGGAGAACGGGGAGGGCGGGGAGCCACGGCCCGCCGGTTCCGGTGCCGGGGAGCAGTCCGCCGTACGGGCCACCGAGCCGTTCCGCACGAAGGTGCTGAGCGTGCCCGGGATCGGTGAGGGTGCCGCCGGGCGGCGCTCGCGGGCGCGGACCGAGCACGGGCGGACGACGGGTGCGCGCCGGCCCCGGGGAACGCTGACCAAGCTGCACCTGGCCGCCACGGTGATGGCCGCCGCCCCGCACCAGCGGGAGCGGGGAAGGTCCGGGCGCGGCCTCGTCGTCCGCCGGGACGATCTGCGGCAGGCGACCCGGGAGGGGCGTGAGGGGAACCTCGTGCTGTTCGTCGTCGACGCGTCCGGGTCGATGGCCGCCCGGCAGCGGATGAGCGCGGTGAAGGGTGCCGTGCTGTCGCTGCTGCTCGACGCCTACCAGCGGCGCGACAAGGTGGGGCTCGTCAGCTTCCGCGGGACGACCGCGGACCTCGCGCTGCCGCCCACCTCGTCGGTGGACGCCGCCGCCGTGCGGCTGGAGTCGCTGCCCACCGGCGGGCGGACACCGCTCGCCGCCGGGCTGCTCAAGGCGCACGACGTGCTGCGGATCGAACGGCTGCGGGATCCGGCGCGGCGGGCGCTGGTCGTCGTCGTGACGGACGGACGGGCCACCGGCGGCCCCGAACCGGTCGCTCTCGCCGGGCGGGCGGCACGCCTGTTCGCCGTCGAGGGGATCGCGTCCGTGGTCGTCGACTGCGAGTCGGGGCCCGTCCGGCTGGGACTCGCGGGGCAGCTCGCGGGCGAACTGGAGGGTACCGCCGTGACGCTGGACGAGTTGCGGGCGGACTCCATCGCCGGGCTGGTCAGGGACGTACAGGGGACTTCGAGGAGGGCCGCGTAATGCCTCAGGGACAGCCGAGTGTGGTGCCGGACGACGGGCTGACCACACGTCAGCGACGCAACCGGCCGCTGGTCGTCGTGCACACGGGAATCGGCAAGGGCAAGTCCACCGCCGCCTTCGGGCTCGCGCTGCGGGCCTGGAACCAGGGGTGGCCCATCGGGGTGTTCCAGTTCGTCAAGTCGGCGAAGTGGAAGGTCGGCGAGGAGAACGCGCTGCGCGTGCTGGGAGCGTCCGGCGAGGGCGGCTCCGTCGACTGGCACAAGATGGGCGAGGGGTGGTCCTGGGTCCAGCGGGACTCCCAGATGGACAACGAGGAGAAGGCCCGCGAGGGCTGGGAGCAGGTCAAGCGGGATCTCGCCGCCGAGACGTACAAGCTGTACGTGCTCGACGAGTTCGCGTATCCGATGCACTGGGGATGGGTCGACACGGACGAGGTCGTCTCCGTGCTGCGGGACCGGCCCGGCACCCAGCATGTCGTGATCACCGGACGGAACGCGCCGGAGAAGCTCGTCGACGTCGCCGACCTCGTCACCGACATGTCCAAGGTCAAGCACCCGATGGACGCGGGCCAGAAGGGGCAGCGGGGTATCGAGTGGTGAAGCCGTGCTGAATTCCCCTGCCTCCCCTTCCTCCTCGGCCTCCGTGCCCCGGCTGGTCGTCGCCGCGCCCTCCTCGGGCAGCGGCAAGACCACCGTCGCCACCGGGCTGATGGCCGCGCTCACCGCGCGGGGGCTCGCCGTGTCCCCGCACAAGGTCGGGCCGGACTACATCGACCCCGGCTACCACTCGCTCGCGACCGGGCGGACGGGGCGCAACCTCGACGCGTATCTGTGCGGGCCCGACCTGGTGGGGCCGCTGTTCGCGCACGGTGCGCGCGGATGCGACATCGCCGTGGTCGAAGGGGTCATGGGGATGTTCGACGGGGCCGCGGGGGAGGGTGAGCTGGCGTCCACCGCCCAGGTGGCGAAGCTGCTGCGGGCGCCGGTCGTTCTCGTGGTCGACGCGTCGTCCCAGTCGCGGTCCGTGGCCGCGCTCGTGCACGGGTTCGCCTCCTGGGATCCCGAGGTGCGGATCGGGGGCGTGATCTTGAACAAGGTCGCCTCCGACCGGCACGAGGAGTTGCTGCGGGAGGCGCTCGAGTCGGCCGGGGTGCCGGTGCTGGGGGTGTTGCGGCGGGTGGCTCAGGTGGAGACGCCGTCCCGGCATCTGGGGCTGGTGCCGGTCGCCGAGCGGCGGGCTTCCGCGGTCGACTCCGTCGCTGCCATGGGGGCGCAGGTTTCCCAAGGGTGCGATCTGGAGGCGTTGGTCGCGCTGGCGCGTTCTGCGGGGGTTCTGTCGGGTGCGGCCTGGGATGCGGCCGAGGCGCTTGTCTCCTCGCCCCCGCTGCCCCTTCCCGTCCCGACCCCGGGGGCTGCGCCCCCGGACGGGCTGATTGTCGCCGTTGCCGGTGGGCCTGCGTTCACCTTCTCCTACGCCGAGCATGCCGAGTTGCTCGGCGCCGCCGGGGCCGAGGTCGTCGTGTTCGATCCGCTGCGGGACGAAGGGCTGCCGGAGGGGACCCGTGGGCTGGTCGTCGGGGGCGGGTTTCCCGAGGTGTACGCCGCCGAGCTGTCCTCGAACGAGGCGCTGCGCAAGGAGGTGGCCGCACTCGCGGAGTCCGGCGCCCCGGTCGCCGCGGAGTGCGCCGGGCTGCTCTACCTGTGCCGGGAGCTGGACGGGCAGCCCATGTGCGGGGTGCTCGACGCCACCGCGCGGATGAGCGAGCGGCTCACGCTCGGGTACCGGGACGCCGTGGCGGTGAGCGACAGCGTGCTGGCCGTGGCCGGGACGCGGATGCGGGGCCACGAGTTCCACCGGACCGTCGTCGAGCCCGGCGCGGGGGCGGCTCCCGCCTGGGGTGTGCTGGCCCCTCGGCGGGTCGAAGGTTTTGTGGAGCGCGGTGTGCACGCGAGCTATCTGCACACGCACTGGGCGTCCGAGCCCGGTGTGGCCCGTCGGTTCGTGGAGAGGTGCCGGACGTCATGAGCAGCAAGCTGGTCGGAGTCGGGGTGGGCCCCGGGGATCCGGAGCTGGTGACCGTCAAGGGCGTCAACGCGCTGCGGGCCGCCGAAGTCGTCGTCGTGCCCGTGATGGACAGCGGGGAGCGCGGGCGGGCCGAGGCCACCGTGCTGCACTACGTGCCCGCGGACAGGATCGTCCGGGTCGTCTTCGCGCTCAACGAGCGGACCGACCGGGCACGGCGGGAGGCCGCCTGGGACGCCGCCGGGGAGCGGGTCGCCGCGTTGCTGCGGCAGCACGGCACCGTCGCCTTCGCGACCATCGGCGATCCCAACGTGTACTCCACCTTCACCTACCTCGCGCAGACCATCGTGGAGTCGGTGCCGGGCGTGGTGATCGAGACCGTTCCGGGGATCACCGCCATGCAGGATCTCGCGGCGCGCTCGGGTGCCGTGCTGACCGAGGGCACCGAGCCGTTGACGCTGGTGCCGGTGACCGCGGGTTCGTCCGTGCTGAAGGACGCGCTGGCCGGGCCGGGGACCGTCGTGGCCTACAAGTTCGGACGGCAGGCCGCCGAGGTCGCCGAGGCGCTGCGGGAGACCGGGCGGCTCGGGGACGCCGTATGGGGGTCGGCGCTCGGTCTCGCGGAGGAGTCCATCCGGCCCGCCGGGGAGCTGGACGGCGAGCCGCTGCCCTACCTCTCCACGCTCATCGCGCCCGCGCGGCGCGAGGGCGGCCGGGGCGGCAAGCTGTGAGTCCGTCCGCCGCCCGGTCACGAGGCCAGGCCCACCACCAGCCAGATGAAGGCCGCGCCCGCGATCGTGCACAGCACGGTCGAGCGGGCGGGGTGTTCGTGGTGCGCCTCGGGCAGGATCTCGGCGGCCGCCAGGTACAGCAGCGCACCGCCGAAGAAGCCCAGATAGCTGCCGAGCACCTGCTCGGGGATGGTGACGAAGGACGTCGAGGCCGCGCCCACCACCGGTGCGGCCGCGTCCGCGAACAGCATGAACAGGGCCTTGCGGCGGGCGTTCCCGTACAGGCTCGTGATCGTGTAGGTGTTGAAGCCGTCCGCGAAGTCGTGGGCGACGACCGCGAGGGCCACGGCGGTTCCCATGCCGCCGCCCACCTGGAAGGCCGCGCCGATCGCCACGCCGTCCATGGCGCTGTGGCCGACCATCGCCGCGGCCGCCGTCAGGCCGACCTCGGGGGCCCGGCCGTCGTGCTCCTCGGCGCCGTGCGCGGCCTGGCGCACCGCCAGCAGACGTTCCACCAGATGGGCCAGCAGGAAGCCGGCCACGAAGAGCAGCAGCGCGGCCGGGACGCCGAAGACCTCCGTGCCCGCCGCCTCCAGGGCCTCCGGCAGCAGATCCAGGCCGACGACGCCCAGCATCAGGCCGCCGGCCAGGCCCAGCACCAGGTGGCGGCGGTCGGTCACGCGTTGTGCCGTCCAGCCGCCGGCCAGCGTCATGAGGAACGCGCCGAGCGCGACGAAGACCGCCATAGGCCCTTGCTATCCGATCAACCCCCGGTCGCGCACATCCGCGCCGCCCGCTGACGCCGGAAAACACGTACAAAGCCCGCTATGAGAGGACCCGAACCCATGGCCGATGCCCCCACCGGCAAGGTGACCTTCGTCGGTGCCGGCCCCGGCGCCGCCGACCTGCTGACGTTTCGTGCCGCGCGTGCCATCGCCGACGCCGACGTCGTGATCTGGGCCGCGAGCCTGGTCCAGGCGGAGGTCCTCGACCACGCGCGCGAGGGCGCGGAGATCCTCGACTCGGCGACCATGTCCCTGGAGGACGTCGTCGCCGTGTACGAGCGGGCCCGCCGGGACGGGCTGAAGGTCGCCCGCATCCACTCGGGCGACCCCGCCCTGTGGGGCGGTACGCAGGAGCAGCTCGACCGGTGCGAGGAGCTCGGCGTCGAGACCGAGATCGTGCCCGGTGTGTCCTCCTTCTCGGCCGTCGCCGCGCTCGCCCGGCGCGAGCTGACGATCCCCGAGGTCGCGCAGTCGGTCGTCCTCACCCGGCTCGGCGGCGGCAAGACGCCGATGCCGCCCGGCGAGGAGGTGCGGGAGTTCGCCCGGCACGGCACGACCATGGCGATCTTCCTGTCGGCCGCGCGCAGCGGTCAGCTGGTGCGGGAGCTGCTGGAGGGCGGCTACCCGACCGCCACCCCGGTCGTCATCGCCTATCAGGCGACCTGGCCGGAGGAACTGGTCGTGAAGTGCACGATCGAGACGCTGGAGGAGACGGTCAAGGAGCACAAGCTCTGGAAGCACACCCTCTTCCTGGTCGGCCCGGCGCTCGACGCGCACGGCACCCGCTCGCACCTGTACCACCCCGGTCATTTCCACGGCTATCGCAAGGCCGACCCGGAGGCCCGGCGGGCGCTGCGGTCGCGGGGTGCCGGTACGTGAGCCGGCTGATCACCGTCGTCGGCACGGGCACGGGCACGGGCACGGGAGCGGCGGTGCCGTCCGACGCGGTGGCCGGCGCCGAGCTCGTCGTGGGCGGGCGGCGCCATCTGGACGCCGTGCCGCTCTCCGCGTCCGCCGAGCGGATCGTGCTCGGCCCGCTGGCGCCGGCCCTCGACGCCATCGGGGAGTACGTCGGGAAGGACCGGCGGGTGGTCGTGCTGGCCTCCGGCGACCCCGGCTTCTTCGGGATCGTGCGGGCGCTGGCCGAACGGTTCGGGGCGCACCGGCTGGACGTCCGCCCCGGTGTCTCCTCCGTCGCCACCGCCTTCGCCCGGCTCGGACTGACCTGGGACGACGCCGTCGTCGTCAGCGCGCACGGGCGGGATCCGCGGACGGCCGTCAACGTCTGCCGGGCGTACCCGAAGGTCGCCGTCCTGACCGGGCCGGGCGCCGGGCCCGCCGAACTGGGCGCCGCGCTCGCGCGCAGCGCGCCCGGGCGGGTGCTGGTCGTGGCCCGCGCGCTCGGCGACCCGGCGGGCGAGCGCGTGGAGCGCGTCTCTCCCGCCGAGGCCGCCGGACGCGACTGGGGTACGGCGGTGAGTGTCGTCCTGTGTCTGGACGAGGCGCGCACGTCCGGTCCGGTACGGACGGTGGCCGGGCCCGGGGTCCGGCCCGCCGGGTGGGCGCTGGCCGAGGGCGACTTCGCCCACCGCGACTCGATGATCACCAAGTTCGAGGTGCGGGCGCTGGCCCTGGCCCGGCTCGGGCCGCGCTCCGGCGATCTGGTCTGGGACGTGGGCTCCGGGTCGGGGTCCGTGGCCGTGGAGTGCGCGCGACTCGGCGCCGCCGTCAGCGCCGTCGAGAAGGCGGCGGACGGGGTCGCCCGGATCCGCGCCAACGCCGAGGCGCACGGCGTCGACGTGCACGTGGTGCACGGCACCGCGCCCGACGCGCTGGCCGGGCTCGACGACCCCGACGCCGTGTTCGTCGGCGGTGGCGGCCGCGAGCTGCCCGGCATCGTCGGCGCGTGCGCGCGGCGGGCCCGGCGGACCGTGGTCGTCGCGATGGCCGCGCTGGACCGGGTCCCGGCGGTGCGCGCCGCGCTCGGCGACGCCGGGTTCGACTGCGACGGTGTGCTGCTGCACTCCTCGCGGCTCGCGCCGTTGCCGGGCGAGGTGACCCGGCTGGCCGCGACCAATCCCGTTTTCCTGCTGTGGGGTGTCAGAGACGCCGTCGGCGCGCACCCTGTTCATCGAGAAGGAGTAGCCCTGTGATCGGCCTCATTTCCGCCACCGCGGCGGGGGCGGCGGCGCGCGACCGGCTGGCCGCGGCCTGGCCGGACCGCACGCGCGTGTACGACGGCCCGGTCGGGGACGCCGTCCGGCGGGCGTTCGCCGAGTGCGAGCAGCTCGTGTGTTTCCTGGCGACCGGAGCGGTCGTCCGGCTGGTCGCGCCCCTGCTGTCCGACAAGACGTCCGACCCGGGTGTGGTGTGCGTCGACGAGGCCGGCCGGTTCGCCGTCCCGGTGGTCGGCGGCCACGCCGGCGGCGCCAACGAACTCGCGCTGGCGGTAGGCGAGTTGCTGGGGGCGCAGCCCGTGGTGACCACGGCCACGGACGCCGTCGGCATCCCCGGGCTCGACACGCTCGGCCTTCCCGTGGAGGGCGATGTGGCCGGCGTGACGCGGGCCCTGCTGGACGGCGAGCCGGTCGCGCTCGACGCCGAGGTGACATGGCCGCTGCCGCCGGTGCCGTTCGCGGAGCGGGGGTCGTACACCGTGCGGCTGACGGATCGCGCGGTCGCGCCCGCGTCCGGGGAGGTGCTGCTGCGCCCGCCGTCCCTGGTCGTCGGCGTCGGCGCGTCCCGGGGCGCCCCGGCCGATGAGGTGCTCGGCCTGGTGACGGGCGTCCTGCGGGACGCCGGACTGGCTCCCGCGAGCATCGCCGAGCTGGCCACCGTCGACGCCAAGGCGGACGAGCCGGGGATCGTCGAGGCCGCCCGGCGGCTCGGCGTGCCCGTGGTGACGTACTCCGCAGGGGAGCTGGCCGACGTCGAGGTGCCGAACCCGTCCGACGCGCCGCTCGCCGCCGTCGGCACGCCCTCCGTGGCGGAGGCCGCCGCTCTCGTCGGCGGGGGCGAACTCCTCGTCCCCAAAAGGAAGTCGGAGCCTGCGGACGGGCGGCCAGCGATGGCCACCTGCGCCGTCGTACGGCGTCCCGCGCGCGGCCGGCTCGCGGTCGTCGGGCTCGGGCCCGGCGCGCGGGACCTGCTGACACCGCGCGCGAGGGCGGAGCTGGAGCGGGCCTCGGTGCTCGTCGGCCTCGACCAGTACGTCGACCAGATCCGCGACCTGCTGCGGCCCGGCACCCGCATCCTGGAGTCGGGGCTCGGCGCCGAGGAGGAGCGGGCCCGGACGGCCGTGGCCGAGGCCCGGCGCGGGCAGCGCGTCGCGCTGATCGGCAGCGGGGACGCGGGCGTGTACGCGATGGCCTCCCCCGCGCTCGCCGAGGCGTCCGACGACATCGACGTGGTCGGCGTGCCCGGGGTGACCGCCGCGCTCGCGGCCGGTGCGATCCTCGGCGCGCCGCTGGGCCACGACCATGTGTCGATCAGCCTGTCGGATCTGCACACGCCGTGGGAGGTCATCGAGCGGCGGGTGCGGGCGGCGGCCGAGGCGGACATCGTCGTCACCTTCTACAACCCCCGTTCCCGGGGCCGCGACTGGCAGCTCCCCAAGGCGCTCTCGATCCTCGCCGAGCACCGGGAGCCGACGACGCCGGTCGGTGTCGTGCGCAACGCCTCCCGCCCGGACGGCACCGCCCGGCTGACGACGCTCACGGAACTCGACCCGGCGTGGGTCGACATGATGACGGTCGTGACCGTGGGGAACACCGCGACCCGCAACATCGCGGGGCGCATGGTGACGCCGCGCGGCTACCGCTGGCAGGAGAACACCCCCGAAAGCAGCTCCCAGGAAAGCTCCCAGGAGGGCGCCCTGTGAACCGTGTGGTCCATCCGATCGAGCAGGAGTCCTTCCGCCGGCTGCGTGCCCGCCTGGACACCTCGCACTTCGCGCCGCTGAGCCGGGCGGTGGTGGAGCGGGTCGTCCACTCCGCCGCCGATCTGGAGTACGCGGACGATCTCGTGCTGGACGAGGGCGAGTTGGCGAAGGCGCACGCGGCGCTGCACGCCGGGGCGCCGGTCGTCGTCGACGTGGAGATGGTGGCCGCCGGGATCACCCGGCGGGAGACCGTCTGCCGGCTCAAGGACGCCGAGTCCGGACCGGGGCTGACCCGTTCGGCGCACGCCGTACGACTCGCGTACGAGCAGGTCGGCCCGGGGGCCCTCTGGGTGATCGGCAACGCGCCGACCGCGCTGGAGGAACTGCTCACCCTGGACGCCGCCCCGGTGCTCGTCATCGGCCTGCCCGTCGGTTTCGTCGGCGCGGTCGAGTCCAAGGCCGCGCTCCGCGAGAGCGGACTGCCCGCCGTGAGCAACGTGTCCGAGAAGGGCGGGTCGGCGGTCGCCGCCGCCGCGCTCAACGCCCTGCTGTACACACCCCTTTCGTCCCCCGCTTCGCCCTCCGAGGAGAAACAGTGATCACCCCGCCGCCCGCCCTGCTCATCGCCGGCCATGGCACCCGGGACGAAGCCGGAGCCGAGGCGTTCCGCGACTTCGTACGGGAGCTGGGCCGCCGCCACCCCGAACTGCCCGTCGCGGGCGGCTTCATCGAGCTGTCCCCGCCGCCGCTGGGCGAGGCGGTGACGGAGCTGGTGGAGCGTGGCGTGCGGCGCTTCGCCGCCGTTCCGCTGATGCTGGTGTCCGCCGGGCACGCCAAGGGCGACATCCCGGCGGCGCTGTCCCGCGAGAAGGAGCGGCACCCGGGGATCTCCTACACGTACGGGCGTCCGCTGGGCCCGCACCCGGCGCTGCTGAACGTGCTGGAGCGGCGGCTGGACGAGGCGCTGGGCACCGTGGGGCGCACCCCCGAGGACCTGGCCGACGTGACCGTCCTGCTGGTCGGGCGCGGGTCGACGGACCCGGACGCCAACGCCGAGGTGTACAAGGCGGCGCGGCTGCTGTGGGAGGGACGCGGGTACGCGGGCGTGGAGACCGCGTTCGTGTCGCTGGCCGCGCCGGACGTGCCGAGCGGGCTCGACCGGTGCGTGAAGCTGGGGGCGCGGCGGATCGTCGTGCTCCCCTACTTCCTGTTCACCGGGATCCTGCCCGAACGGGTACGGCACCAGACCGAGGGCTGGGCGGCCGCGCACCCGGAGGTCGAGGTGCGGTCGGCGGACGTCATCGGTCCCGAGCCGGAGCTGCTCGACCTGGTGATGGAACGGTACGAGGAGGCCGTCAAGGGCGACCTGCGGATGAACTGCGACTCGTGCGTGTACCGGATCGCGCTGCCGGGCTTCGAGGACAAGGTGGGGCTGGCGCAGCAGCCGCACTTCCACCCGGACGACGAGGGACACGACCACGACGGCCACCACCATCACGGACACGCGCACTCCCATGCGCACTGAGGGACCCGCCGAGGGGCGGGCCGGCGGCCACGACCTGCGCCACCACGGGGACGCCGAGGTGCGCGACGACGGCTCGACGCTCGTCGACCTCGCGGTGAACGTCCGTGCGGACACGCCCCCGCGGTGGCTGCGGGAGCGCGTCGCCGCGTCCCTGGGCGGCCTGGCGGCCTACCCCGACGGGCGGCCCGCGCGGGCGGCGGTCGCGGCACGGCACGGGCTGCCCGTCGAGCGGGTGCTGCTGACGGCGGGCGCGGCGGAGGCGTTCGTGCTGCTGGCGCGCGCCCTGAAGGTCCGTCGGCCCGTGGTCGTGCATCCGCAGTTCACGGAGCCGGAGGCGGCGCTGAGGGACGCGGGGCACAGCGTGGACCGGGTGCTGCTGCGCGCCGAGGACGGCTTCCGGCTGGATCCGGCGGCCGTACCGGAGACGGCGGACCTGGTGGTCGTCGGCAATCCGACGAACCCCACGTCGGTGCTGCACCCGGCGGAGGCGATCAGGCGGCTGGCCCGGCCCGGGCGGACGCTGGTGGTCGACGAGGCGTTCATGGACGCGGTGCCGGGCGAGCGCGAGGCACTCGCCGCACACACGGACGTGCCCGGTCTGGTGGTACTGCGCAGCCTGACCAAGACCTGGGGGCTGGCGGGGCTGCGGATCGGCTACGTGCTCGCCGCGCCGGAGACCGTCGCCGACCTGGAACGGGCGCAGCCGCTGTGGCCCGTGTCCACGCCGGCACTGGTGGCGGCCGAGGCGTGCATGGGGGCCCAGGCACTGGCGGAGGCCGCCCACGCCGCCCACCGGGTCGCCGCGGACCGGGCGCATCTCGTGGCCGGTCTCGAGGAGTTCGCCGTCGACGGGGTGCGGGTCGCGGGACCCGCGGAGGGGCCGTTCGTCCTGGTGCGGCTGCCCGGGGCCGACGCCGTGCGCCGGCGGCTGCGCACCCTGGGGTTCGCGGTCCGGCGCGGTGACACCTTCCCGGGACTGGACGAGGAGTGGCTGCGGCTGGCGGTACGGGACCGGGTGACGGTGAACCGTTTCCTCCAGGCCCTGGACCAGGCGTTGGCCCTGACTCGGGGATGAGGGCGGGGTACGCGCCCGGGCGGGACGTCCCGGACGCGTACCCCGTGCTCCGCGTGCTTCGCGTGCTTCGCGTGCTTCGCGTCCGGTCAGCCGCGGCGGCGGGCCAGTGCCACCGCTCCCCCGCCCGCCGCCAGCAGCGCCAGCGCGCCGCCCGCGATGTACGGGGTCGTCGAGCTGCCGCCGGTCCGGGCCAGGTCCGCCCGGGCGGGCGCGCCCTGTGCCTTGACGTCACCGGCCGGGGCGGTGCTCGGCTCGGCGACCTGCTCCTGTCCCTGGTCCTGCGCCTCTCCCTGGTCCTGTTCCTCGCCCCGGTCCTGGTCCCGGCCCTTCTCTGCCGGGGCCTGGCAGGTGGCCTTCGCCAGGGTCAGGGTGCCGGTGACCTCGGCGACGTTGAGGCTCAACGGGTTGACGGAGACGGTGAGTTCGAGAGCGGTGGCGGCGGCCGTGCGGGAGGTGGTCTCGCGCTTCGACAGGTCGAGGCGGACTTCGCCCACGCCCGGCACCTTCACGTCCGTCGTGCCGCCGGCGCTCACCGACACCTTCTTGCCCAGGACCGTCACCGAGCCGAGCAGGTTGGAGACGGCCACCGGCTTCTCGCCGGTCTCGCAGGTCGCCCTGGAGGTGACCGTGCCGACCTCGACGAGGGAGAGCAGGGGGAGACCGGGGACGTGCAGCTCGGCGTGGACGAGGCGGGTGGACGCCTCGGCCCGGGTGCCGTCGACGGTCGCCTTCGCCTCGGCGACGTCCGCGCGCAGGACGCTGAAGGGCTTTCCGCCGCCGACGCCGTTCAACTCGGCCGACAGCGCGGTCTTCTCGGCGCTGTGCGGAGCCCGCACCTCGTTGAGGGAGACGGCGAGCGGGATGTCGGCGGTCTTGTCGAGCAGGGCCACGTCGAGGCCGGTGCGCAGGACGGACGCGCTCGCCCGGCCCTCGCCGGACGTCGCGTGGGCGGTGCCCGCGCCGGCCAGGACCGCGGGACCTGCGGCCAGGGCCGTGACCGCCACGACGGCGGCGGCGCGGCGAGCGCGTGCGGGCAGCGGGAAGTTGTTGCCGTTCAAGGGTGGGACCCCCAGAAGAGAATTGCCTCGGGACCCCGCAAGAATTACGTACGAGGGGTGAACGGGCAGCGGGGTGACGCGAGTTCACTCCAACGTGAGTTTTCCGTGCATGCCTTCGAATCCTTCGGCACGCACGTTCTCCACGACCGCCCGTGTCACAGCGCTTTCAGCTCACCACCGCGCCGTCGAGTACCACCCGGCGCGGTGCCGCGAGCACCCGTGCGTCGGCGCGCGGGTCGCTCTCGTAGACCACCAGGTCCGCCGGAGCGCCCTCGACCAGACCGGGGCGCCCGAGCCACTCGCGCGCGCCCCAGGTCGTCGCCGAGAGCGCCGCCAGCGGCGGGATGCCCGCCGTCACCAGTTCGGCGACCTCCGCGGCCACCAGACCGTGCGGCAGCGTGCCGCCGGCGTCCGTGCCGACGAAGACCGGGATGCCGGCGTCGTAGGCGGAGCGAACGGTGTCGTAACGGCGTTCGTGGAGCCGGCGCATATGGGCCGACCAGCGCGGGAACCTGGATTCGCCGCCGGCGGCGAGCTGCGGGAAGGTGGCGATGTTGACGAGGGTCGGCACGATCGCCACGCCGCGTGACGCGAACAGCGGGATCAGCTCCTCGGTCAGGCCGGTCGCGTGCTCGACGCAGTCGATGCCCGACTCGACGAGGTCACGGAGCGAGTTCTCGGCGAAGCAGTGCGCCGTGACCCGCGCACCCAGGCGGTGGGCCTCCGCGATGGCCGCCTCGGCCGCCTCCCGTGGCCAGCTGGGGGCCAGGTCGCCCACCTCGCGGTCGATCCAGTCGCCCACCAGCTTGACCCAGCCGTCGCCGCGCCGGGCCTCCCGCGCGACGTACGCGACCAGGTCGTCGGGCTCGATCTCGTGGGCGTAGCCGCGGAGGTAGCGGCGGGTGCGGGCGATGTGCCGGCCGGCCCGGATGATCTTCGGAAGGTCCTCGCGGTCGTCGACCCAGCGGGTATCCGAGGGCGAGCCGGCGTCGCGGATCAGCAGGGTGCCCGCCTCGCGGTCGGTCAGCGCCTGCTTCTCGGCGACGTCGGTGCCGACGGGGCCGTGCGCGCCCAGGCCCACATGGCAGTGGGCGTCGACCAGGCCGGGCAGCGCCCACCCCTCGACGGTCCGTACGTCGCGGGCGCCGACGGGACGGTCGTAGGAGACCCGGCCGTCGACGACCCACAGCCCGTCGCGGACCTCGTCGGATCCGGTCAGGATCCGGCCCTTCACGTGCAGCACCGCGCGATCGCTCATGCAGTGCACCCTAACTACTGCTCCGGCTCGCCCTTCGGGTCGCCCGCCCGGCCGGTCACCTGCCCCGAGGCGCCCTCCTCCACGTCCGCCATCGCGGGGTCGAGGAGGCGCGAGAGGAAGTGGCGGGTGCGTTCGTGGCTGGGGTTCGCGATGACCTCGGCCGGGGTCCCGTCCTCCACGATCACCCCGCCGTCCATGAAGACGACCCGGTCGGCGACCTCGCGGGCGAAGGTCATCTCGTGGGTGACGACCATCATCGTCATGCCCTCGTCGGCGAGCATCCGCATGACCGCGAGGACATCGCCGACCAGCTCCGGGTCGAGCGCCGACGTCGGCTCGTCGAACAGCATCACCTCGGGGCCCATGGCCAGCGCGCGGGCGATCGCGACGCGCTGCTGCTGACCGCCGGAGAGGGAGGCGGGATAGGCGGCCGCCTTCTCCGACAGGCCCACCCGCTCCAGGTTCTCGGCGGCCACCCTCGCCGCCTCCGCCTTGCCGCGCCCGAGCACCCGGCGCTGCGGCAGCGTGAGGTTCTCGGTCACCGACAGGTGCGGGAAGAGGTTGAACTGCTGGAAGACCATCCCGATACGGCGGCGTACGGCGTCGATGTCGACGTCGGGGTCGGTGAGTTCGGTGCCGCCGACGAAGACCTGGCCCTTGGTGGGCTCCTCCAGCAGGTTCACGCAGCGCAGCAGCGTCGACTTGCCGGAGCCGGACGGGCCGATCACACAGACGACCTCGCCCTGGCCGATCTCCAGGTCGATGCCGCGCAGCACCTCGTTGGCGCCGAACGACTTGTGCAGGTCGCGGACTTCGATCTCCGGTCGGCTCATTTCACGGCCTCCTGGGCCTTGGCCTCCATGCGCCGCACGACGAAGCCGAGCGGAATGGTCACCAGCAGGTAGCACAGGCCGGCGACGAGGATCGGCGTGGAGTTGGCGGTCGTGCTGGCCAGGTCACGGCCGTACTTGGACAGTTCGCGCTCCTCCAGCGTCACCCCGAGGAGCAGGACCAGGGAGGAGTCCTTGAAGAGCATGATCAGCTCGTTGGTGAGCGGCGGGAGGATGATCCGGAACGCCTGCGGGATGATGACCGAGACCATCGCGCGGGCGGGCGAGAAGCCCAGCGACCGGGCCGCCTCCAGCTGCCCCTTGGGCACGGCCTGGATGCCCGCGCGGAACGTCTCCGCCATGTACGCGGCCCCGATCAGGCCGAGCCCGAGGGCCGCCTTGCCGTAGGTGCCGCCGACGATCTCCGTGCCGGGGAAGGCCAGCGGCACGGCCACGCCGATGAACACGAAGATCAGCAGGGCGGGCAGACCGCGGAAGATCTCGATGTAGACACCGGCCACCCAGCGGTACGGGCCCACGGAGGACAGCCGCATCAGGGCGACGACCAGGCCGAGCACCAGGCCGAGGGCGAAGCCGGACGCCGTGTACAGCACGGTGTTCTTCAACGCCAGCGTGATGACGTCCGGGAACATCTCCTTGGCGATGTCCCACTGGGCGAACTGGTTCTTCAGCCGGCCCCAGTCCGCCGTGACCGCGAAGACGATCACGGCGGCGGCGAAGACGACGTACTGCGCGCCGCGCGAGAGGCTGCGCTTCTGCCGCCGGGTCAGGCCCTTCTTCTTCGGTTGGAGTCGTACGTCGCTGTCGGCCATGGGGTCAGGAGGCCGAGGCGGCGGCCGAGGGGGACGCGGCCGACTCGTCGTACGGCCCGATCCACTTCTCGTACAGCTTCTTGTAGGTGCCGTCGGCCTTCGCCTCCGCCAGCGCCTTGTTGATCGCGGCGACCAGCTTCGCGTTGCCCTTCTTCACCGTGAAGCCGTACTGCTCACCGGTGTTGAGGTTGTCGACGACCTTGAAGGCGTCGGCGTTGGCCTTGTCCTTCAGCCAGCCCTGGACGACCGGGAAGTCGATGATGACGGCCTTGACCTGGCCGGTGCGCAGACCGTTGAGGACGGCGTCGGAGGACTCGAAGGAGACCGGGTCGAAGCCCTGCTTCTTGGCGTAGTCCTCGCCGGTGGTCTGCGCCTGGGCGCCGAGCTTGACGTCCTTGGACTTCACGTCGGCGAGCGAGGTGACACCCGCGCCCTTGTCGACCAGGACGGCCTGGGTGGCCTCGAAGTACGGGTCGGAGAAGTCGACGTTCTTCTTGCGCTCGTCGGTGATGGTCATGCCGGCCGCGGCCAGGTCGCACTCGCCGGAGTTGAGGAAGGCGCCGGTCTTGAAGTTCTCGAAGGGCGTGTCCAGGATCTCCTGCTTCACCCCGAGGTCCTTGGCGACCAGGTCGATCAGGGACACGTCGAAGCCCTGCACCTTGCCGTCGATCTCCGACTGGAACGGCGGGTAGGGCAGGTGGGTGCAGGTGGTGAGCTGGCCCGCCTTGGCGAGCTCGACCCCGCCGGCGGCGGTCCTGGAGCCGCTGCCGCCGTCATCGGTGGAGGTGCAGGCGGCGACGAGCATCAGCCCGGCCGCCACGGTGGTGGCGGCCAGGACGCGGGTCCGGCGGCCGGGGAGGGTGTTCACGGCGGGCCTTCCTGTAAGGGAACTGTGCGTTCCGATTATAAGGAGAAGTTTGAGGCTCTCAAATCAAACCGATGGTTACATCGCCGTGCTGCCTACGAAGTCACGAGCGGGGAGGGCGGGAAGGGTGGGGCACGTGCCGGTTAGTCTCGTCACCTCTACCCAGTGAGTGAAGAGAGCACCGCCGTGACACACCCGTTCCTCGATCTTGCCCCGCTGAACGCCGCACATTTCGCCTCGATCGAGGACCGGGTGGCCCGGCTGCTGGACACCCGGCAGGACGTCGTGATCATGCAGGGCGAGGCGCTGCTGCCGCTCGAGGGCGCGATCCGCGGCACGGCCGGACCGGGCACCACCGCGCTGAACGTGATCACCGGTCCGTACGGGCAGACCTTCGGGGACTGGCTGCGGGACTGCGGTGCCACGGTGATCGATCTGGCGGTGCCCTTCCACACGGCGGTGACGGCCGCGCAGATCCGGGAGGCCTTCGCCGAGCACCCCGGGATCGACTTCGTGTCGCTGGTGCACGCGGAGGCGGCGACCGGCAACACCAACCCGGTCGCGGAGATCGGCGAGGTGGTGCGGGAGCACGGCGCGCTGTTCTACCTGGACGCGGTCGCCTCGATCGGCGCGGAACCGGTACTGCCGGACGCGTGGGGCGTCGACCTGTGTGTGATCGGCGCGCAGAAGGCGATGGGCGGTCCGGCGGGTGTGTCGGCGGTGTCGGTGAGCGCGCGGGCGTGGGCGCGGATGGCCGCGAACCCGGGGGCGCCGCGCCGCTCGTACCTGTCCCTGCTGGACTGGAAGGAGCGGTGGATCGACGGCGGCCGCAAGGCGTTGCTGCACGCGCCGGCGCAGCTGGAGATGCTGGCGCTGGAGGCGTGCGTCGCGCGGATCGAGGCGGAGCGGCCGCAGACGGTGATGGCCCGGCACGCGTCCGCCGCCGCCGCGACGCGCGCGGGCGCGGTCGCGCTGGGCGGCGGACTGGAGCCGTACGTGCGCGACGCGGCGGAGGCGGCGCCCGTCGCCACGACGCTGCGGACGCCGTCGGGCGTGGTGGCGTCGGAGCTGGTGGCCAGGGCGCTGGCCAGCGACCCGGCGCTGCCGCTGGCCGCGGGTGGGGGCGCGCTGGCCGAGGAGATGATCCGGGTCAACCACTACGGGGGCGACGCGACCGTGGGCGTGGTGCAGGGGTGTCTGGCGGCGCTGGGCGCCGCACTGGCGGAGCAGGGACGGGACGTGGATCCGGAAGGGGCCCGGCGCGCCGTGGAGAACGCCTGGCGGTAGGCGCCGGGGTGCGCCGCCGGGACCGACGAGGCCCGCTCTCCGACGTCGGCCGGCATGCTGCCCCGCATGACCACCGACACTCCCCTCACCCTCCCCGACGGCCGCCCCGTCCCCCTGCTGACCGGTGACGAACTCCCCATGCTGGAGAGCTGGCTGGCGTTCCACCGGGCCACGCTCGAGCTGAAGTGTGCGGGACTGGACGACGAACAGGTGCGGCAACCGGCCGCCGAGCCGTCCGAGTTGACCCTGCTCGGTCTCGTCCAGCATCTCGCCGAGGTGGAACGGAACTGGTTCCAGAGGGCGTTCGCCGGGCTCGACCTGCCGCCCGTCTTCGAGGAGAGGACCGGGTACGCCCTCGACGCCGGGCGGAACCTCGACGGGGCGCTGGCCGTCTGGCGGCGGGAGATCGCGCGCGGGCGGGAGCTGATCGCCGGGCGGCCTCTGGAGGCCACCGGCCGGATCCTCGACGGGCCGATGGCCGGGCTCGAGGTCAGCCTGCGCTGGATACTGCTCCACATGATCGAGGAGTACGCCCGGCACAACGGCCACGCGGACATTCTCCGGGAGCGTATCGACGGGGTTACCGGAACCTGAATTCAAGGTTATTCGCGAATTATCGCCGAGACTTTTGCCGACGCCCTTCTCGACGCTTTTCCCGACGATAGCTTTCCTGAGTTCTTCTGCCCGGATCCCCCACATCTAAACGGGGAGAATTTCGGGCAGGTTCCGAGTGCGTGACGCATTGCACAAGCGGGGCGATATGTACCTTTAGCGCGGTGCAAAAGCGGATGAAACGGCCATCCATCCCGGTGGCATCACGGAATCACCACGGCCTCTCCATGCGCTTTTGAATTTCGCTGGGTAAGTTCAATCCGCATGACTGCCGCACAAGCAGACCTACGTATCGACCGCCCGTCGGTGGAAGACGGAGCGGCGCTCTGGCGCCTCGCGAAGGATTCCGGAACGCTCGACCTGAACTCGTCCTACAGCTATCTGCTGTGGTGCCGCGACTTCGCCGCCACCTCGGCGGTGGCCCGCGCGGAGGGCGGCGAGCCGGTCGGGTTCGTCACCGGGTACGTACGGCCGGAGGACCCGCACACCCTGCTGGTCTGGCAGGTGGCCGTCGACGCCGCGCACCGAGGACGCGGCCTCGCCGCCGCACTGCTGGACGGGCTGACCGCGCGGATCGCCGCCGAACGCCCGCTCACCGCCGTGGAGACCACGATCACGCCGGGCAACACCGCCTCCGAGCGGCTGTTCACCTCGTACGCCGAGCGGCACGGGGCGACCGTCACCCGTGAGGTGCTGTTCGGCGCCGGGCTGTTCCCCGACGGTCCGCACGACCCCGAGGTGCTGTACCGCATCGGCCCCCTCGCCTTCTGACCTCCCCGCCCCGCCGCCGCCCGTCTCTCCTTCCGACCCCCACCCCGAGGAGCGTTTCGTCGTGACCATCACCCCGCCCGATCTGAGCGTGTTCGAGACCCTCGAGTCCGAGGTGCGCAGCTACTGCCGCAGCTGGCCCGCCGTCTTCGACCGCGCGCAGGGCAGCCGTATGTACGACGAGGACGGTCACCGCTACCTGGACTTCTTCGCCGGCGCCGGGTCCCTCAACTACGGCCACAACAACCCTGTGCTGAAACGGGCGTTGATCGACTATCTGATGCGGGACGGCGTCACGCACGGGCTCGACATGTCGACCGTGGCCAAGCGGACCTTCCTCCAGACCTTCCAGGATCTGGTGCTGCGGCCGCGCGACCTGCCCTACAAGGTGATGTTCCCGGGCCCGACCGGCACCAACGCCGTGGAGTCGGCCCTGAAGCTGGCGCGGAAGGTGAAGGGACGCGAGGCCATCGTGTCGTTCACCAACGCCTTCCACGGGATGTCCCTCGGGGCGCTCGCCGTGACCGGCAACGCCTTCAAGCGGGCCGGGGCCGGGGTCCCGCTGGTGCACGGCACGCCCATGCCGTTCGACAACTACTTCGAGGGCCAGGTCCCCGACTTCCTGTGGTTCGAGCGGCTGCTCGAGGACCAGGGGTCCGGGCTGAACAAGCCCGCCGCCGTGATCGTCGAGACCGTGCAGGGCGAGGGCGGCATCAACGCCGCGCGTCCGCAGTGGCTGCGGGCGCTCAAGGAACTGTGCGAGCGGCAGGACATGCTGCTGATCGTCGACGACATCCAGATGGGATGCGGGCGCACCGGGGCCTTCTTCTCCTTCGAGGAGGCGGGGATCGTCCCGGACATCGTGACCGTCTCCAAGTCGATCAGCGGCTACGGACTGCCCATGTCGCTCTGCCTGTTCAGGCCCGAGCTGGACGTGTGGGAGCCGGGTGAGCACAACGGCACCTTCCGCGGCAACAACCCGGCCTTCGTCACCGCCACCGCCGCCCTCGAGACGTACTGGGCCGACGGGTCCGCCATGGAGAAGCAGACCCTGGCGCGTGGCGAGCAGATCGAGCAGGGGCTCATCTCGATCACCGAGGAGAACCTCGCCGACGTCAAGGAGTACCGGGGCCGCGGTCTGGTGTGGGGCCTGGAGTTCCACGAGAAGGCGCGTGCCGGGCGGGTCGCGAAGCGGGCCTTCGAACTCGGGCTGCTGATCGAGACGTCCGGCCCGGAGAGCGAGGTCGTCAAACTGCTGCCGGCCCTGACCATCACCCCCGAGGAACTGGACGAGGGCCTCAGTGTCATCGCCCGCGCCGTACGGGAGACCGTCTGACGCCCTCGGACCCCGTATCCCCTACCTAGGAGGCATCGCACCACCGTGATCGTCCGTTCGTTCAAGGACATCGAAGGCACCGACCGGCATGTGCGGGCGGCGTCCGGCACCTGGGAGAGCAAGCGCATCGTGCTCGCTCAGGAACGGGTCGGGTTCTCGCTGCACGAAACGATTCTGTACGCGGGTACCGAGACGTCGATGTGGTACGCGAACCACATCGAGGCCGTCGTCTGCGTCGAGGGCGCTGCCGAACTGACCGACCACGAGACCGGGCGGACGCACAGCATCACGCCCGGCACCATGTACCTCCTCGACGGCCACGAGCGGCACACGCTCCGCGTCAAGGAGGACTTCCGCTGCATCTGCGTGTTCAACCCGCCCGTCACGGGCCGGGAGGACCACGACGAGAACGGCGTGTACCCCCTGTTGACCGAGCCCGAGGAGGTGTAAGCATCGTGACCACCCTCACCGATCTCTACCCCACCCGTGGCACCACCGAGGTGTCCGTCCCCCGTCAGGACCCCGTCGTCTGGAGCTCCCCCGACACGCCGGGCCCGATCCCGGCGGCCGGCCTCCAGGAGTACGAGCGCGACGGCTTCCTCGCCGTCGACCGGCTGATCAGCGACGACGAGGTCACCGTCTGCCGGCGGGAGCTGGAGCGGCTGGTCGCCGACCCGGAGATCCGGGCCGACGGGCGGTCGATCGTCGAGCCGAAGTCCAAGGAGATCCGCTCCGTCTTCGAGGTGCACAAGCTCAGCCCGGTGTTCGCCGCGCTGGTGCGCGACGAGCGGGTCGTGGGGCGGGCCCGGCAGATCCTCGGTTCGGACGTGTACGTCCACCAGTCGCGGATCAACGTCAAGCCGGGCTTCGGGGCCGGAGGCTTCTACTGGCACTCCGACTTCGAGACCTGGCACGCGGAGGACGGTCTGCCGAACATGCGGACGGTGTCCGTGTCGATCGCGCTGACCGAGAACCGCGACACCAACGGCGGGCTCATGATCATGCCGGGCTCGCACCGGACGTTCCTCGGCTGCGCCGGGGCCACGCCCGAGGACAACTACAAGAAGTCGCTCCAGATGCAGGACGCGGGCACGCCGTCGGACGAGGCGCTGACCGCGATGGCCGGCGACCACGGCATCAAGTTGTTCACGGGCAAGGCCGGTTCGGCGACCTGGTTCGACTGCAACTGCATGCACGGGTCCGGCGACAACATCACGCCGTTCCCGCGCAGCAATGTGTTCATCGTGTTCAACAGCGTGGAGAACACGGCCGTGGAGCCGTTCGCGGCGCCGGTGCGCAGGCCGGAGTTCATCGGCGCGCGGGACTTCACACCCGTGCGGTGAGCCGTCTTCCTCCCTCGCCGGCCGCGTCGGCGGGCCCGGACGCCCCCACCCGATCCGGGTGGGGGCGTCCGGGTCTGCCGGTGGTCGCGGACCTCACGCCGACAGGGCGTTCAGCAGCCGGTCGACGTCCGCGGGCGTGTTGAACAGGTGGAAGGAAGCGCGCAGATTGCCGGAGCGGTCGGAGACCTGGATGCCGGCGGCGGCCAGCTCCGCCTGGCGGAAGCCGAGTCCGGGCACCGAGACGATCGCGGAGCCGGGCGCGGCGACGGGTCGATGGCCGAGCGCGGCGAGTCCGGCACGGAAGCGGTCCGCGAGCAGCAGGTCGTGGGCGCCGATCGCCCGCACGCCGAGTTCCTCGACGAGTTCCAGGGAGCGGCGCAGTCCGGCGTAGGTGAACAGGGCGTGGGTCAGGTCGAACCGCCGCGCGGAGCGGGCGAGTTCGGCCACCGGGCCGTAACAGCTGCCCCAGGGCTCCTCGCCGGCGACCCATCCCGCGAGGACCGGTGACAGTCCGCCGAAGTCCTCCGGGACCACCAGGAAGGCCGCGCCGTGCGGGCCGAGCAGCCACTTGAAGGAGACGGCGGCGGAGAAGTCGTGTGCGTCGGCGTCGGCCGGGAGCCAGCCGGCGGACTGCGAGAAGTCGACGTAGGTGCGTGCGCCGTGCGTCCGGGCCGCCTCGCGCAGGGCGGGCAGGTCGGCGATCCGGCCGTCGGCGGACTGGGCGGCGCTCACCGCGACCAGCGCGGTGCCGGGGCGGACGGACTCGGCGATCCGCTCCAGCGGCACGGCGCGGACCTTGAGGTCGCCGCGGACGTGGAACGGGTTGAGCACGGAGGTGAAGTCGTCCTCGGCGGTGAGCACTTCCGCGCCCGCGGGGAGCGAGGCGGCGATCACGCCGGTGTGCGCGGCGACCGAGGCGCCCAGCGCCACCCGGGTGACCGGGACGCCGGCCAGCCGGGCGTACGCGGCCCGGCAGGCCTCCACGTCCTCGTGCAGCGGGGTCAGCGGCCTGCCCTCGGCGCGCAGCACCGCCGCCTCGTGCAGGGCGGCGACGGTACGGGCCGGCAGCAGGCCGTTGCTCGCCGTGTTCAGGTACGTGGTCTTCGGGGTGAACTCGGCGCGGACGAGGCTCTCGAAGGTCTCCATGGGTCCACTGTGGGACCCCGGGAACCCCTCGTCCATTGCCGACTTTTACGTGATTCCGCTAAGGAGAACTTATAGATCGGCTCTCACCTGCGGGTTTCACCGCTGCCGGGTTTCACTGCTGCGGGACCGCGCACCCGTCCGGGCCGCAGGCCTCCGCGCCGCCGTCGTCGATCAGCTTCAGCGGGGAGCGGGCGCCCCAGGCCTGGGTGAGGGCCTGGGTGAAGACCTCGGCGGGCTGGGCCCCGGAGACGCCGTAGGCGCGGTCGAGGACGAAGAAGGGCACGCCGTTCGCGCCGAGCTGAGCGGCCTCGCGCTCGTCGGCGCGGACCTCGTCGGCGTAGCGGGCCGGGTCGGCGAGGACGGCACGGGCGGCCTCGGCGTCGAGACCGGCCTCGACGGCCAGTTCCACGAGCCGCTCGTCGCCCTCGGCGAAGACGGACCGCTCCTCGGCGAAGTTCGCCCGGTAGAGGAGCTGGATCAGCTCGTCCTGGCGGCCGTGCTCCTTGGCGAAGTGCAGCAGGCGGTGCATGTCGAAGGTGTTGCCGTGGTCGCGGTCCCGGGTGCGGTAGTCGAGTCCCTCGGCGGCGGCCTGGGCACCCAGGTTCTCCTCGCCGGACTGTGCCTGCGCCTCGCTCATCCCGTACTTCTTGGTGAGCATGGCCAGCACCGGCTGGACGTCGCCCTTGGCGCGGCCCGGGTCCAGCTCGAAGGAGCGGTGCACCACCTCGACCTGGTCACGGTGCGGGAAGGCCTCGAGCGCCTTCTCGAAGCGGGCCTTGCCCACATAGCACCAGGGGCAGGCGATGTCGCTCCAGATCTCGACGCGCATGTCTCGGCTCTCTCCAGGTCGTGCGGCTGGTACGGAGCTCCCCCGCGGGAGGTCCGCACGGAGGTTCCCTCCGGCGAGTGCATGAACGTTCAAGCAGGACGTTTCATTCCCCGGTCACCGTGTACCTCAGCCAGAGGTGGTGCTCGCCCTCGGCGGGCGGGTTCTCCGGGTCCGGGCTCCAGCCCTGCCGGGCGTAGAAGGCCTGGGCCCGCCGGTTGTCGACGTGCACGTCGAGCACGGCCGTGCGGCGCCCGTCCGCCCGCCACTGTTCGACGCAGGCCGTGTGCAGGGCCGTACCGATCCCGGCACGCCAGTGGTCGGGGTCGACGTGGAACTGGAACAGCTTGACCGTGTGCGCGGGCGCCCCCTCCGGCGTACGGAAGGACGCGAGGCCGACGAGCCGGCCCTGCTCGACGACGCACAGCACATGGCCGTCGGGCCGCTCGATGGCCGTGCGCCAGGCGGCGAGCCAGTCGGTGCCGTCCTGCGGGGTCCCGTCGGGGTAGTACGTCGCCCGGGCGCGCGCGTGCAGCGCGACGACCCGCTCCGCCTCGGCGGGGACGGCCGTCCGGATCACCCGGCTTCCCGTGACACGTTCTTCGATCATGCAGGAGAGGACGAGAAGGCCCCCTCCCCGGTTCCGGCCGGCCGGGTCCCGGCCGGGTCCGCGGAGTCCCGCCCGGCTCGCGACCTAGCTTCCGTCCCGCAGGTCGTCCGGCCACTCGGTCCTGAACTCGAGGTGGTCGTAGGTCACGACGCACCCCTCGCCCATCGGCGACTGCGTCATGAAGCCGATCAGCGCGGCGCCCGACTCCTTCTCCTCGCCCAGCGTGAACAGGCGGACGAAGGTCCACCGACTGCCGTCCCGGGAGGCGTGGAAGGCGAAGGCACGGCCGGTCCGGCTCACCCGGAGCCAGACCGAACTCCCCTCCACCGTGAAGGAGTTGGCGTCGTCGGAGTGCCCCCGGGTGACCACCGTGCAGACGGTGGCCACGTCCGGGGAGTACTCCAGGCACAGCTTGGCCCACGCCCGCTCACCGACATGGACGTACAACACCCCGGCGTCGAAGGCCGAGTTGAACCCCACGGTGACGCGTGCGATGAGCTGGAAGTCGCCCTCCGGCGCCCCCAGCAGCCGGGGCGCGTCGGCGGCGGGCTCCACCCCGTCCCCGGTGGGCGGCACGAACCGGTCCTGCCGGGCCCCGGCCCACCCGGTGAGCACCCCGTCCTCATGGAACCAGTGCCCGTCGGGCCCGTAGGTACGGAGGGGAAAGGGCAGTTCGGGGAGGGAGACGTCCATGACCTCATCATCGCAGGGGGGCTGGGAAACCGAGGGGCGCGGGGGCGCCGCGCGACAAGCCACGACGGACCTGCACGCGGCGATCCACCGCGCCCCCGGACGCTCGCGCGGAGTGCTACCGCTCCAGACGTCCGTTGAACCGGCGCGGCAGCCCCAGCTCGTTCTCGTCCCGAAGCTCCACGGGCAGCAGCGCCGCGGGAGCGTTCTGGTAGGCGACCGGCCGCAGCCACCGCTCGATGGCGGTCCCGCCGACGGAGGTCGACGTGGAGGTGGTGGCCGGGTACGGCCCGCCGTGGTGCTGGGCCGGCGCGACGGCGACGCCCGTGGGCCAGCCGTTCACCAGCACGCGTCCGGCCAGCGGGGTCAGCTCGGCGAGGATCTCCCCGCCCCGGCCCTCGCCCGCGGCCTCCTCCTCGGACAGCTGGACGGTCGCCGTGAGGTTTCCGGGCAGGCGCGACAGCACCGCCCTGACCTCGCCGTCGTCGTCGTAGCGGACCACGACGGTGACCGGCCCGAAGCACTCCTCGAGCAGCAGGTCGTGCGCGCCCTCGGCGACCAGCCGGGAGGCGGGCACGGTCAGGAAGCCGGCGCTGACCGTGTGCTCCCCGCCCGCACCGGGCGTCACCGGCGACTCCACGTCGGGCAGCTCGGCCCGCTCGGCGACCCCGGCGATGAAGTTGTCGCGCATCCGGTGGTCGAGCAGCACGCCCGCGTCGGTGTCGCTCACCGCGTCCGTGAGCGACTTGACCAGCCCGTCGCCGGCCGCGCCGGACGGCACCAGCACCAGTCCCGGCTTCACACAGAACTGCCCGACTCCCAGCGTCATGGACCCGGCGAGGCCGGCGCCGATGGCCTCGGCCCGCTCGGCGGCGGCCGCCTCGGTCACGACGACGGGGTTCAGCGAGCCCAGCTCGCCGTGGAACGGGATCGGCACCGGACGGGCCGCCGCCGCGTCGAACAGTGCGCGTCCGCCCCGGATCGACCCGGTGAAACCGGCCGCGGCGACCAGCGGGTGCTTGATCAGTTCGACGCCGGCCTCGAAGCCGTGCACCAGACCCAGCACGCCCGCCGGGATGCCGTGGTCGGCCGCGGCCGCGCGCAGCACCTTGGCGACCAGCTCGGACAGGCCCGGGTGGTCGGGGTGGGACTTGACGACGACCGGGTCGCCCGCCGCGAGCGCGCTGGCGGTGTCACCGCCGGCGACGGAGAACGCGAAGGGGAAGTTGGACGCCGAGTACACGGCCACCACCCCGAGCGGCACCTTGTAGCGGCGCAGGTCGGGGATGGGCGGGGTGGCGGTGTCGTCGGGGTGGCTGATGACGACGTCGAGGAACGCACCCTCGTCGACGATGTCGGCGAACGCGCGCAGCTGGTAGCAGGTGCGGGCGAGCTCGCCGGTCAGCCGGACCGGGCCGAGCGCGGTCTCCGCGTCGGCCACCTCCACGAGCGTGTCCTTGGCCGCCTGGAGCCGGTCAGCGGCGGAACGCAGGAAGGCGGCGCGGACGGTACGGTCGGCGAGGAAGCCGCGCGCCTCATGGGCGGCGCGGACGACGGCGTCGACCTCCTGGGCCGTGGCCTCCACCGCAACCTGTTCACGCTGCTTCCCGGTTCGGGGGTCGACACTCCAGACTGGTGCTGCTGCCACCGCGGGTCCCTCCACGCTTGGTTCTGACCACGTTTGGTACTGGCTCATTCACCAGGGTCGTTCGATATACTGAACGCTGTCTCTGATGATGAATATGCTGTCGGAGCGTATTTCCCGTCGAACGAAGGGGTCAAGGGCGATGTCGGCTGGCGAGACGGGGGGCGGGGCGCAGGTCAAGTCCGCGGTGCGGACGGTTGAGCTGCTGGAATACTTCGCCGGCCGCCCCGGAATGCACTCTCTTGCGTCGGTCCAGGAGGCCGTCGGATATCCCAAGTCCAGTCTCTACATGCTGCTGCGCACGCTGGTGGAGCTGGGCTGGGTGGAGACGGACGCGACGGGCACGCGGTACGGCATCGGGGTGCGGGCGCTGCTCGTCGGCACCTCCTACATCGACGGCGACGAGGTGGTCGCGGCCGCCCGTCCCACCCTGGACCGGCTCTCGGACGACACCACCGAGACCATCCACCTGGCCCGGCTCGACGGCACGAACGTCGTGTACCTCGCCACCCGCCAGTCCCAGCACTACCTGCGTCCCTTCACCCGGGTCGGCCGCCGGCTCCCCGCCCACTCCACCTCGCTGGGCAAGGCGCTGCTGAGCACCTGCACCGACGAGCAGGTCCGCAAGCTGCTGCCGGAGACGCTGCCGGCGCTGACCGAGCACACGATCACGGACCGCGAGAAGCTCATCGAGGAGCTGCACCAGATCCGTGAGCAGGGCTTCTCGGTGGACCGCGAGGAGAACACGCTGGGCCTGCGCTGCTTCGGCGTGGCGATCCCGTACCGCACGCCGGCCCGGGACGCGATCAGCTGCTCGGTGCCGGTGGCGAGGCTCACCCCCGCGCACGAGCAACTGGTGAAGGACGCGCTGTTCGACGCACGCGACCGGCTGACACTGGCCACCCGTAGGCTCTGAGGCATGCTGATCACCCTGCGCCAGGTCCACGACAGCGATCTGCCGGTGTTCTTCCGGCAGCTGAACGACCCCGAGTCCCTGCGGATGGCCGCGTTCACCGCGAAGGAACCGGCCGACCGGGACGCCTTCGACGCCCACTGGGAGAGGATCCGCGCCTCGTCCGCCGTACCGCGCACGATCCTGGCCGACGGGGACGTCGTCGGCAGCGCGGCGGTGTACGGGGAGGCGGGCGAGCGCGAGGTGACGTACTGGGTGGACCGCTCCTACTGGGGCCAAGGCATCGCCACCGAGGCCTTGCGGGCGCTGGTGTCCGAGGTCCCGGAACGGCCGCTGTTCGCACGGGCGGCGGCCGACAACGCCGGTTCCCTGCGCGTCCTGGAGAAGTGCGGCTTCCGGCCCACCGCCCGGGCCACCGGCTACGCGAACGCGCGCGGCGCGGAGATCGAGGAGATCGTGCTCCGCCTGGAGTCCTGACCCGAACCGGCCGCGGCCGAACGGGCCGCAGCTGAACGGGCCGCGGCCGAATCGGCCGCAGATGAACGGTCGATGAGAAAACGGGGCGGATGGGAACGATTGCCTCCATCCCGTTCGTCCTTCTGTTCGCAATGAACAAGACGATCAGGCGCGCCTCGGTCTTCGCGCTGCTGCTGGTGTTCGCCCTGCTGCTCCGGGCGACCTGGGTGCAGTTCTACGAGGGCCGGGCACTCGCGGACGACAAGCTCAACCGGCGCAACGCGATCGAGACGTACGCGGAGCCGCTCGGGAACATCATCGTGGCCGGAAAGGCGATCACCGGATCGGCCGTCACCACGGGCGGCGACCTCAGATACAAGCGCACGTACACGGACGGCGAGCTGTACGCGGCGGTGACGGGCTACGCCTCGCAGAGCTACGCCCCCACGCAGCTGGAAGGCATCTACGCAGACCTGCTCAACGGCACGGACACCCGTCTGAAGACCACGCTGGACACGGTCACCGACAAGCGGGCGGACCCGGGCAACGTGCTCACCACGATCGACCCGGACGTGCAGAAGGCGGCGTACGACGCGCTCGGCGACAAGAAGGGCGCGGCCGTCGCGATCGACCCGGCGACCGGCCGGATCCTCGCGGTGGTGTCGACCCCGTCGTACGACCCGTCGACGCTGACCGACGCCAACACCGCGGGTACCGCCTGGAAGAAGCTCACCGCGGACTCCGACAAGCCGCTCACCAACCGGGCGCTGCGGCAGCCGCTGGCACCGGGCTCGACGTTCAAACTGGTCGTGGCGGCGGCCGCGCTGGAGGACGGGCTGTACTCGTCGGTGGACGAGAAGACCGACAGCCAGGACCCGTACACCCTGCCGGGCACGCGCACGGTCCTGAAGAACGAGAACACGTCGGCGCCCTGCGAGAACGCCACGATCCGGGTCGCGCTGCAGTACTCCTGCAACAACGTGTTCGCGCACATGGCCGTCCAGCTCGGCCAGGACAAGCTGAAGGCGACGGCCGAGAAGTTCGGCTTCAACGACGACAGCCAGGACGTGCCGGTGCGGGCGTACCCGAGCGTCTACCCGTCCGACATGGACGAGTCGTCCACCGCCCTGACCGGCATCGGCCAGTTCGACGTGACCGCGACGCCGTTGCAGATGGCCATGGTGTCGGCTGCCCTGGCCAACGGCGGCAAGCTCGTCTCGCCGCACATGGTCTCGCAGGTCACCGATGGCGGCGGTGACGTCCTCGAGGACTACGACGACGAGGCGTCGACCACGCAGATCGTCAGTTCCTCCACCGCCGAGCAGCTTCGGTCGGCGATGCAGACGGTCGTCGAGAAGGGCACCGGCACGAACGCGATCATCGACGGCGTCACCGTCGGCGGCAAGACGGGCACGGCCCAGAACGGCGAGAACAACAGCAAGGCGCCGTACGCCTGGTTCACGTCGTACGGGAAGTCCGACTCCTCCGGCGAGCAGGTCGCGGTCGCGGTGGTGGTCGAGCAGTCGGACGCCGCGCGGTCCGAGGTCAGCGGGAACGGGCTGGCCGCCCCGGTCGCGAAGGCGATGATGAAGGCGGCGCTGAAGAACTGAGGTCGGCTGCGCGACCGGCCCGCGGGTCCGCGGTGCCCGGTCGCGCAGTCCCCCGCGCCTCCTCGGGGCGCGCTACTTCACGCCGAGGATCTGCTCGATGGGGTCGATCGCGAAGTAGACCACGAACAGCGCCGAGGCGCCCCACAGCAGCCAGTGGACCTCCTTCGCCTTGCCGAGCACCGTCTTGATGACGACGTACGCGAGGAAGCCCGCGCCGATGCCGTTGGTGATCGAGTAGGTGAACGGCATCACGGCGATGGTCAGGAACGCCGGGATCGCGATCTCGTACTTGTCCCAGTCGATGCTCTTGACCTGGGTCATCATCAGGAAGCCGACGGCGACCAGGGCGGGGGCGGCGGCCTGGAGCGGGACGATGGTGAGGAGCGGCGTCAGGAACAGGGCGAGCGCGAACAGCGAGCCGGTGATCAGGTTGGAGAAGCCGGTGCGCGAGCCCTCGCCGACGCCGGCCGCCGACTCGATGTAGGAGGTCGCGGAGGAGGACGAGGCCGCGCCGCCCGCGACCGCCGCCGCGCCGTCGATGAGCAGCACCCGGCCGAGGTGGGGTACGTCGCCCTTCTCGTCCAGCAGTCCGGCCTCCGCGCTGATGCCGACGACGGTGCCCATCGTGTCGAAGAAGTCGGACAGGATCAGGGTGAAGATCAGCAGGACGACGGTGATGACGCCGGTCTCGCCGAAGGCGCCGAACAGGCTGAAGTGACCGATCAGCCCGAAGTCGGGGGTGTCGACGATCCTGTCCGGCCACGAGGGCGTCGTCAGGCCCCAGGACTTGATGTCCGCGATCGAGTTGATGACGATCGCGAGGACCGTCATCGTCACGATGCTGATCAGGATCGCGCCCTTGACCTTGCGGGCCAGCAGACCGATCGTCAGCAGCACGCCGAGGCAGAAGACGAGCACCGGCCAGCCGGTGAGGGTGCCGGTGCCGCCCAGCTGCACGGGGACGGTCGTGTTCGCGACGTCGGGGATGCGGCTGACGAAGCCGGCGTCGACGAAGCCGATGAAGGCGATGAACAGGCCGATGCCGACGCTGATCGCCTGCTTCAGCGGTTGCGGGATGGCGTGCATGACGGCCTCGCGCAGACCGGTCACCACCAGCACGCAGATCAGCAGGCCTTCGAGCACGATGAGGCCCATCGCGTCGTCCCAGCTCATCAGCGGGGCGATCTGGAAGGCGACGACCGCGTTCAGGCCGAGGCCCGCGGCGAGGGCGAGGGGCAGGTTGCCGCCGACACCCATGATGATCGTCATCACCGCGGCCACCAGGGCGGTGGCGGTGGTGAGTTGGACGGCGTCGAGCTGGTGCCCGAACTTGTCCTTGGCGCTGCCCAGGATGATGGGATTCAGGACAAGGATGTAGGCCATGGTGAAGAACGTGGCGAAGCCGCCGCGTATCTCCCGGCCGAAGGTGGATCCCCGCTCGGAGATCCTGAAGTACCGGTCGACGCTGTTCGCCGCGGGGGGCGCGGTACCCGGCCGGTCGGCCGTCACTTGCGTCTCGGACATGGCTGGTGCTCCTAGGTGCCTGAATGATCTGGGTGCGGATGCTGGCTGGATTGTTCCTGCGTTGAACCGTCTTCAGGTTTTCGTCGTGTTACGGAATCGGACTCCGAAGTCGTTCGGCCTGCCACCTGACGTTCGAACCCCCGTACCAGACCGACTGATCGAGCACTGCTACGCTTCCCGATCTCGCCCCGGCCACCTCCTCGGGGCATCCCCATGTCATTCACATGACACACACAGTCGCACCGGTCGTTCCGAGAAGAGGTCACCCGTGGGCACAGTCGTCGACGACGCCGCCTCCGTGGAGTTCCATGCCTTCTTCGACCGCCACTACGCCGAACTGTCCCGTCTCGCCCACCTGCTGACCGGTGAGGCGGACGCCGCCGACGATCTCGCGGCGGACGCGCTGCTCGCGCTGTGGCACCGCTGGGACCGGGTGCGCGCCGCCGACCATCCGGTGGCGTACGCCCGTGGCGTCGTCGCCAACCTCGCCCGCACCCGCATCCGCAGCGCCGTCCGGGAGCGCCGCAGGATCGCGCTGTTCTGGTCGCAGCGCGAGGAGAAGACGGAGAACCCCGACATCGCGGGCGTCGTGGACGTCCAGTCGGCGCTGCGTAGACTTCCGTTCCGCAAACGGGCCTGTGTGGTGCTGCGGCACGCCTTCGACCTCTCGGAGAAGGACACGGCGCTGGCCCTGGGGGTCTCGGTGGGTACGGTGAAGAGCCAGACCTCGAAGGGGATGGCCGAGCTCCAGAAGCTGCTCGGCGCCAAGGGAACTCCGCTCAAGGTGCCCGCGATGGTGCGCACCGGTGAGGCCTCGGCCTCAGGAAGGGACCGATGACGATGCAGCGGGACGTGCACGACGAGCTGCGCGCCCGGCTGCACGAGGCGGCCGAGGCACACGAACCCGACCGGGCGTACATCCTGGCCCGCGTCGAACGGGGCATGGCGGGACAGGCACAGGGACCGGAACGGTCCGACCACCGGGCGAGCCGCCCGCTCCTGTGGGGCTGGGCACGCATCGTGGGCGCCACGGCCGCGGTCGCGGGCATGCTCGCGGTCGGCGGCTACGCGGTGGCGTCCGCCGTGAAGGACGACACGCCCGCGCAGCAGACGGTCTCCGTCTCCTCGCCGCCGGTCGAGTCCCCGGACGCGACGAGCCGGCCGCCGGCCTCGCCGAAGGCCACGCCGAGCTCCGGCGGCGGCGCGAAGGACCCGGCGAAGCCGAGCGCCTCCCCGTCGAGGAGCTCCGCGGCGAAGCCCTCAACGCCCGCGGCCACCCTGCTGCCGACGACGACCGACACCGAGGACGGCCCGCTGTGGTCGGACGGTTCGGTCGACCCGCACAGCAACGACTTCTGGGCGCAGAGCAACATCACGATCAAGACGTCCGAGGCGCTCACCGGGCTGACCGTGCAGTTGAAGGTCGCGCAGACCGGCGGGGTCTCGTCGGCGGGCGCCTGGCGCTCCCTGCCCGAGGACGACTTCACGTTCTCGGTGGCCGAGCGGGACGGCTTCCTCGTCTACACCTGGGTGCTCAAGGAGGGCCGTACGGTCGCCGAGGGCGAGTGGGTGTTCGCCGGGCAGTACGACCACGACCGCGGCGGCCGTGACGCCAAGGACGACACCTACGCGGTCACGGGCCGCTCGGACGGGCAACAGGGTTCCGTGGGCGGCGGCTTCGCCTCCCAGGAGGACGACGAGGGCGATTCCTGACCCTCGGGGACCGGCCTAGTTCATCGTCGCGCCGATGACGGTCGAGCCGGTGGTCAGGAAGGCCGTCGCGGGCAGCGAGCCGTCCGCCTTCCGGGCGCCGTACGCCGTCGTCGCGTCGGTCGAGGTGAACGCCGGTGTGGACACCCCGCCGTCCCAGCTGTTCGCCGCGGAGACGGCCGACGAGCCCAGCCTGTCCGCCCCGCCCTTGTTGCCCACCGCCAGATTCCGGGCGAGCCGGGCCTTGCCGGTGGCGAAGTAGAACCCGGCCTCGGTGTTGGCGTAGGCGGTGTTGCGGTTCAGCACGACCGCCCCGGTGTTGGAGTTCTCGGTGAACCCGTTCAGCGTGTTGTCCCAGGCCGCGTTGTTGTTGACGACATGCGCGACGGCCACGCCCCCGCCGCCCAGTTTGAAGCCGTTGCCGTTGCCCTCGAACGCGGAGTCGCTCCACCGGTTCCTGCCGTTGCCGAAGGCCCACGAGTGCTCGACGGTGACCGCCGTGGAGAACTGCCACAGGTCGAGGCCGTCGTCCGAGTTGTCATACAGCCGGGCGCCGGTGATCCTGTTGCCGGTCCCGGAGCCGAACTTGACGGCGATACCGTCCGCGTTCTGGCCGTGGCCCGCGGCGTCGTAGTTGCCGTGGCTGTCCAGGTTCTGCACGAGGTTGTTCACCGTGTTGTCGCCGCGCAGGGTGAAGCCCGAGTCGCCGTTGTCCGCGGTGACCAGGTTCTCGAAGATGCCCCCGGTGGACGAGGTGACGACGAGGCCCTGGGCCGGGGAGGACCGGAAGGTGAGGTTCCGCACGGTCCAGTGACTGCCGTGGATCCCGGCGAGCCAGGAGCCGGCGGGCAGCTTGGATCCGTCGATCCTCACCTTCTCGGTGCCGTACGCCTGGAGCGTGATCCGGGCCGAACTCGTGCCGCTCGCGGTCGACTTGAGAGTGGCCGTCGGGTAGTACACACCGCCGCGGACCTGGATGACGGTGCCGGCGACGGCGTGGCTCACGGCCGACTCCAGCTGGGCGGTGGTGGAGACGGTGACCGTCGACGAGGCCGCTTCGGCGCCGCCTTCGGACAGGCCGAGGTAGACGCCGCCCGCCCCCGCCGAGACCGCCACCGCGGCGGCGATCGAGAGGGTGCGGGTCCTGCGGTGGCGTCCGGTGCTCATGCGCACGGGGCG
This sequence comes from Streptomyces sp. NPDC002884, assembly GCF_040295245.1. Taxonomy (NCBI): domain Bacteria; kingdom Bacillati; phylum Actinomycetota; class Actinomycetes; order Kitasatosporales; family Streptomycetaceae; genus Streptomyces; species Streptomyces sp. NPDC002884. The sequence goes on along the minus strand of NZ_JBEOVB010000015.1, from coordinate 111,035 downwards.
TTCCTTCCGGTGAGGGAGTGAGGGAGGAAACGGGCCGGAGGGGCCGCCCCGGCCCGTTTCCGCACCTCAGTCGTCACCGTGGCCGCAGCAGGTTGCCGTGCCACCGAAAGGGATCGAAAAAGTTGCGTCAGCCGACGTAGTACGTCGGGTTCGGCAGCTTGTACGTCCGGTCGGCGTAGCCGCCCTCGAGGTCGGAGTACTGGTCGCCGAAGTTGGCGATGATCTCGTAGCCGAGGTCGTGCTCGATGTGCTTGCGGGTGCCGGACTTGTACTGGACGGTCGTGCAGGTCCAGGCGCCCGGGGTGGCGCAGCCGCTCAGGTACGACGGCGGGGCGGCCGCGTTCTTGAGGAAGATGTGGTCGGCGTCGAGGTTGATGTCGGCGCCCACCTTCTTCAGGTTCTCCACGGCGGCGGAGCGCTGCGCCTCGGCGAGGCCCGAGTTGTAGAAGACCTCGACGCCCTTCTTCTCGGCGTACTGCACGAGTTCGGGGCTGCCGAACACCGCCGGGCGGTCGGCCTTGTTCACGTACGCCGCCCAAGTGGCGGAGTTGTACGTGTAGTTGTACCGCTTCTCGTAGTCGAGGCTGAGCAGCAGCGTGTCGTCGATGTCGAAGACGACCGCGGGCTTCTCGCCCTTCCGGACCGCCTTGCGGGCGGCCTGGTCGATGTACTTCCTCGCGGCCTTGTCGATGCTCGCGAGGTCCTTGGCGTACGGGCTGGTCGGCGACGCCTGGTACACGCCGTTCGCGTCCGGCGCGGTGCCGTAGTAGGTGTCGATGTCCTTCACCAGGAGCCCGATGTTGTACGGCTCGTGGGTGGAGTTGGCCGTGGACTGGCCGGCCGTGGCCGCGCCGGCGCCGTAGAGGGCGGCGCCGGCGACGGCGCAGGCCGCGGCGATGGCCGCGATGCGCAGTGGCTTATGCATGACACGTTTTCTACGCGCGTCACGCGGCCGAGCGCGAGACCCGTTGCCCGATCGATACCCGTCCACGGGCAAAAATCGGGTCAAGCGAACGAGGCGGACGATCGGGTCGGGCGCCCGGACGGCCCGGCGGGGGGCCCGCCGGGCCGTCCGTGGTCGGTCCAGGGTCAGTCCATGGTCGCTCCGATGGTCGTCGAACCCGTGGTCAGGAACGTGGTCGTGGGCAGCGTGCCGCTCGAGCTGCGCGCGTTGTACGTGGAGCTCGCGTCGGTGGACCTGAAGGCGGGTGTGGAGATGCCGGAGTCCCAGTTGTTGCCGGCCGAGGTGACCGACGACCCCTTGCTCACCGAGCCACCGCCGTTGCCGACGGCCAGGTTCTTGCCGAGCTTGGCCGAGCCGGTGGCGAAGTAGTAGCCCCACTTGCTGTTGGCGTAGGCGGTGGTGCGGTTGATGACGATGGCACCGGTGTTGGAGTTCTCGGTGAAGCCGTTCCCGGCGTTGCCCCAGGCGGCCGAGTTGTTGACGACGTGCGCGACCACCTCGCCGTCGCCGCCCAGTTTGTAGCCGTTGCCGTCGCCCGCGAAGGCCGAGTCGGACCAGCGGTTGACGCCGTTGCCGAAGGACCAGGTGTGCTCGATGGTCACGGGCGAGGAGAAGGACCAGAAGTCGATCCCGTCGTCCGAGTTGTTGTAGAGGCGGGCGCCGGTGATGAGGTTGCCGGAGCCGGAGCCGTACTTCACGGCCACGCCGTCGGCGTTCTCTCCGTGGTTCGCGGCGTCGTAGTGGCCGTAGGAGTCGATGTTCCTGACGGTGTTGTTGACCGTGCCGTCCCCGGTGAGCGTGAAGCCGGAGTCGCCGCCGTTGATGGTCTTGATGTTGTTCCAGTTGGTGCCGGTGCAGGACTGGCAGACGACCGCGCTGTCCGGGGAGTTCTGGAAGGTGATGTTGGAGACGTTCCAGTAGTCGGCGGTGAGTTTGAAGATCCAGTCCCCGTCGGGCAGCGACGAGCCGTCGATCTTCACGGTCTCCGAGCCGTACGCCGTGAGGGTGACGGGCGACGAGGAGGTGCCGTTGGCCGTGGACTGGAGGGTGGCCGTCGGGTAGTAGGTGCCCGCGCGAACCTGGATGACCGTGCCGGCGGTGGCGTTCTTGATGGCGTTGGACAGGTCGGTGGAGTTGCTGACCACCACGGTGGCGGCCTGCGCCTGGGTGGGCAGGACGGCGAGTCCGGCGCCCAGGGTGAGGGCGGCGACGGCCGTGAGAGCGGTACGACGAGACATGGAGTGCGGGTCCTTTCCGTCGTTCAGGGGGATGGGGCGAGGGAGCGGTTCACAGGACGGTGTCGAGCCAGCTGAAGACCTCGTCCTGCATGCGGTCGACGAAGACATGGCCGAGGTCGGGCCAGCTCTTCAGGTGCAACCGCTCCTCGGCGTGACGGGAACGCCAGACGGCGCGCAGCCGGTCGTGGGCCGCGCGGACGCCGTCGGCGGGGAACAGCGGGTCGAGCCCGCCGTCGAAGAACAGCATCGGCCTGGGTGCGGCGATGCTCGCCACGTCGGGGAAGTCGAGGTACCGGGGAAGCCCGGGGTGGAGCATGTAGTACGAGGACTGCCCGCGCAGGGTGTTGTTGCCGGGCACCATCATGTCCTTCAGGCCGGTCATCCAGCAGACGGCCGCCGCCGCGGCGAGGTCGTCGCTGAGCGCGGCCGCCTGCCAGGCGCGGAAGGCGCCCATGGAGAATCCGACGGCCGCGACCCGGCGCCGGTCGACCCGGTCGAGGCCGGCCAGGAATCCGGCGGCCCGGGCGTCCTCGCGGGCCATGAGTCCGGCGAGCGAGGAGCCGAGGTTGTAGAAGTTGGAGGCGAGGGCCTGCTGCTGGTCGTAGGCGAGGGGCCCGCGGTCGCCCCAGCCGAGGGCGTCCGCGCACAGCACGGCATACCCGCGCCGGGCCAGCTCGTCGCCGACGAACCGCCCGCTGAAGTACCGCTCCGACCAGGCCTGCGCGGAGGCCAGCCGGGTGTCGTCGTACCAGGGCCGGACCAGTTTCTCCTTCCCGATGTCGAACTTCGCCCCGTGGTCGTGCAGGAGCAGTACGGCCGGGAAGGGGCCGGGGCCGTCCGGGGTGAGGAGGGCGGCGCGGACGCGTTCGTGGCGGGTGAGGGAGAGCGTCACCAACTCGGCGGTGTAGCCGTCCTGTCGGCTCCGGCCGGTGAATTCGGGGGCGTACGGGGTCCGGTCCTGCGCTCCGACGACCAGCAGCTCCTCGACCTTGGCGCGGGCGGCCCGGCGCCAGGCGCGGAAGTCGCGGATCGGGGAGTTTCCCCAGGCCAGGGGGAAGGCCAGCTCGGCCTTCAGGGCGGGGTGGAAGTCGGGCAGCGGACCGTCCACGACAGCTGACCGTTCGTCCGCAGCGGCCGTCCGCCCGTCCACGCCGGCCGCCTGCCCGCCCACGCCGGCCGCCTGCGCGTCCGTGGTGGCCGCCTGCGCGTCGGCGGTGGCGGCGGCCCCGGTCAGGAGCGCCGCCCCGGTGCCGACCACGAAAGCCCGCCGTCCCACCGCCGGATCACGGGCGCCCATACGGCCTCCAGTCCCCGAGATACGTCCGCCGGGTGTGGGTGGCCGCCTCCTCGGTGGTCAGCTGCGGCCGGTTCTCCGGTACCGCGATCACCGCGCCGGGGCCGGAGTTGGCGTGTTCACGGAAGCGCATGGTCTGCCAGGGGTAGGCGTCGCGCATGTTGGTGTACGGGGTCACCGCGTCGATGCCGGGGCCGATCCAGGTGTCCCGTACGACCAGCGAGGGCCAGGCGGTCGTCTCGTACGACGGCACCCAGGGGCGGGCGATCTTGTACGCCGCGTCCTCGGCGCCGGAGGTGATCCGGCCGCGCAGCGCGAGGAAGCCGTAGGGGTTGGCGCGGGCGGTGGCGGGGGCGAAGACCATGCCCTTGGGGGTGAAGGTCACGTCCCGCCGGAGGGTGTGGAAGTGGCAGGCGTCGAAGACGGCCCGGCCCCGCCCGAAGACGAAGTCGACGTCGCCCTCGACGTAGCAGCGGTGGAAGTACTGCCGGTCGAAGGCGTCCAGCGCGGTGGTGTCGGCGAACAGGGTGTCCTGGTGGCCCAGGAACCGCACGTTGTCGAAGTGCGTACGGTCGCCGGTGACGTAGGCGGCCACCGCCTGGGTGCCGGTGATCTCCGGGTGGTCGGCGCGCAGCCAGTCGTTGGCGAGGGTGAGGTCGCGGACGGTGAGGCCGGGCGCGGCGGAGGTGAAGGTGGCGGAGCCCGCGGTGCCGTAGGTTCCGGACCCGTCGGGCTTCGGCGTGCCGTTGGCGTTGTCGAAGACGAGGACGACGTCACGCGGGTCACGGGTGGCGCCCCGCAGCGTCAACTCAGCCTTGTCCGCTGTCACATCGAGCACCTCGCGATAGGTGCCCGGGTGCAGGACGATCGTCCGGCCGGGGCCGGAGACCGCGTCCACGGCGGCCTGGACGGAGTCGCCCGGGCGGACGTGCAGGACGCGGCGGCCGGTGGCGTGGGCGGGTGTCGCGCCACCGGCGGCCAGGCCGCCGGCGAGGCCCGCGAGGAGGGTGCGTCGGCGCATCTCAGCAGTCCTCCTTCCAGGGCTCCCAGTCGCCCAGGTAGGCCGCACGGGTCGCCGACCCGGCCTGTTCGGCGGTGAGTTGGGGTCGGTTCTCCGGGACCGTGATCCGGGCTCCCGGCCCGGTGTTGCGGTACTCGGCGAACCGCTGGCTCTGCCACGGGAAGGAGGCCGACATGTCGGTGTAGGGCGCGACCGCGTCGATCCCGGCGTCCAGGCGGGTGTCGCGGACGGTGAGCATCGGACGGGCGGTGGTGTCGGAGCTGGGCACCCAGGGGCGCGCCAGTTTGTAGGCGGCGTCGGGCGCCCCGCTGCTGATCCGGCCCCGGACGACCAGGTATCCGAGCGGGTTGGCGCCCGCCGTCGAGGGGGCGAAGACGAAGCCGTAGGGGGCCGCGGCCAGGTCGGTGCGGTTCAGGGTGCGGAAGTGGCACTGCTCGTAGACGGCCGTCGCCCGGCCGAACACGAAGTCGACGTCCCCCTCGACGTAGCAGTGCGCGTAGTACTGCCGGGAGAAGACGGCGAGGGCGCGGGAGTCGGCGTACAGGGTGTCCTGGTGGCCGAGGAAGCGGCAGTGGTGGAAGGCGGAGCGGTCGCCCTGGACCTTGACGGCGACGGCCTGGGTGCCGGTGATGTCGGGATGGTCGGCGCGCAGCCAGTCGTTGGCGAAGGTGATCCAGCGGGCGGTGAAGCCGGCGGCCTGCACGGTGGTGGTGGCCGACCCGGTGGTGCCGTAGGTGCCGCCGCCGGGCTTGGCGGTGCCGGCCGCGTTGTCGTAGACGATCACGACGTCGCGGGGGTCCTCGGAGGCGCCGATCCAGGTGGCGTCGGTGCGGGTGGCGTCGAGGGCGACGGTCTCCCGGTAGGTGCCGGGGGCCAGGACCAGGGTCCAGCCGCTGCCGGTGGTGGCGGCGACGGCGTCCCGGACGCCGGTGAAGTCGCCCCGGCCCAGCGGGTCGACGTACAGGGTCCGCGGGGTGCGGCGGGCGGCCGGCGAGCCGTGGCGGCCGAACGGGCCGCGTCGCGCGGTGGCGGCCCGCGCGGGTGCGGCGGCGAGGCCGAGGGCGGCGGCCGTACCGGCGGCCGCCGTCAGGAATCCCCTTCGGGAGAGGGGGAGCCGGGTGTGCCGGGGATCTCGGGGGTGTCGGGGCATGGGCATGCGGGTGCTCCTTGGCGGTGCGGCTCTGCTGAGGGGGCCGGGGCGGCGACGGGCGCCGCCCGCCCCGGCCGTCGTAGGAGGGGTCAGCCCAGGCGTCCGGCGCCCGCGCCGCAGTCGACGATCCGGGGGACCGCCTTGGCCGGGTCGACCTTGGTGCGCAGGGTCGGCGTCCAGCCCGCGCCGGACTCCAGGACCTCGGCCGGGATCTCCGCGTTGTGCACGGCGATCAGGTCCGTGAGCGTGCCGTTGACGTAGTTGCCGTCGGCGGTGAGCGGTGCCACGTTCCACCGCTTCAGCACCTTGGCCGCGCTGACCCCGGCCGGCAGCGTGAACGCGTTGTGCTGGGCGACGAGTCGGGACTCCTTGCCGATGCCGAAGCTGTAGGCGAAGGAGTCGTCGGCGACGAAGTGGTTGTTGTAGGAGTCGACCTGTCCGAAGCGGACCCTGGGGGCGCGCTCGACCAGGTTCGAGAACTGGTTGTGGTGGAAGGTCACCTTCAGGTGCCCCCGGTCGCCGACGGCCGTCGACTCGCTGTCGCTGTTGCCGACGAGGATCGTCTTGTCGTGGTCGGTGAAGACGTTCCAGGAGGCGGTGACGTAGTCGGCGCCCCGTACGATGTCCAGCTCGCCGTCGTGCTGCTGGTACAGCATGCCGAAGTAGGTCGGCGCGGCGCTGTCCGGGTGCGATCCGTCGGTGAACGTGTTGTGGTCCAGCCACACGTGCGTCGAGCCGTAGACGACGGCCGTGTCGTACTCGGAGTTCCAGTTGCCGTTCGTGCCGTCGGTGGGGTCCCACTGCGGGAAGCAGTCGATGGGCGACTCGAAGGCCAGGTTCCGGACGATCACGTTGTCGACGGCCTTGATCTGCAGGCTGACGCCCTTGAAGCCGGCGTTCTTCCCGATGCCGACGATGGTGGTGTTGGCGGGGATGTTCGCCTTGATGGCCGTGTCCTGGGCGGCGGCGGAGGCGCGCCGCAGCCCCTCCGGGCTGCCGTCGGGCTCGGCGCTCAGGTCGGTGTCCAGGCCCCAGGTCTCGGGCGCGTACGCGTCGAGGTAGGCGTCGAAGTCGTAGCCGGGCGCGGCGAACGCGTCGCATCCCTCGGCGACGGCGTCGATGACTCCCTTCACCTTGATGATCTTCGGCGCGCTGCCGCCGGCGGCGAGGGCGGCCTTGAACCCGGCCCAGGTGCTGACGGTGTACACGTGGTCGGCGTCGGCCGCCGAGCCGCCGGTGGTTCCCGTCCCGTAGGAGGCCCAGCCGTCGTTCGCGGCCAGGGCCTGCCGGCCGAGGTCGCGGGACGCGGAGCGGGAGGGGGCATCGGCCTGGGCGGACGCCGTGCCGGTGACGGACAGCACCAGCGCGGTGCACCCCACCAGGGCACCAATGACGCGGCCATGACATTTCTGTGTACGCACTGTACGGGTCTCCTCTTGTGACGAAAGGCGTGCGGGTCCTGCGCGAGCGGTACGTCTACGCGAGCGGTACGTCCTGCACGAGCGGTGCGGGCCAGGTGATCCAGGACGTGGGGATCTCGTCGTGCAGCCGGACGGCGTCACGCGGCCCGAGCACCCGCGTCCGCAGCAGTTCCCGCACGACGAGCCGCGCCACGGCGATGGCGCCCGGCGGATTGAAGTGCGTGTTGTCCTGCTCGGTGTCGGTCCAGTTGAAGTACGTCTTCGTCTCCTCGACGCCGAGTCGCTGCCACAGGGCGAGCGACAACGCCTGGACGTCGAGCAGAGCCACCCGCTCCGCCTCGGCGAGCGCCCGCATGGCGGCCGGGTACTCACCGTGCGTCGGCACGGCGTTCCCCGCGGCGTCGAACCTGCGCCGTTCGACGGGCGTGGCGAACACCGGCCGCGCGCCCTTCGCTCGGGCGCCGTCCGCGTACATCCGCAGGCAGTCCTGGTAGGTGGTCCAGGGCTCGGTGTAGCGGGTCGGATCGGTGGTCTTCTCGTCGTTGTGCGCGAACTGGACGAGGAGCAGGTCCCCCGGCCGGATCGCGGCGAGGACGGCGTCCAGCCGCCCCTCGTCGATGAAGCTCTTCGAACTGCGCCCGTTCACCGCGTGGTTGGCGACGGGCCGGTCCTTGTGCAGGAAGAAGGGGAGCGCCATGCCCCACCCGGTCTCGGGCGCGGCGTCGGAGTACTTCTGGGCGGCGGTGGAGTCACCGGCGATGAAGAGCGTGCGGGGCCGGCGGGCCCCGGCCCGGGCGGGCGCGGCCGCGACCGCGGCCAGCGGAACGGCGGCGAGTGCCGCCGAGGTGACCTGTCTGCGGGTAAGGGACACGAGGTGCACCTCTCAACAGGGGCAGATGAATGTCTTCTCGGGGGCGCGGGGAACTGCGCGACCGGCCACAACGGGCCCGCAGTCCCCCACGACCGAAACCGCTCGGACTACGCGTGGTTCTTCTTCCAGTCGGCCTGCGCCGTGTTCAGCTGCTCGGCCAGCGTGTCCAGGAAGTCCTTCGCGCTCAGCTTCCCGAGCAGCACCTTCTGGAAGTTCGGCTCGTTGTCCGCCTTGGAGATGGTGTTCCAGTCGGGCAGGTAGTAGGGCAGCTGCACGATCTTGGTGGTGGTGCCCGCCAGTGCCTCGGCGGCCAGCTTCGTCGCTTCCGACGACTGCACCCAGCTGTCCTGCGCGGCCTCGTTGTTCGCCGGCACCTGCCCCGCCGTCTCGTTCCACTTGCTGTTGGACGCGTGCGACGCGGCGAACTCGATGAACTTCCAGGCGGCGGTCTTGTTCTTGCTCGCCTTGAACAGCCCGAGCCCGTCGACCGGGTTGGACACCTGAACCCGCGTGCCGTCGTCCTGCGTCGGCGCCGGAATGCCCTTGAACTTGCCGGCCAGCGCCTTCTCGTGGTCGCCGTACGAGCCCAGGTTGTGGCTCAGCATGCCGATGGTGCCGGAGTCCCACTGGGCGACCATCTTGGTGAAGTCGTTGTTCACGTCGGCGGACGGGGTGTCCTTCTTGAACAGGCCGACGTACTTCTCCAGCGCGGCCACGTTCTTCGGGTCGTTGACCGTGGTCTTCTCGCCGTTCCAGAACTCGGTGATGCCGCTCTGCCCGTAGGTGGCGTCCAGTGCCTGGGCGATGGACCCCGCGCCACCGCGGATGGTGTACCCGAACGCGTTCTTGTCCTTGTTCGTGAGCTTGTCGGCGGCCGCGTAGAACTTCGTCCAGGTCGTCGGCGCGTCGAGACCGGCCTGCTGGAACAGGTCGGTCCGGTACCAGAGCGTGCCGTTGTTCGCGGAGGTCGGCACCGAGTACGTCTTGCCGTCGATGCCCGCGGCCTTGACGCCGTCCAGGAACTTCTCGTTGAGCTTGCCGTTCAGCGCGCTCCCGGAGATCCGGCTGTCCAGCGGTTCGAGGGCGCCCTGCGCGGCGACCTCGGCGAGCATCGCGGTGCCCACGCCGCCGACGTCGGGCAGCCCGCCGCCCTGGATGGCGGTGTCGTACTTGGACTGGACGCTGTCGGCCGGCACACCGACGTAGTTGACCTTGATGTCGGGGTTCGCCTTCTCGAAGTCGGCGATGATCTCCTTCCAGACGTCGGTACGCACACCGCCGTTGTTGTCCCAGAAGGTGATCTCCCCCTTGCCGGAGCCCTCGCCTCCCTTGTCCCCCGCGCCGCCGCTGCCGTCGTCGCCGCAGGCGGTGGCGGTCAGCGCGAGCACGGAACCCAGGGCGACGGCCAGGGCGGCGCGCCTGCTTCTGCGGATGCTGCTCTTCATGTGGTCGGCTCTCTTCTTCTGGATCCCAACGGAGATATGAAGTTGTGGGGGGTCAGTGGGTGGGTGGGTCGGCGGGTGGGCGGCGCCGACCGCAGTCAGGACCGCAGCCGGTCTCGGCAAGCGCTTGCTGGGGAAGTGCGTCATTGCGGCTCCCGACAGGCGTACGGAATGAACGGAAGTGATGGGTCAGAGCGGGCTGAGCGGCTGAGCGGGCGGAGCAGGCTGAGCGGCGGAGCGGTCAGAGCAGGCTGAGCGGGCTGAGCGGTCAGAGCGGGCTGATCCGGAACTCGTCGAACGAGGCCGCTCCGGCGTGCCCGGTCCCGGTGGGCGCGAGGGCGAAGAGGCCGAGCAGGGCACCGACCCAGCGCCAGGGCGTGGCGGCGAACACGGGTCCCGAAAAGCGCAGGCCGTCGCCGGTGTCGTACGCGAAACGGCAGCGGGCTCCGGTGCCGATCTCGATCCGCAGGCGGGCCCGCCCCCGGGGGGCGAGCCTCGGGTGGGCCGCGTCCCGTTCCCGGTCGGCGACCGCCTCGGCGAACCGGTGCACGAGGTGGACAGCCCCGTCGGTACCCCGCTGGAGTCCGATCCAGCCGAAGGCGTCCCCGAGGACCGCGAGTCCGGCGCGTGCTCCCGGCTCCTCGCTGTGCAGTTCCAGTTCCACCTCCACGACGGACGGGAGACCGGGCAGCCGTTGGGTGAGGACGCTCGGCAGCCGGCGCAGGTCGTGCGCGTCGGCCGTGCGCACGCAGGTCAGGCGCAGTCCGTCGGCGGAGTGCTGGGTGGCGAGGCCGTCCTGCGGGTTGGCCGTCCACGACCACTGGCGGCCGAAGCGCCCGCCGGGGAAGTCGTCGTCGGTGGCGGGTGCGGCCGGCGGTCCCGCGGGCAGGTCGGGCCGCCGGTGTTCGAGCACGGGGGCGCCCTCGTCGCCGATCACCGGCCAGCCCGCCGCGCTCCCGGACGCGCCCCAGCGCATCGGCTGGAGGTGGACTACACGGCCGTACGCGCCCCGCTGCTGGAAGTGCAGGAACCAGTCCTCGCCGGACCGGGTGCGCACCCAGCCGCCCTGGTGCGGGCCGTTGACCTCGGTGTCCTTCTGCTCCAGGACGATCCGCTCCTCGTACGGCCCGAAGAAGTCCCGGGCCCGGAAGGCGCCCTGCCAGCCGGTCTCCACTCCCCCGGCGGGCGCGAGGATCCAGAACCAGCCGTCGTGCCGGTAGAGCTTCGGCCCTTCGATGGTGAACCAGCCGGGGATCCGGTCCCCGTCGACGATCACCTTGCCCTCGTCGAGGACGGCCGTCCCCTCGGGGTGCATGCGGTGGCCGGTGAGCCGGTTCTTCACGCCCGCGCGGGACTTGGCCCAGGCGTGGACCAGATAGGCCTCGCCCGTCTCGTCGTCCCACAGGGGGCAGGGATCGATGAGTCCCCGGCCCGCCTTGACCAGCAGCGGGCGGGACCAGGGCCCCCTGATCTGCGGGGCGTTGACCTGGAAGATGCCCTGGTCGGGATCGCCCCAGAAGATCCAGAAACGGTCGTCGTGGTGCCTCAGGGACGGCGCCCACACTCCGCAGTCGTGCCGCGGGGACCTGAACTCGTCGGCGGGTTCCAGGCGTTCGAGCGCGTGGCCGATCAGCGTCCAGCCGACCAGGTCGCGCGAGTGCAGCAGGGGCAGACCGGGGGCGCGGCCGAAGCTGGAGGCGGTGAGGTAGAAGTCGTCGCCCACCCGCACGACGTCCGGGTCGGACCAGTCGGCGTTCAGGACGGGGTTGGTGTACGTCTCGTACGTCACTGGCTGACCGCCTTCCGTACCAGCGCCGCGGCCTCGTCCCGGCCCAGGCGGCCGTCGGCGACGACGGTGACGATCCGGCGTACGGCCGTCTCGCCGGGCGGAACCGCCAGCCTCGTGCGCGAAGCCAGCGAGGAGCCGACGCCCGGGTACTCGGCGGTGCGGACGAACCAGGGGTCGCGGCGGGTGGCCGCGGTCGCCCCGGCGAAGACGAGGGTCCAGTGGGCGCCGGCCAGGGCGAGCCAGTCGGCGCGGGTTCCGTGCACGGATGCCTCGCCCTCCGTGCCGGCGGTGAACACCTCGGGGGCCGCGTCCTCCTTCCGGGCCCGCCAGAAGAAGCCGCCGTAGGCCGCTCCGGGGCGCCCGTTCGTCGCCGGGCTGCCGATGGACAGCGGGCCGGAGGTGACGTTGGTCAGCGAGAAGGTGAAGTCCAGCGCCCAGGCGGAGTCGGTGAGTTCGGTGGCCGCGACCGTACGGCGCTCACGCAGCAGCTCCGTTCCCGAGGCGACCCAGCGCAGCTCCTCCACGAAGCCGTCCGGGTCGCGGAGCTGGAAGGAACCGTGCCGCTGGGCGCCGTGGTTGTCGAGCTCGGTCGGACCCCGGTCGCGGACGTAGGTGCGTCCGCCCCAGAAGTTGTGCCCCTCGACGTCGGGTACGGCTACACCGACGCCGAGGTGGTGTGCGTGGTCGGCCGGGCTCAGTTCGGTGACCGCCGTGCCGGCCAGGGTGGTGACGGGGTGCAGATAGGGGCGCGGGGAGAGTCCGGCGGGCAGTTCGGGCCGGGTCACGTAGCGGGCGACCGGGCGGCCGGCGACACGCAGGACGACCGGTGCGTCGGGTGCGGTTGCGGTCATCAGGGGCTCACCTCTTTCGGATGCGCGGTCGTGAACGCCCAGGGGGCGCCCAGTTCGGAGTAGAGGGCGAGGGTGTCGGCGGCGGCCGCGACGAGGCCGTCGATGCCGGGGACGACCCGCCGCTCCTCGTCGGGCAGCAGCCGCCAGTCGCCGTCGGGCACCTGCACCGGGTCGGGGGCGACCCGGATCGCCTCGACGACCCGCATGAACGACTCGGTCACGGCGGGCGGGACCAGCAGTTCCGTTCCGTCGGTGAGGTGCTCGACGAGGTTCTCCAGCAGGTCGGTGCGGCCGTACTCGAACTCCTCGGGGCCGTGGCCGGCCCGCTGGAGCAGGACGCGGTCCTGCTTGTACCAGTACGTGATCCGGCCGCGGCTGCCGTGCACGATGACGTACGGGTCGTCGGGATCCTCGGCGCACAGCGTGGCCGCGACGACGATCTCGCGGCCGTCGGCCGTGGTGACGCGGACGCAGGAGGTGTCGTCGGACTCGATGGCGTTGGCGTGCGCCAGCTCGGTCTCGATGCCCCTCACGTCGGTGGCCCGGGTGGCGCCGGCCAGCGCGAGGGCGGTGGCGACGGCGTGCGCGAGCGGGTTGGTGAGCGCCCCGTCGATCACGTCGACGCCGTTCAACCGCCGCCTGCCCGCCCAGGGCGCCCGTCGGTAGTACGCCTCGGGCCGGGCCCAGGCCCCGGCGCCGCCGACCCCGGCGACCTCGCCGACCACCCCGTCCTCGATCAGCGCGCGGATCGCGGGCACAGCGTGCGAGCCCAGCGACTGGAAGCCGATCTGGCAGACCACGCCCGCCTCGGCGACCCCGTCGGCCATCCGGCGGAACTCGGCGTAGGAGGGCGCGGGCGGCTTCTCCAGGAGCAGGTGCACACCCCTGCGCGCGGCGATCAGGGCCAGGTCGGTGTGGGTGGGGATCGGGGTGCAGACGACGGCGATCCGGGCGCCGGTCGTGTCGAGCAGCGTGCCGAAGTCGGCGGACTGCTCGGGCGTGCCGAGGCCCTCGGGGATCTCCGCCGGGGTCAGCGGGGTCAGCTCGCAGACGCCCGCCAGGCGGACGATGCCCTTGTCCTGGAGCCGGCGGATGTTGTCCAGGTGCCAGCGGCCGTGGCCGCGCGCGCCCGCGAGGACGATCGGGACCGGGCTGCTCATCGGTTCGGCGGTGCTCATGGGATCCTCCCTGCGCCCGCGCCGCGTGCCACCTCGCGGTCGGCCACCGCGGCGCTGTCGATCTTTCCGTGCAGGGTAGGCGGCCGGCCGGGGTCCGCCGTGCGGTCGCGCTCGCCGGTCGGACGGAACTTCGCCCCCGTTCCGGTCCCGCCTCCCGTCTTCGGCCTCATCCCTTCACCGCCCCCGCGCTGAAGCCGGTGATCAGCCACTTCTGGATGAAGGCGAAGACGAGCACCACGGGGACGGCGGCGATGATGCCGCCCGCGGCCAGCGCGCCCAGGTCGACGCTGTCCGCGCTCATCAGGGTGTTGAGGCCGACGGGGATCGTCTGCTTGGTCTGGTCGGACAGGAACATCAGGGCGAACAGGAAGTGGTTCCAGGCGTGCACGAAGGCGAAGGAACCGACGGCGATCAACCCGGGCCGCAACAGGGGAAGGACGACGATCCGGAAGGCGGTGAGCCGGTTGCACCCGTCGACCCAGGCGGCCTCCTCCAGGGAGTACGGCACGTTCCGGATGAAGCCGCTGATCAGGATCATCGACAGGGGCAGCTGGAAGACCGTCTCGGCGATGATGACGCTGCCGAGCGAGTTGATCATCTTGAGCTCGGCGAAGATCTGGAAGAGCGGCACGAGGAGCAGCGCGCCCGGCACGAACTGGGTGCACAGCAGGGCGAGCATGAAACCGCGCTTGATCCTGAACTCGAAGCGGGCGAGGGCGTAGCCGCCGGCCAGGGCCACGCCGGTGGTGAGCAGCAGGGTCGCCACACCGGTGAGGACGCTGTTCTGGAAGTAGACGGCGAAGTCCCGCTCGTTCCACACCTTCTCGAAGTGGTCGAAGGTCATCGGCCAGGGCACGAGCGAGGTCGAACCGGCCGGGCGCAGCGCGAAGAGGAGGATCCAGTAGAAGGGGACGAGGGTGAAGACCAGGTAGATCGACAGGGGCAGGTAGATCTGCCAGCGGGGGGCCTCGTCCCAGGCGCGCTTGTGCCGGGACGGGCGCCGTTCGGGCGCGTCGGTCACGCGCACGGGGACGGGTGTGACCTCGGTGGCCTCCTTGGTGATCACTTGTCGCCTCCTCCGAACTTGCTGAGCCGCAGATAGACCATCGAGCAGAAGAGCAGGATCACGAACGCGACCGTGGTGAGGGCGGACGCGTAGCCGAAGTTGTGTGCGTCGACGCTGGTGTTGGCGATGTAGAGCGGGAGGGTGGTGGTCTCCCCCGCCGGGCCGCCGCCGGTGAGCGTGTAGAGCAGGTCGACGTTGTTGAACTCCCACACCGCGCGCAGCAGCGTGGACAGGACGATCGCGTCCTTCAGGTGGGGCAGGGTGATGTGCCAGAACTGCTTGATCCGGCTCGCGCCGTCGACCTCGGCGGCCTCGTACAGGTCCTTGGAGACGGACTGGAGGTCGGCGAGGATGAGGATCGCGAAGAAGGGCACGCCTCGCCACAGGTCGGCGATGATCGCCGCCGGGAAGACGGTGGAGGTGTCCGACAGCCAGCTGGTGCCGTACTCGCCGATCCCCATGTCCGCGAGGTAACGGGTGATGCCGGTCTGGGAGTTGTAGAGCAGCACCCAGATCGCGGAGGTCAGCACGCCGGAGACGGCCCACGGGGAGAAGACCAGCGCCCGGCCGAGCGAGCGCCCCACGAAGGTCTGGTTGACGATCAGCGCGAGTGCCAGCCCGAACAGCAGCTGGAGTCCGACCTCGACGAAGACCCACTTGGCGCTGAAGGTCAGCGTGTCCCAGAACTGGGGGTCGTCGGTGAAGGCGTGGACGAAGTTGTCGAAGCCCGCGAAGCCGTTGCGCCACGGTTTGGTGGGGTTGTAGTTCTGGAGGCTGTAGTAGAAGACGCTGATGACCGGGTAGGCGATGAAGCCCAGCATCAGCAGGGCCGCCGGCGCGATCAGCAGGTACGGCAGTCTGCGGGGCGTGGCGGAGGCACGGCGCCGCCGGGGTGGCGCGGGCGGCTTCGCCACGGCTGCGGCTTGGGCCATGACTGTTCTCCGATCTCGGTACGTCTCTCGGTGCGTCGTGCGTTCGTGTGCGTGGTGCTTTCGGTGCGTTGCGCTGTCGGTGCGTTGCGTTCTCGGTGCGTTGCGCTGGAGGTGCTTCGTGCTGCTGGTGCTTGCGCTCTCGGTGCTTGCGCTGTCGGTGCTTGCGCTGTCGGTGCTTCGTGCGGGTTAAGCGCTTTCTCCGTGCACATGGGTGGGCCGGGACGTGCTGCCGTCGTTCAGCCCGCGTACGGGTCCGCGACCTTGCCGGGGCGGGCCAGGAACTCGAAGTCGCAGCCGGTGTCGGCCTGGGTGATCTGCTCGTTGTAGAGCGCGCCGTAGCCGCGCTCGTACCGGGCGGGCGGCGGGGTCCACTGCGCCCGGCGCCGCTCCAGCTCCTCGTCGTCCACGTTGAGCCGCAGGGACCGGGCCTCGACGTCGAGGGTGATCGAGTCCCCCGTGCGCACCAGGGCGAGCGGCCCGCCGACGTACGACTCGGGCGCCACGTGCAGGACGCACGCGCCGTAACTCGTCCCGCTCATCCGGGCGTCGGAGATCCGCACCATGTCCCGCACCCCCTGCTTGAGCAGGTGGTCGGGGATGGGCAGCATGCCGTACTCGGGCATGCCCGGGCCGCCCTTGGGACCGGAGCCCCGCAGCACCAGGACGGTGTCGGCGGTGATGCCCAGCCCGGGGTCGTTGATGGTGCGCTGCATGGTCCGGTAGTCGTCGAAGACGACCGCGGGACCGGTGTGCGCCAGCAGGTGGGGCTCGGCGGAGATGTGCTTGATGACGGCGCCGTCCGGGCAGAGGTTGCCGCGCAGGACGGCGACCCCGCCCTCGTCGGCGACCGGGTCGTCCCGGCGGCGGATGACGTCGTCGTCGTGCACCCGGGCGCCGGCGAGCTGCTCGCGCAGCGTGTCGTGCGAGACGGTCGGGCGGTCCAGGTGGAGCAGGTCCGTGATCCGGGAGAGGAACCCGGGCAGTCCGCCCGCGAAGTGGAAGTCCTCCATGAGGTACTTCTGGCCGCCGGGCCGCACGTTGGCGAGCACCGGGACGGTCCGGGCGACGCGGTCGAAGTCGTCGAGGGTGAGCTTGACGCCCGCCCGGCCGGCCATGGCGATGAGGTGGATCACGGCGTTCGTCGAGCCGCCGAGACCGAGGACGGTCGTCACCGCGTCCTCGAAGGCGTCCGCGGTGAGGATCTCGCTCAGCCTGCGGTCCCGGTGGACCAGTTCGACGATGCGCAGGCCCGCGGCGGCGGCCATCCGGTCGTGCCCGGAGTCCACGGCCGGGATGCTCGACGCGCCCGGGACCGTCACGCCCAGCGCCTCCGCGGCGGCCGTCAGCGTGGAGGCCGTACCCATCGTCATGCAGTGGCCCGGCGAGCGGGCGAGGCCGCTCTCCAGCTCGGCCAGCTCACAGTCGCCGATGAGGCCGGCCCGCTTGTCGTCCCAGTACTTCCACATGTCGGTGCCCGAGCCGAGGACCTCGTTGCGCCAGTGGCCCGGCAGCATGGGCCCGGCCGGGACGAAGACCGTCGGCAGGTCGACGCTGGCCGCGCCCATGAGCAGCGCGGGTGTCGTCTTGTCGCAGCCGCCCATCAGCACGGCCCCGTCCACGGGATAGGAGCGCAGCAGCTCCTCGGTCTCCATCGCGAGCAGGTTGCGGTAGAGCATCGGGGTCGGCTTCTGGAAGGTCTCGCTGAGCGTGGAGACCGGGAACTCCAGCGGGAAGCCGCCCGCCTGCCACACGCCCCGCTTCACGGCCTGCGCGCGGTCGCGCAGATGGACGTGGCAGGGGTTGATGTCCGACCAGGTGTTGAGGACGGCGATGACCGGCTTTCCGAGGTGCTCCTCGGGGAGGTAGCCGAGCTGGCGGGTGCGGGCGCGGTGGCTGAAGGAGCGCAGGCCCTCGGCGCCGTACCACTGGTGACTCCTGAGGTCCTCCGGGCGTTTGCGAGCTTGATCGTCGAAGCGCTTCATATGGACCATCCGGCAGCTATGGCGGCGACCTCGGCGCGCTCGTCCTCGGGCAGCGGCCGGCTCGGCGGGCGGACCTCACGGCGGCACAGGCCAAGGGAGGAAAGGGCCTCCTTGACGACGGTGACGTTGTTGGCGGAGCCGTTGGCGGCGCGCAGCTCCTCGAAGCGTCTGATCTGTTCCCACACCTTCATCGCGGCCGGGTAGTCCCCTGATCGAAGCGCTTCGATCATGTTCAGCGAAACGGTGGGGGCGACGTTCACGAGCCCGGAGGTGAAGCCGGTGGCGCCCGCGGAGAAGTAGGAGGGGGCGTACGGCTCGGCGAGGCCGGCCACCCAGACGAAGCGCTCCAGGCCCGCGTCCCGCGCGAACGCGGCGAAGCGCGAGGCGTCCGGGACGGCGTACTTGACGCCGATGACGTTCGGACAGGCGTCGGCGAGTTCGGCGAGACGTTCGCCGCGCAGCTGCGCGTTGCGGATGTACGGGACGACGCCCAGCTCGGGGACCGCCGCCGCGATCTCCCGGTGGTAGTCGACCCAGCCGCTCTGCGACACGTACGGATGGACGGGCTGGTGGACCATCACCATCTGTGCGCCCAGCTCACGGGCGTACCGGGCGGAGGCGACGGCGGTCGGCACGTCGTGTCCGACCCCGACCAGGATCGCGGCCCGTCCGCCGGCCACCTCGACGGTCAGCTCCGTGACCAGGCGGCGCTCGTCGGGGGTCAGGGCGTAGAACTCGCCGGTGTTGCCGTTCGGGGTGAGGGTGGTGATCCCGCCGTCGAGCAGCCGGCGCAGCAGGGCCCGGTGGACTTCGCCGTCGACGGAGCCGTCCTCGGCGAACGGGGTCACCGGGATGGCCACCACGTCGGCCAGGGCCGCACGCTGGGTCTCGAACGCCACGCTGCTCATTCCTGACCTTTCTCTGCCCGGGGCCCTTCGGGGGCCTCCTGGGCGGTCTCGGGGAACGCCCGGTGCACGAACGACGCGATGTGGGAGTGCAGGGCGCGGGCCGCTCCGTCGGAGTCGCCGGCCAGGGCGAGCCGCAGGATCTCGCGGTGCTCACCGGCCTCCCGTTCCCAGGAGGGCGAGGCGGCCCAGGCGACGGCGGAGACCAGGGCGGCCTGGTCGCGCACCTCGTCGAGCATCCGGCCGAGCAGCGGGTTGCCGCACGGCAGGTACAGGGCGCGGTGGAACTCACGGTTGGCCAGCGACCGTTCGGCGGTGTCGGTCGCCCGGTCGGCACTGGTCAGCGCCTCGCGGGCGGCGTCCAGGGAGGCGCCC
This sequence comes from Streptomyces sp. NPDC002884, assembly GCF_040295245.1. NCBI lineage: Bacteria > Bacillati > Actinomycetota > Actinomycetes > Kitasatosporales > Streptomycetaceae > Streptomyces > Streptomyces sp. NPDC002884. The sequence continues at coordinate 92,556 of NZ_JBEOVB010000015.1, read as the reverse complement.
CGCCGCACGGCCCGCCTGAGCGCCTCGGGTTCGAGGAGCAGGCGTACGTCGTAGACCTCGCGCGCCATGTCCGCGTCCACCATGCGCACCGTGACGCCCTTGTACTGGCTCATGACGACCAGTCCGGTGCCGGCCAGGGTCTTGAGCGCCTCGCGCACCGGGGTCTTGGAGACCCCGAACTGCGCGGCGAGCTCGGTCTCGACCAGGGCCTGGCCGGGCGTCAGCCGCCCGGTGAGGATACGGCGTTTGATCTCCTCCAGCACGTACTGCGTGCGGGACGGGATCGGCGTGGGCACAGAGGTCATGCGCGCCTCTCGGGTGTCGCGTGTCTGATCTCGGATCTCGTGTATCGCGTCTCATATATGACGTACGAAGTACGACGCGTTGAAGGTAGGAGCGGCCCTGTGTTTCGTCAATGCTTCCGACAAAGGAAGTTGAGGTTGCCGAGGTGAGGCTGCCGGGGCGGGAGTGCCCGAACGGGGTCAGAAGGGCAGGGTCTCGCCCTCGCGGGCGGTGCGGGCGGGGGCTCCGAAGGCGACGGTGGCCCGGGCGGTCGCCGCCTCCCGGGTCAGCGTGGGCCCGACATGGGTGATGTACAGCTCGCGCACCCCTGCCCTGCGGGCGGCGTCGCCGGCCTCCTCCGGCGTGAGATGCACCCGCCGCTCACGTTCGCCTTCGCGATGACTGTCGATGTCCGCCTCGCACAGGAACAGGTCGGCGCCGGAGGCGAGTTCGGTGAGGGCCTCGCACGGCCCGGTGTCGCCCGAGTACGCGAGGACGCTGCCCTGGCACTCGGCCCGCAGCCCGTACGCCTCGGTGTCGTGCACCACCGCGCGGGAGGTGAGGCGCAGGTTCCAGTGCCGCACGGTGTGCCCGTCGAAGAGGGCCCTGAAGTCGAAGACCCCGCTCAGGAACCGGACGTCCGGCCGGCCGAAGAAGCCGGCGAGACGCCGGGCGCAGTCGAGCGGCGCGTAGACCGGGATCGGGGCCGGCGGGGTCATCCCGCCGTAGACCAGGGCGTAGGCGGCGGCGAGGAGGTCGGCGCTGTGGTCGGCGTGGAGGTGGGAGATCCAGATCGCGGTGAGCCGGTCGGGATCCGTGTGCCGCTGCAATTCCGCGAACGTCCCGGGTCCCGCGTCCACCCACACCTCCGCCCCCGCGCCGCGCAGCAGGTAGCCGGAGCAGGGGCGGCCGGGACCCGGGTGCGGAGAGGCGGTACCGAGGACGGTGAGGCTGAGGGGCATGGTGGGGAGCGTACGTTTCGGTTCCGCGGGACGCGCCCTGATTGCCTCCCTCCACGGCAGCCGCGGACGACCGTCCAGGTCCCGGCTAGCGGTTCCACCCCGGGTCGCGCCCGCTCAGTCCGACCGCCCGGTCGAGCAGCGGGGCGTCGTCCGGGACGGGGACCACCGGGCCGAACACGCCGCTCCCGGGCTCGCCCCGGGCCGCGGCGGCGGCGAGGAACCCGTGCGCCGCCGACAGCGCCGCCGGGTCGGGCGTGTACTCCTGGCCCGTGGCCCGGGCCAGGTCCCAGCCGTGGATCACCAGTTCGTCGGCGACGACGGCGCCCGCCACCGCGCCGGGCAGGTCCACACCGCCCGCGCGGGTCGTCCCGGTCCAGGCGGCCGGGTCCCTCCAGGCGTCGGCGAGCGCGTCGAGCGCCTTGGCGAGTTCCTCGCGCCAGTCGGGGCCGATGTCCGGCGCGGCGGCGTCCGGCGGGGTGTCGGTCGTGGGGCCGAGGTCCTTGCGGGCGGCGTCCCGGAAGGCGACGGCGAGGCCGGTGAGGTGCCCGAGCATGTTGCGGACGGCGCAGCCCGGGCAGGGCGTCCCGTCCGCGAGCTGCTCGTCGCGGACGCCCTCCGCGAGGCGCGCCACGATCAGGGTCTGCGGGCCGAGGTCGAAGGTGCTTACGGTGTCGGTCATGAAGGGTGGACCGGTCGCGTCCCCGGAACTCATCGCACCCCGGCCGGCGCGGGCGCGGACCGCACGCCCCCACGACCACCCTGCCGAGCGGACCGCCGGGCCGATGCCCTAGGCGCCCCGGAGGCGTTGCCTACGGGGCGCACCGGATTCCCGCCGGGCGGGCGGTCGGGTACGGGGCAGTTGCCCGATGCCGGGGCGGCCGCCTCAGACCCACGATGACCGGGTATGACGAAGAACTGGTCCGTGGCGCGTGTCCTGCGGGACCGCGACGCGGCGCTCTATCTGGCCGCGTCGTCGGTCTCCGGTTTCGGCACCTCGGCGCTCTGGCTGGCCTCCGGTGTGTGGGTCAAGGACCTCACCGGCTCGAACGGGCTCGCGGCGCTGTCCGTGCTCGCCCTCTGGGTGCCCACGCTGCTCGGGCCGCCGCTGGGCACCCTCGCCGACCTCCTCCCCCGCAAGCCCCTGCTCGTCGCGCTCAACCTGGGCCCGGCGGCCCTGCTGCTCACCGTCCTCGCCGTCGACTCCGCCGGCCGGCTGTGGCTGCTGTGGGCGGTGCTGTTCCTGTACGGCGTCGCCTCGGTGGTCGCCGACGCGGCGGAGTCCGCGCTCGTCGCCGCCGCCGTCGCGCCGGAGCTGCTGGGCGACTTCAACGGACTGCGCATGACGGCCACCGAAGGCATGAAGCTGGTCGCCCCGCCGGCCGGCGCGGGCGTCTACGCGGCCTACGGGGGCCCCGCCGTCGCCCTCCTGGACGCGGCCTCCTTCGTGTGCGCGGCGGGCCTGTACGCGTGCGTGCGGGTCCGCGAGGAGCGGCCGCGGCAGGCCGCCGTCCACTGGCGGGCGCAGACCGCCGAGGGCGCCCGCTTCCTGTGGGACCGTCCCGAGCTGCGCGCACTGGTCATGGCGGGCGGTGCGGCGATGCTGTTCTCGGGTCTCGGCGGCCCGCTGGTCTACGCCGTCGTCGAGGGCCTCGGCCACTCCCCCGCGTACGCGGGCACGCTCTACGCCGTCCAGGGCGCCGGTTCGGTCGTGGTGGGGCTGCTCTCGGGGCCCGCGCTGCGCCGGCTGGGGGAACGCCGGTTCGCCGCGTACGGGGTCGTCCTCACCGCCGTCGCCGTGGCCGCGCAGGCCGTCGCCTCGGACCCCGTGGCCCTGGTGTGCAGCGCGGCGATCGGGGCGGGGCTGCCGTGTGCGCTGATCGCCGCGCTGACCGCGGTGCAGCGGGAGACGCCGGACGCGTTGCTCGGCCGGGTGACGGCGACGGCCGGCACGCTGATGTACGCGCCGACCGCCGTGGGCCTCGCGGCGGGCGCGGGACTGGTCGGACTCGTGCCGTACCAGCCGCTGCTGGTGCTGCTGGCGCTGGCCCGGCCGGTGACGGTCCTGCCGCTGCTGTACGGCTCTCAGCGGGCGGCCAGCGCCTCGCGTACGGCCGCCAGGTCCCCGTCCGACGCCAATCCCGCGTGATACAGCCGCAGTTCGGTCGCCCCGAGCTCGCGTGCCCGCGCGAGGTCGGCGGTGAGCGTCCCCGGGCTGCCGCCCATGCCGGAGACGACGCCGAAGTTGGCGGCGACGACCGCGCCGCCCCGGCCCTGCCCGGCGAAGGGGGCCAGCAGGCCGGGCCCGCCCGCGCAGGGCACGACGACCCCGTCCGCGACGGACAGGATGTGCGCGGGGTCGACGCCCGGGTTGGCGCCGACGTGGTAGGTCACGGGGTCGGCGTGCAGCAGGATCTGGAAGCCGTCGGGCGCGGCGTCCCGTACCGCCCGCACGGCTGTCTCCTGGAGCGTGCGGGCCCTCTCGTCGCGCCACGCGCGCGTGGCCGCCGCCGTCTCCTCCCCGAGCAGCTTCTCGACCCCGGTCCAGCCTTCCCCGCCGTCCGGCGCCCCCCGCCACAGCGGTTCCAGCGCCTCCCGTACGGCGGCGGCGAGCGTGTCGGCGTCCAGGCCCTGTCCGCCGTAGCCGGCCCGGCAGGCGGGGCAGAAGCAGAGCGCCATCAGGTACTGGCCGGCGTCCCCGAGGCCGACGCCGCCGGTCTTGTCGTGGGCGTGCAGGTGCTGGAGCCCGTACCAGCCGAGGGACTCCAGTTCGGTGCCGCCCGCGCCGGGGCGTACGGCGGCCTCGGCGGCGAGGTCGACGAGGTACGCGCGCGTGGCGGGCTGGGCGATGCAGGGGGCCCACGGGTAGCGGTCGCCGTAGGCGTTGACGACCGAGGTGTCCGGATGCTCGGCGCCCAGCCGGGAGTTGTGCGCGAGGACCACCCAGGTGTGCACGTCGAGCCCGGCCCGCGCGAGCGCTTCGGCGGCTTCGCCGTAGGCGTCGCCGGGGGCCCAGTCGCCGGCCGGGTACGGGCGCAGGGCGCGGCCCTTCCAACGGTCGCCGGCCGGATCCGTCGGGTACAGCACCGCCGCGTGCCCGGCGGTGACGATGCGGTGGCGCGGGTGGCGGGGGGTGAGGGCGCGGGTGGAGTGGTAGGCGGCGGCGAGGGTCACCTGTTCCACCCCGAGCGCGGCGATCCGGGCCGGCGCCTCGGGGTCGCCGGTGACGTCCCAGGGGTAGACGAATGTCGACGCCTTCACTTACCTGTCCTCCTCCAGCAGCGCGTAGCCGCGTTCGATCACCTGGGCGAGCTGCTTGACATGATCCTCGCTCGGTTCGTGCAGCGGAGGGCGCACCACGCCCACGTCGAGGCCGCGCAGCCGGACCCCGGCCTTGACGAGGGAGACGGCGTAACCGCGGCCCTGGGCCCGCAGTTCGACGAACGGCCGGTAGAAGCCGTCGAGGAGGCGGTGGGCGGTGGCGTCGTCGCCCGCGGTGAGGGCCCGGTGGAAGGCGAGGGCGATCTCGGGAGCGAAGCAGAACACGGCCGAGGAGTAGAGGGTGACGCCGAGGGCCCGGTAGGCGAGCTGGGTCTGTTCGGCGGTCGGCAGGCCGTTGAAGTAGAGGAAGTCTCCGGGGACCTCGGTGCGGACGGCGCTGATGGTCCGCTGCATCAGGTCGAGGTCGCCGAGGCCGTCCTTGAGGCCGATGATCCCCTCGGTGCGGGCGAGTTCGACGACGGTCGCGGGGGTGAGGACGGCGTTGTCGCGCTGGTAGACGACGACCGGAAGGGCGGTCGCGGCCGCCACCTCCCGGTAGTGGCGCAGCAGTCCCTCCTGGGCGGCGACGACGAGATAGGGCGGCATGGCGAGCAGGCCGTCCGCCCCGGCCGACTCGGCCAGCTCCGCGTAGCGCACGGCGAGCGCGGTCCCGTAGCCGGCGCCGGCCACGACCGGCACCCGCCCGGCGGTCTCGGCCACGGCCGCCCGCACGCAGGCCTCGAACTCCTCCGGGACGAGCGCGTGGAACTCCCCGGTCCCGCAGGCCGCGAAGACGGCGGCGGCACCCGCCTCGACGCCGCGGCGGACGTGCGCGCGGTAGGTGTCGAGGTCGAGGGAGCCGTCGGGGCCGTAGGCGGTGACGGGGAAGAACAGCGGTCCGCTGGGAACGCGGAGGCGGTCGGCGAGCGGGGCTGACGTCACGGGCTCTCCCGGGTCCATAACGGGTCCATATTCTTGAGCGGCGTCCATATTCCTGAACGAGCTCACGCTAGGGTGCCCCCTCCGGCCGGGTCAAGCGCGCCAACCCCCGAGACACCAGCAGTTTTGCCGCTCCCGTAGGACACTTGACGGGTGCCGCCACCGGTCCTTAGCGTGTCCATGCATGTGAACCGTGGCCACGCATGCGTCCGATGCCCCCGTGATCCAAGGAGACCCGAGGATGCCCGCTCCGCGCACCGTCCTGCTCACCGGCGCCGCCGGCGGCCTCGGCACCCTGATGCGGGAACTGCTGCCCGCCTACGGCTACGAGCTGCGCCTGCTCGACCTGCGCCCGATCGACGACGCGCCGGAGGCGATCGTCGCGGACCTGGCCGACCGGGACGCGGTCCGGGAGGCCGTGCGGGGCGTCGACGCGATCATCCACCTCGCGGGCATCTCGCTGGAAGCCCCCTTCGAGAAGATCCTCGGCGCGAACATCGCGGGCACGTACCACCTGTACGAGGCGGCCCGCGAGGAGGGCGTGCAGCGCGTCGTCTTCGCCTCCTCCAACCACGCCGTCGGCTTCACCCCCCGCCCCCGCGGCGACGTGTCGCCCGACGAGGGCGACCTGATCCCGGTCGACACCCCGCGCCGCCCGGACACCTTCTACGGCCTGTCCAAGTCCTTCGGCGAGGACCTCGCCCAGCTCTACTGGGACAAGCACGGTCTGGAGAGCGTGTCGGTGCGCATCGGATCCTGCTTCGCCGAGCCCACCAGCGTGCGCATGCTGTCGCTGTGGATGAGCCCGGCCGACGGCGCCCGCCTCTTCCACGCGGCCCTGACCGCCGAGAACGTCGGCCACACGGTCGTCTACGGCTCCTCCGCCAACACCCGGCTGTGGTGGGACCTCGGCACCGCGCGGGCGCTCGGCTACGAACCGCAGGACGACTCCGAGCCGTACGCCGAGAAGCTGATCGCCGAGCAGGGCGGGCTGGACCCGGAGAACATCGCCCACGCCTACCTGGGCGGTCACTTCGTCAGCGACCCGCCGATCTGGCCGTACTGACCGGCAACGGACCTCGCGGACGGCGGGCGGGCACCGAACGGGCCCGCCCGCCGCCGTATCCGGGCACGCGCCCTGCCCGATCCCACCCGCCGCCCGGCCGCCCCGCAGGTCCGAGCCGGGCACCTCACCCGGCAAACGGGCCCACCCGGGCGGTATCGGGCCCGCAACAGGCCTGGTCAGTGCCGCGCACCCGCTGTAGAACTTCCCCCATGGCCCACCGGGCCCGAACGGGCGAGACAGCGGGAGAGCGAGGTGACGACATGACCCCGAGAACGGCGGAGGAGCGCCAGCGCGAGATCGTGCGCACGGCGCGCGCCACCGGCTCGGTCGACGTCGCCACGCTCGCCGGCGAACTGGGCGTGGCCAGGGAGACCGTACGGCGGGATCTGCGCGCCCTGGAGGACCACGGTCTGGTGCGCCGCACGCACGGCGGCGCCTATCCCGTGGAGAGCGCCGGCTTCGAGACGACACTGGCCTTCCGCGCCACCAGCCATGTGCCCGAGAAGCGCCGGATCGCCGCCGCGGCGGCCGGGCTGCTCGGGGACGCCGAGACGGTCTTCGTCGACGAGGGCTTCACCCCGCAGCTCATCGCCGAGGCGCTGCCCAGGGACCGGCCGCTGACCGTGGTCACCGCGTCCCTGCCGGTCGCGGGCGCGCTCGCCGAGACCGAGAACATGTCCGTGCTGCTGCTCGGCGGCCGGGTCCGCTCCGGCACCCTGGCCACCGTCGACCACTGGACGACGAAGATGCTGGCCGGCTTCGTCGTCGACCTCGCCTACATCGGCGCCAACGGCATCTCCCGCGAGCACGGTCTGACCACCCCCGACCCGGCCGTCGGCGAGGTCAAGGCGCAGGCCGTGCGGGCTGCCCGGCGCGTGGTCTTCACCGGCGTGCACTCCAAGTTCGGGGCGGTCAGCTTCTGCCGGTTCTCCGAGGTGGGCGCGCTGGAGGCGATCGTGACGAGCACGCTGCTGCCGGCGGCCGAGGCCCACCGGTACTCACTGCTGGGGCCTCAGATCATCCGGGTCTGAACCCCCGGACCACCCACCCCCGAGGGCACCGTCACACCCCGGGGCGCCCGATACACCCCACGACGCCCGGGAGCGGTCCATGCGCACCCAGAGCCGACGGAGGCCGCGAGCCACGCTCACCGCGGTCGCCGCGGTCGCCGCAGGGACGCTGCCCGCCCCGTTGCTCTCCGGCTGCTGGTCGTCCTCCACCCCTCCATGAACCTGCCGATCGCGGTGTGGATGATGCAGTCGTTCCTGGCCGAGGTTCCAGCTGAAGATGAAGCGGGTCAGGGCCGTCGCCGCGATCCCGGGCAGGGCGATCGGGGCGACCACGCGCGCGAGGATCGTCGGCAGCCGTGCCCCGTCGACCCGCGCGGCCTCGATGATCGCCACCGGAACCCGACGCCGGAGCCGGGGCCGCGCGAGGCGGTCGTGGAGGTCGCCGCCCGCGGGCGCCGGCACCGTTCGCGGCAGGGGTCGGCCGCAAGACCGTGGTGGTGCCGTGGGCCCGTGCGCCTGCCGTGTCCCTGCCCGGGCCCGTTCGGGTCCGGGTAAGGGAACGGCAAAGTGGTCTCGCTCGTTCACCCGGCATGACAGCTATGACCCCCGGCTCGAACATCCCTCTCCCCACCGCGCGCGTGACGGTGGACGTCGCCGCTCCGGTGCGGCTCGACGTTTCGGGCCTGCTGCTCACCGCCGACGGCAAGGTGCGCTCCGACGACGACTTCATCTTCTACAACCAGGCGAGCGGCCCCGGCGTGACCTACCGCTCCGGCGGCGGCACCGCCCCCGACGCGATCATCGTCGACACGGCCGCCGTCCCGCCGGGCATCGAGAAGATCGTCGTCACCGCCAGCCCGGACGCCGCGGGACAGACGTTCCAGGGCGTGGAACCGACGGCGACGATCCGCAGCGCGGACGACAACAGCGTGCTGGCCACGTTCACGCCCCCGCAGCTCGGCTCGGAGACGGCCCTGGTCGTCGTGGAGATCTATCTCCGCAACGGCGCCTGGAAGGCCCGCGCGGTCGGCCAGGGGTATTCCAACGGCCTCGCCGGCATCGCCACCGACTTCGGGGTGACGGTGGAGGAACCGGCGCCGGCCGCTCCCCCGCAGCAGGTCGCCGCGCCGCCCGTGCGGCAGTCCCCGGTGACCCCGGCGGCCCCGCCGATGCCTGCCGCGCCGCCCGCGGCGGCGCCCGCCGCGACGGGGAAGATCAACCTGGACAAGGGCCGGGTCAGCCTCCAGAAGAACCAGACCGTCTCCCTCGTCAAGGGCGGTCGCCCGCTGCTCTCGCAGGTCAAGATGGGCCTGGGCTGGGAGCCGGCGTTCCGCGGCAAGGACATCGACCTGGACGCCTCGGTCATCGCCTACGGCCCCCAGCGCAACCACATCGACAGCTGCTACTTCGGCAAGCTCTCCATCGTGAACGGCGCGATCAAGCACTCCGGCGACAACCTCACCGGCGAGGGCGGCGGGGACGACGAGGTGATCGTCGTCGACCTCGGCCGTCTCCCGCAGGAGGTGTCCGGTCTGGTCTTCACGGTGAACTCCTTCTCCGGCCAGAAGTTCACGGAGGTCGCCAAGGCCTACTGCCGTCTCCTGGACGCCGCGACCGGCGAGGAGCTCGTCCGCTTCGACCTCACCGGCGCCGAACCGCAGACGGGCGTGCTGATGGCCAAGCTGATCCGGCAGTTCTCCGGCGAGTGGGAGATGACGGCCATGGGGGACTTCGTGAAGGCCCGCACCGTGCGGAACATGGTGAAGCCGGGCGCCCAGGCCCTGTAGTCGCGTCCGGCCCCGGCCCGCAGTCGCTCAGCCACGGGCGCCCGCCACCACGGGGGCGCCCGCTGCCGTCACCGCGCGGACCGCAGCCCCTCCGTCAGCAGCGACACGTACCGGCGGATGGCGGTGCGGTCCCCCTTCGCCAGCTCCGACGCCGTCGCCACCCCGTGCGCGAGGCGCAGGACGTCGATCGGCTCGACGTCCGCCCGCAGGGTGCCCTCCCGCTGCGCCGCCTCCACCAGCCGGGCCGCCGCTTCCTTCATGTTCGTGCCGCAGGCGGTGACCGCGGCCGCGCTGCCGTCCGTGACGGCGGAGCCCAGCAGGGACTTCATACCGCGGACCTGGATCGTGCCGACGCACAGCTCGTTGAGCCACTCCACCAGCGCCTCGCCCGGCGGGAGTTCCCCGCCGAGCTCGTCGGCCCGCACGGCCAGCGCCTCGATCCGGTCGACGTAGGCCGCCTCCAACAGCGCCTGACGCGTGGGGAAGTGCCGGTACAGCGTGCCGGATCCGACGCCCGCGCGTTTGGCGATGTCGTCGAGGGACGCGCCCTCCCCATGCTCGGCGAAGGCCTCCGCCGCCACCTTCAGCAAGCGCTCGTAGTTGCGGCGAGCGTCCGCACGCATGGGCCTGACCTGCGTCATCCAGTTACTCCTTGCGAACCGGGGACTCTCTCCGTATTTTGGCAGACACTAAACGGAGATAGTCCCCGCTTAGTGCGCTCGTCTCTGCGGGTCCACGACCAGGGTCTCTTCGTGCTGCCCGCATGTTCCACCACATCACGCGGGGACACCAGACAGGGAGCACCCCATGTCCACGCCGTCCCCTTCCGCCTCGGCCGCCGGCGCCTCGACCGCCTCAGCCTCGGCCGCCTCCGCCTCGGCCGCCTCTCCCCTCCCACCCGCGCCACCCGGAGCGGCCGCCCGGCCGGGCGCCGTCCTCCTCGTGATCGTCACCGCCTATCTCATGGTCGGAGTCGACTCCACGGTCGTCAATGTCGCCCTGCCCGACATACGGCGTGACCTCGGCTTCTCTCCCACCGGCCTGTCCTGGGTGCTGAACGCGTACACCCTCGCCTTCGGCGGACTGCTGCTGCTCGGCGGACGCGTCGGCGACCTCCTCGGCCGCCGCCGCACACTCACCCTCGGCGTCCTGCTGTTCGCCGGCTCCTCGCTGCTCGGCGGCCTGGCCGGGGACGGCGGCTGGCTGCTCGCCGCCCGCGCCCTCCAGGGGGCCGGCGCCGCCCTCACCGCGCCCAGCACCCTCGCCCTGATCACCACCAACTTCCCCGAGGGCCCCCGCCGCCACCACGCCCTCGGCGTCTACTCCTCCACGGCCGGGATCGGGGCCTCCATCGGCCTGGTCCTCGGCGGGATGCTCACCGCCTGGGCGTCCTGGCGCTGGGCCCTGCTGATCAACGTGCCGATCGGGATCGCGGTCGCCCTCGCCCTGCCCCGCTTCGTCACCGAGACCCCGCGCCACGCCGGCCGGTTCGACGCGGCGGGCGCCCTGACCGGCACCGCCGGGACGACCTCCCTGGTGTACGCCTTCATCCGGGTCTCGCAGGAGGGGTGGAGCGACACCCTGGCGCTGCTCGGCTTCACCGGCGCGGCCGCCCTGCTCGTCGGTTTCGCCCTGATCGAGGCCCGCGCCGAACAGCCGGTCATGCCGCTGCGGCTCTTCGCCGACCGCGACCGCACGGGCGCCTACCTCGGCGTCCTGCTGCTGCCCGCGGGCATGTTCGGCGCCTTCTACTTCCTCACCCTCATCAGTCAGGAGGTGCTGCGCTACAGCCCGTTGCGCGCCGGTGTCGCCTTCCTCCCGATGACAGCGGTGATGTTCACGACCGTACGGTTCGTGCCGCGGCTGCTGGCCCGCCTCGGCGCCAAGCCGCTGATCCTGACCGGTATGACGCTGCTCGCCGGCTCGGGGGCCTGGCTGTGGCGGCTCGGCCCCGACGACGGCTATGCGACGGGTCTGCTCGGCCCGCTGCTGCTGTTGGGCATCGGCATCGGTCTGGCCCTGATGCCGCTCAACGCCACGATCCTCGCGAAGGTCGGGCCCGCGGAGGCCGGCGCCGCCTCCGGCCTGCTCCAGAGCCTGCAGTGGCTCGGCGGCACCCTCGGGCTGTCCGTACTGGTCACGGTGTACGGCACGGCCACCCGGCACGCGGTGGGCAGCCCGGCCGAGATCCTCGTCCACGGCGCCACCCGGGCGTTCGGCGCGGCCGCCCTGATCGCGCTGGCGGCCCTGCTGGCGGCGGCCTTCGCGATCAGGGGCAGGCGCAGGGTCCCGGCCCTGGGCGGCTGACACGGACGACAGCCCCGGCCACGGTCACAGCCCAGGTCACGGCCCAGGTCACGGCCCAGGTCACGGTCACGGTCACCGCGCGGAACGGCGGCCGGCCGCAGGCGGCAGGCGGTAGGGGCGGTTCCGTCGGCGAAGAAGGCGGCGAGGGCGCCCGGCACCACGGCCGGCGCTCTCGCCGCCTCTCCCACCCGTCAGAGCCAGCCGTTCTCCGAGGCCCGCAGACCCGCTTCGAAACGGCTGCGCGCACCGAGGCGCTCCATGAGGCCGGCCATCATCCGCCGTACCGACCGCGCGGAAAGCCCCAGCTGGCGACCGGCCCGCTCGTCGGTGAGGCCCTGTGACAGCAGGAGCAGCAGCTCGCGCTCCTGCGGGGACAGGCCGTCGTCGTCGGTGACCGGGGTGGTGTCACCGACGGGTCGGGACGTGGACCAGATCTGCTCGAAAAGAGCGAGGATCACCGTGACCGTGCCGGGGTCGGTGACCTCGAGGGCGCCGAGCGCGGTGTTGTCCGGGTCGACCGGCACCAGGGCGACGCGCCGGTCGTAGATGAGCATCCGGACGGGCAGCGAGGGCGCGGTGCGCACTTCGGCGCCGATCTCGGTCAGCCAGCGGGCATAGGCCAGCGTGGGAGGGTCCTTGCGGAGGCTCTCGAGACCGACGGTGCGCATCGCCACCCCGCGATCGCGCACCTGCGAGTCCAGCCTCTTCGCGGCCTCGATGAGCACCGGGTCCTGCGGCCCCCCGGGCATGAGGGTCGCCACTTCCTCGGCCGCGCGCAGGGACAGCTGCTCGATCCGGTCCTGGATCGCGTCCATCCCCATCAGTTTCTCGACCTCGGGGCGGTCCTGCCCGAAACGCCGGTCGGTGTATTCCTGGACCAGTTGCGCGACGGCCACCTGGCTCTCCGCGAACTGATAACTCTGGCGCAGCATTTCTGCCTGGCGCTGCTGGATGAGTAATTCCATTCCGACCTGAGGGCTGACCGGCCGCAATTCACCGGGCACCTCCCAAGAAGGACGCAGCAGGGTCAGCTCGGCAAGGTTGTCGAGGGCCTGGCGGATCTCGCCCGCGGTGGCGGAGAGCTCCTTGGCCATTCCTTCGACATCCAGGTCGTGCCGAGTCAACAGCAATCGGTATGTTCGTTCGGCTATGGGATCGAGTCCCAAGAAGTCAAGCACTGTTCCCCCGTCAGCTTCCGCGAGCCCGCGAGAGGTCACGAAGCCTCTCCGGGCATGTCAAGGATGCTTTGCGCGCCACTGAGGGCACGCGCGCCCGATCGTACAGGCGGTCGACGCCACCCTCCACGGCTTTACGGCGGCCCTGCCCAAACTGGGAGGAAAGAGTCCGTTCTCCGCGGTACGCCCCTACCGGGCGCCGTGCGGACGGTCCGGGGAGCGGTACCGGGTCCGCCCCCCGGCACCGCTCCCCGGACCTCCCCGACCTCGTCGGACCCTCCGTGCCCTACCGGTGTCCGGCGCCCTCCAGGCTCTTGGAGCGCACCAGTTCGGTGGCCTGTTCCACCAGCGCCTCGAGCGGCATCGAACGCTCCTCGCCCGAGCGGTACCGCACCGACACGGTCCGGCTCTCGGCCTCTTTTCGGCCCAGGACGACGATCAGCGGCACCTTGCGCGTGACCGCGGCCCGTACCTTCGCCGACAGCCGGGCGTCGCCACGGTCGACCTCGGCGCGCAGGTCGGCGCCGAGGAGGACGTCGCACACCTCGTCCGCGTACTCCCGCAACTCCGGTGCGAGGGGGATGACACGGATCTGCTCCGGGGCGAGCCAGACCGGGAAGGCGCCGCCGAAGTGCTCGACCAGGTAGGCCACGAACCGCTCGTGCGAGCCCAGCGGCGCGCGATGGATCACGACGACCGGTTTCTCGCCACCGTCCGAGTCGTGGTAGGTCAGGCCGAAACGCTGCGGTGTGTACAGGTCGACCTGGTTCGTCGAGGCGGCGAACTCCTTTCCGGTCACCGCGCGGATCATGAAGTCGACCTTGGGCCCGTAATGGGCGGCCCCGCCGATCTCCTCGACATAGGGAATGTTCGACTCGTCCATGGCGTCACGGGTGATCTGCTCCGCGAGACGCCACATCTCCTCGTCGTCGTGGTACTTGGCCGTGTTCCGCGGATCCCGCAGGGCGAGCACCATATAGAAGTCCGAGATGCCGAGCGCCCGGTAGTACTCGTCGTGCATGCGCATCACTTCCAGGAACTGGTCCTTCGCCTGCTCGGCCGAGCAATAGATGTGCGCGTCGTTCTGGGTGAACCCGCGGGTCCGCATGAGGCCGTGGAGCTGGCCGCTCCGTTCGAACCGGTGAACGGTCCCGTACTCCGCGATCTTGTACGGGAGGTCCCGATAACTGTGCGGCCTCGACTTGTACACCATGTGGTGGTGGGGGCAGTTCATCGGCCGGAGGTAGTACTGCTCACCCTCGATGTCGATCGGCGCGTAGAGGTCCTCGCGGTAATAGGGGAGATGCCCCGAGAGGTAGTAGAGCTCGTCCTTGGTGATGCTCGGTGTGACCACTCGCCGGTACTTCAGGCGTCGCTCCGTCTGCCGCGCCCAGCCTTCGAGTTCGTCCCGGACGATCGTGCCGTTCGGCAGCCACAGCGGGAGTCCCTTCCCGATCTCCTTGCTGAAGGTGAAGAGATCGAGATCCTCGCCGATCCTGCGGTGATCGCGCCGGCCGGCCTCCTCCAGCCGCCGCAGATGCTCCTTCAGCGCCTCGCGCGTCGGCCAGGCCGTGCCGTAGACACGCTGCAGCTGCGGGTTGGCCTCGTTCCCCCGCCAGTAGGCGGCCGCCGAGCGGGTCAGCCTGAACGCCTGGATCAGCTTGGTCGAGGGGAGGTGCGGGCCCCGGCAGAGATCGGACCAGCAGATCTCGTCCGTGCGCGCGTCGAGGTTGTCGTAGACGGTCAGTTCCCCCGACGGGGAGTCGTCGGCCGAAGGGGCGTCGTCGGCCGAGAGGGCGTCGTCGGCACCCTTCAGATCCACCAGTTCGAGCTTGTACGGCTCGTCGCGGAGCTCTCGCTTCGCCGCCTCGGTCGACGGGAACACTCGGCGCCGGAAGCGCTGGCCCGCCTTGATGATCTCCCGCATCCGCGTCTCGATCCGCTCCAGATCGTCCGGCTGGAACGGCTTGGCGACATCGAAGTCGTAGTAGAAGCCGTTCTCGACGGGCGGCCCGATGCCGAGCTTGGCTTCGGCGTAGAGGCTCTGCACGGCCTGGGCGAGGACATGCGCGGTCGAGTGCCGCAGGATGTCCAGCCCGTCGGGGCTGGACAGGGGGACGGGAACGACGTCCGCCTCCTCCCCCGGCTGCCAGGAGAGGTCCCGGAGCCGGCCGCCGGCATCGCGGACCGCGACGATCGCGTTCGGCCCGGTCCTGGGCAGTCCGGTCGTGGCGACGGCGTCGGCACACGAGCCGCCGGCCGGGACGGTGACCGCGTCCGGCGCACGGTCGACGCGGGTTGTGCTCATTGATG
Source organism: Streptomyces sp. NPDC002884 (assembly GCF_040295245.1). NCBI lineage: Bacteria > Bacillati > Actinomycetota > Actinomycetes > Kitasatosporales > Streptomycetaceae > Streptomyces > Streptomyces sp. NPDC002884. Next base: position 77,457 of record NZ_JBEOVB010000015.1, on the reverse strand, counting down.
GCTCCTCAGCTCATGGTGAAGGGGGGAATCGCAGGGCCGATCAGGCCGGGATCGGGCTCAGTGTGGGGCCGGAGCGCGAGAGGTGACGACGAGGCCGTCACGAACCGGCCGGCGGCCCGTCAGGCGACCCTGCGGGCCGCGGCAGGTCCGTGTCGCCGAGGTCGTGCGAGGGCCGCTTCCGTGCCGGAACGGACGGTGCGGGCGAGCTCCGCCCAGTGTTCGGTGAGGAAGAAGTGCCCGCCGCTCAGGACCTGGAGCCGGAACGGACCCGTGGTGTGCTCGGCCCACACCCGGGCGTCCGCGACGGGGGTCAGCGGATCGTCGTCGCCCGTGACGGCCACGACCGGACAGCCCAGCGGAGGGCCGCCGCCGAACCGGTAGGTCTCACTGGCCCGGTAGTCGCCCCGGATCAACGGCAGCAGCAGGGAACGCAGTTCGGGATGGTCCAGCAGCTCGCTCTCCGTACCGCCGAGCGACCTCACCTGCTCCACCAGCGCGTCCTCCGGCAGCAGGTACGCGCTGCTCCGGCGGATGCGCGAGGGCGCCGGGCGGCCGCTCACGATGAGCGCGACCGGGGCGGCGTCGCCCAGCCGAGCGGCCACCTCGTAGGCGACGACGGCGCCGAGGCTGTGGCCGAACAGGGCTCGGGGCCGGCCCGCTTCGCCCTGCCCCAGCACCTCCGCCACCCGGTCGGCGAGCTGGTGGACATCGGTGACCACGGGCTCCGCGTACCTGTCCTGGCGCCCCGGATACTGCACGCCGAGCACCTCGGCGTGGCCGGCCAGCTCGGCCGCGAGCGGGCGGTAGAAGCCCGCCGATCCCCCCGCGTGCGGGAAGCAGACCAGCTGCGGATCCGGCGCCGCGGCGCCCGCCGGAGCGTCGAGACGCCGGATCCACGAGGCTGTCTGGGTCATGCTCTGTCTCCTTCGAAAGGTTCGACGGACGTGCGGTGCCGCCGGGTCAGACGGCGGCCGGCATCCGCTGCGCCAGTCGAAGCGCGATGGCCGAGTGGTGGAGGTCGTCCTCCTCCCGAGGCACGTCGAGGATCAGCGCGGTGATGCCCAGCTCGAGATACTCGCCCAGCAGCCGGGCCACCTCCTCGTAACTACCCACCAGATAAGGGCAGAAGGTCTTGTACGCGCGGAACGGATAGAGCCAGTAGCCGTCCCTGGGACGGTGCGAGTGCTGCGCGTCCCGGGAGAGGTTCCGGTGCCAGCGCGACTCGACCTGGCCGGCCGCCACATCGTGCAGCCGCTCGCCCAGCTCGTCCGAGGGGAACCGCTCGTGCGCGATCCGCCAGGCCTCCGCACCGCTCTCACGCGCGATGATGCCCAGCCGGATGCCGTTGCCCCGCAGGCCGTCGGGATCCTGCGCGTGGTCCGCCGCCGCGCGCGGGTACGACAGGCGGACGGCGCCCAGGGTCTGCTGCGCCTCGGCACAGGCGTCGGAGGATCCCGACACGTAGATGCCCGGGGCGAGTTCGGCCGGCAGCGGGATGGTGAGCGAGGCGGCGTTGAGGCCGTAGTGCCGGCCGAGGTGGGTCACCGGCCGGACACCGGCGAGCAGCTTGTTGACGATCTTCCCGTACTCGGCCAGCCGGTCGTAGCGCTCGTCGTGGTCGAGGACGTCACCCAACTCGCGCATGTGCCCGGCGAATCCCCCGGTCACCAGATTGAGATCGACCTGGCGGCCGTGCAGATAGCCGATGGAGCTGATCGCCCTGGCGACGTCGAAGGGATGGCGGAACAGCGGCTGCACCGCCACCAGCGGCACCAGGGTCTCGGTGTGTTCGATCATCAGCTGGGCAGCGGCCCAGGGGTCGACGAGCGTGTTGTCCGTGTAGACGAGCAGGCCGCGGTGGCCGGCCGCCTCGGTCCAGCGCGCCACGTCGACGGCCCGCCGGCGGAACTCGGGTCCGGTGAGGCTGTGCGAGGAGGGCGCGGTCGTGTAGACGGTCAGCATGGTTCAGGCCGCCTCTCCGGCCGCGAGCGCCACGCGAAGACTGAGCGGACGCAGGTCCTGCCAGATCTCCGCGATGTGCGCGAGGCACTCGGCCCTGCTTCCCTCGAAGCCGGAGGCCTGCCAGCCCGGCGGGAGGGCCCGCCCGGGGAACCAGACCGAGTACTGCTGCTCCGCGTTGCTCACCACGGTGAAGCGGTCGATGCTCTCGACATCCATGTTCTGACTCCTTGTTCGGTCGGTGTCGGTCGTCGGGGGCCGCTCAGCGGGCGGCACGGTGGGACAGCTCGTCGGCGATGACCTCGGCCAGCCGGCCGACCTCGTCGCGGGTGAGGAACGTGGCGGGCAGGCCGGGCAGCCCGTGCAGGGTGGTCGGTCCGGTGATCACCTGTGACCAGCCCATGTCCACGGGCCGGAAGTCCTCCTCGGGAAGGACGAAGACCTGGGCGGCGCCGTCGTACTCGGTCTGCCGGTGCGAACTGATCGCCTTGGCGTTGGCCTGGTAGACCCGCAACAGCCTGCGCGCGTCCTCGACGCTGCTGACGTCGTCGCGCAGCGCGCCCGCGCTCCGGCCGCGGCTGAACACCAATTCGATCTTCTCGTCGAGGCCGTCGATGGCGGCCAGTTCCTCGTACGTCGTGTCGGTTCCCTGGCCGAGCATGTGGTGCACCAGGGCGGTCGGGTCCTCCAGGAGCCTGCGCGGGGCCGGATCGAAGGGGTTGGCCACCACCAGCCCGAGATAGCCGACCTCGTCGCCCGCCTCGCGCAGCCGCCGGGCCACCTCCACGGCCACCGTCGCGCCCATGCACCAGCCGGCCAGGTGGTACGGACCCTCCGGCTGGGCGGCCTTGAGGCGGGCGACGTAGTGGTCGGCGAGGCCGCTCATCGTGTCCAGCGGCTCCTCCCCCGGTTCCATGCCGCTGGCGCGCACGCCGTACACGGTGACCTCGCCGTCGAGGAGCCGGGCGAGCGGTCCGTAGCCGAAGATGTGGCCGCCGAGCGGGGGGAAGAGGAACAGCGGGCTGCTGCCCGCGGAGTTGAGCGGCACGACCAGCGTGTCGACGCCGTCCGTGCCGTCGGCGTCCCGGCGGTCGATCAGGGCCGCGAGCCTGCGGATGGTGGCCGCCTGCAGCAGGGCGGCGACCGGAAGCTCGACTCCGAGCTCGTCGCGGACCTTGAGCACCACCCGCAGGGCGCGAAGCGAGTGGCCGCCGATGTCGAAGAAGTTGGCGTTCACGCCGATGCCGGTGACGCCGAGCACCTCGCTCCAGATGGCGGCCAGTGCGCGCTCGGTGTCGTTGCCGGGCGCGGCCGTGTCGCCGGCGGCCGAGGACATCGCCTCGCCGATGCCGGGCAGTGCCTTGCGGTCGACCTTGCCGTTCGGGGTGAGCGGCAGGGCGTCGAGCAGCACCCAGGCCTGGGGCACCATGTAGCCGGGCAGTGCCTCGGCGCACCAGGTGCGCAGCGCGCCGCCGTCCACGCCGGGAGCGGCCACGACGTAGCCGGCGAGAACCCGTTCGCCGTCCGTGCCGAGCGGCGCCGCGACGACGGCCGCGGAGACCTCCGGATGCCGGCCGAGCCTGGCCTCCACCTCCTCCAGTTCGATGCGGTAGCCGCGCACCTTCACCTGGAGGTCGACCCGCTCCAGGTACTCGAAGGTGCCGTTCTCGCCGACGCGGACGAGGTCGCCGGTGCGGTAGAGCCGGGCGCCGGGCCGGCCGGGGCCGGCGAAGGGATCCGGCACGAAGCGGTCCGCGGTCAGGTCGGGCCGGTCGTGATAGGCGCGGACCACGCCTTCGCCGCCGATGTACAGCTCGCCGGGTACGCCCGGGAAGACCGGGTCCATGTGGGCGTCCAGCACCCACATGGTGGTGTTGCGGATCGGACGGCCGATGGGCACCGTGCCCTCCCCGTCCGCCACTCGCTGGACGGCGGACCACACGGTGGTCTCGGTCGGTCCGTACATGTTCCAGACCGCCGCACCGTCGCGTGACAGCCTCTCGGCGAGGTCGCGCGGGAACGCCTCACCACCGCAGAGCACTCCGGCCATGTCCTTCGGGCGCCAGCCGGTGTCGAGCAGCATCCGCCACATGGCGGGCGGTCCCTGGGCGATCAGGCCGGGTGCCGACTCGATCAGTTCACGCAGCGCGGCGCCGTCGGCGACCTGGCTGCGGGCGGCCAGGAGCACGGTGCCGCCGAGTATCAGCGGGACGAACATCTCGTTCACATGGATGTCGAAGCTGATCGAGGTGGTGGCGAGGTAGGGGTGCGAGTCGTCCAGGTCCAGGCGCTCCACGAGGGCGTCCAGGAAGTTGACGACGGAGCCGTGCGGTACCTCGACCCCCTTGGGCAGGCCGGTGGAGCCGGAGGTGTAGATCGTGTAGGCGAGCTCGTCGCCGGAGACCTCGACCGCCTCGGCGCTGCGCGGGTGTGCGCCAGCCGTCTCGACCGCGAGGGAGGCCGGGGCGAGTTCGGCGGCGACACGGGCGGACGCGGCGTCGTGCAGGAGGAACTCCGCGCCGCTGTGGCGGGCGATGTAGCGCAGCCGGTCGAGCGGGTAATCGGGGTCGAGGGAGACGTAGTTGGCGCCGATCCGCCAGATGGCGAGCAGAGCGGGAACGAGCAGGGTGCCGCGGTTCATGCACACGCCGACCGGGTCGCCCCGGCGGACTCCCGCCTCGGCGAGGCCGCCCGCTATCCGGCCGGCCACCTCCAGCAGCTCGTCGTACGACAGTTCGCCGTCGATGGCGCGCACGGCGGTCCGGCCGGACCGGGCGGCCCGCTCGATGCGCTGGTGGACGCCGTGCGGGCGCGCGGTGTCGCGCCACGGGCCGGAGCCGTGCACGGCGAGGGCGGCGACGTCCTCGTCCGCGAGGGCGGGCGCGGCCAGCACGGCGGAGTCGGGATCGGCGGCGATCCGCTCCAGCACCGAGAGGTAGGCCCGGCCGAGCCGGGCGGTGTCGGCACGGTCGAAGCGGCGCGCGTCGTAGCGCAGTTGCAGGCGCAGCGAGGTGCCTTCCGGGTTCATCACGAATCCGGAGGTCAGCGGGAAGTTGGTGTGCTCGTAGTAGTCGCCGATGTCGAAGGCCAGGTCGCCCTGTGCGGTGAGCCCCTCGTAGCTGCGGAACCGCCGGAAGTCGAAGACGATGTCGAAGGGGCTCCAGCCGGTCTCCTCGACCATCGCCGCGAGCGGATAGCGGCGGTTGGGCAGGATCGCGGCCTCCTGGGCGAAGACCGCGGTGGCGAAGTCGGCCCAACTGGCCCGCGGGAGGGCGGTACGCAGCGGATAGGTGCTGAGGAAGAGTCCCTTGACCTGCTCGGCGTCCCGCGTCTCGGGGCGGCCGTTGCCGACGACCCCGGTGATCACGTCGGAGCGCCCGAGCAGCCCCGACACCACGCGCAGGTGCGCGGTGAGCAGCACGGTACGGACGGGGACGCGCAGCCGCGTCGCGAGTTCGCCGAGCCGGTCGAGCACGGGCCGCGGGATGTCGTACCACTCGACGGCCACGGTCGAGTCCAGTTCGTCACTGGTGCGCCGGGGCGGTACGGGCAGGACGGCGGGCTCGGCGCCGGCCAGCTGGTCGCGCCAGAAGTCGCGTTGCCGTGCGTCGTCGAGAGCGTCGAGTTCGAGCGCGATGTAGTCGCGGTAGCGGGTCCGTGGGGCGGTGAAGTCGGGGTTGCGGCCCGTACGGATCGCCGTGTAGCCGCCGAAGAGCTCCGCCACCGCGGAGTGCAGGCTCCAGCCGTCCATCATCGCGTGGTGGAACGACCACCAGAAGTGGAACTCCTCGTCCCCCAGGCGGTGTACGACCATGCGGAAGAGCGGCGCCGCCGCGAAGTCGAAGGGGCGGCCGGTCTCCTCGCGCCGCCAGTCGGCGAGGACCTGCTCGGCGGCCTCCCGCTCCAGGCCGCGCAGGTCGACGGTCTCGAAGGGGACGTCGACCGTGGAGTGCACGAGCTGCAGCGGTTCGCTGAATTTGGCCAGTTCGAAGGAGGTGCGCAGTACGTCGTGGGCCTCGGTCAGGCCGGCCACGGCGGCGCGGAAGCTCTCCTCGTGCCAGGGCCCGTGCACCCGCAGCGAGTAGATGTCGTGGTAGTAGGAGGCATCGCCCTCCAGCTCGGCGTGGTAGATCATGCCGGCCTGCAGCCGGGACAGCGGATAGGCGTCGGTGACGGAGCTGGTGGCTGTTCCGCGGTGGGGTGTTGCGGTGGTCATGCGACTGTTCTCCGGTCTCTAGAGTCCGAGCCGAGCGAGGTCGGCGGTGCTGAGAAGGGTGAATTCGCCAAGGGGTGTGGCCTGCTCCCGGAGCGGATCGGCCGCGGTCATGACGGCGGCGAGTTCGCGCAGGCTGCGGGCGGTGAACACGTCGTCCAGGCCCAGGGACCAGCCCTGGTCGGCGGCGGAACCCACCACGCGTACGGCGCTGAGCGAGTCCCCGCCGATGGCGAAGAAGTGGTCCAGGGCGCCGACGTTCCGGTCCGGCCCGAGCACCTCGGCCCAGATGGCCGCGAGTATCCGTTCCTCGTCGGTGTCCGGGGCCTCGTAGGCCACCGTGTCGCCGCGCCACGGCTGCGGGTCGGGCAGGGCCCGCCGGTCGACCTTGCCGGTGGTGCCGAGCGGGAACTCGTCCATGACCACGATCAGCGAGGGGCACATGTAGTCGGGCAGGATGCCGCGCAGCCGCTCGGCGAGCACGGTGCCGTCCACGGGGGCGCCGGGGCGGCGGGCGACGTAGCCGATCAGCTCCTTGCCCCCGCCCGGATGCTCGTGGACCACGACGACGGCGTCGGTGACCTCGGGCTGGGCGGCCAGCCGCTCCTCGATCTCGCCGAGTTCGATGCGCACGCCGCGGATCTTCACCTGGAAGTCGGTCCGCCCGAGGTATTCCAGTTCGCCGTCGGGCAGCCGCCGCACCAGGTCGCCGGTGCGGTAGAGGCGCGAGCCCGGGTGCTCCGGGCCGGCGAACGGGTCCGGGACGAACCGGTCCGCGGTGAGATCGGGCCGGCCGGCATAGCCGGTGGCCAGTCCGATGCCGCCGATGTACAGCTCGCCGACGCCGCCGCGCGGGGTCACCCGCAGGGTGTCGCGGTCGAGCACGTACAGCCGGATGTTGTCGATCGGGCGGCCGATGGGGACGGCGGCGCCCGTCTCCGCCGGTGCGCAGCCGTGCCACGAGACGTCCACGGCGGCCTCGGTGGGGCCGTAGAGGTTCTCCAGCCGGGGTGGTGTCGTCCCGGCGGTGGCCGTGACCTCGTGGAAGCGGTCGCGCAGGCTGCCCTCGAGCGCCTCGCCGCTGCACACCACCAGACGTACGGTCCCGGCGAGGGTCTCCGCGCCCGGCTGCTCGAGCAGCGCGGCCAGCATGGGCGGCACGAAGTGCACGGTGGTGACCCGTTCACGGCGGATCTCCTCGATCAGGTATCCCGGGTCGCGGTGACCGCCGGGACGGGCCATGACGATCCGGGCGCCGGCCAGCAGCGGCCAGAAGAACTCCCACACCGACACGTCGAACGTGTAGGGGGTCTTCTGCAGGACGGTGTCGGACGCGTCGAGCCGGTAGGTGTCCTGCATCCAGCGCAGCCGGTTGGTGATCGCCCGGTGCGGGACCAGAACGCCCTTGGGAGTCCCGGTGGAACCCGAGGTGAAGAGGCAGTACGCGGGCAGCCCGCCGTGCAGGGGCAGGTCCAGCGGCGGTGCGGGCTCGGCCTCCAGGCCGACGACGAGGGTGTGCTCCCGGCCGAGGCCGTCGGGCGCCCCCGCGGGGCCGGTCAGCAGTGTGCGGACCCCGGCGGTGTCCATCATCAGCCGCAGCCGCTCGGCGGGGGCCGCGGTGTCGAGCGGCAGGTACGCGGCCCCCGCCGCCATCGTGGCCAGGAGGGCGACGACCAGTTCGGCCGAGCGCTCCAGGTGCACGGCGACCACGTCGCCGGGACGGACTCCGCCCGCGCGCAGCCGGTGGGCGTGGGCGTCGGCCAGACCGAGCAGTTCCGCGTAGCTCAGGGTGCGCCCCGCGTAGCTGACGGCCGGTGCGTCCGGGGTGCGGGCGGCGGACCGGCGGATCCCGGTGAGCAGGTCCTGGGCCTCGTCCGGGCCGGCCCAGGGTGTGGGGCCGGCCGCCGCGGCGAGTTCCGCGGCGAGTTCGGACGGGGGCAGCGCGTCGTACCGGGCGGCCGGGTCGGTGGTGCTCTCCAGCAGATGGCGGATGTGGGCGAGGAGCCGGCGGACGGTGGCCCGCTCGAAGAGATCGGCGTTGTACTCCAGGGTCAGTTCGGACCGCTCGCCGTCGAGACGGGTGATCAGGCTCAGTTCGGCCTTCGCGGTCGTGCGCACGTCCGGTACTTCCTCGACCCGGACACCGGGCAGTTCGAGTGAGGCCGGTGCCGCCTGCTGCATCACCAGCGCCGCCTGGAACACGGGCGGGTGGCTCGCTGTGCGCGGCACGTCGAGTTCGGACAGCAGCCGTTCGAACGGCACGTCCGCTTCCGCAAGTCCGCGCCCGACTTCGGCCGCTGTCACGGCGACGAGGTCGTCGAGCAGTCCGCTCGCGGGCAGTCGCAGCCGCAGCGGGACGGTGTTGATGAAGCAGCCGATCAGCTCCTGCTGGCCGGCCTCGGGCCGGTTGGCCACCGCCGTTCCGAGCACCAGCTCGCGGTCGCCGCCGCGGGCCGCGACCGCCGCCGCGTAGGCCGCGGCGACCAGGGTGAACGGGGTGACGGAGCGGCGGCCCGCCTCGCGGTGGAGCTGTTGCGCCAGCTCCGCCGGGAGCGCGAGCACCTCGCGGTCGCCGCGGTAGGTCTGGCGGTGACCGCGCGGGCGGTCGGTGAGCAGGCCGTAACGCTCCGGGGCTCCGCGCAGGTGCTCGGCCGCCCTCGCCAGACCGCCGTCCGCCTCCAGGGCCGCGGTGCGGGCCCGCTGCCGACGCGCGAACCCGGCGTAGTCCGACTCGGGCAGAGGGGGTTCCACCGCGCCCGGCTGCCCGCTGAACGCGGCGTAGAGCGCCGCCAGTTCGTCCTGGAGCACGGCCAGTGACCAGCCGTCCGCCGCTATGTGGTGGACCATCAGGATCAGGGCGCGGTCGTCGGGCCCGAGCTCGGCGAGGGTGGCGCGCATGACCCGGCCGGCCCGCAGGTCGAGCGGCCTGGTGAGCTCCTCCTTGACGAAGGCGGGGAGTTCGCCGGCTCCGGAGAGCTCGACCGTCCGGTGGTCGAAGACCTCCCGGGCCGCCCTCGGGAGGGCTTGCAACCGGTCGGCCGTGACCTCGAAGCCGGTGCGCAGCGGGGCGTGCCGCTCGACCAGGCGCAGGAGCGCCCTGCGCAGCGCCTCCCGGTCGAGGTCTCCGCGGAGGCGGAAGCACCACGGGATGGTGTAGACGCCCGGCTCGCCGGCTGTCATCTCCTCCAGGAAGAACATCCGCTCCTGGGTGAGACCGGCCGGATAGGGGGCGTCCCGTGCCGTGGCGCCGGCCGGCGGAGGCGTTTCGGGGCGGCGCACCATGACGCGGGCCGCGATCACCGCGGGCGTCGCCCGGTCCAGGATGACGGCGGCGGGCACCCGGACGCCGAAGTGTTTCCCGAGCCGTGCGGCCATCTGCATGGCCAGCAGCGAGTGGCCGCCGAGCGCCAGGAACTCGTCGTGCACGCCGATCCGCCGCACCCCGAGGACCTGCTCGAAGATGTCCACCACGGCCGCCTCCTCGGCGGTGCGCGGCGCGACGGTCTCGTGGTGCGCACGGCGCGCGGAAGGCTGCGGCAGGGACTTCTTGTCCACCTTGCCGTTGGGCAGCAGCGGCAGCCGGTCCAGTGCCACCAGCCGGGCGGGCACGAAGGCCGCAGGCAGCAGCGAGGCGACGTGTCGCAGCACCTCGGCCTCGTCCAGCCGCACGCCGGCGCGCGTCACCGCGTAGCCGATCAGTCCATGGCCGTCGTCGCGCTTGAGCACGGCGGCCTGCTCGATGTCGGGGTGGGCCCGCAGGACGGCGGTGACCTCCGCGGGCTGCACGCGCACCCCGTGGACCTTCAGCTCGTCGTCGGCGCGGCCGAGGATGTCCAGCAGCCCGTCGGCGCGAAGACGGCCGAGGTCGCCCGTCCGGTAGAGGAGGTCGGCCTCGTCGGCGCGGAACGGATTGGGCGTGAAGCGGTCCGCCGCGTCACCGCCGGGCGTCCCGAGATAGCCGAGCGAGCGGTGCGGGGTGCGGATGGCGATCTCGCCGGTCTCGCCGATCCCGGCGGGCCTGCCCGTGGAGCCGAGGACGGCCACCTGGGTCTCCGGCAGCGGCCGGCCGATCGGCTGCACCCCGTCCGACGGCTCGGCGGGGACCTCGTACCAGCACTTCGCGAGCGTGGTCTCGGTCGGCCCGTAGAGGTTGACGACGCGGGCCTGTCCGCCCAGGTGTTCGCGCCAGCGGCGGACCGCCTGTCCGGTGAGCGGCTCTCCGGCGAAGAGCACGGCGCGCAGTGCGCGGGGCCGGGGGGCCGCGTCCGGGTCCTCGGCGTGCTCGGCGACGAGCAGGTCGGCGAGGCTCGGGGTGATGTGCAGTGTGGTCACCCCGCTGCGCTCCAGCCACCGCAGGGTCGCGGCGGGGTCCTCCAGATCGCCGGGTTCGGGTACGACCAGCGCGGCGCCGGAGACGAGGGGCAGGAACAGGTCGCGCAGCACCACGTCGAAGCCCGTGTTGGTACGCCAGCCGACCCGGTCGCCGGGGCCCGTTCCCAGCAGTTCGCGCTCCCAGGCGAGGAAGTGCGCGAGTCCGCCGTGCCGGCCGAGCACGCCCTTGGGGGTGCCGGTGGAACCGGAGGTGAAGAACACGTACGCCGGATCGTCGGGGCCGGGCAGCGGGACGTCGCCCGGGCCGTCCCCGGCGGCGAGCAGCGCGTCCGGGTGGACGGCGGCGCCCTCGCTCCCGCCGATCAGGAAGGCCGGGCGGGCGGTCTCGAGGATCGCGTCCCGGCGCGCCCGCGGCAGGTCGGGCTGGATGAACAGCAGTACTCCGCCGACGCGCAGGACGGCCAGGGCCGCGAGGACGGTCCGGGTGCTGTGGCCGCCCTCCAGCCCGACGATCCGGCCGGGACGCAGACCCAGGTCGAGGAGCCGGGCCGCACCCGCCTCGGCCACGGCGGTCAGCTCGGCGTAGCTCAGGTCGCCTTCCGGGGCCCGGATCGCGATGGCCTCCGGGTGGCGGGCAGCCGCCTCCCACACCTGCTCGACGACCGACGTCCGGGGCGAGGCGGGCAGCGGTTCGGCGAGTGCGCGGGTGACGCGGTCGGCTCCGTCCAGGGCGAGTTCGGCCAGCGGCAGGTCCGGGGCGAGGACGGCCTGCCGCAGCAGCCCGGTCATCGAGGCGGCGAACGAGGCCGCGTCCGCCGGGGTGAGGGCGGCCGTGCGATGGAGGAACTCCAGGCGCAGCCCGCCGTCCTGCGGCCAGCCGTAGACGCAGAGGTCCGTCCGAGCCAGTACCGGAGTCTCCTCCCAGCTCAGCCGCCTCGCCGTGCAGCCGGGCAGGCTCAACTCGGCACGCTGTCGGGCAAAGATGTTCAGCATCACGTTGGTGTGGGCCTCGCCGCCGCGCTCCGCCCAGCGGGCGCGCAGCGCTTCGGCGGGCACGTCGTGGTCCCCGTAGGCGTCCAGCGCCAGGTCACGGACCTGGCCGAGCAGCTCGGCGAAGCTCTGCCGGGGATCGGCCGAAGCCGTGACGTACAGACTGTTGAGGCAGGGGCCGATCAGCCGGCGGCTCCAGGCCTCCGCCCGATTCGCGTTCGGCAGCAGCACGCTGCAGCTCTCCTGGTCGCCCCATCGGGCGGCCGTGGCGACCAGTGCGGCCAGCAGCACCATCACCTCGGAGGCGCCGTGGCCGTGGGCGAACCGCTTCAGCAGGGAGAGCTCCCCGGCGTCGAGCCGCTCGTAGTGGCGGGCCGCCGCCGCGGGGTCCTGTCCGGCCGGGCCGCCGCCGGCCGAGCCGGGCAGTGCCACGCTGCTCGGTACGGGCAGCCGGGCGGCGAGCTCGGACACCCGGGCGGACCGGTCGGCTCGGGCGAAGTGTTCCCGCTGCTCCCGGGCGAAGCGCCGATACGGCTCCGGGACCGGCGGCAGGGCCTCGCCCTCCGTCACATGGCGGTAGCACGCGTCGAGTTCGGCGAAGAAGGACTCCTCCGAGCCTCCGTCGAACACCAGGTGGCTGATGACGAGCAGCAACAGGGTGTCGCCCTCCCCCGCCGGGGCCCAGGCATGCGCGCGGATCAGCGGGGAGTCGCCGGGGAAGGGACGCAGCGACTCCTCCCGTACCTCGAGCAGCGCCTGCTGCTCCTCGACGCCGTGAGTGACGTGGAGCGGGATGTCCCCGGGCCCGAAGTCCTCGGACATCAGCAGGATTCCGGCGTCCTCGTCCCAGGCGCAGCGGGACAGCAGCACCGGGTTGCGCTCGGCGACCAGGCGCAGGGCGCCGCCGAGCGCGTCCAGGTCCACGCGGCCGGCGATCCGCCAGGCCATGGGGAGGTTGTTGGCCGCCGGCCCCGCGCCGAACTGCTCCAGCAGCCACAGCCCTTCCTGGGCGTACGAGGCGGGAACCGCCCTCGTGGTGACGATTGTTGCGGGCATGAGTGTGTACTCCGATACGAGGTGAGTCAGCGTCGGACGCTGGTGAGGTTGACCAGTACTGGACCGCTCAGGACATGGGCGGCCGGAGCACCGGGCCGCCGGGTACTCGCCGGTGTCGGCCGCGAGGGCGGTGGCTGTGCCGCTCGGTGATCAGCCGTCGTGCGCCGACCCGGCCGCGAGCACGGGGGTCTGGCCGACCGGCTCGGCCGCGGCCTGGGGAGCGGGCCCGGCCGGTGTTGTCCCGGGCTCCCGCTCGTCGACGACCGCGTTGCGCACCAGGGCGAGAGTGAGCAGGCCGGGTGCGCCCGCGGCCACGACCATGGCCAGCACGACGACGGTGTAGTGGTCGCCCGCCAGCAGCGGGCCGGCCACGATCGCCCCGAGCGGGTACGCGCTGTGCATCAGCGTGCGCATCAGGGTCATGGTCCGGCCGCGGAGCACCTCGGGGGTGCGCTGGTACCGGACGCTCTGCGAGGAGACCGTCATGAGCATCGCGGGCAGGCCGCAGACGGCCTGGCCGACGAGGATGAGCACCGGGTTCGCTCCGAGAAGCAGAAGCAGGCCGCTGCCGGAGATCACCTGGAGCAGACCGATACGGAGCATCGGCCGGACGGCGGGCTTGATCGCTCCGGCGATCAGCGAGCCGATCATCTCGGCGCCGGCGAGGCCGCCGACGAGCACGCCGAGCATGGTGGCGCCGCCCGGGAGACGCTCATGGGCCAGCCACGGCTGAACGACGATCAGCATGCCCATCGCCACGTTGAAGATGGTGAAGGTGATGGTGATCACCAGCATCACCCGGTCCCGGACCACGAACGCGACGACCGGGCGCCAGGAGCTCCGCTCGACGACCGCGCCGCGGTCGCCCGTGGTGGGCGCACCGGCCCCCGGACGGTCCAGGCGGGCCTTCATGCTGAGCACGAGCGCGGCGAACACCAGGTAGCTCGCGCAGTCCAGGGCGAGCACCCAGTACCCGCCGATGAACGGGATCAGCAGGCCGCCGAGAGCGGGGCCGACCATGCCGGCCGCGCCGTAGGCGACGGCCTCGAGGGCGATCGCGGTGGGGAGCTGCTTCTTGGGCACCAGATCGGGCAGGACGGCGGGGATGATGCCGATCGGGATGATCTTGAACAGTCCGAAGACGGCCGCGACGACATAGAGGTGCCACGGGTCGAGGACGTGCGCGACGTACAGCAGCGGGACGGCGAGCATGGCCGTGGCGCGCACCACGGAGTCGAACACCAGCAGTTTGCGCCGGGAGAAGCGGTCCACGACCTTGCCGGCCAGGAGGCCGCCGAGCAGCACGGGGGCGGAGTAGCAGACGCCGAGTACGCCCAGGGTCCCGGCGCCGCCGGTCGACACGGCGATCCACGCGAGAGCCGTCCAGGTGGCGCCGTCACCGAGAAGGCTGATGACCGCGCCGATCCAGAGCTTGCGGTAGTCGGGGATGCGGAGCACGGAAGCATAGACGCGCATGCCGTTCACACCGTGGCCTTTCCGTCTTCGGCGCGGGCCACGGTGGCGGAGATCGAACGCTGGAACAGATCGGCGAGGCTGATCGACAGACCGTGTTCACGGGCGATCCTCGTCTTGAGTTCGATCGCCATCATGGAGTGGCCGCCGAGTTCGAGGAAATTGTCGGCACCGGTGATCCGGTGGTCTCCCAACTCCTCACCGATCCGGTCGAGAATCCACTGCCGCACTTCGTCCCGGCTCGAGGCCGGCACTCTTTCACTCACTTCTCGTACTCCATTTCTTTGGCCACGCTCTGACTGTCCGTCTTTCCGTTCACCGTCAGCGGCAGTTGCTCGAACCACTGGAAACGGGTCGGAAGCATGTACTGCGGTACACGTCTGCGCAGTTCGGCCCGCAGGACGCGAAGCTCGACCTGCTGCCCCGAGCGGGTGGTGTATCCGCAGGCGAGGACGGGGTTCTCGGCGCCGCCGACCACCACGGCGGACGCCTCGGTGATGTCCGGTACGGCGGCGACAGCCGCCTCCACCTCGCCGAGCTCGATGCGGTGACCCCGGATCTTCACCTGCCGGTCGGCACGACCGAGGTAGACGAGGCGCCCGTTCCGCGACTCCACGAGATCCCCGGTCCGGTAGAAGTGCGCCGTGTCGACGAGGCCGAGCGGGTCGGGCCCGAATCGCTCGGCGGTGGTCTCCGGCCGGTCCAGGTAGCCGGCCGCCACCTGGGGTCCGGACACGACGAGTTGACCCCGCTCGCCGCTGCGACCCGTCTCGTCCACGATGCGCGCGGTGAAGCCCGGCAGCGGCCGGCCGATGACCGAGTCGTCGAGGAGCAGGTCCCCCGCGGTGAGCCGGTGGTACGTGGTGTGGACCGTGGCCTCGGTGAGCCCGTACATGTTGATCAGTTGCGGCCGGTCGAGGCCGAACCGGTCCGCCCAGGTACGCAGTGCGGGCATGGAGAGCCGCTCACCGCCGAACACGACGTAGCGCAACGGGACGCCGGCGCCGTCGGGCACCTTCTCCATGAGGACGCGGGACGTGACCGAGAACGCGGTGGGAGTCTGGTTGAGCACCGTCACGCCGCGGTCCAGCAGCAGTTCGGCGCAGGCCTCGGGCGAGAGTTTCGTCCACCGGTCGACGATCACCAGGCGGCCGCCGTGCAGGAGCGGCCCCCACAGCTCCCAGACGGAGAAGTCGAAGGCGATGGAGTGGTAGAGCATCCACACGTCGTCGGCACCGAAGTCGAACAGTTCGGCGGCGGCCCCGAAGAGAGCCAGGACGTTGCGGTGCGTGATCGGCACGCCCTTGGGTCTGCCCGTGGTCCCCGAGGTGTAGATGACGTAGCAGTACGCGTCCGGATCCGGTCGGGCCCCGGGCCACTCCTGCGCGCCGGTGTCCCAGGCCGCCTGCCGGACCTCGTCACCGGTGATCGCACAGACGCCGGCCGGCCCGTCGACCACATCGCCGACCACGGCCCGCGGACGGCTGTCGTCGAGGATGAGCCGGTTGCGCACCGGCGGGTTCTGCACATCGAGCGGCACATACGCGGCACCGCAGCGCAGAATCGAAAGTACCGTGACGACCATTTCCACGGAGGGCTCAAGACAGAAAGCCACGAGGTCGCCGGGCCGCACTCCGGCGCGTTCCTTCAACAGGGCCGCCACCCGTCGGGACGCGGCGGCGAGTTCGGCATAGGAGGCCCGATCGCCGTTGAATTCGATGGCCGTCGCATCGGGCCGGGTGGCGGCCATCTCGTCGAATGCCTCGACCAGGGTGAAATCTGCGAAATTCATGACACGTAAGTCCGCCTTGGGAATCGATGGTCCGGTGGTCGGCGCAGCGTGCAGCAGCGATGCGACAGCGGTGAGGAGAGCGCTGACGAATCGCTGAAGAAAGCAGTGAGGAAAGCCGTGAGGAAAGGGGTGAAGAAAGGAGTGAAGAAAGGAGTGAAGAAAGGGGTGAGGAAAGCGGGAAGTTCTTCCGCTTGGCCGGGGACGCATGGCCCCCGGAAGTCAGGTCAGGCCGCCGTCAGGTGGCCGACGCCACAGCAGCGCCTCCATCGCACTCACGATCAGATCGGCACCGGCGCGGTCCAGCCGCCACCGGCCGAGGCTCAGATCGGAGGCGAGGACCCGGCGGAGGATCGTGCGAGCTTCGCGCTCTGCCGATTCCAGGCTCGGGCCCGTCATGTAGAGGACGAGCGCGGCGCCGAGCGGGTCCGGCCGCATCCAGTGGTGCTGAAGGCCTGAATCGCCCCAGCCGATCGCTTCACGAAGCCGGCCGGCGATCCGGTCCAGATCCGAGGCCCGGTCCTTCGGCTGAGAACTCGCCAGTCGTGCTGTGATCACATACAACGGAGTCCGTCCATCATCGAGCCGGGCGCCTGGCAGGTCTGCCGTGAGGTCCTAGCCCCAGATGTTGTCGGCCGTGGGCTCGGTGTCCTGCGCGGCGTCCGCCTGCACGGTGACAGCCGGCGTCGCCGCCGCCGAGGCGGCGACGCCCAGCGAGGCGGCCATGACGACGAGGACGGCGGCGGCGGAGCGGGCGAAGAGATTCACGGTGATCGACTCCCGGGTCGGGCGGCCCCGGCGCGGCCGCCGGGCTCTGGAACGAGTCTGCTGGTGCCGGCGGCCGGGGAAAAGACATTCGAGCCAGCCCAAACGGGCCGCGTCCTAATGCGGAGCCGAGGGAGTCGACGGCCCGGTGCGCCGTCAGAACAGCGCGCTGTACGCGTTCAGGGCCGGCTGCCCGCCCAAGTGGGCGTACAGCACGGTGGAGTCGCGGCCGATCTCGCCGCGCGCGACCAGGTCGACGAGCCCGGCCATCGACTTCCCCTCGTAGACGGGGTCGGTGACCATGCCCTCGGTGCGCGCGGCGAGCCGCATCGCCTCCAGGGTCGCCTCGTCCGGGACGCCGTAGACGCCTCCGTGGTACCGCTCGTCCAGCTCGATGTCCTCGACGGTCAACTCGCGCCGGACCCCGATGAGTCGGCCGGTGCCGTGGGCGATGCGGGCGATCTGCCGCCGGGTCTCGGCGGGCTTGGCCGAGGCGTCGATCCCGATGACGCGCCGGGCCCGCCCGCCCGTCTCCTCCAGCGCGGCGAACCCGGCGACCATGCCGGCCTGGGTCGACCCGGTCACGGAGCAGACGATCACGGTGTCGAAGAAGACACCCGACTCCCGTTCCTGTTCGGCGACCTCGTACGCCCATCCGGCGAAGCCGAGTCCGCCGAGCGGATGGTCGGAGGCCCCGGCCGGGATGGCGTACGGCTTCCCGCCCGACTCCTCGACCTCCCTGAGGGCCAGTTCCCAGCTCTCCTTGAAGCCGATCCCGAACCCGGCCCGCACCAGGCGCACATCGGCCCCGGCCAGCCGGCTGATCAGGATGTTGCCGACCTTGTCGTACACCGAGTCGGGCCACTCCACCCAACTCTCCTGCACCAGGACGCACTTGAGTCCCGCGCGGGCGGCGACGGCCGCGACCTGACGGGTGTGGTTGGACTGCACCCCGCCGATCGACACGAGCGTGTCGCAGCCCTGGGCGAGCGCGTCGGCGACCAGGTACTCCAGTTTGCGGGTCTTGTTCCCGCCGTACGCGATGCCGGAGTTGCAGTCCTCCCGCTTCGCCCAGAGGGCGGCTCCGCCGAGGTGGGCGGTGAGCCGTTCCAGCGGGTGGACCGGGGACGGGCCGAAGAGCAGCGGGTAACGCCCGTACGAGGAGAGGGACATGGGGCCTCCTGGAGCAGTGGGTCGCCTGGAGCGGTGGGTGCCTGGGCGGTGGGTCGCCTGGAGCGGTAGGTCGCCTGGAACAGGGGGTGGGGGGCCCGGTCGGTCACTCGGCCAACGTCACTCGGCCGCTCGGTCGTCGGAGTCGGCGAGATCCGCGAGGGTGCGCCAGATCTCCGCCGTGACGCGGACGGCCTCGTCCACGTCGGCGTCGGCGCAGGCCTCGATCAGCCGGCCGTGCAGCCCGGCCGAACGGCAGGTGCCGCCCTCGCCGAAGCGCCGTCGCTCCAACCGCCGGATGAGAGGGGTGTAGCGGGCGATGGTGGCGGCGGCCGCGCGGTTGCCGGCGGCCCGGACGAGGATGTCGTGCAGCGCGTCGTCGGCGCGCAGGGCGGCGTCCACGTCCCCGGACCGTACGGCGGCGGCGAACCGTTCGTTGGCCGCGCGCATCCCCTCGACGTCCGCCGCGAACAGCCGGGGCACCGCCACCCGGGTGGCCAGTTCGTGCATCGCGCCCACCACGGCCGCCGCGTCCCGTACCTCGGCGGCCACCACCGGGGTCACCCGCGTGTAGCTCTGCGGCTTGCTCTCCAGCAGCCCCTCGTCGACCAGCCGGGCGAACGCCTCCCGCACCGGCGCCCGGGACAGCCCGAGCCGCTCGGCGAGATCGGCGTCGCGCACCACCGCGCCGGGGGCGATGTCCCCGGCCACGATGGCGTCCCGGATGGCCGCGTAGGCGCGGTCCCTGAGCAGCGTGCGTGGCACAGCCTCCATGAACTGAAATGTTAGATATCAGTTCGGGCCGCAGACAAGGGCCGAGCGGCACCGGATCAGTAGACGACCGGTCGTACGCGTCGGTCGTACACTCGCCTCATGGGACGGACCAGCGATGCCCGCGAGAAGATCCTCAGTGCCGCGCGGTCACTGATCGAGCTGCGCGGCTACTCGGCGCTGGGTGTGGCCGAGATCTGCAGGACGGCCGGGGTGCCGAAGGGCAGCTTCTACTACTTCTTCGAGTCCAAGGAGGCTCTCGCGCTCACCGTCGTCGACGAGCAGTGGGACGGCCAACGGAGCGCGTGGGCGCGGGTGCTGCACGGCGAGGCGGAACCACTGGCCCGGCTGCGGCTGCTGTTCGAGGAGACGGAGGCCGCCCAGCGTGCCGGGCAGCAGAGCTGCGGCACCGTGGCGGGGTGCCTGTTCGGGAACCTCACGCTGGAGCTGAGCAACCGGACCGAGGCCGTCCGCGACCGCCTCCAGGGGATCTTCGAGGCGCAGGTCGAGATGGTCGAGTCGGTCGTCGCCGAGGCCCTGGAGCGCGGCGAGGTCGGCGTGACCGACACCCGGGCGACCGCACGGGCCGTCGTCGCCCAGCTCGAGGGACAGGTCATGTTCGCCAAGCTCTACAACGACGCCGACCGGCTCGGCCCCCTGTGGGCGAACTGCCTGGCACTGCTGGGCATCCCCGCACCACGAGTGGACGCGGCGGGCGTCTGAAGGGCATCCGGCGCCGCTCCGGTCCCGTCCCGCCTACCCGAGGCCGACCTCGCGGCACGTCGGCCGTCGAGTGCGGCGCGCGGGGCGCGGGGCGGACGGGGCCCATGAGGCGGGTCGGCGCGGCAGCGGGCCGGGCGGCGGACCGGCGCGGCAGCGGGCCGCACGACGACAGGCCGGGCGGCAGCGGACCGGGCGGCGGACCGGGCGGTCCGGCTCCGGGGAGCCGTCACGGCGTGCCGTCGGCGCGGTCCGGGCCCGGGTCGTTGGGGTGGGGCCGGAGCGCGGTGACGGTGAGGGTCATCCACGGGCGCAGCGGCAGCGTGCCGAGCACCTTCTCGTGGAGTTCCGCCTCGTCGGCGGCGCACCAGACACCGATGCTGCGCAGTTCGCCGACCGGCCGCCACAGCCGGGCCAGATGGCCGGAGGCCGCCAGTTCGCGGGCTCGGACGGACTCGGCGGCACGCCGTTCGTCGACCTCGTCCTGACCGGTGCCCTCGGGGACGGTGGTGGTGATCTCGACCAGGAACTCTCGCATGGTCCCGCTCCGCTCGGTGGGGATCGTGGCGGATCGCGTCGGCCGGACGCCGTCGCGCTCGCCCACCCCCATCCTCCGCCCGCCGTCGCGCGGCGGCCACGACCGCCGGTCTCCCGGCTGGTAGGAACAGCCTCCTACCGGATCGCCCCGGACGTAGCATGGCGGGCGTGGAACTGCGCCAGCTGCGGTATTTCGTCGCGGTCGCCGAGGAGCTGAACTTCGGGCGGGCCGCCGCGCGGCTCCTGATCGCCGGTCCGTCCCTTTCCCAGCAGATCAAGGCGCTCGAGCGCGACCTCGGCGTACGCCTCTTCGACCGCGACCGCCGGTCGGTCTCGCTCACTCCGGCCGGAGCCGACCTGCTCCCGCACACGCGGGCGCTGCTGGAACGGGCGGACGACCTCCGCGGCCGCGCCCGTCGGCTGTCCGGCTCGCAGGCGGTACGGCTCGGATACGTCAACTGGCTGCCGGCGGACCTGACCCGGCGCACCGCCGCGGTGGCCCAGGTCCATGTCGACGCGTGGGTCGCGCCCTCGCACACCCAGGCCGCCCGGGTCGCCGACGGCAGCCTCGACCTCGCCGTGTGCTGGGTCCGCAACGAGGACCTGGAGCGGTACGGACTGCGGGCCCGGCTCCTCGGCGCCGACCGGCTGTACGCCGTCGCCAGGAGCGCCGACACCGGCGAACCGTCCGCCGCGCCCGCCGTGTCCGCCGGCGACACCGACGTCCTCATCGACGACGACGTCACCTCCTGGGCGTCCTGGAACGAGTACGCCGAGGAGCTGACGCGGGCCACCGGGGCCCGTGCCGTGCGTATCTCCGACGGCGCCGTGACCGGGCCCGCCTTCTTCGACCACGTCCGCCGCTGCCGTCGCCCCGTCCTCAACTCGCCCAAGGGGCAGACGGCCGCGCTGCCGTCCGACCTGGTCCGCCGCGAGGTCGTCGCGCCGCAGGTGTACTGGACCTGGTCCCTGGTGCGGCGCGCGACCGAGGAGCGCGCCGGGGTCCTCGGCGTCGTCGACGCGCTCTGCGACGGCGTCGGCGCCGACGGCCTCGGGATCCACGCCCCGGACGCCTGGCTGCCCGCCGGCGACCCGTACGCGCTCCCCCGCTGAGCCGCGCCGAGACTCGTCCTCACCTCCCCGCTGAGCTGCGCTGGGAGCCTGTTCCTCCCGGGCGGGAGGAAACGGGTCCCGGCGAGGACCCTCCAGGCCTTTGACCTCGGCCCGCGACCGACCTACGTTCCAGATAGTCGACCGGTCGGCTAGTGACCGGTCATCGCGTCCCCTCGGAGAAGATCACCATGAGCGTTCAGCACCGCAAGGTCGCCGTCATCACCGGCGCGTCCCAGGGCATCGGCGCCGGACTGGTCGAGGCCTACCGCAAGCTCGGGCACGCCGTCGTCGCCACCTCACGCACCATCGCGCCCTCCGACGACGTCGACCTCGTCACCGTCCAGGGCGACATCGCCGACCCGGCCACCGCAGAACGCGTCGTCGCGGCGGCCGTGGAGCGGTTCGGCCGGATCGACACGCTGGTCAACAACGCGGGCGTGTTCGTCGCGAAGCCCTTCACCGACTACACCCCGGACGACTACGCCACCGTGACCGGCGTGAACCTGGCCGGGTTCTTCCACCTCACCCAGCTCGCCGTCGAGCGGATGCTGGCCCAGGGCGGCGGGCACATCGTCAACATCACCACCAGCCTGGTCGACAACGCCGACGCCGACGTGCCCTCCGTACTGGCCTCGCTGACCAAGGGCGGCCTCCAGTCCGCCACCAAGTCGCTCGCCATCGAGTACGCCACCCGGGGCATCCGCGCCAACGCCGTCTCGCCGGGGACCATCAAGACCCCGATGCACGCCGAGGAGACGCACGACTTCCTCGCCGCGCTGCACCCGGTCGGCCGGATGGGCGAGCAGAGCGACATCGTCGACGCGGTCGTCTACTTGGAGAACGCCCCGTTCGTCACCGGCGAGATCCTCCACGTCGACGGCGGCATGAGCGCTGGCCACTGACCGGCGGACAGGAGCACAGCCATGAGCAGCCGTACGACGGACGACGAGGCGATCCTGCGCGGGGTACTGGACCGCTGGAAGGCCGCCGTCGACGCGCACGAACCCGGGCGGGTCGCCGCCCTCTTCACCGAGGACGCGATCTTCCAGGGCCTGC
This sequence comes from Streptomyces sp. NPDC002884, assembly GCF_040295245.1. Classification (NCBI taxonomy): domain Bacteria; kingdom Bacillati; phylum Actinomycetota; class Actinomycetes; order Kitasatosporales; family Streptomycetaceae; genus Streptomyces; species Streptomyces sp. NPDC002884. Next base: position 55,513 of record NZ_JBEOVB010000015.1, on the reverse strand, counting down.
ACCCCTACAGCACGGGGAGGCCGGGAGTCGCGGACTACTACGACTCCCAGCCCCTCGGCATGACGGCCGACTACCGGTTCCTCGAGACCAGACGTCTCGCCGACGACCTCGTCCTCGGCTACCTCAACGTGGAGTTCTCGTTCACCGACCGGCCCACGATCGCCGTGTACCTCGGCGTTCTGGTGAGACGCGAGGAGGACGACTGGCACATCGGCCACTACCAGGTCTCACGGCTCGGCTAGCCCGCGCCGGCTCTCAGGCCGCCCACGGCCACCGCGTGTCGTCGGCGGCCTCGAGCAGCGGCACCATCCGGAAGGCCGCGTCCGAGAGCCCGCCGAAGGTGTGCCGGTTGCCCTTGCCCGACGGACCGTGGCCCGCGCGGTGGCCGGCCAGGTTCCAGGTGTAGACCGGCACGTTCGCCGGTACCTGGTCGGTCGGGTCGCCGTGGCGGCTCGCGGCGAACTGCTCGTCGGTCACGATCAGCACCCGGTCGTGTGCGCGGTAGTGCCGGCGCACGGCCTCGGTGGTGTCCGTACCACCGAGGTCACCGAAACGCTCCAGAATCTTCACCATGGACTCCCCCTTACGGAACTTGATCGTGTTGCTGCCGGTACCGAACTCGACGAGGTCGGCGTCGGCCGCCCGCAGCGCGAGCGCCGTGCCGAAGATCGCCGCCGCGTCGGCCCGGTTGAGCGCGGAACGGTCGGACAGCCGTGCGTAGAACATCGAGCCCGAGCGGTCGACGAGCACCAGCGTCCGGCCGGGCAGCGCGGGCACGTTGGCCAGCGAGTGGCCGAGCGCCCGCTCCAGCGGGTACGCCCAGCGCAGCGAGGGCGCGTGCTGGTAGGCGGCGAGGTACCGGAAGGGGAACTGCCGCGAGCGCGTCACCTCCGCCGGGTCGCTGATCTTCGCCGCCACCCGCGCCGCGACCTCGTCGCAGACACCCGCCTCGTCGAAGTTGCGCAGGTTGCGGGTCACGGCCATGGCCCCCATGGAGGGGATGACCGCCTCCCAGGCCGCCCTGTCCATCGGCCCCTGGAGCCAGCCGGCCAGCGCCTCCCAGGTCATCCCGGCCGCCGCGAGCCGCTCGGCCCCGGCCTGCGAGGTGACCACCGCCCGCCGGTCCTCGACGGGCAGCGCCATCAGCTCGCGGTGCGCGGTCAGGACGCGGTCCGAGGCGGGCGGCACGGCGGTGTCCGGGTGGTGCCGGCGGTCCAGCGCGTACCGGAACAGCTCGCCCTGCCACGGCTTGTCCGGGTCGGGCGCCGCGTGCACCAGGTTGAGGACGTCACCGAAGCGGTAGCCCTTGGACGCGGTGTCGTACTTCAGCAGCGACCTGCCGTTGTACAGCCGTCGTACGGCGTCGGCGATCCCCCGCTTGACGGGCTTGGGGATGTTGCGGCCGTACGTCGCCGTCCAGTACGCGAGCAACTCGCCGGGCTCGTCGGGCCGCTGCAGCACGGAGTCCACGACCTGCCGGTTCGACGGACCCTCGGTCACGCCCGCCGCCAGACGGGCGTGTACGTACTCGGCGGCCCCGACGACCGCGGCGGTACGGAGGTTGCCCTCGCCGCGCAGCCAGCCGAGCAGGCCGGCCGTCCAGGACGGGTCGCCGACGGCCAGTTCGCGCAGCAGCTTCGTGAAGCGGTCGTCGCGGGCGGCGCCGGTCTCGTAGAAGGTCTGCTGGGAGACGAAGTTGGCCACGGCCAGCAGAAAGAGCTCGGAGCGGGCGTCCCGCTCGTGTCCTGCGCCGCCCTGGTGGGTGCGGAGTGTGCGGCCCGTGGTGGTCACGGGCGAGGTGGGCTGCGATTTCCGGGCACGGACATTGAAGCGCGCCATCATGAATTCCCCCGAATTCAATGCTGATTCAGTCGTGTATCGGGGAGTGGCGCAGCATAAGGAGGGTGCCCGAGATCAGGAGTCGGCGACGGACTTAGCCAGATGCTCTGACCGACTGAGCTACATCGGCCTGAAGCCGATGACGGGACTCGAACCCGCGACCGTCCGATCCAATGAAGTAACCGTTGCCTGCGCACCGGGCACCCACCACATGCTGCGCCTCCCGAGATCGAGTCGGCGGCGGCGTCGATTTCTGTTGCAAAGAAGTAGCCGCAGCCTGCGCACCGGGAGGTGCGTTGTCGTGATCTCAATCTAGGAGACGCAGCACGGAAGTCGCGAGCGAATTAACAGGTGCCGGTGAATTACCGCTGCTGGCGCTTCCAGGGCCCGGTGATCGCCAGCATGATGCCCGGGGTCTGGATGTTGGCGAAGAGGGTGTGGCCGTCGGGCGAGAAAGTGACGCCGGTGAACTCGCTGTACTCCGGCTCGTCCGCGGTGCCGATGTTCAGTTCGTTGCGGGCGATGGGGTAGGTGCGGCCGCTGTCGGTCGCGCCGAACAGGTGCTGGACGCCCTCGCCGTCCTCGGCGATGACGAGACCGCCGTACGGGGAGACGGTGATGTTGTCGGGGCCGTCGAAGGCGCCGTCGACGGACGGGTCGGGGTTCACGCCGAGCAGGACCTTCAGGGTCAGGGTGCGGCGCTTGGGGTCGTAGAACCAGACGGCGCCGTCGTGCTGGACGGGGCTCTCGTCACGGGCGTAGGAGGAGACGATGTAGGTGCCGCCGTCGCCCCACCACATGCCCTCCAGCTTGCGGGCGCGGGTGACCTGGCCTTCGGTGAACTGCTTGCGGACGGAGACCGTCCTGGCGTCGCGGTCGGGGACGTCGATCCAGTCGACGCCGTAGACCGTGCCGATCTTCGTGGCGCGGGAGAGGTCGTCGACGAACTTGCCGCCGGAGTCGAAGCACTTGAACGCCTGGAGGACGCCGGCGTCGTCGGCGAGGGTGCGCAGCTTGCCGCGGCCGTGCCGGAAGCCCGCCGGCGGGGTCCAGCGGAAGAGCAGGCCGTTGGGGCCGGAGGCGTCCTCGGTGAGGTAGGCGTGACCGCGCTTGGGGTCGATGACGACCGCCTCGTGGGCGTACCGGCCGAACGCCTTGACGGGCTTCGGATCGCGGTTGGCACGGCGGTCCTCGGGGTCCACCTCGAAGATGTAGCCGTGGTCCTTGGTCATGCCGTTCTGGCCGGCCTTGTCCTCGGTCTCCTCGCCGGTGAGCCAGGTGTCCCAAGGGGTGGTGCCGCCCGCGCAGTTGGTGGAGGTGCCGGCGATGCCGACCCATTCGGCGACATGGCCGCCGGGGCGCACCTCGACGACCGTGCAGCCGCCGGCCGCCGCCGGGTCGTAGACCAGGCCCTCGGTGAGCGGGACCGGGTACGCCCAGCTCGCGCGCGGGCCCTTCAGTTCGTGGTTGTTGACGAGCAGCGTCGCGCCGCGCGGGCCGCAGAAGGTGGCGGTGCCGTCGTGGTTGGACGGCGTGATCTCGCCGGACTCCAGCTTCGTCCTGCCGCTGTAGGTGATGACGCGGTACGTGAACCCGGCGGGCAGCGCGAGGATGCCCGCGGGGTCGGACAGCAGCGGTCCGTAGCCGACCCCGTGGTGCCCGGCCGCCGGCTTCCGCGTCGCGTCGGCGGTGTCCGCCGCGGACTCGGTCTCCGTGGAGGCGAGGGCGTTCGGCGCGGTGGCGAGGGCGCCTACGCTGCCCGCCAGCGCGACCCCGGCACCGGTGATCGCGGATTGTCGGGCGAAGTCCCTGCGGGTGAGCGACATGGTGTCTCCTGAGACGCGGTGGAAGTGCCGTGGAGGGTGGCGGACCTCGGTTCGGCGCCACCGTCCCGCCCATGCCTGAACAGGAGTTGAACGGGGGGCGACTTCAGGGGACCCGCTTCCATGAATCCGTACGGATCAGGCCACGGGAGACCAAAGAGGCCCGCACCGCGGACGGCTCATCCGCCCTGCTGCGACCGTGCCTTGAAGGCCGCCTTGCGTGCTTCCTTCGCGATGCGCTTGTCCGGATGCAGGCGTCCCATCGCCTCCAGGACGTCCGGGGTCGCCGGGTGGTCGACGCGCCAGGCCGCCGAGAAGAACCCGCCGTGCTGCTGGGCCAGCCCCTCGACGAGTGCCTGGAGCTCCTCGGAGTTGCCCTCCGCGGCGAGCTGCGCCGCCACCGTGTCGATGGTGAGCCAGAAGACCAGGTCCTCGGAGGGCGCCGGTACGTCCGTCGCGCCGAGCTCGCTGAGCCAGACGCGGGCGAGGCCGCCGAGTTCGGCGTCGTCGAGGACCTCGCGGACGGCGGGTTCGGCCTGGCCGCCGACGAGGGACAGGGCCTGCTGGCAGCGCAGCCGTCGCAGCGGGGCGCCCGGGTCCGAGCCGCGGGCGGCGGCCAGCAACTCCCTTGCGGCGTCGAGGGGTTCGCGGCGCACCAGCCACTGCTCGGTCTCGGCGAGGGCGGCGCGCGAGCCGTAGCCGGCGCTGCCGTCGAGGAGGACGTCGGCGCCCTTGTCGGCGAGGTCTCCGACGGCCGGGGCCTGGAAGCCGGCCTCCAGCAGCCGGGCCCGCAGCCCGTACACGCCGAGGGGGGTGAGCCGGACCATGCCGTAGCGGGAGACGTCGGTGTCGTCGACGGGGGCGGCGGGCTCCTCGTCGGGGTCCGCCATCAGGTCCTCGTCGACGGGCCGGTAGGCGACGATCCCGATCGGCTCCAGCAGCCGGAACTGGTCGTCGAGCCGCATCATCGCGTCGGAGACCTGCTCCAGGACGTCGTTGGTGGGCTCGTCCATGTCACCGGGGATGATCATCGACGCGGCGAGGGCGGGCAGCGGGACCGGGGCGTCGCCGGGGCCGTCCTCGCTGGCAGTGAGCAGGTAGAGGTTGCCGAGGACACCGTCGAGGAACTCGGCCTCGGCCTCGGGGTTCCAGTCGAGCCGGGAGAAGTCGACCTCGCCGCCCTCGTCCATCGCCTCCATCAGCTCGTCCAGGTCGGGGACGGCCGCGTCGGCGAGGACGGTCTCCAGGGCGCCGAGCCAGACGGCGAGGATGTCGTGCGGGGAACCGCCGGTCAGCAGGGCCAGGTCCTCGCCGGCCGTGACGGTGCCGGCCTCCTCGTCGACGACCTCCACGAGCCCGGCGTCCACGGCGACCCGCCAGGCCTCGCTCGCGTAGGCGGCGGCGTCGTCCCCGGTCAGTCCCAGTACCTCGGCGGCGGGTGCCAGCTGTTCCTCGACGAGTCCGCCCCCGGCGTCGACCCGGGTGCCGGGACCGGCCCAGCGGGCGAGCAGGGCGGCCCGGGAGAGCAACGGCGTGGACAGCGCGTCGCGCGCCAGCTCCGCTTCGGGGTGCAGCCGCACCGGCGGGAGGGGGGAGCTGTCTGACATCGGCTGGTTCTCCTAGGGCGCGTGGTGCCACCGGCCCGCTGGGGGCACTGGGCCACTCAGCCTAGACGGGTATGGACCCATGCCGCCCGGTTCATCTCCCCGCCGGGCGGCGTACATGGCTGAAACCTTGACAAGTGGCGTGACCAGGCAGGAGATTGACGCGCGTAGAAATCCGATGGACATCTGTTCACTGTATTTTCTACGCGCGTCGCGTCCGCCTCGCGGATCGCGGCCCCTCGTTCCACGCTCCACCCTCGTCCCGGCGCTCATGTACGTCCCCGGAGGGATTCCGTTGCCGAGCAAGAAGTCCGCGCGTCTCGCCGCGCTCACCGTCGCCGCCGTCTGTTCCGCGGCCTCCACCGTCGCCCTCTCCGCGCCCGCGCACGCGGAGACGGTGGCCATCCACGACATCCAGGGCACGACCCGGGTGTCGCCGTACGCCGGCCAGGCGGTCACGGGTGTGGCCGGAATCGTCACCGGCGTACGCACCTACGGCTCGTCCAGAGGCTTCTGGATCCAGGATCCGAACCCGGACGCCGACCCGGCCACCAGTGAGGGCGTCTTCGTCTTCACCAGCTCCGTCCCGAAGGTCGCCGTCGGTGACTCCGTCACGGTCACCGGCACGGTCTCGGAGTTCGTCCCGGGCGGCGCCTCGACCGGCAACCAGACGATCACGGAGATCACCAAGCCGACGGTGACCGTCGTCTCCGCCGGCAACGCGGTCCCGGCCGCGACGGTCGTGAACGCGAAGTCGGTCCCGGCCGCGTACACCCCGGCCGGCGACACCGCCGCGAGCAACTCGATCAACGCGCTCACCCTGCGGCCCGCCAAGTACGCCCTGGACTACTACGAGTCCCTCGAGGGCATGAACGTCCAGGTCGCCGACGCCCGCGTGGTCACCGCCACCGACCCGTACACCGAGCTGTGGGTCACGGTGAAGCCGCGCGAGAACACCAGCCGCCGCGGGGGCGCGCTGTACGGCTCCTACACCTCGCAGAACACCGGCCGGCTCCAGATCCAGTCGCTCGGCGCGACGGCGGACTTCCCCGTCGCGAACGTCGGCGACACGCTCACCGGCGTCACCGCGGGCCCGCTGGACTACAACCAGTTCGGCGGCTACACCCTCGTCGCCGGTCAGCTCGGCACGCTGAAGAGCGGTGGCCTGGAGCGGGAGACGACGCAGAAGCAGAAGAAGGGCGAGCTGGCGGTCGCGACGTACAACGTCGAGAACCTCGACCCGTCCGACGCCACGTTCGAGGAGCACGCCTCCGCGATCGTGAACAACCTGAAGTCGCCCGACATCGTGTCCCTGGAGGAGATCCAGGACAACAACGGCGCGACCAACGACGGCACGGTCGCCGCCGATGTGACGGTCGGCAAGCTGATCGACGCCATCGTGGCCGCGGGCGGCCCGGCGTACGACTGGCGCTCGATCGACCCGACGAACAACACCGACGGCGGCGAGCCGGGCGGAAACATCCGTCAAGTGTTCCTGTTCAACCCGGAGCGGGTCTCCTTCACCGACCGCGCGGGCGGCGACGCCGGCACGGCCGTCGGTGTCACCAAGGTGCGCGGCAAGGCCCAGCTCACCGCCTCCCCCGGCCGCATCGACCCGGCCGACACGGCCTGGGCGACCAGCCGCAAGCCGCTGGTGGGCGAGTTCGTCTTCCGTGGCCGCACGGTCTTCGTGATCGCCAACCACTTCAACTCCAAGGGCGGCGACCAGGGCCTGACCGCGCAGTACCAGCCGGTGGTGCGCAGCTCGGAGACCCAGCGCCACCAGCAGGCGACGCTGGTCAACGCGTTCGTGAAGGACATCCTCGACACGCAGAAGAACGCGGACGTCATCGCGCTGGGCGACATCAACGACTTCGAGTTCTCCGGCACCGCGCAGCTCCTCGAGGGTGACGGCGAGCTGTGGTCGGCGATCAAGTCGCTCCCGAAGAACGAGCGTTACACCTACGACTACCAGGGCAACCAGCAGGTCCTGGACCAGATCCTGGTGAGCCCGTCGATCCGGCGCGGCTGCGACTTCGAGTACGACAGCGTGCACATCAACTCGGAGTTCCACGACCAGATCAGCGACCACGACCCGCAGGTGCTGCGCTTCGAGCCGTAACACCGGCGGCCGCCGTCACCGGGGCGGGCCGAACACTCCGTTCAGCCAGCCCCGCCAGGCGGCCTCGTTCGCCTCGGCGTCGGCGTCCGGCGCGAAGTCGTGGACGCTGACGCCGACCGGGTAGCCCCAGTGGTTGCGGCCGAAGAAGCGGACGAGGGCGCTGTCGCCGCGCAGCCCGACGAAGTACGGGTTGCGGAAGTCGACCACGGCCTCGAGGAGCTGTCCCTCGGGGCCGCGGGCCTCCACGCGCGCGCCTTCGGCCGTGTCGTCCGCGAGGCCCAGCGCCCGCGCCACGGCGGTCAGGGCGTCGGGCGCCTTGGACGCGTCGGGCCCGTCGAAGGTGACGAAGGCGACCGGGCGGCCGTCGAAGTGCGTCAGGTACTGGCGCAGGGTGTGCAGGTAGAAGTCGGTGTGCCGGCCCGCCGCGTCGTACTGGTTGTCCCAGTCGTCGACGAAGATGCCGCTGTGCACATAGCGCACCCACGCGCGCCGACCCTCGTCGCGCGGCTCGACGGTGTAGTCGAGCTGGTTGAGGGTCTGCTCGGAGATGCCGTCGACGTTCTCGACCCGGTTGGTGTAGCGGTGCGGCGGGTCCCAGACGGTGACCGTGGACCCGAAGGGGCCCTTGCCGCCCTCGTGCGGCTCCGGCTCCTCCATCGGCCACAGCCAGCCGCCGGTCCCCGCGGTGAAGGCGTCCCACACCTGCTGCGGCGTGGCGTCGACCTCGAACTCGCGGGCGATCTCGAATTCCTTGGACATGGTTGGCTCCTGATTACTGACTGTCCAGTTCCTGGGTCTGGCTCGGGGTCGGGGTCGAGGGCTGCGCCGGGGTCTTGACCGTGGGATGGACGGCCACGACGATCCGGTGGTCCCGGCCGCTCTCGGCGTCGGGGGCGTCGTACTTGCGGATGAGCGCGCCGACGCCCGCCGTCAGCTCCTGGATGAACGCGGCCCGGTCCGCGGCCGAGGCGAAGCGCACCTCGCCGTCCAGCGCGTAGGTCGCCAGCCCCTTGCGGGCCTTCTCGGCTCCGGTGATCAGCGAGCCGACGTCACGCACCAGCCGGGCGCCGAGCGCGAGCAGCCAGCGCGCGGACAGCTGGTCCCGGAAGCGGTCAGGGTCCGGCTGCACCGCGGCGAGCGCGAGCGGCGAGATCACGTACGACGCCGCGGTCGCCCGCATCAGCCGCTCGGTCACGTTGCCCTTGCGGCGCTCACCGGCCAGCTCGACCAGGCCGTGCCGCTCCAGCGCCTTGAGGTGGTAGTTCACCTTCTGCCGCGGCAGCCCGACCTTGCCGGCCAGCATCGCCGCCGACGCGGGTCCGGCCGCCAGCTCGGCGAGCAGCCCGGCCCGTATGGGGTCCAGGGAGACGGCGGCGGCCTCGGGGTCCTCGATCACGGTCACGTCCAGCATGCGTCCACCGTCTCACCGAAAACTTTTTTTGTCCAGGACAACATGGTTTTCGGTCGTGGGTCAGGCGTGCCGGACAGGCCCGGGTGCCGGACAGGCCCGGGTGCCGGACAGGCCCGGGTGCCGGACAGGCCCGGGTGCCGGACAGGCCCGGGTGCCGGACAGGCCCGGGTGCCGGACAGGCCGGAGGCCCGGCACCCGCATACGGCGGATACCGGGCCTCCGGCCTGCGCACCGGCGTGGGCCACTACTCCGCCCTCGCCCTGCTCCTTCCGATCGCCCCGGCCGCCACCAGCGCCAGTACCGCCGCCGCGCCCACGACCACCGCCGGCCGCGGATGCCGCAGGACGAACCGCACGGGTACGCGGACCGGAGCGGGCGCCGACCGCTCCGCGGCGCGACCCGCGCGGGTCGCGTGGTCCCGCAGGTCGTGGCGGGCGTGGAACCCGTGGCCCTGGGCGCTGCGGCCGACGCGGGCGGCGGCGTCCCGCACGGCGTGCCGCGCACGGCCCGCTCGCCCCCGGGCCGCGTGGCCCGCCCCCGCCTGCGCCGCGTGCCCGGCGCGCCCCGCCCGCTCCTGCACCGCGTGGCCCGCGCGCCCGGCCCGTTCCTGCAGGTGATAGCTCGCCTGGGACGCCGTGCTGCGCAGCTGTACGGTCATCGCGCCGGCGCGGTCCATGAGGTCGGCGGCGCGGGCCCGGGTGCGGCCGCGGACGTCCGCCCTGGCCGCCAGCTCCTCGACCGTGACACCGAGCCGGTGCCGGGTCCGCTCGATCTGCCGACGCAGGTCGGCCGTCGTCCTGTCCGTCATCGGTGTGCCCTTTCCCTGATCTCCTCGACGTCGGCCCGGACGCTGCCGAGGGTCTCCTCGGGGGTGGGCGGCGCGGCCCGGCGCAGCTGGCCACGGCCGAGCGCGGCGAGCACACCGGCGATCACGAAGAGCACCGCCGTCACGATGAGCGCCGCCGCCCAGACGGGCAGCGTCAGCGAGAGGGCGGCGACGGCCGTACCGGCGAGGGCGAGCAGGCCGGCGTAGCCGAACGCGCCCGCGGCGCCGAGCAGACCTCCGCCGCGCCCGGCACGCCGGCCCTTCTCTGCGAACTCGTGCTTGGCGAGGGCCAGTTCCTGCCGTACGAGCCGGGAGAGCTGTTCGGTGCCCTGGTTGACGAGTTCGCCGACCGTGTGGTGCCCGTCGTTGTGGTGCCCGTTGCTGTGGTGCCCGTTGCTGTGCCCGTCGCTGTGGTGCCCCTCGCGGACGGGCCGGATGTCCGTGGTCCCGGTCACGGCGTTCCGCCTCCTCTCGGTTCCGGAGCATCCGGGTACCCCGGCCGGTCGCCGCTACCCCGCGGGCGGCGGGACATCAGTACAGGAACACTTATCCATATCCCGTAGAAAAATTAAGTAGAGCTTCACTGTCTTACGGCCGAGACTGCCCGTATGACGACAGCGCGCAGCACGCACCCGAGTCCGTCCCCCGCCCCGTCCCCTGCCCTGTCCCCTGCTCCGCCCCCCGCTCCGGCCTTCGGCCGTGCGCTCTGCGCGATGATCACGCCGTTCACCGGTACCGGCGCGCTGGACCTCGACGGGGCACGGCGGCTCGCCGACCGGCTGGTGTCCGCCGGCTGCGACGGGCTGGTGCTCTCCGGCACGACGGGTGAGTCGCCGACGACGTCGGACGCCGAGAAGGCGGAACTGGTGGCCGCGGTACGGGAGGCGGTGGGCGACCGGGCGTCGGTCGTGGCCGGGGTGGGCACGTCCGACACCCGCCACACCGTCGAACTCGCCCGGGCCGCCGAGAAGGCCGGCGCGGACGGGGTGCTCGTGGTCAGCCCGTACTACAGCAGGCCGCCGCAGGACGCCCTGGAGGAGCACTTCCGCGAGGTCGCGGACTCGTGCGGGCTGCCGGTGATGCTGTACGACATCCCCGGCCGCACGGGCACCCGGATCGAGCCGGACACCATGCTCCGGCTCGCCGAACACCCCCGGATCGTCGCGGTCAAGGACTGTTCCTACGACTTCCTCGGCGCGCAGAAGGTGCTCGCCCGCACCGAGTTGGCGTACTACGCGGGCTGCGAGGAGCACCTCCTCGCGCTGTACGCGGTGGGCGGGGCAGGTTACGTCAGCACGGTCGCGAACGTGGTGCCGGACCGGCTCCGGGCCGTCCTGGACGCGTTCGACGCGGGCCGCACCGCCGAAGCCGCCGGGCTTCAGCAGCAGGTCATGGAACTGGTGGAGTCGATGATGGCCTCGGGCCTGCCCGGAACCGTCACCGCCAAGGGGCTCCTGGGCGACCTGGGCCTGCCGGCCGGCCCGGTCCGGGCGCCGCTGCGGCCCGCCGACCGCGAGACGGTCGACGGGCTGCGCGCGGCCTACGAGCGGCTCGTGGCCCTGCCGGGTTCCTGAGCGCCCGGCGAGGGCCAGTCAGCGGTCCGCAAAGATCGGCGTCCAGCGTGCGAGGGTGTCGTCCCCGGTCGCCCGGAAGTCGCTGAGCGGGACGACCTCGTCGCTGTCGGGAGTGACCAGCACCAGCCGCTGGTGGTACTCGTCGCCGTCCGGGCCGATGTCCCAGGCGACGAGGGTGGAGTCGTCGGCCCAGGCGAGCAGTTGCTGGCCGCGCGTCTCGACGAGGTTCTTCCCGGTGCGGGGGTCGACGATCCAGGAGGACGTCTTGTACTTCTCGCCCGCGAAGTCACCGGCGAGCTTCCTGCCGTCGGGTGAGAGGCCCGCGTCGACGAACCACGACAGGTACTTCTCGCCCGCGGGCGGGCCCGCCTTCCCGCCCTGCCGGTCGTAGAACTGGTAACCGGGCTCCGAGGGCAGACCGGACCAGATGCGGCTGCCGTCACGGCTGAAGGCGAAGTCCTGGCGGCTGTTGAGGAAGGCGGTGGGGTCGTTCATGTCCGTGCCGGGCCTCACCTCGCTCCAGGAGCCGCTCCCGGAGGCCACGTCGAAGACGTGGAAACCGGTGCGGTACGACTGCGCCGTGTTCGCGTCCCAGCCTCCGGTACCGCCCTCCGACTTGACCCGCAGATCCGGGTTCGCGCTGTACGTCGTCGCGACCAGCTCACGGCCGTCCCGCGAGAACGCGAGCCCGGCGACGGCCTGCTCGACCGGGATCCACCGCTTGACCTCGCCGCTGGCCAGGTCGAGCAGGCCGATCCGGTGGACGGGCAGGTTCTGTTCCAGGACGGCGGCGGTCCGCAGCCCCGGCGCGACGGCGACCCACGACCACCGGGTGGTCTTCACGTACTTCCGCGTCGTCGGGTTCAGCAGCCAGTACGTGCGCGTCGCCACCGCCCGCTCGGCGGTCTGCGGGACGACGGTCGTCGCGTAGTACGCGGCCAGCGCCGTCCGCCCGGCCGCGATCAGATCGCGCGGCGGCGACTGGTCCGGGTGCGCGGTGATCCGGGTGGGCCGCGTGACGTCGGCGGGGCGCACATCGGTCGCGCCGCCGGAGTCCAGCCTCGGCACCGCCACGGCGACGGCCACCACGGCGACGGTCACGGCCGCCACGGACACGAACCGCCGGGCGCGGCGCCGGCGGCGCAGGGCGAGGACCCGGTCGACGAGTCCGGCCCGTGCCGGCTGCTGCTCGTCGGCCTGCTCGCGCAGGGAGTCGCGTACGAGTTCGTCGACGTTCACGGACGCACCTCCACGGGCGAGAAGTCACTGGACGGCGCCCTTTCGGCGTCCGCGCGGCCGAGGGCGGCCAGCTCCGGCGCGAGAGCGCGCAGCCGGGCGAGGGAGCGGTGGGTGGTGGACCGCACGGTGCCCACGGAGCAGCCGAGGAGCCCGGCCACCTCGGCCTCCGGCAGATCCTCGAAGTAGCGGAGGACGAGCACGGTGCGCTGGCGCGCCGTCAACCGGGACAGGGCCGCGCGCATCACGACCCGCAGTTCGGCGGCCGAGGACGCGTCCGGTCCGGCCCCGCGGTCCGGCGGTTCGGCGACACTGACCTCGCGCCGGGGCCACTTCAGACGCCAGCGGCTGATCTGCTGCCGGTAGAGCACCTGACGTACGTACGCCTCGGGTTCCTCGATGCGGTGCCAGCGGCCGGCCGCCTTCGCCAGGGCGTTCTGGAGCAGATCCTCACCGGCGTGCCGGTCGCCGCCACTGAGCAGGACGGCCGTCCTCAGCAGCGCCGACGATCTGCCGTCCACGAAATGTCGGAAGCTCTCCAGCGCCTCGGCATCCATCGTCACCTTCTCTTCCCCCGGGACCGGACCCGCTGCCGGCCCCCTGCACCCCTTGAGACGCGCACCCCCCGCCCCCGCTATGCCGCCCCGCACGAAATTCCGCCGACCGTCCGACCGTGCGCACGTACGGTGAACGCATGAGCCGACCGCTGCTCTACCTCGACGTCGACGGACCCCTCAACCCGTACGCGGCCAAGCCCTCGAAGCGGCCGGCGGGCTATACGACCATCAGGGCGTCCGTGGGCCGTGAGCGGCCGCTGCGGGTCTGGCTGCACCCCGGGCACGGCGCCGCCCTGCTCCGCCTCCCCTACGACCTGTGCTGGGCGACGACCTGGATGGACCGGGCCAACCGATGGATCGCGCCGGTGGTGGGGCTGCCGGAGCTTCCGTACGTCGACTTCGGCGAGGCGCTCTTCGCCCACCGGGCCGACGGGGTCCACTGGAAGACGGAGGCGATCGTCGCCCACGCGGCGGGCCGCCCCTTCGCCTGGGTGGACGACGAACAGTCCCCCGCCGACACGGCCTACGTCACCGCCCACCACCCGGCACCGGCTCTCCTGCACCACGTGGACCCCCGGCTCGGCCTGCGCGAGGAGGACTTCACGACCCTGACGCGGTTCGCGGCGGCACTCCCCGCCTGACGAAGCCCGGCCCGCCTCCCGTCGCCTGCACACACGCGAGCGCCCTCCCTGGCCGCACCGGGGCGGACGGGGAGGGCGCTCGACGACGACCGATGTCGACGACGGCCGGCAGCCGGGCCGCGGGCCAGGAAGCCGACCGGTCGGGCGGCCGCAGGTCGCGGCCGCCGCGGGTCAGTTGTGGCTGTGCAGGATCTCGTTCAGGCCGCCCCACACCGCGTTGTTCGGGCGGGCCTCGACCGCGCCGGTGACCGAGTTGCGGCGGAAGAGGATGTTCGAGGCGCCGGAGAGCTCGCGGGCCTTGACGATCTGGCCGTCGGGCATGGTGACGCGGGTGCCCGCGGTGACGTACAGGCCGGCCTCGACCACGCACTCGTCGCCGAGGGCGATGCCGACGCCCGCCTCGGCGCCGACGAGGCAGCGCTCGCCGATGGAGATGATCACGTTGCCGCCGCCGGACAGCGTGCCCATCGTGGAGGCGCCGCCGCCGATGTCCGAGCCGTCGCCGACGATGACGCCCGCGGAGATACGGCCCTCGACCATCGAGGTGCCGAGCGTGCCCGCGTTGAAGTTGACGAAGCCCTCGTGCATGACCGTGGTGCCCTCGGCGAGGTGGGCGCCGAGGCGGACCCGGTCGGCGTCGGCGATCCGGACGCCCTTCGGAGCGACGTAGTCCGTCATGCGCGGGAACTTGTCGATGGAGGTGACCTGGAGGTGCAGGCCCTGCGCGCGGGCGTTCAGGCGGACCTTCTCGATGTCGTCGACGGCGACCGGGCCGAGCGAGGTCCAGGCGACGTTGGCGAGGTGGCCGAACATGCCGTCCAGGCTCTGGCCGTGCGGCTTCACGAGCCGGTGGGAGAGCAGGTGCAGACGCAGGTAGACGTCGTGCGCGTCGAGCGGCTTGTCGTCGAGCGAGGCGATGACCGTGCGGACCGCGACCACCTCGACGCCGCGGCGGGCGTCCTGACCGATCGCCTTCGCCGCACCCTCGCCGAGCAGCTCCACGGCCTTCTCGGCGGACAGGCGCTCGGTGCCGGACGGGCCGGGCTCGGCGACGAGCGCGGGCGCCGGGAACCAGGTGTCGAGAACGGTGCCGTCGGCGGCGATCGTGGCGAGGCCGGCGGCCGCGGCGCCGGTGGTGCGGGGAACAGTCGTGTCGGTCATGAGGGCAACCTAACCGGCGGGGGGCCGCAGAGGCCAACCCGCACAGCGGTGTCTCAGGGGGCGGGCCGCACGCCCCCGCCGACCTGGTGAGTTCCTCCCGGGAACCGACCGCGTCAGCGGGGCCGCCGCCGACGGGAGGCGGCGGCGGCCCATGGCCCGCAGGACGAGCCTGGAGGATTCCGGCTGCGCCATCGCGCAGGCACTGGGCGTCGTCGGGGACCGGTAAACCCTGCCGACCGTCCGGGACACCGCGCGCGGGGTGCTGGCGTGCAGCCGAGCAGGCGAGCAGGCCGAAGCGGCTGACCCTGGTCGTGGACCGGGAGCGGGTCGTACGGCATGTGCGGTATCCGGTGACGGATGTGACCGACGTGACCGACGTGACCGACGTGACGGTCATGACGGACGTGGCGGGCGGTGTCGGGGAGACGCTCAGCGTCGTCCCGCGGCTGGGCGGGAACGCCGGCCCGACGGTGTGGCGGGGGGACCGGGGTCGGCGGGGGGACCGAGGGCGGCGGGGGCGGGAACGAGGCGTGTCAGCGCCTCGCGTGCGTACTCCTCGTCGTAGGGCGCGTCCGTCAGCAGCACCTGGAGACAGATCCCGTCCATCAGCGCGACCAGCGCGCGTGCGGTGAGGGGGTCGACGTGCCCGGCGAGGAGGGCGGCGAGGTCCTCGGCCCACTCGGCGGCGACGGGGCGCAGCGCGGGCCGTCGCAGGGCGGCCAGATACAGCTCGTACTCCAGCTCGACGCCGGTGCGTTCGCCGGCCAGCCATTCGCCGAGCAGTCCGGCCAGTTCGGCGGGCAGGTCGACGCGGGTGTCCGTCAGCCCGCCGTGCGCCGCGACCGCCTTGGCGAAGCCCTCGTTGGCCTGCCGCAGGGCGGCGATCATCAGTTCGTCGAGGGTGGCGAAGTGGTAGGTGGTGGAGCCGAGCGGCACGTCCGCCTCGGCGGCGACCGAGCGGTGGCTCAGCCCGGCCAGCCCCTTGTCCCCGACGACCCGGATCGCCGCGTCGATGATCCGCTGCCGCCGCTCGGGGTCGTGACGCCGGGGCATCAGTGCGCACCCCCCAGGTTCAGCACGACCACTCCCCCGACGATCAGCAGGATGCCGACGGCCTTGGTGGGCGTCAGGGACTCCCCGAACAGGGCCGGCCCTATGACGGCGATGGCCGCGGTGCCGACCCCGGCCCAGATCGCGTACGCCGTGCCGATGCCGACCGTCTTGAGGGTCTGGGCGAGGAGCAGGAAGGAGACGACATAGCCGGAGGCCGTCAGGAGCGAGGGCCAGAGCCTGCTGAAGCCGTCGCTGTACTTCATGGCGGTCGTCGCGGCCACCTCGGCGGCGATGGCGCCGGCCAGCGTCAGGTATCCCATGTGTACGAGCGTACACAACGATGCGTACGGGTGTACATAACGATACCGGGGCCGGCCCCCTCGTCCCAAGTCCCCCCAAGTCGCCGCAGGGCCGAACATGTTGTCGCCGTGGAGTCGAAAGCGTTATGGAAAGCGCTCACCCAAACGGCTGAACGTGAGCCACAGGTTCCACTACTGTTTCACCGTTCACACACCGGGCCATCGCAGCCGCGGCAGCCGTCAGGGGTACCGCTGGAGGAACAGCGCATGCCAGAAAACAAGTCCCGGCCGTCCCAGGAGCACTGGGAGAACGGCTGGGCCCCGGACACCTCCCGGGCACCCGGAACACGACGTCTCTGGCTGGCCGGCGGTCTCGCCGTGGCCACCATCGTGGCGTGCGTGACCGCAATCGCCTTGAACGACAAGCCCGTTGACGACAAGTCGGACGCCCGGCAGGGACAGACGCTGTCGGACGAGGAGACGGAGGGCGGCCTGATCTCCTTCGCCACCCCCTCCGCGAGCGGATCGGCGACACCGACGGGGAAGAGGAGCACGACCGCGTCCGCGTCCGCGTCGCCGAAGACCTCCTCCTCCCCCGAGGCGCAGGGCAGTTCGACGCCGGACGCCCCGGCCGCGCCGTCCGCGTCATCGACGACGACGAAGCCGTCCACTCCCAAACCGGCCGCCACGCAGCGCTCGGTCCGCTCGGTCAACTACCCCGACCGCTACTGGCACGTCAGCGGCGGCCTGGTGAAACTCGACCCGGTCGGCGGCTCGGAGTCCCGTGCGGACTCCACCTTCACCGTGGTGAAGGGCCTGGCCGACAGCTCCTGCTCCACCTTCGTCACGGCGGACGGGACATACCTGCGCCACCGTGACTTCGTCCTGCGCGCCGAACGCAACGACGGCTCCACCCTCTTCAAGCAGGACGCCACGTTCTGTGCCGTCCCCTCCTCCTACTCCTCCGGCGCGGTCATGCTGCAGTCGGTCAACTACCCCGGCCGTTTCCTGCGCCACAAGAACTTCTCGCTGCGCCTGGACACGTACGGCTACGGCTCCAACAACCGTGAGGACTACTCGTTCCGCCTGGTGGACGGGCTCGCCTGAGCACACACGAAAGCGGCGGCACCCGATGGGTGCCGCCGCTTTCGTGTGCGAGGGAGGATCCTCGCCGGGTTCCCCTACGGGATCTCCGACGTCTCAGACGTTGAAGCCCAGCGCGCGAAGCTGCTCGCGGCCGTCGTCCGTGATCTTGTCCGGGCCCCACGGCGGCATCCAGACCCAGTTGATGCGCAGCTCGTTGACCAGGCCGTCCGTGGCGGACTTCGCCTGGTCCTCGATCACGTCCGTCAACGGACAGGCCGCCGAGGTCAGGGTCATGTCGATCGTCGCGATGTTCGCGTCGTCGATGTGAATGCCGTAGATCAGCCCGAGGTTGACGACGTCGATACCCAGTTCGGGGTCGACGACGTCGTACAGCGCCTCGCGGACTTCCTCCTCGGAGGCCGGCTTCATCTCAAGGGTCTCGCTCATGCCGTCTTCCTTTCGGCGTCGGCTCCGCCCAGGGCCTGGGCCGTCGCGTCCTTCCACGCCATCCAGCTGAGGAGGGCGCACTTGACCCGGGCCGGGTACTTGGAGACACCGGCGAACGCGATCGCGTCCTCCAGCACCTCCTCCATCGCCTCGTCGGGCTCGATCCTGCCCTTGGACTGCATCAGCTCCAGGAATGCCTCCTGGATCTTCTGCGCCTCGGCCAGCTCCTTGCCGACCAGAAGGTCGTTGAGGACGGACGCGCTGGCCTGGCTGATGGAGCAGCCCTGGCCCTCGTAACTGACGTCCTCGATCTTCGTGCCGTCGTACTTCACACGGAGGGTGATCTCGTCACCGCAGGTCGGGTTCACATGGTGCACCTCGGCGTCGCCGTCGCGCAGGCCACGCCCGTGCGGGTGCTTGTAGTGATCCAGGATGACTTCCTGGTACATGGAGTCCAGCTTCACGGTCTCAGCTCACGCCCCTCAGCCGAAGAAGTTCCGTACGTGCTCCAGACCGTCGACCAGAGCATCGATCTCGGCCGGCGTGGAGTACAGATAGAACGACGCTCGTGTGGTCGCGGGAATTCCGTAGCGCAGGCAGACGGGCCGCGCGCAGTGGTGACCCACGCGGACCGCGATGCCCTGCTCGTCCAGCACCTGGCCCACGTCGTGCGGGTGGATGTCGCCGAGCGTGAAGGAGATCGCCGCGCCCCGGTCCTCGGCCGTGGCCGGGCCGATGATCCGCAGGTCGGGGACCTCGGTCAGGCGCCGCACCGCGTACTCGGTGATCGCGTGCTCATGGGCGAGGATCTTGTCCATGCCGATCGCGGACAGGTAGTCGATGGCCGCGCCCAGACCGACCGCCTGCGCGATCGGCGGGGTGCCCGCCTCGAACTTGTGGGGCGCCGGGGCGTAGGTCGACGAGTGCATCGACACCGTCTCGATCATCTCGCCGCCGCCGAGGAACGGGGGAAGGTCCTCGAGCAGCTCCTGGCGGCCCCAGAGGACGCCGATGCCGGTCGGGCCGCACATCTTGTGGCCGGTGAAGGCCACGAAGTCGGCCTGGAGGGCCTGTACGTCCAGCGGCATGTGCGGCGCGGCCTGCGAGGCGTCGATGCACACCAGCGCGCCGACCTCCTGCGCGCGGCGCACTATCGCCTCGACCGGGTTCACGGTGCCGAGGATGTTCGACACCAGCACGAAGGAGACGATCTTCGTCTTCTCGGTGATGATCTCGTCGATGTTGGAGAGGTCGAGCCGGCCGTCGTCGGTCAGGCCGAACCACTTCAGCTTCGCGCCGGTGCGCTGCGACAGCAGCTGCCACGGCACGATGTTGGAGTGGTGCTCCATCTCCGTGATGACGATCTCGGTCTCGGAGTCCACCCGGTAGGGCTCGTCGGCCCAGCCGAGCATGTTCGCCACGAGGTTGAGCGACTCGGAGGCGTTCTTGGTGAAGATCACCTCGTCGCGGCTCGGCGCGTTGATGAACGCGGCGACCTTGTCGCGCGCCCCCTCGTACAGCGCCGTGGCCTCCTCGGCGAGCACATGCACACCGCGGTGGACGTTGGCGTTGTAGCGCTCGTAGTACTCGTTCAGGGCGTCCAGTACCTGGCGCGGCTTCTGCGAGGTCGCCGCGTTGTCCAGGTACACGAGCTTCAGACCGTCGTGGACCTGTCGGTCCAGGATGGGGAAGTCCTTGCGGATCGCCTCGGTGTCGAGGAGGCCCGGCAGCTGCGTCACGCGGATACGCCACCCTTCGTGTATGCCTCGTAGCCCTCGTTCTCCAGCTTGTCGGCGAGCTCGGCGCCGCCGGACTCGACGATGCGGCCGGCGGAGAAGACGTGGACGAAGTCGGGCTTGATGTAGCGCAGGATGCGCGTGTAGTGCGTGATCAGCAGGGTGCCGACCTCACCGGTCTCGCGGACGCGGTTGACGCCTTCGGAGACGATGCGCAGGGCGTCGACGTCCAGACCGGAGTCCGTCTCGTCGAGGATCGCGACCTTCGGCCTGAGCAGCTCCAGCTGGAGGATCTCGTGGCGCTTCTTCTCACCGCCGGAGAAGCCCTCGTTGACGTTGCGCTCGGCGAAGGAGGTGTCCATGTTGAGGCGCTGCATGGCCTCCTTGACCTCCTTCACCCAGGTGCGCAGCTTGGGGGCCTCGCCACGGATGGCGGTGGCGGAGGTGCGCAGGAAGTTCGACACGGAGACGCCGGGGACCTCGACCGGGTACTGCATGGCGAGGAAGAGGCCCGCGCGGGCGCGCTCGTCGACGGACATCTCGAGGACGTCCTCGCCGTCGAGCAGCACGGTGCCGCCGGTGACCGTGTACTTCGGGTGGCCCGCGAGCGAGTAGGCGAGGGTCGACTTGCCGGAGCCGTTGGGGCCCATGATGGCGTGCGTCTCGCCCTGCTTCACGGTGAGGTCGACGCCCTTGAGGATCTCCTTCGTGGCGTTGTCGGCCTCGACGGTGACGTGCAGGTCTCGGATTTCAAGCGTTGCCATGGGTGCCTCAGGACTCCTGGGTGAGGGAGACGAGCACGTCGTCCCCTTCGATCTTTACGGGGTATACGGGGACGGGGCGCGTCGCGGGAAGGCCGGACGGCTTGCCGGTGCGGAGGTCGAAGCTGGAGCCGTGCAGCCAGCATTCGATCTGACAGTCCTCCACCTCGCCCTCGGAGAGCGAGACGTTCGCGTGGGAGCAGATGTCGTGGATGGCGAACACCTCCCCCTCGGTACGGACGACCGAGACCGGCGTGCCGTCGAGTTCCACCCGTGTCGGGGTGTCCTCCGCCAGCTCGCTCAGCCCACAGGCGCGTACGAAGGCCGTCATCAGACCGTGGCCTCCAGCTCGGTCTCGATCCTGGCCAGCAGACGCTCCTCGATGTCGTCGACACCGATCTGCTGGACCAGCTCGGCGAAGAAGCCGCGGACGACCAGGCGACGGGCCTCGTCGGCTGGGATGCCGCGGGCCATCAGGTAGAAGAGCTGCTCGTCGTCGAAGCGGCCGGTGGCGGAGGCGTGTCCGGCGCCGACGATCTCGCCGGTCTCGATCTCCAGGTTCGGCACCGAGTCGACCCGCGCGCCGTCCGTGAGGACCAGGTTGCGGTTCATCTCGTAGGTGTCGGTGCCCTCGGCCTTGGCCTCGATGAGCACGTCACCGATCCACACGGCGTGCGCGCCCTCGCCCTGGAGGGCGCCCTTGTAGACGACGTTGGACTTGCAGTGCGGGACGTTGTGGTCGACCAGGAGGCGGTGCTCCTGGTGCTGACCGGCGTCCGTGAAGTACAGACCGAACAGCTCGGCCTCGGCGCCGGGGCCGGCGTACGCCACGCGCGGGTGGAGGCGGACGAGGTCGCCGCCGAAGGTCACCACGACCGACTTGAAGGTCGCGTCGCGGCCGACGAGGGCGTTGTGCTGGGCCACGTGCACGGCCTTGTCGTCCCAGTCCTGGACGGAGACGACGGTCAGCTTCGCGCCGTCCCCGAGGACGTAGTCGACGTTGGCGGCGACCACGGCGTCCCCGGTGTGGTCGATGACGACGACGGCCTCGGCGAAGGCGCCCAGCTCGATGACCTGGTGGCCGAAGGAGACCCCGCCCTCGCCGTGCACCGCGATGCGGATCGGCTCGGTGAGCACCGTCTCCTTGGGGACGGTGACCACGCCGGCCTTCTCGAACGCGGAGTACGCCTGGGCGGCGACCCGGTCCACCGGGGTGCCGGCCTTCCCGAGGCGCGGGTCGTCGCGGTCCACGAGCTCGACGACGACGCCCTCGGGCGCCTCGACGGCGACCTTCACGCCCTCGCCGGTCGCGACGGCGGTGCCGTCGTGCAGCCCGCGCAGCCGCTCCAGCGGCGTGAACCGCCACTCCTCCTCGCGACCGTGGGGGACCGGGAAGTCCGCCACGTCGAAGGACGCGGGCGCGCTCATGCGCGTGGCGACGGTCGACTCGGCGGCCACCGCGATCTGGCCGGCGGTCGTGCTGCCCACCGGTGGGGGTCCCCCCGCTTGAGCGGATTCGAAAGTGGGGGCGTTCTGAGCCTCAGCCATGGCTGTCGGTCTGCTCTCTTCCTACGTCAGATTTCGCTAGCTGCCTGTGGGGGGCGGTCTTAACCGACCGCGCCTTCCATCTGCAGCTCGATCAGCCGGTTGAGCTCGAGGGCGTACTCCATGGGCAGCTCCTTCGCGATGGGCTCGACGAAGCCGCGCACGATCATCGCCATCGCCTCGAACTCGGTCATGCCCCGGCTCATCAGGTAGAAGAGCTGGTCGTCGCTGACCTTGGAGACGGTGGCCTCGTGGCCCATGGACACGTCGTCCTCGCGGACGTCCACATAGGGGTACGTGTCGGAGCGGGAGATGGTGTCGACGAGCAGCGCGTCGCACAGCACGTTGGACTTGGAGCCGTGGGCGCCCTCGCCGATCTCGACGAGACCGCGGTAGGACGTACGGCCGCCGCCGCGCGCCACGGACTTCGACACGATGTTCGACGAGGTGTTCGGCGCCATGTGGACCATCTTGGAGCCGGCGTCCTGGTGCTGGCCCTCGCCCGCGAAGGCGATGGAGAGGGTCTCGCCCTTGGCGTGCTCGCCCATCAGGTAGACGGCCGGGTACTTCATCGTCACCTTGGAGCCGATGTTGCCGTCGATCCACTCCATGGTCGCGCCCTCGTACGCCACGGCGCGCTTGGTGACCAGGTTGTAGACGTTGTTCGACCAGTTCTGGATGGTCGTGTAACGGCAGCGGGCGTTCTTCTTGACGATGATCTCGACCACGGCGCTGTGCAGCGAGTCCGACTTGTAGATCGGGGCCGTACAACCCTCGACGTAGTGCACGTAGGCGCCCTCGTCGACGATGATCAGGGTCCGCTCGAACTGGCCCATGTTCTCCGTGTTGATACGGAAGTAGGCCTGGAGCGGGATCTCGACGTGCACGCCCTTCGGCACGTAGATGAAGGAGCCGCCGGACCACACCGCGGTGTTCAGCGACGCGAACTTGTTGTCGCCGACCGGGATGACCGTGCCGAAGTACTCCTTGAAGAGCTCCGGGTGCTCCTTCAGCGCGGTGTCGGTGTCGAGGAAGATGACGCCCTGCTCCTCCAGGTCCTCACGGATCTGGTGGTAGACGACCTCGGACTCGTACTGGGCCGCGACACCGGCGACGAGGCGCTGCTTCTCCGCCTCCGGGATGCCGAGCCTGTCGTACGTGTTCTTGATGTCCTCGGGCAGGTCCTCCCAGGACTCCGCCTGCTTCTCCGTGGAGCGCACGAAGTACTTGATGTTGTCGAAGTCGATGCCCGAGAGGTCGGAGCCCCAGTTGGGCATGGGCTTCTTGCCGAAGAGCCGCAGACCCTTGAGGCGCAGCTTCGTCATCCACTCCGGCTCGGACTTCTTGGCCGAGATGTCCCGGACGACGTCCTCGTTGATGCCGCGCTTCGCAGAGGCGCCGGCCGTGTCGGAGTCGGCCCAGCCGTATTCGTACTTACCCAGGCCCTCGAGTTCGGGGTGGGCAGTCTCCGTGGGGAGAGTCATGCGGGGTTCCTCCCGGCCGTGCTTGCAGATGCGTGGTGAGTGGCTGTGGAAACTTTGGGGATGAACGTCGTGCACACGCCGTCGCCGTGGGCGATGGTCGCCAGTCGCTGGACGTGCGTCCCGAGCAGCTGGGAGAAGATCTCGGTCTCCGCCTCGCAGAGCTGCGGGAACTTCTCGGCGACATGGGCGACGGGGCAGTGGTGCTGGCACAGCTGCTCGCCGACCGGTGCGCTGCGCGCCGTAGCAGCGTACCCGTCCGCGCTCAGGGCCTTGGCCAGGGCCTCGGTCCGCTCTTCCGGGGCGGCCGCCTCGATCGCCTGGCGGTACCCGGCGGCCTGTTCGGCGATCCGGGCGCGGGCGAAGGCGATGACGGCCTCGTCCCCGCCGAAGCGTTCCTGGATCCAGCGCAGGGCGTCCGCGGCGAGCGTGTCGTAGGACTGGTCGAAGGCGTCGCGGCCGCAGTCGGTGAGGGCGAAGGCCTTGGCGGGGCGTCCGCGGGTCCGTGCTCCGTACACCCGCTGCTCGCGGGCCGCCACGACGTCGTCGGCGACGAGCGCGTCGAGGTGGCGGCGGACGGCGGCCTGCGTGAGGCCCAGCCTGCCCGCCAGCTCGGCGACGGTCGACGGCCCGTGGTCCAGGATGGACCGCGCGACCCGGTTGCGCGTCGAGCGCTCACCGGTCGCGATCTCCTCCTGGGGGGTCCCCGTGGGGGTCTCCCGAACCTCGCCAACGTATTTCACAACGCCATTGTTGCGTAATTCCTCAGAGGCAGGCAAGCCGCGCCCGGATCGGGGAGCGGTGCCCTGCGTCACTTAGGTATACCTAATCTGACCTGCGGAAACGATCTTTGATCGATCGGGCGAGGATACCGTTGCGATAAAACCACTGGTCTGCGGAGCCCCCTTCCAGGACACTGCCGGACCATGCCCACACCCCCTCCCACCGGCCCACTTGTCACACGCGACACCCTCGCGGCGGAGCTTCGCGCGCTGGGTGTCGAACCCGGAGAAATCCTCCTCGTGCACTCCTCGCTCCGTTCACTCGGCTGGGTCTGCGGAGGCGCCGTCGCGGTCGTGCGGGGACTGCTCGACGCGGTCGGCCCGGACGGCACGCTCGTGGTCCCCACCCAGTCCGGCGACCTGTCCGACCCGGCCCTGTGGAGCAACCCGCCGGTCCCCGCGAACTGGTGGGAGCGGATCCGGGCGGCCATGCCCGCCTACGACCCCCTCATCACCCCCGCACTGGGCGTGGGCGTGATCCCCGAGACGGTCCGCACCTGGCCCGGCGCCCTGCGCAGCGCCCACCCGCAGACCTCGTTCGCGGCGCTCGGGGCGCGGGCCGCGGAACTGGTCGAGGGGCACGCCCCCGACTGCCGGCTCGGCGAGCACAGCCCGCTGGCCCGGCTGGAGAAGGCGGGGGCGCGGGTCCTGCTCCTCGGCGCCGGCTACCACACCTGCACCAGCTTCCACCTGGCCGAGTACCGGATCCCGGCCCCGCTCGTCGAGGTGGGCCGGCCCGGGCCCGACGGGACGTGGGAGGTCGTGACCGAGGTGTCGATCGACTCCGATCGCTTCGACGAGCTGGGCCATGACTTCGAGCGCGACCGTGACGTCGTACGGGGCACCGTCGGGGCGGCCGACGTACGGCTGTTTCCGGTCGCGGACGCCGTCGCCTACGCCCAGCGGTGGCTGCCGCTGCACCGGTCCCGCGAGGAGGAACTCTGAACCCGTCCGCCCGGCGCCCGCCCCCGCCGCCCTCGCGTCCGGCCGGTTCCCGCACCCCCCGGTCCGAGCCCGCACCCGCGAACCTAGACTCTTGAGCCATGCGAAGTGAGCCTGTCGTCCGGGTCGAGGCCCTGGTGAAGCGGTACGGGACCAAGACGGCGGTGAACGGCCTCGACCTGACGGCCCGGGCGGGCGTCACCGCCGTCCTCGGACCCAACGGCGCCGGCAAGACGACCACCGTCGAGACCTGCGAGGGATACCGCAGGCCGGACGCCGGCACGGTACGCGTCCTCGGCCTCGACCCGCAGAGACAGGCCCACGACCTGCGCCCGCGGATCGGCGTGATGCTCCAGTCGGGGGGCGTGTACTCCGGGGCCCGGGCCGACGAGATGCTCCGGCACGTGGCCGGGCTGCACGCCCACCCGCTTGACGTCGACGCCCTCGTCGAGCGCCTCGGCCTCGGCTCCTGCGGCCGGACGACGTACCGCCGCCTCTCCGGCGGCCAGCAGCAGCGGCTCGCGCTGGCGATGGCCGTCGTCGGCCGCCCGGAGCTGGTGTTCCTGGACGAGCCGACGGCAGGCCTGGACCCACAGGCCCGCCGCGCCACCTGGGAGCTGGTACGGGATCTGCGCGCGGACGGCGTCTCCGTCATCCTGACCACCCACTACATGGACGAGGCCGAACAGCTCGCCGACGACGTCGCGATCATCGACGCGGGCCGGGTCATCGCCCAGGGCTCCCCCGGGGAGCTGTGCCGCGGCGGCGCCGAGAACACCCTGCGCTTCACCGGCCGGCCCGGCCTCGACGTGACCTCCCTGCTCAAGGCCCTGCCCGCCGACAGCTCGGCCGAGGAGCTGACCCCGGGCTCCTACCGGGTGATGGGCAAGGTCGACCCGCAGCTGCTGGCGACGGTCACCTCGTGGTGCGCGCAGCACGGGGTGATGCCCGACCGGATCTCGGTCGAACGGCACACCCTGGAGGACGTCTTCCTGGAACTGACCGGCAAGGAGCTGCGCTGATGATCCCGGCACACACACGGACCTGCTGGGGGTCCGGGGGTCGTCCCCCGGGAGGACACAGCCTGGAACTGACCGGCAAGGAGCTGCGCTGATGACCGCCACGGGTACCTACGCCCCCCGGCCCGGCGCGGCGCCGCTGCCCCGCATGATCGGGAGCCAGGCGGTGCTGGAGACGAAGATGCTCCTGCGCAACGGCGAGCAGCTGCTGCTCACCGTCGTGATCCCCACCCTGCTGCTGGTGCTGTTCAGCACGGTGGACATCGTCGACACCGGCGCCGGCGAGGCGGTGGACTTCCTCACGCCCGGCATCCTCGCGCTCGCCGTGGTGTCGACGGCCTTCACCGGCCAGGCCATCGCGACCGGCTTCGAACGCCGTTACGGGGTGCTGAAGCGACTCGCCTCCTCCCCCCTCCCCCGCTGGGGCCTGATGGCGGCGAAGACGCTGTCGGTGCTGGTCACGGAGATCCTCCAGGTGATCCTCCTGACGGCGATCGCCTTCGCCCTCGGCTGGAACCCGCACGGCAACCCGGCGGCCGTCCTGCTGCTGCTCGTCCTGGGCACGGCCGCCTTCTCGGGCCTCGGCCTGCTGATGGCGGGCACCCTCAAGGCGGAGGCGACGCTGGCCGCGGCCAACCTGGTCTTCCTGCTGCTGCTGGTGGGCGGCGGGGTGATCGTCCCGCTCGACAAGTTCCCGTCCGGCGCCCAGGACGTGCTCGGTCTGCTGCCGGTCTCGGCCCTCTCGGACGGCCTGCGGGACGTGCTCCAGCACGGCGCGGGCATGCCCTGGGGCGACCTGGGGATCCTGGCGGTGTGGGCGGTCGTGGGACTCGCGGCGGCCGGCCGGTTCTTCCGCTGGGAGTAGCCGGACGCGCGGACCCGGGGACCCTCGTGAACGCGTGCACAAGCGGACGCCTACGATGGGACGCGTGCCAAACGTGACCCGTGCCGACGCCGTAGCCGCCGTGCGCAACCCGCTCGCCTTCATCGCCGCACGCTGGACCCCCGCCCGCCGGACGGTTCAGCGGGCGGCCCTGTACCCGCTCGTGATGTCGGTGGTCATCGTGGTCACCGGCGGTGCCGTACGGCTCACCGGCTCCGGCCTGGGCTGCCCGACCTGGCCCAAGTGCACCGAGGACTCGCTCACCGCGACCGGCGCGATGGGCTTCCACGGCGCCATCGAGTTCGGCAACCGCATGCTGACGTACGTGCTGTGCGCGGCCGTCGGCTGGGCGATCATCGCCGCACGCTCCGAGAAGCCGTACCGGCGGAGCCTGACCCGGCTGGGCTGGGCGCAGTTCTGGCTGGTGATGAGCAACGCCGTGCTCGGCGGGATCGTGGTGCTCGTCGGCCTCAACCCGTACACGGTCGCGGCGCACTTCCTGGCCGCCAGCGCGCTGCTCGCGGTCGCCGCGGTGATGTGGCAGCGCGCCCGGGAGGGCGACGGGGAACCCCGGCCGCTGGTCGGCAAGCCCGTGCAGCAGCTGGTGTGGTTCCTGGTCCTCGCCTCGACGCTGCTGATCGCCGTCGGCACGGTGGTGACCGGCGCGGGCCCGCACGCCGGTGACTCCAGCGAGGTCGAGCGGATGCCGCTGGACTGGGAGACGGTCGCCAAGCTGCACGCCGTGCTCGCCTGGATCGTGGTGACGCTGACCTTCGCCCTGTGGTTCATCCTCAAGGCGGTGGACGCGCCGAAGAACCCGCTGGACCGTACCCGGGACCTGTTCCTGGTGCTGCTCGGGCAGGGCGTCATCGGCTACGTCCAGTACTTCACCGACCTTCCCGAGGCCCTGGTCGGGCTGCACATGTTCGGCTCCTGCCTGGTGTGGATCGCTGTGCTGCGCGTGCTGCTGGCGCTGCGCGAGCGCCCCGAGGCGACGGTCGAGCTGCCGGGCCCGGCGGCCGAGGCGACGGTGGGCACGCGCGCGTGAGTCACCCGTACGAGGTGACCAGTCCGTCGATCGCCGGCCCCAGGTAGTCCCGGGTCAGCTCGGCCCGGCGGGCCGGCCATCCCGCGTCGGCCGGCCCGGCCCCCTCGTCGTAGCGGCGGCGCGCGATGTCGGCCACGACCTCCGACGGCGCCCCCAGCGCGGACAGTTCGTCGAGGGCCTGGCGCTTGGAGATCAGGCGGCCGTCCCGCACGGTCACCGTCGCCCGCGCGAAGGTCAGCAGCCCCAGATCGACCCAGACGTTCTGATGCCACAGCTGGGCCTTGTCGACGGCGGGCCGCCAGAAGTCCCGCTGGTCGCGGACGACGAAGTCGCCGAGTGCGCGGTCCGGCACGCGAGGAAGCAGCGCGCCGGGCGGTTTCCCGTACAGGACCCGCCCGAAGTCGAGCAGTTCGCGCCGGGTCACCGGGGTGACCGTCCGCCGGAACAGCTGACCGTGCGCCCAGGTGAGATGCCGCCGCTCCGGATCGGCGGCCCGGTCGGGCGTGAGATAGGTGCAGTGCAGCAGCGGGGCAAGCGGCTCGTTGCGCAGACGGGCGTGCAGCCGGCCCAGGTGCCACACGGCGCGCGGTGTGAGGGGCCCCGCCAGGACCGCGATCAGGTCCAGGTCGCTGCGGCCCTCCTGGTAGTCGCCCCCCGCGAGTGAACCGTGGGCCCACACGGCGACGGGGTCCAGGTCCGGGAGTCCGGCGAGGAATCGGTCGAGCAAGGCTTCCGTACGGCTCGTCATCCGCCCAGTCTGTCCATCTCAGCCGAGCCCGTACACCCGGCGTGCGTTGCCCGCCGCGATCAGTCCCGCCACCCGTTGCGCGTCCCCCGACGACCACGCGCCCTCCACGACCCAGCCGCCGAGCACCCGCGCCAGCGCCTCGCGGAACAGCCGTGCCCCGACCACGTGCAGCTCGGGCAGCCCCCCGGCCCCGCTGGAGAAGAGGATCTTGCCGAAGGGGGCCAGCTCCAGGATCTCCGCGAGGATCGTCGCGGCTCGCGCGCCGGTCCGGACGAGCGCGGCGCCGGAGTCGGCGTACACGTGCGGGAAGACGCCCGCGAGGTGGGCGGCGTGCCGGTGATAGGGGTAGCCGTGCAGCAGGACGAGGTCGGTGCCGAGGCCGGCCGTGGCCCGCACGAAGTCCGTCAGCAGCACCGGATCCGTACGGTCGACGCGCGCCCCCGGCTCGCCGAGTCCCGCGTGCAGCTGAAGGGGCAGCCCCGAGGCGACGGCGATCCACAGCAGGTGCCGCAGCAGCACCGGGTCGGTCAGCTCGCCGCCCACCCTGCGGCCCGCCAGCCAGCGGCCCGCCGCGCCCCGCACCTCGCCCGGCCCGGGCGGCTCGGGCGCGAGGGCGAGGCCGTGCCGGACGCCCGCGACGGAGGTGAAGGCCACGGCGTTCGCGGCGGCCCCGTGGACCGACTCGGCGAGGTTGGCGAGGAAGGACTCGACGGTGCCGGAGGTGTCGGCGACCTGCTCGGCGAGGGGTTCCAGGCGCACGATCTCCCGTGCCTCGGCGGCGCCGGCCGAGGCGAGCTCGCCCGGTCCGGTGAGGTCGCCGGGCAGGCCGGTGTCGACCAGGTACGTCGTGATGCCGCTGCCGCGCAGCAGCCGGCGGCCCGCTTCCAGTACGCCGAGTTCACGACGCCGGGCAAGATAACGGGCGGGTGGCGCGTGCGGTTCCAGACCGAGGAGCGGGGGGCACCAGCGGCGTACCGCGAACCCCGTCTGGGTGTCGAACAGCGTCGTGCCCGGGGCCGGCGGGCCCTCGGTGCGCGCCAGCTGGGCCTCGAAGGTGCCGAGGCCCAGCTCCGTTCTCAGGACGCCGTGGCAGTACTGGTCCACCAAGGACGGCGTTTCGATCATCCGGACTCCCGGGGAGCTGGACCACGTGGTTCCTACGGGTCCTAACGGGTGACCGGGGTGTCAGGTTGTTGCTGCTCAGCCGTTCTTCGGTCCGCCGACCTGGATCCCGGCCATCCGCGTCCACTCGTAGGGCCCCGTCTTCACCTTCGCCGCGAACTCGCCGTCGAAGGCTTCGTGGACGGTGATGCCGGCCTTCGCGACGGCCTGCCCGGCGACGGCGACCGAGGGGGCCACCAGGTCGCCCCAGCCGCCGTCCTCGCCGACGAGGACGATACGGGCGCCGCGCTCGCCGATGTACGCGATCTGGCCCTCGGCCCCGCCGTGCTGCTCGGCGAAGGCGTTGATCTGCTTGGCGAGCCGGGCCGCCCTGCGCTCGGCCTTCGCGGCCTGCTTGGCGTCGGCGCTCTCGTCGACCTGCTTGGTGTCTGCCATGGCCAGGATGCTACCGACGGGTAGATCGAACGGCGACGGCCGGGGTGCGTGGTGTTGACCACGCACCCCGGCCGTCGGCCGTCGGGGGAAACGCCGCCCGGCGCGGGACTCAGCGCAGGAAGGGGTCCACCGCGACCGCCACGAACAGCAGCGACACATAGGTGATCGACCAGTGGAACAGCCGCATCTCCTTCAGCTTCGCGCCCGAGGCCTCCGCCTTCGCGCGGCTCTGGAGCGCGTGCGCCTCCCACAGCCACCAGCCGCCGGCCACCAGCGCGACCGAGGGGTAGAACCACCCGGTGTAGCCCAGCGGGGTCAGCAGCAGCGAGACGGCGACCATCACCCAGCTGTAGAGGACGATCTGCTTGGCGACGGTCTTGTTGGAGGCGACGACCGGCAGCATCGGCACGCCCACCCGCGCGTAGTCGTCCTTGACCTTCATGGACAGCGGCCAGTAGTGCGGCGGCGTCCAGAAGAACATCACGAGGAAGAGGACGACCGGCGCCCAGGACACCGAGTCCGTCACGGCCGACCAGCCGATCAGGACCGGCATGCAGCCGGCGATACCGCCCCACACGATGTTCTGCGAGGTACGGCGCTTGAGGATCATCGTGTAGACGACGACGTAGAAGAGGAGCGCGCCGAGGGCGAGCCAGGCCGACAGCCAGTTGACGGTCAGACCGAACAGGAGTGTCGAGACCACCGCGAGGGTGATGCCGAAGGCGAGACATTCACGCGGACTGACCATTCCGGTGACCAGCGGGCGCTGCGAGGTGCGGTCCATCAACGCGTCGATGTCGCGGTCGATGTACATGTTCAGCGCGTTCGCGCCGCCCGCGGAGAGATAGCCGCCGAGGCAGGTCAGGACGACCAGACCGAGGTCCGGAACGCCCTGCTGTGCCAGGAACATCACCGGGACGGTGGTGATCAGCAGCAGTTCGATGATCCGCGGCTTGGTCAGCGCCACGAACGCCTTGACCCGGGCCCCGAACGGCCGCCGGCTCGGGCTCTGGCTCGTCCCGATCATCCCTACTGGACGGGATTCAACGGCCGTCACGCACACCCCTGACAGAGACTCCCAGCAAGCCCGCGGGTGTGAACTCCCCGTAAAGGCTCGCGCGTACCACGCCACTGTAGACGTTGCCCAGACCCCGACATTCGCGGGGGTGGGGTCGTGTTGGACAGCACCTGCGGAAGAGCCGGAGGGCACTCTGTTGAGCACTCGTACGAGCGGCTCCGTATTCACTTGCCGAACAGGGAACACACCGGTCGGGAGGCGGATCCCCGAGACTCCCGGCAGTCTGGAATGACTCGAAAAAATGCACGTTCTCACGGGGGTAGGCTCGACAACGGCCGGTGGGCGCCGCGTGCACCGGCATTCGACATGCGTGACATGTGGAGAGGAGCCCTGACCCAGGGTGAGCACCAAGCCGACCACCACAGACCTCGAGTGGACCGAGTTGGACCAGCGGGCCGTGGACACCGCCCGCGTCCTGGCCGCCGACGCCGTACAGAAGGTCGGCAACGGCCATCCCGGTACGGCGATGAGCCTGGCGCCTGCCGCGTACACCCTCTTCCAGAAGGTGATGCGGCACGACCCGGCGGACGCCGACTGGGTCGGCCGCGACCGCTTCGTGCTGTCCGCGGGCCACTCGTCGCTGACGCTGTACACCCAGCTGTACCTGGCCGGCTTCGGCCTGGAGCTGGACGACCTGAAGGCGTTCCGTACCTGGGGTTCGAAGACGCCGGGTCACCCGGAGTACGGCCACACCACGGGCGTCGAGACGACGACCGGCCCGCTGGGCCAGGGTGTCGCCAACGCCGTGGGCATGGCGATGGCCGCCCGCTACGAGCGCGGTCTGTTCGACCCGGAGGCCCCGGCCGGCGAGTCGCCCTTCGACCACTTCGTCTACGCGATCGCCGGTGACGGCTGCCTCCAGGAGGGCATCTCCGCCGAGGCGTCCTCGATGGCCGGTCACCAGAAGCTCGGCAACCTGGTCCTGCTGTGGGACGACAACCACATCTCGATCGAGGGCGACACGGAGACGGCCGTCTCCGAGGACACCGTCAAGCGGTACGAGGCGTACGGCTGGCACGTGCAGCGGGTCGCCCCCAAGCCCGACGGCGACCTGGACCCGCACGCCCTCTACGACGCGATCGAGGCCGCGAAGCTGGTGACGGACAAGCCGTCCTTCATCGCGATGCGCTCGATCATCGCCTGGCCCGCGCCGAACGCGCAGAACACCGAGGCCGCCCACGGCTCGGCGCTCGGCGACGACGAGGTCGCGGCCACCAAGCGCGTCCTCGGCTTCGACCCGGAGAAGTCCTTCGAGGTCGCGGACGAGGTCATCGGCCACACCCGGGGCGCCCTGGAGCGCGGCCAGGCGGCCCGCACCGTGTGGGAGAAGTCCTTCCAGCAGTGGCGGGACAACAACCCCGACCGCGCCGCGGAGTTCGAGCGCGTCGCCGCGGGCGAGCTGCCCACCGGCTGGGAGGAGAAGCTCCCGGTCTTCGAGCCCGGCAAGGGCGTCGCCACCCGTGCCGCGTCCGGCAAGGTGCTCCAGGCGCTGGGCTCGGTCATCCCCGAGCTGTGGGGCGGCTCGGCCGACCTCGCGGGTTCCAACAACACGACGATCGACAAGACGTCGTCGTTCCTCCCGGCGGACAACCCGCTGCCGGAGGCGGACCCGTACGGCCGCACGGTCCACTTCGGTATCCGCGAGCACTCCATGGCCGCGGAGATGAACGGCATCGCGCTGCACGGCAACACCCGCATCTACGGCGGCACGTTCCTCGTGTTCTCCGACTACATGCGCAACGCCGTGCGGCTGTCCGCCCTGATGCACGTGCCGGTGACGTACGTGTGGACGCACGACTCCGTCGGTCTCGGCGAGGACGGGCCCACCCACCAGCCGGTCGAGCACCTGGCCTCGCTGCGCGCGATCCCGGGCCTGAACGTCGTCCGCCCGGCCGACGCCAACGAGACGGCGATCGCCTGGCGCGAGATCCTCAAGCGCTGGACGAAGGTCTTCGGCAAGGGCGCTCCGCACGGTCTGGTCCTCACCCGCCAGGGCGTGCCGACGTACGAGCCCGACGAGAACGCGGCCAAGGGCGGGTACGTCCTGTTCGAGGCCTCCACCGGGACGCCCGAGGTGCTCCTCATCGCGACCGGCTCCGAGGTGCACGTCGCCGTCGAGGCGCGCGAGCGGCTGGAAGCCGACGGTGTGCCCACGCGCGTGGTGTCCATGCCGTCCGTGGAGTGGTTCGAGGAGCAGGACCAGGGGTACCGGGACAGCGTCCTGCCCCCGTCCGTCAAGGCCCGCGTCTCGGTCGAGGCGGGTATCGGTCTCACCTGGCACAAGTACGTCGGGGACGCCGGCCGCATCGTTTCCCTGGAGCACTTCGGTGCTTCCGCCGATGGCAAGGTCCTCTTCCGGGAGTACGGCTTCACTGCCGAGAACGTGGCCGACAAGGCCCGGGAATCCCTCGCCGCCGCCCAGCGCTGACGCTCACATACGACACGTAGGAGATGTAATTCCATGACAGACGCACTCAAGCGCCTCTCCGAAGAAGGCGTCGCGATCTGGCTGGACGACCTGTCGCGCAAGCGGATCACGTCCGGCAACCTGGCCGAACTGATCGACCAGCAGCACGTCGTGGGCGTCACCACCAACCCGTCGATCTTCCAGAAGGCCATCTCGCAGGGCGACGGCTACGACCAGCAGCTGTCGGACCTCGCCGCCCGCAAGGTCACCGTCGAAGAGGCCATCCGCATGATCACGACGGCGGACGTCCGCGACGCCGCCGACATCCTGCGCCCGGTCTTCGACGCCACCGGCGGCCAGGACGGCCGGGTCTCGATCGAGGTCGACCCGCGCCTGGCGCACCACACCAAGCCGACCGTCGCCGAGGCCAAGCAGCTCGCCTGGCTGGTCGACCGCCCCAACACGCTCATCAAGATCCCGGCCACGCTGGGCGGCCTGCCGGCGATCACCGAGGTCATCGGCCTCGGCATCAGCGTCAACGTCACGCTGATCTTCTCGCTGGAGCGCTACCGCCTGGTCATGGAGGCCTACGTGGCCGGCCTGGAGCAGGCCAAGGAGCACGGCCTGGACCTGTCGAAGATCCACTCCGTGGCGTCCTTCTTCGTGTCCCGCGTGGACACCGAGATCGACAAGCGGCTCGACGCACTCGGCACGGACGAGGCCAAGGCCGCCCGCGGCAAGGTGGGCCTGGCCAACGCGCGGCTCGCCTACCAGGCGTACGAGGAGGTCTTCGCCGGCGAGCGCTGGGCCGCGCTGGAGAAGGCGGGCGCCAACAAGCAGCGTGCGCTGTGGGCCTCCACCGGCGTGAAGGACCCCGCCTACAAGGACACCCTGTACGTGGACGACCTGGTGGCGCCGAACACGGTGAACACCATGCCGGAGGCGACCCTGTTCGCCGCCGAGGACCACGGCGTGATCACCGGCAACACCATCGCCGGCACCTACGAGCAGGCCCGCGCCGAGATCGACGCCGTCGAGAAGCTCGGCATCTCCTACGACGAGGTGGTCCAGCTCCTCGAGGACGAGGGCGTGGAGAAGTTCGAGGCGTCCTGGAACGACCTGCTCAAGTCGACCGAGGCGGAGCTCCAGCGCCTCGCCCCCACGGAGGGCTGAACTCTGTCGAGCAGCAACCCGCTGCGTGACCCCGCCGACCGACGGCTCCCGCGTATCGCGGGGCCGTCGGGCCTGGTCATCTTCGGCGTCACGGGCGATTTGTCCCGGAAGAAGCTCATGCCCGCCGTGTACGACCTCGCCAACCGGGGTCTGCTGCCGCCGGGCTTCTCGCTGGTCGGCTTCGCCCGCCGCGAGTGGGAGCACGAGGACTTCGCACAGGAGGTCCACGACGCCGTCAAGGAACACGCCCGCACACCCTTCCGCGAGGAGGTCTGGCAGCAGCTCGTCCAGGGCATGCGCTTCGTGCAGGGCACCTTCGACGACGACGACGCCTTCGAGCGGCTGCGCGGCACGATCGAGGAACTCGACAAGGCGCAGGGCACGGGCGGCAACTTCGCCTTCTACCTGTCCGTTCCGCCGCGCTCCTTCCCGGTGGTCATCCAGCAGCTGAAGAAGCACGGGCTGGCCGACCAGAAGAACGGCTCCTGGCGACGCGCGGTCATCGAGAAGCCCTTCGGTCACGACCTCGCCTCGGCCGAGGACCTCAACAAGGTCGTCCACGAGGTCTTCGGCTCGGACCAGGTCTTCCGCATCGACCACTACCTGGGCAAGGAGACCGTCCAGAACATCATGGCGCTGCGCTTCGCCAACACGATGTTCGAGCCGATCTGGAACCGGTCCTTCGTGGACCACGTGCAGATCACGATGGCCGAGGACATCGGCATCGGCGGCCGGGCCGGCTACTACGACGGCATCGGCGCCGCCCGTGACGTCATCCAGAACCACCTGCTCCAGCTCATGGCCCTCACGGCCATGGAGGAGCCGGCCTCCTTCGACGCGGACGCGCTGGCCGCCGAGAAGACCAAGGTGCTCGGCGCGGTCCGGCTGCCGAAGGACCTGGGCCTCGCCACCGTGCGCGCCCAGTACGCGGCCGGGTGGCAGGGCGGCGAGAAGGCCGTCGGCTACCTCGAAGAGGACGGCATCGACCCCCAGTCGAAGACCGACACCTACGCGGCCGTCAAGCTGGAGGTCGACAACCGCCGCTGGGCGGGCGTCCCCTTCTACCTGCGCACCGGCAAGCGCCTCGGCCGCCGGGTCACCGAGATCGCGGTCGTCTTCCAGCGCGCCCCGCACTCCCCCTTCGACTCCACGGCCACCGAGGAGCTCGGCGCGAACGCGATCGTCATCCGCGTCCAGCCGGACGAGGGCATCACGGTCCGCTTCGGCTCCAAGGTGCCCGGCACCTCGATGGAGATCCGGGACGTGTCGATGGACTTCGCCTACGGCGAGTCCTTCACGGAGTCCTCGCCCGAGGCGTACGAGCGCCTCATCCTGGACGTGCTGCTGGGCGACTCGAACCTCTTCCCCCGCACGGAAGAGGTGGAGCTGTCCTGGAAGATCCTCGACCCGATCGAGCGGTACTGGGACAAGAACGGCAAGCCCGCGCAGTACCCGTCGGGCACGTGGGGGCCGGTCGAGGCCGACGAGATGCTCGAGCGAGACGGACGGAGCTGGCGCCGGCCATGAAGACAGACCTCACGGACACCACTGCCAGCAAGATCAACAAGGCGTTGGTGCAGGGCAGGCGCGCGATAGGCACACCCGCCGTCGGCATGGTGCTCACCCTCGTCGTCGTCACGGACGAGGAGAACGCCTACGACGCCCTGAAGGCCGCCAACGACGCGTCCCGCGAGCACCCCTCGCGCACGCTCGTGGTCATCAAGCGCGTCTCGCGGTCCCCCCGGGGCCGCACCCAGTCCCGCCTCGACGCCGAGGTACGCCTCGGCGCGGACGCGGGCAGCGGCGAGACGGTGATCCTCCGGCTCTACGGCGAGGTCTCCGACCACGCCCAGTCCGTCGTCCTGCCGCTGCTGCTGCCGGACGCCCCGGTGGTGGTCTGGTGGTCGGTGGACGCCCCGCGCGACCCGGCGGGCGACCCGCTGGGCGCCCTGGGCCAGCGCCGGGTCACCGACAGCTACGCGGCCGAGAAGCCCATCAACGAGCTGCGGGGCCGCGCCGAGAGCTACGAGCCGGGCGACACCGACCTGGCCTGGGCCCGGATCACCCCGTGGCGCTCGATGCTGGCCGCCGCCCTCGACCAGGTCAGCTGCGAGATCGTCTCCGCCGAAGTGGCGGGCGAGGAGTCCAACCCGAGCGTCGAACTGCTCGCCATGTGGCTCGCCGACCGGCTCCATGTGCACGTCCGCCGCGCGATCTCGGCCGGCCCGGGTCTGACCCA
Source organism: Streptomyces sp. NPDC002884 (assembly GCF_040295245.1). Lineage (NCBI taxonomy): Bacteria > Bacillati > Actinomycetota > Actinomycetes > Kitasatosporales > Streptomycetaceae > Streptomyces > Streptomyces sp. NPDC002884. Next base: position 18,435 of record NZ_JBEOVB010000015.1, on the reverse strand, counting down.
GGTCCGGATGGAGACCACCGGCGGACCGATCACGCTGCACCGGTCGGACGGTGCGATGGCCACGCTGGCACTGCCGGGCCAGCCGGACCGCGCGGTGGCGCTCAAGCGCCGCGAGACGTCCGAGCTGCTCGCGGAGGAGCTGCGCAGGCTCGACCCCGACGACACGTACGCCTCCGCCCTGCGGTTCGGCGTGGACCGGCTGGGCGGCATCCAGTCGGCCGCGGAGCGGGAGGCGGAGCGGGCCGAGGCCGCCGGCCAGCCCACCCCGTCCCTCCCGGTCCGCGCGGTGCCGGAATCGGCGGGCGCGGGCCGTGACGCCGCGCCGGCCGTGCCGTCCGCGGCCCCGGCCGGCCACGGCGACGCCGACCGGCCCTCACCGGCGCAGATGCCCCCGGTCAGGAAAGCGGACCCGCAGTGAGCACTCCCCAGCTGGTCGTGCACCACGACAAGGAACTGATGGCGCAGGCCGCCGCGGCCCGCCTCATCACGAAGATCGTGGACGCCCAGGCCTCCCGGGGCCAGGCGTCCGTGGTCCTCACGGGTGGTCGCAACGGCAACGGCCTGCTGGCCGCGCTGGCCGCCGCGCCCGCGCGCGACGCCGTCGACTGGGCCCGGCTGGACCTGTGGTGGGGCGACGAGCGCTTCGTGCCCGAGGGCGACCCGGAGCGCAACGTCACGCAGGCCCGTGAGGCCCTGCTGGACTCCGTCCCGGTGGACCCGAAGCGCGTGCACGCCATGCCCGCGTCCGACGGTCCGTACGGCGCCGACGTGGAGGCGGCCGCGGCCGCCTACGCGGAGGAGCTGGCCCGCGCGGCCGGCCCCGAGAACCACGGCGACGTGCCCGCCTTCGACGTCCTGATGCTGGGCGTCGGCCCGGACACCCATGTGGCCTCGCTCTTCCCGGAGCTGCCGGCCGTACGGGAGACCGAGCGCACGGTGGTGGGCGTGCGCGGTGCGCCCAAGCCCCCGCCGACCCGGATCACCCTCACCCTCCCGGCGATCCGGGCGGCCCGTGAGGTGTGGCTGCTCGCGGCCGGCGAGGACAAGGCACAGGCCGCGGCGATCGCACTGTCCGGCGCGGGCGAGATCCAGGCCCCGGCGGCGGGCGCCCGGGGCCGCTCCCGCACCCTGTGGCTCCTGGACGCGGCCGCGGCCTCCCGGCTTCCCCGGTCGCTGTACCCTCCGGCGTCCGCCTGACACGGTCGCCGCCGCGCAGAACCCGTACGGTCAACCGCCGTACGGGTTCTGCCCGTTGTGGGCCCGGTGCGACCCGTACGGGTCGCCCTGGGGATACGGCTGCCCCGGGCCCGGCGCGTACGGACGACCGTACGGGTGCCCCTGGGGCTGTCCGTACGGGTTTCCCTGCGGCGGGACCTGGGGCGACCCGGCGGGGGTCGGCGGCAGGGTGGCCGGGTGGGCCGTGAGCCGGATGCCGTACCGCCGCTTGAGGCGGCGCATCTCCAGCAGCGCGAGCCCGGTGACCGTCACCGGCGCGCCCAGGATGAAGACGATGCCCATGGTGAGGCTGAGGCCGTGCAGATCACCGGTGATCAGGTCGGGGACGGCCATCAGCCAGGTCGTCACCGTGGCGAGCAGCGGCGGCAGACAGCGGTGCACCGCGGCCGAACCGAAGAAGTTGCCGGAGAGCCGGACGGCGCCGGCCATCACGAAGAAGGCCATCCAGAGGCCCACGAGGGTGAGCAGCATCCTCGGCACCATCCCGAACGTCTCGCTCGACCGGAAGATCCCCACGGTCGTCAGGACACAGCCGATGAAGAGCAGCAGCAGCTTGAGCGAGTCGAGGAGCGGCGACTTCAGCTGCCGGACGGTGCCGGTGCGCCGCCAGACGAAGAGCATCACGCCGACCGTCAACGGGGTGAGGAAGAACAGGACGGCGGACGCGATGGCCGTGTTCTCCAGCATCTCCTCGAAGGCGAAGCCGCCCTCGACCAAGGTGTAGACGCCGACGGCCGCGACCGCGCCGGCGATGACCCGGCCGCGCTTGAGCCGCTCCACCGTCGGATCGAGCGCTTGCGGTATCCACGCCGGATGGAACACCGCCCACGCCACCTTGTGGGGCTTCAGGAACGAGCTGACGGTCAGCGAGCCGTCGGTCCAACTCCTGCGCGCACGGGTCACGTTGCTCTCCCCCGAGAGATCGGTCTCATGATCGCCGGGGATTCTACGGGAAGCGGACGGCCACCCGCCGCCCGCTTCCCGCTTCTCCCGTCCGGGTGACCGCTACCGGCCGCGCAGTTCCCGGTACTTGGCGACCAGGGCCTTGGTGGACGCGTCCAGGCCGGGGACCTCGGCGCCCTCGGTGAGGGCGGGTTCGACGCGCTTGGCGAGCACCTTGCCGAGCTCCACGCCCCACTGGTCGAAGGAGTCGATGTTCCACACCGCGCCCTGCACGAACACCTTGTGCTCGTAGAGCGCGACGAGCTGGCCGAGGACCGAGGGGGTCAGCTCACGGGCGAGGATCGTGGTCGTGGGGTGGTCGCCCTTGAACGTCTTGTGGGCCACCAGTTCCTCGGGCACGCCCTCGGCGCGCACCTCCTCGGGCGTCTTGCCGAAGGCCAGCGCCTGGGTCTGGGCGAAGAAGTTGGCCATGAGCAGGTCGTGCTGTGCCCCCAGTTCGTCGCTCAGCTCGGCGGCCGGCTCGGCGAAGCCGATGAAGTCCGCCGGGATGAGCTTCGTGCCCTGGTGGATCAACTGGTAGTAGGCGTGCTGTCCGTTGGTGCCCGGGGTACCCCACACGATCGGGCCGGTCTGCCAGTCGACCTCCCGGCCGTCCCGGTCGACGGACTTGCCGTTGGACTCCATGTCCAGCTGCTGCAGGTAGGCGGCGAACTTGGACAGATAGTGGCTGTAGGGCAGTACGGCGTGCGACTGCGCGTCGTGGAAGTTGCCGTACCAGATGCCCAACAGGCCCAGCAGCAGCGGCACGTTGGACTCGGCGGGCGCGGTCCTGAAGTGCTCGTCGACGAGGTGGAAGCCGTCGAGCATCTCCCGGAAGCGGTCCGGGCCGATGGCGATCATCAGCGACAGGCCGATCGCCGAGTCGAAGGAGTAACGGCCGCCGACCCAGTCCCAGAACTCGAACATGTTGGCCGTGTCGATGCCGAAGTCGGCGACCTTCTCGGCGTTCGTCGACAACGCGACGAAGTGCTTGGCGACCGCCTTGTCATCACCCAGCGCGTCCAGCAGCCAGCTGCGGGCCGAGGTCGCGTTGGTGATCGTCTCGATCGTGGTGAAGGTCTTCGACGCGATGATGAACAGCGTCTCGGCCGGGTCCAGGTCGCGGGTGGCCTCGTGCAGGTCGGCGCCGTCCACGTTGGACACGAAACGGACCGTGAGGCCGCGGTCGGTGTAGCCGCGCAGCACCTCGTAGGCCATCGCCGGGCCCAGGTCGGAGCCGCCGATGCCGATGTTCACCACGTTCCGGATGCGCCGGCCGGTGTGCCCGGTCCAGTCGCCGGAGCGGACGCGGTCGGCGAAACCGGCCATCTTGTCGAGGACCGCGTGCACCGCCGGGACGACGTTCTCCCCGTCGGCCTCGATCACCGCGTCGCGCGGGGCGCGCAGTGCGGTGTGCAGAACGGCACGGCCTTCGGTGGTGTTGATCTTCTCGCCGCGGAACAGGGCGTCCCTGAGGCCGAAGACGTCGGTGGCGACGGCCAGTTCGCGCAGGTGCCGCAGCGTCTCGTCGGTGACGAGGTGCTTGGAGTAGTCGATGTACAGGTCACCGACCCGTAGCGTGTATCCCGCGCCGCGCTCGGGATCGGCGGCGAACAGCTCACGCAGCCGCACCTCGCCGAGTTCCTCGCGGTGTTCGGCCAGAGCGGTCCACTCGGGCGTCTGGTCGAGCCTCGTACGGCCGTCTGCGTTCATGTCGGACTTCAGCCCACTTTCCTCGTCTGTCCGTGCTGCGCACGTCTTGCCCCGCCGGTTCCAACCTAGTTGATCAGCGCGTCGGGTGAGCTGACGTGCCACGGTCGCAGGGGGCAACAACAGATACGTCCGCCTGGCCCACGGGTATCAACGCGGCGGCGAGTACGAGGGACAGGGCCGCGCAGACGTCGTCGAAGAGGGGCCGAAAGCGGGCCGGAGGGCAGCCGGGAGCGGCCGGGCAGAAGGACGGGGGCATGACCGAGGGGCACGGCGCGGGCGTACGGTCGCCCGTGCGGGAAACAGGTCCGGCCAGGCACCCTGGGACACCCGGCCGGTCTCGGTCGTCAGATCTCGCCCCGCAGTTTGGCGAGCGCCTCCGCGAGGATCGCCTCACCGTCCGCGTCGCTGCGCCGCTCCCGCACATAGGCGAGGTGCGTCTTGTAGGGCTCGGTGCGCGGCGGGGCCGGGGGGTTGTCCCGGTCCTGCCCCGCGGGAAAGCCGCAGCGCGGGCAGTCCCAGGTCTCGGGAACCTGCGCGTCGCTGGCGAAGCTGGGCACCGTCTCGTGTCCGTTGGAGCACCAGAAGGAGATGCGCAGACGGGGCGCGGACTCGCCCCGCTCGGCCTCGCCCATCGGCCCCGCCCCGACCCGGCTTCCTCGGATCGCGTTGCCACTTGCCACGGTCGTAACTCCCTGCGTGATGGTGCCGCAAAGCGAGTCGGCGTTTCGCTTCGCTGCGAGCGCCTCAGTCTACGTAAGGCCCAACGCGCGTCCAGTGATTGGAGTTACAGCTCCCACACCTAGACGCAAGCCCCATGATAGGCCGCGCTCAGCTGCGCGTACCGAACATGGGGCCTTACGTACCGGAATGTGTGTGACTGTGCGAAGTTGATCAGCTGTTCGTCTTCATCACGATGCCGAGAACGATGATGCAGGCGAACCACAGCAGACCGATGACGACGGTGATGCGGTCGAGGTTGCGCTCGGCGACCGAGGAGCCGCCGACGGAGGACTGCATGCCGCCACCGAACATGTCGGAGAGACCGCCGCCCTTCCCCTTGTGCATCAGCACCAGCAGCATCAGCAGCAGGCTGAAGACGATCAGGGCGATCGAGAACCCCAAAACCACGGCTGGACCAACTTCCTCGGATTCGGATAACGACTCGGACGAACGACGGGGGCATAGCGACAATCGCTATGCCCCCGCAAGGGTACGACGGATCGCCGCTACCGCATACTCACAGCTCGGATCACTGGTCGCGGAAGCGCACGATCTTGACGAACTCGTCGGCGTCCAGCGAGGCACCGCCGACCAGCGCGCCGTCGATGTCGGCCTGCGCCATGATCTCGGCGACGTTGCCGGACTTCACGGAGCCGCCGTACTGGATGCGGACCTTGTCGGCCAGCTCCTGGGTGTAGAGCTCGGCGATCTTGCCGCGGATGGCGGCGCAGACCTCCTGCGCGTCCTCGGCGCCGCAGACCTTGCCGGTGCCGATGGCCCAGACGGGCTCGTAGGCGATCACGATCGTCTCGGCCTGCTCGGCCGCGAGATCCTTCAGACCGCCCTCGACCTGGGTGAGGGTGTGGGAGACGTGGTTGCCCGCCTCGCGGACGTCCAGTTCCTCGCCGACGCACAGGATCGGGGTCAGACCGTGCTTGTAGGCGGCCTTGACCTTGGCGTTCACGAGCTCGTCGGTCTCGTTGTGGTACTGGCGGCGCTCGGAGTGGCCGATCGCCACGAACGTGCACTTCAGCTTGGCGAGCATCGGACCGGAGATCTCGCCGGTGTAGGCGCCGGAGTCCTGCGCCGAGATGTCCTGGGCGCCGTACTTGATCTTCAGCTTGTCGCCGTCGACCAGGGTCTGCACGGAGCGCAGGTCGGTGAAGGGCGGCAGGACGGCGACCTCGACGGCCTCGTGGTCCTTGTCGGCGAGGGCGAAAGCGAGCTTCTGGACGTGGGCGATGGCCTCGAGGTGGTTGAGGTTCATCTTCCAGTTGCCCGCCATCAGCGGCGTGCGAGTGGTCATGCGGGGTCAGCCCTCCAGTGCGGCGAGGCCGGGGAGCGTCTTGCCCTCGAGGTATTCGAGGGAGGCGCCACCACCGGTCGAGATGTGGCCGAATGCGTTCTCGTCGAAGCCCAGGAGGCGGACGGCCGCGGCGGAGTCGCCGCCGCCGACGACCGTGAAGGCCGGGGAGTCGATGAGGGCCTGGGCTACCGCCTTGGTGCCCTCGGCGTAGTCGGGGTGCTCGAAGACGCCCATGGGGCCGTTCCAGAAGACGGTGCCGGCGTCGGCGAGCTTCGAGGCGTACAGCTTGCGGGACTCGGGGCCGATGTCCAGGCCCATCTGGTCACCGGGGATCGCGTCCGCGGCGACGGTGGCGGGGTTCGTCGGGGCCTTGGCCTTCAGGTCCGGGAATCCGCCGGAGACGACGACGTCGACGGGCAGGACCAGCTCGACGCCGGTCTTCTGCGCGCGCTCGATGTACTCCTTCACGACCGGGATCTGGTCCTCCTGGAGGAGGGAGACGCCGATCTCGTGGCCCTGGGCCTTGAGGAAGGTGTAGGCCATGCCGCCGCCGATCAGGATGCGGTCGGCCTTGCCGAGCAGCTGGTCGATGACGGCGAGCTTGTCGGAGACCTTGGCGCCGCCGAGGGCGACGACGTAGGGCCGCTTGACGTCGTCGGTGAGCTGCTTCAGGACGCCGACCTCGGTGGCGATCAGGAAGCCGGCCGCGTGCGGCAGCCGCGCCGGGAGGTCGTAGACGGAGGCGTGCTTGCGGTGCACCGCGCCGAACCCGTCGCCGACATAGAGGTCGGCGAGTTCGGCGAGCCGGTCGGCGAAGGCGCCGCGCTCGGCGTCGTCCTTGCTGGTCTCGCCCGCGTTGAAGCGCAGGTTCTCGATGACGGCGACCTGGCCGTCGGCGAGACCCGCGACCGTGGACCGCGCGGACTCGCCGACCGTGTCGGTCGCGAAGGCCACGGCGGAACCGAGGAGTTCGCCCAGCCGAGCCGCGGCGGGGGCGAGCGAGAAGGCGGGGTCCGGCGCGCCCTTGGGGCGGCCCAGGTGCGAGGCGACGACCACCTTGGCACCCGCGCCCGCGAGGGCCTCGACGGTCGGCAGGACGGCCCGGATACGGCCGTCGTCGGTGATGGTGCCGCTGGCGAGCGGCACATTGAGGTCGGCGCGGACGAAGACCCGCTTGCCTGCGACGCCTTCGGCGAGAAGTTCGTCGATCGTCTTCATTACGGGGGCTCCTGAGGAGGGCTCGTGGTGCTCGTGATCGCTCGTGATCGCCGGCAACCGTGAAGAAGGCTGATCCGTACGTGCGTCAGGGCTCGGGCGGCGCGTCCCTGCGCCGCCCGAGCCCTGCACTCACATCAAGGTGCCTGATCCGACGATCAGAGCTGGCCGCCGACGAAGACCGTCAGGTCGACGAGGCGGTTGGAGTAGCCCCACTCGTTGTCGTACCAGCCGAGGATCTTCACCGAGTTGCCCTCCTGGACCATGGTCAGGGAGGAGTCGAAGGTGCAGGAGGCCGGGTCGCCGACGATGTCCGAGGAGACGATCTGGTCCTCGGTGTAGGCCAGGTAGCCCTTGAGGTCGCCGTCCTCGGAGGCCTTCTTGAACGCGGCGTTGACCTCGTCCTTGGTGACCTCGCGCTGGAGCGTCACGACGAGGTCGGTGGCCGAGCCGGTCGGGACCGGGACGCGCATGGCGATGCCGTCCAGCTTGCCCTTGAGCTGCGGGAGGACCAGGGCGGTGGCCTTCGCGGCACCCGTCGTGGTCGGGATGATGTTCTCGGCGGCGGCGCGGGCGCGGCGCAGGTCCGAGTGCGGGAAGTCCAGGATGCGCTGGTCGTTGGTGTACGCGTGGACCGTCGTCATCAGACCCTTGACGATGCCGAAGTTCTCGTCGAGGACCTTGGCCATCGGCGCCACGCAGTTGGTGGTACACGAGGCGTTGGAGATGACGTGGTGGTTGGCCGCGTCGTACTTGTCCTGGTTGACGCCCATCACGATCGTGATGTCCTCGTCCTTGGCCGGAGCCGAGATCAGGACCTTCTTGGCGCCGCCGGCGATGTGCTTCTCGGCGTCGGCCTTCTTGGTGAAGATGCCGGTCGACTCGATCACGATGTCGACGCCCAGGTCGCCCCACGGGATGTCCGCCGGGTTGCGCTCGGACAGCACCTTGATGGTGTGACCGTCGACGGTGATCGTGTCGGCGGTGTGCGACACCTCGGCCTTGAGCCGGCCCAGGATGGTGTCGTACTTCAGCAGATGTGCGGTGGTCGCGGTGTCACCCAGGTCGTTGACAGCCACGATCTCGATGTCAGCACCCTGCTCCAGCAGCGCGCGGAAGTAGTTACGACCGATGCGGCCAAAGCCGTTGATGCCTACGCGGATCGTCACGAACCGATCTCCTCGTTGATACACCGGCTATGCGGTGCCGGCGAGCTGTATTTGGGATGTCCCCGACCACCCACGACCCTACCTCTCCGAGGCCGCCGGAGTGACATCGACTTCGCCCATACACGGCAGGGCGGTCCGTACCCGCCAGTAGGGGTACGGACCGCCCGGACCGGATGGCCCGATCGCTCGATGTGATCACGAACTGTCACGCGGCGTTGACACCGCGGTTCAGCTCTCGAGTGAGGCGAGCGCCTTTCCGATGAGCGCGACGCGGTCGGCCGCCGCGGTGACGTGCTCCAGGCCGAAGCCCAGCAGCACCGTGTCGTCGGTGGTGACCGCTCCGTACGTCTGGAACAGGGCGCCGGTGCGCGTCCAGTCCTTCAGGACGGCCGGGCTGCCCGCGGGCGGACCCGCGACCTGCCAGGCGCCGAGCGACGTCTCGAAGCCCTCGGTCCCGGTGGCGGTGCCGCCGACGACCAGCGAGGTGTCGTCCACGAGGACTCCGTGGCCGCCGCTGCCGGGGTCGGTGACATAGGAGATCGAGATCTCGACCTGCTTGCCCGCGTAGCCGCTGAGGTCGAAGTTCACCTGCTGCCAGCCGCTGGAGGCGCCGGTGAGGGCGTTCCAGGAGCCGGTGGTGCCGGTCGCGGCACAGCTGCCCGCACCGAGGGTGAGGTAGTGCCGCAGCCACGGGTGCTCGCCGATGTAGAAGCCGCCGTCGCACTCCGCGGGGACGGCGGTGCTGCTGGCGCCGCCCGCCTCGGGAAGCGTCGTCCAGTCGTCGGCGCCGACCGTGTGGATCTCGACGATCGCGTTGTCGTAGCCGGGCTCGGTGTCCCACAGCAGCTGGGTGCGCAGGGCCGGCTTGCTCGCCGCGGCCACACCACCGAGGTCGACGGTGCGGGTGAGGCGCTTGTAGCCGTCGTCGGTGTGCACGGCGGCGGCCATGTACGAGCCGGTGAACGGCCCGTACGGGTTGACCGTCCCGGCGAACCGGCCGGCGCCGGCGCTGGCGAACTGCGGGTAGGCGGCGGCCGGCAGCTCGTCCGAGGTGACGCCGTAGGTGCCCGCCCTGTCGAGCGGGTTGCCGGTCGCCGGGCCGAGGGCCCCGCCGGCGCCGCCGAGCTTGCCCGTGCCGGTGAAGCCGGTGGCGCCGGGGGTCGAGGTCCGGGAGTAGGCGCCCAGGTAGTACTGGCTGAAGTCGTTCGACGGGGTGCCGTCACCGAGGTCGACGTTGCCGCCGGCCAGCTCGCCCGCCTCGATCAGCTTGCCGCCCTCGTTGAGGAAGGCGCGCAGTTCGAGCTGGGTCGGATTGCCGGGGACGCTCGCGCCCGTGTAGTGGACGACCGTGTCGAAGTGGCTCAGCACGCCGAGCGCGTCGGGCGCGCCCTGGGTGGCGACGTCCCAGACGATCGCCCTGCGGCCGTTGGCCTTCAGCGCGTCGACGTAGGTCTGCGCCTGTGTGGCGGCCGCGCCTTCCTCGGCCACGACGAGGGTGCCGGCCTTGGGGCGCGCGGCGATGGTGTAGGTGAAGTGCGTGCTGGAGACCTTCTTGCCGTTCTTGGTCTCGCCCGTGAACCACACCTCGACCTTGTCGCCCGGCTCGCCGTCCCGCACCTTGGCCCGGTACTCGTCGTAGTAGAGGTTGTCGTCACCGCCGAAGGTCTCGCCGCCCTTCCAGGCCTTGAGCGCCTGGTCCCGTGTACGGCCCCCGTTGACGCGGTACTTGAGCTCCTTGTCGCGCACCGCCCTGCGTGCGACGACGGACACCTCCTGGTCGGCGCCGCGCGAGTACGAGGTGGTGAACGGCGCCGGGGTGAAGTCGGCGGCGGACAGACCGACCGACGACTTCGGCTGGTCGGGGTGCGCGGCGGACTCCGCGACGGAGAGCGCGAACGGGACGTTCTTGGCGAACTCGTCCTGGATCAGCTTCTCGTCGTCCGGGAAGTTGAAGACCGACTGGCAGTCGGAGGCGTTCCACTGGTCGTTCGGGTCGATGCCCGACGCGGTCTGGCAGGTCGACATCTCGGGGGTGAACATCGCCGTGCCGTTGACGTTCGCCGCGTGCCCGTCGGCCTCGCCGTTGGTCGTGTACAACTCCGAGGAGACCTGCGGGTGGTAGCCCGGGACCGCGGAGTTGTCGGGGGTGCCGGCGAGCGCCTTGTAGACGACGTCGTCCGGGGTGTCGGTCGCGACCTGCCAGCCGACGCCGTACAGCAGCAGTTCGGCGGCGGAGTGGTAGTTGATGCCGTACGTGAATCCGATCCGCTTCTCGAAGGCGTCGAGCGCCTTGGTCTCGGGCTCGGAGCCGGGGCTCGCGCCACGGTAGGTCTGGCTGGTGGGGTTCGGGGACGATCCCTCGTCGTCGTAGCCCCACTTGTAGGGGAAGTTGCGGTTGAGGTCGACGCCGTCGCCGGTGGAGATCACGCCGTCGCCGTTGACGTCCCGCAGGTTCTTGCGCCAGAGGCGGTTGTCGGTGCTCTTGAAGGTGTAGTCGTAGCCGTCGGGGTTGGCCGACAGGACGAACCACAGCTCGCTGGAGTCGACGATCTTCTTGACCCGCCGGTCGGTCCTGTAGCTGTCCAGGTAGTAGTGCATCAGCCGCCGGGTCATCTCCGGGGTGATCCACTCCCGCGCGTGCTGGTTGGACATGTAGAGGACCGAGGGCTTGGAGCCGTCCGCGGACTTCTTCGCGTTCTTGCTCAGTTTGAGCGCGAGGACGTCCTGGCCCGTGACCGTCTTGCCGATGGAGACGACCTTGGTGAGGCCCGGGTTCTCCCGGGCGGTGCGGAGGATCTCCTCCTGGAGACCGCCGCTGCCGCTGTACGGCCGGAACACGCCGTCGGCGGCGGCCTCGACGCGGCTCTCCGCCTTGGCCGAAAGAGTGTGCTCGGCGAGGGCGACGCCCTGCTTCTCGAGCTTCTTCGCCTGCTTGTCGGTGAGGTAGACCTCGACCGTCGCGGTGCCCTTCTCGGGCGCCTGCTCGCTGAGTTCGTGACCGTCCTGACCGGCCGCCAGCAGCAGGGGTACCTGCTGCTTGGTGACCTCGGCGCGGAAGACCTTGACCTCGTCCGCGTCGGGTTTCGGTGTGGTGCCGGGCTGTGCCTGGGCGATGGGTGCGAGTGCCGCTCCGCCGAGCAGCAGCGCGCCGACAGCGAGGATCGATCTCGCTCTTCGTCTCATGAACCCCCCTAGCCTGAGTTCGCCCCAGCAGCGAACTCTGCCAGGCTCATGACAGTTCATGATCCAGTCAAGAGCGCCTCATAGCCACGCAAACGCCGGTGGTGTCACCCGAACGGGCGACACCACCGGCACTCTTGACGAACCGTCAGCAGAACTGTCGGGTCAGCCGACCAGATTGTCGGCGAGCTCGTCGCTGAGGTTGGCGTCCGTGCCCGCGATACCGAGATCGGAGGCGCGCTTGTCGGCCATCGCCAGCAGTCGGCGGATCCGGCCGGCGACCGCGTCCTTCGTCAGCGGCGGGTCGGCGAGCGCACCCAGCTCCTCCAGGGAGGCCTGCTTGTGGTCCATACGGAGCCGGCCGGCCGCCGCGAGATGCTCGGGCACCTCGTCCGCGAGGATCTCCAGGGCGCGCTGGACGCGGGCCCCGGCGGCGACGGCCGCACGCGCCGAGCGGCGCAGGTTGGCGTCGTCGAAGTTCGCCAGACGGTTCGCCGTGGCCCGCACCTCGCGGCGCATCCGGCGCTCCTCCCAGGCCAGCACCGACTCGTGCGCGCCCAGCCGGGTGAGCAGCGCGCCGATCGCGTCCCCGTCACGGACCACGACCCGGTCGACCCCGCGCACCTCTCGGGCCTTCGCGGCGATGGACAGCCGACGGGCGGCGCCGACCAGCGCGAGCGCGGCCTCCGGGCCCGGGCAGGTCACCTCCAGGGAGGACGAGCGGCCGGGCTCGGTGAGTGAGCCGTGCGCCAGGAAGGCTCCGCGCCAGGCCGCCTCCGCGTCGCAGGTCGCGCCGGAGACCACCTGCGGGGGCAGACCCCGGATCGGGCGGCCGCGCCCGTCGACGAGTCCCGTCTGCCGGGCCAGCTGGTCACCGCCCGCGACCACCCGGACCACATAGCGCGAGCCGCGGCGCAGACCGCCGGGGGCCATCACGATCAGTTCCGAGCTGTGGCCGAAGATCTCCAGGATGTCCCGCTTGAGCCGGCGGGCCGCCATCGCCGTGTCCAGCTCCGCCTCGATCACGATCCGCCCGCTCACCAGGTGGAGGCCGCCGGCGAACCGCAGAATGGCGGAGACCTCCGCCTTTCTGCAGCAGGTCCGGGTGACGGGTAGCCGGGAGATCTCGTCCTTCACCGCTGCCGTCATCGCCATGGGCCGATCCTTCCATGCATCCGAAAAATACGGTCGTACGCGGCAGCCAACAGCTCCGGGTCATGCCTCGGGGTTCCGTCGGGCCGGGCCACCGGCGCCAGCTCGACCGCGGCCCCGAACCGTTTGGCGGCGTCGGTCAGCGAGTCGCGGTCGGGCACGGCGGCCACGTCGGCCAACACCACGTCCAGGGCGAGTTTAGGGGCGTGTCGTCCCAAAACCTCCAAATGACGCTGCGGGGAGAAGCCGTCGGTTTCTCCGGGCTGCGGGGCGAGGTTCAGGGAGAGCACCCGGCGCGCCCTCGTCTCCATGAGGGCGTCCAGCAGATCCGGCACCAACAGGTGCGGCATGACCGAGGAGAACCAGGAACCGGGCCCGAGCACCACCCAGTCGGCGTCCAGGACGGCGTCGACCGCCTCCGGAACGGCCGGCGGGTCGTTCGGCACCAGGTGCACGGACTGCACCTCGCCGGGCGTCAACGCCACGGTCGCCTGTCCCCGGACCGTGTCGACGTCGTCCGGCCGCTCCGGATCGTGCCCCTTGACCAGGGCCTGGAGCTCCAGCGGCACGGCGGACATGGGCAGCACACGCCCCTGCGCGCCCAGCAGCTTGCCGACCAGGTCCAGCGCCTGGACGTGGTCGCCGAGCTGCTCCCAGAGGGCGACGATCAGCAGATTGCCCACCGCGTGGCCGTTGATCTCGCCCTGCGACTGGAAACGGTGCTGGATGACCCGGGCCCAGGTCTGGCCCCAGTCGTCGTCACCGCACAGCGCGGCCAGCGCCTTGCGCAGGTCACCGGGCGGCAGCACGCCCAGCTCCTCACGCAGCCGTCCGCTGGAACCGCCGTCGTCGGCCACCGTGACGACACCGGTGAGGTCGCCGGTGATCCGGCGCAGCGCGGTGAGCGACGCGGACAGCCCCATGCCGCCGCCGAGGGCGACGACCTTGGGCTGGGTGCCGCGGCGGCGCGGTTTGCCGCCGCGCGCCTCGACCGGCCGGACCACACGCCCGTCGGAGGCGCTCCTGCGCAGTCGGCCGAGCCGCGGAGAACGTCCTGTCATTCCCGTCCCATGTCCCGGTGCACGACCACCGTCTCCACGCCCTCGGCCGCGAGACGCGCGGCGAGCTTCTCCGACATGGCCACCGAGCGGTGCTTGCCGCCCGTACAGCCGACCGCGATGGTCACATAGCGCTTGCCCTCCCGGCGGTAGCCCGCGGCGACCAGCTGGAGGAGCTCGGCGTACCGGTCGAGGAACTCCTTGGCGCCGGGCTGGTTGAGGACGTACGCCGAGACCTCCTCGTTGAGGCCGGTGTAGGGGCGCAGCTCCGGGACCCAGTGCGGGTTGGGCAGGAAGCGCATGTCCACGACCAGGTCGGCGTCGACCGGCAGGCCGTACTTGAAGCCGAAGGACATCACCGTGGCCCGCAGCTCGGGCTCCTCGTCACCGGCGAACTGGGCGTCCATCTTGGCGCGCAGTTCGTGGACGTTGAGGCTGGAGGTGTCGATCACCAGGTCGGCGTCGCCGCGCAGCTCGCGCAGCAGCTCGCGCTCGGCGTCGATGCCGTCGACGATGCGGCCGTCGCCCTGGAGGGGGTGCGGGCGGCGCACGGACTCGAAACGGCGCACCAGGGCGTCGTCGGAGGACTCCAGGAAGACGATCCGCCGGGTGACGCTCTTCGACGCGAGGTCGGCGAGGGACTCGCGGAGGTTGTCGAAGAAGCGCCGGCCGCGGACGTCGACGACGACCGCGATCCGCGCCACGTTGCCCTGGGAGCGGGCGCCCAGCTCCACCATGGTGGGGATCAGGGCGGGCGGGAGGTTGTCGACGACGAACCAGCCGAGGTCCTCCAGACACTTGGCTGCCGTCGAGCGGCCGGCCCCGGACATGCCGGAGATGATCACCAGCTCGGGGATGGCCGCGTCGGGGATCCCGGGCGGCGTGACGTCCGTACTCACCTGTGCTCCGTCTTCCTGGCGTACTTCTTGCTGAGGGCTGTCGGGGACCGCGGGGGGCGTGGTGGAATCCTCGCCCGGTTCCCTGGGTCCCTGCTGGGGCGCGGCTGTGGGCACAGTAGTGGGCGCCTGTTCCTGCTCCGGTGTGGGGTGTGCGTCGTGCTCGGTCATGTCTCCTGCCCCCGTCGTTCTTCCGGGGCGCCCGTCGTCACGGGATCTCCGGGGGAACCCACCGTCGTACCGGGTTCCTCATCATCAATGATCTCTCCGGTCGCCGTGTTCACGGCGGGGGCGGGCGATGCCGCCCGGGCGAGGGCCGCGGCGATGGTCTCGGCCGTCTTGCGGCCTATGCCCGGCACCTCGCAGATCTGGTCGACCGTCGCGGCCCGCAGCCTCTTGACCGAGCCGAAGTGCTTGATCAGTGCCTGCTTGCGCGTCTCGCCGAGGCCGGGCACCTCGTCCAGGGGGCCGGCGCGGAAACGCTTGGCCCGCTTGGTGCGCTGGTAGGTGATGGCGAAGCGGTGGGCCTCGTCACGGACGCGCTGGAGCAGATAGAGACCCTCGCTGCTGCGGGGCAGGACGACCGGGTCGTCGTCGTCCGGCACCCAGACCTCTTCCAGCCGCTTGGCGAGGCCGCAGACGGCGATGTCGTCGATACCCAGCTCGTCCAGCGCCCGCTTGGCCGCCGCGACCTGCGGCTGTCCGCCGTCGACGACGACGAGCTGCGGCGGGTACGCGAAGCGCTTGGGGCGGCCGTCGTCGTCCTTGAGGCTGCCGGCGAGGGGGGCTTCGGCGGCGTCGGTGAGGGCCTGCGCGGTGGTGTCGGCGAGCGGGTTCTCGCCGTCGGTCCACTCCCCCGTCCGCTCCTTCTCGGCGATGTAGCGCCGGAAGCGGCGGGTGATCACCTCGTGCATGGAGCGGACGTCGTCCTGGCCCTCGAAGCCCTTGATCTGGAAGCGGCGGTACTCGCTCTTGCGCTGGAGGCCGTCCTCGAAGACGACCATGGAGGCCACCACGTCGTCGCCCTGGAGATGCGAGATGTCGTAGCACTCGATCCGCAGCGGCGCGCTGTCCAGGTCGAGGGCCTCGGCGATCTCCTCCAGGGCACGCGAGCGGGTGGTCAGGTCGGAGGCGCGCCTGGTCTTGTGCAGGACGAGCGCCTGCTGCGCGTTGCGTTCGACGGTCTCCATCAGGGCCTTCTTGTCGCCCCGCTGCGGGATGCGCAGCGACACGTTGGACCCGCGGCGCTCGGTCAGCCACTCCTGGACGGGTTCGACCTGCTCGGGCAGGGCGGGGACCAGGACCTCCTTGGGGACGGAGTCGCCCCGCTCCTCGCCGTACAGCTGCTGGAGGGCGTGCTCGACGAGGGCGCCGGTCGTGACGTCCTCGACCTTGTCGGTCACCCAGCCGCGCTGGCCGCGTACGCGTCCGCCGCGGACGTGGAAGATCTGGACGGCCGCCTCCAGCTCGTCCTCGGCGACCGCGATCAGGTCGGCGTCGGTCGCGTCCGCGAGCACGACCGCGTTCTTCTCCATGGCCTTCTTCAGGGCCTCGATGTCGTCGCGCAGGCGGGCGGCGCGCTCGTACTCCATGTCCTCGGCCGCCTCCCTCATCTGCTTCTCCAGCCGGCGGAGGTAGGTGCCGGTGCGGCCCGTCATGAAGTCGCAGAAGTCGTCGGCCAGTTCCTCGTGGTCCTCGGCGGAGACCCGGCCGACGCACGGCGCGGAGCACTTGCCGATGTAGCCGAGCAGACAGGGCCGGCCGGTGCGGGTGGCGTTCTTGAAGACGCCGGCGGAGCAGGTGCGCACGGGGAAGACCCGCAGGAGCAGGTCGACGGTGTCCCGGATCGCCCACGCGTGTGCGTACGGTCCGAAATACCTGACGCCCTTCTTCTTGTGGCCGCGCATCACCTGGACCCGGGGGAACTCCTCGTTCATCGTCACCGCGAGGTAGGGATAGCTCTTGTCGTCGCGGTACTTGACGTTGAACCGGGGGTCGTACTCCTTGATCCAGGAGTACTCCAGCTGGAGCGCCTCGACCTCCGTGGACACCACCGTCCACTCCACCGACGCGGCCGTGGTCACCATGGTGCGGGTGCGCGGGTGGAGCCCGGACAGGTCCTGGAAGTAGTTCGCCAGGCGCTGGCGCAGGCTCTTCGCCTTTCCGACGTAGATCACCCGGCGGTGCTCGTCGCGGAATCGGTACACCCCCGGGGAGTCCGGGATCTGTCCCGGCTTGGGGCGGTAGCTGGAGGGGTCGGCCATGTCTCACACCCTACTGGCGCGGGGTGACACTCCGGCGGGCTGTGGACGACGGCCGGGTGTCCGGGAGGGCTGTGGACGGGCGGGGCACCGGGTGCGGGACGCGCAGGCGTCGACTCGGCCACACGCACGTGCCACTCGGGCATCAGGTGTTGTCGGGACTTGGTCAACACGCTTCAATGCGGGGGAACTCGGGCCCTGAGGGCCGCCCTACGGATGTGAAGGAGCTCCGGCGACGCCGGAAAGGCCCCGACCACCCACACGAACGGTCCGACCAGCCGTCGTGAGCTTTCACAGAGAGGCCCCTGCATGCCGCACGCCACACAGCACGCGGACGCCGCCGTCGACGCCACCTCCGCGGAGTTGGACACGGCCCTGCGAGGCGGTCCTTTCCATGTGGCGCTGCGTGCCGCGATCGCCGCCCGTGGCCTGCCCCTGCAACGCGTCCAGCACCATCTGTCGCGCTACGGGGTGAAGGTGGGCGTGACCAGTCTGAGCTACTGGCAGCAGGGCGCCCGGCGGCCGCAGCGCCCCGAGTCGCTGCGCGCCGTGCGTGCGCTGGAGGAGATCCTGCACCTGCCGGACGAGTCCCTGATCCGGCTGCTCGCGGAGCCCGACGGCGGGGACGGCGGCACGGCGGCCGGACAGTCCGCGGGCCGCTCCTACCGCTCGCTCCTGGAGGCCTCCGGCATCCTCGAACAACTGCTCGGCGAACTGGAGTGCCCGGTCGACGGGGGGCTGCACACCCTGGGCCACCACGAGCGGGTCCGTATCGGGTCGCGCCGCGAGCTGCTGGGGCGCGAGTCCCAGCACATCGTGCGGGCCCACCGTGACGGCGTCGACCGTTTCGTGGCCGTCCATCACGGCGACCCCGGCTGCGCACCGGAACGGATGACGGTCCGGGCCCTGGAGAACTGCCGGGCCGGCCGGGTCCGCAGCCACCACGACACCGGGGTGCTGGTGGCCGAACTCCTCTTCGACACCCGGCTGAGGGCCGGCGACACCTTCCTCTTCCGCTACGCCGTCGAGGACGGCACCGCCGACGTGTCCCGTGAGTACGTCCGCGGCTTCGGCGCGGCGGGCGGCCAGTACGCCCTCCAGATCCGCTTCGCCGAGAACGCCCTGCCCGTGCGCTGCCACCGGTTCACCCAGCACTCGGCGGCGGCCCCGCGCGGCGGGCGCCAGGAGCTGCCGCTCAGCGGCCGGCACCGCTCGGTGCACCTCGTCGAGCCGCGGGTGCGGTCGGGCATGGTCGGCATCGGCTGGGACTGGGAGTGAACCGCGAAATGGGGTAGCTTCCCGGCCTGCGGCTCGCCCGGTGAGGGGTCGCGGACAGCCAGCGAAAGGAACCGCCCTGTGATCGTCGTCGCCGGTGAGGCCCTGATCGACCTGGTGCCGCAGGGCACGGGCGCCCTCGCGGATCTCCGGCCGGCACCCGGCGGCGGCCCCTACAACACGGCCGTCGCCCTCGGCCGCCTGGGCTCCCCCACCGCCTTCTGTTCCCGCACCTCGCACGACGCCTTCGGCGAGGCACTGCTCACCGGACTGCGGGACTGCGGCGTGGACGTGTCCACGGTGCAGCGCGGC